>CAZOVT010000001.1:0-6946 GCA_964583565.1 uncultured Coxiellaceae bacterium
AACGGCATATTGAATAAGGGGCTTATCAACGATAGGCATCATTTCCTTGGGATTTGCCTTGGTTGCAGGCAAAAACCGGGTACCCAAGCCCGCCACCGGGAAAATTGCTTTAGTTATCTTTGTTTTCAAACGGGTATTCCTCCAGTTAAGGCCATGAATATTACCATATTATATTTACGGACAAAACGTTAATATTGCCTTAATAATGAACAGACCGGCCGGGAGTAGCATATTAGAACAATAACAAGAAAAAGGATTGCATCATGTCTGGATCTCATACTGAAGAAATCGACCTGTCACAACACCATATCAAATCGAAAATACGACAATATCTACGGCAAAAAGGCCGTTCCCATGCATTTATCAAGGAATTCAACAATGGCTACTGTCATGGGCTGGCCGTACTCGCGGCATATGGACAATACCTCACATCACAACCCACGGCGGCAACACCCTGCGATAACTGGGAGTGGTTTCTCCGTGTCATCACGATGCTTGCCCGCTGGAACAGGCATACATCCATACTATCAGCTCAGGAAGAACAGGACATAGACCGGTTTATCGGCCTGATTCATTTCTTTCAAAATGCGCATGATTATTTGCCGTATGCACAAGGCAGCCTGGATAATTACTTAAGCGACACGGCAAAAAGAAATTTACATCAGGAATACACCTTTGCCGGCTTGCTCCGTGCCGGTGATTTTACCAAACCTATCACGCTTGATGCTGGCGGCAGCACGACACTGCTAGATGAACTCCTAAAGTATAATCAACGGCTCATTCTTGTCAGCTGTGGAAGACATACGCTCAGCCTGTTCAGAAATAATAATCAAATCACCTTGTATGATTCAAATCATGTGAATGGCTTACAGGTTTTTAATAAAAATAATCCAGATGCGCTTGTTAATGCATTATTTCAGGCTTATCAATACGACGCCGCCCAACCATCGCCGCTTGGTTTCAGACTATTTACCTTTGAACGCCCGGGCAGCTACCTTCGTGCACAACATATACTGGATCAACTGCAAACGCCGCTTGCTTTTGATTATCCCGGTAACAGAAAAAAATATACTGCCCTGCATATCGCTGCGCGTGTCGGGAGTACCGACTGCGTGTCCTATTTTTTAGCCCACGGTGCTGATCTGGCAGCAGAAGATAATAATGGACAAACGCCACGCCGCATCGCCAAAGGCAGGCATTATACCGAGATAGCCAAACTGCTGCTGCAACCACCGCGCCGCAAACCTGTCAACGACCCGATATTTACCTGTCAAAATGTATTGTTCTTCTCCAGCACTACCCGAGACAAACAGACTATCACTGAAAATAAACACAACAAAATACCTTAGTAGATCGTTTCACTAACAATGTCTGGTATTTGCGTACTCGCGTCACCCATCCCCCAGCGGGACCCCTGACGCTATGGGTGAGCCGTAATAGCGATAACCGTTAGTCTGGCCAGCTGGGTGAATCCCATGCTACCTTAAGGCAGATTCGAGCAGAGAGAAAGCATATGCGCAAACAGGTTTTAATTCTGGGTCACAATGATGCTACCCAATTTATTGATATTTATAATCAATATACCCGGCTTTTTGACAAAGCCCATTACGAAGTCACTGTCGCCTTTTTAACAGGCACACCCAGTGCAGAAACAAGCAAACGAACCATTGCCGAGCACGTTCTGTTTCTGGATATCCCCAAACGCGATATCCGGACCCTGAAAATTCCCGCCATCCGGCGCCTGCTCGCCCTCACCCGCGAAAAGAAATTTGATATCGTAATTTGCCACCGCTATAAACCCTCCTACATCATGATGGCGGTTAACCAGTTTTATCACCTTCCCGCCCTGATATGCGTCATGCATGAATTAAAAACCATGTCTTCGCTGGGGCGCAAACTGGTTGTTCGGCTACTGGCACGCAGCAACACACTGTTTGCGGGTGTTTCAAACGCTGTCCGTGATGACCTGCGGCACGCTTTATCTTTTATACCCAAAGAACGCATTGTCACTCTTTATAACTGTATCGATATTGACCTGTCCGAACCGCATTTGCTCAGCCGGGAAGAAGCAAGAAAAGCACTCAATTTGCCAGACGATGCTTTTGTGTTTGGCACCATCGGCAGACTCGCACACAATAAAGACCAGGCCAGCCTGATACACGCATTTTCACTCATCAAACCCTACTGCCCAAACAGCAAGCTCATCATTATAGGCGATGGCGTGTTAGAGGAACGCTTGAAGCAGCAAGCACATCTTGCTGATTTGACAAATGATGTCACACTGACGGGCTTTCTGCCCGGCGGCTTCCAGTACATGAAGGCATTTGACTGCTTTGTACTGCCTTCGATACAGGAAGCCTTTGGACGTGTCCTGATTGAAGCCATGATTGCACGGCTGCCCATCATTGCCAGCGCGGTAAACGGCATCCCTGAAGTCATGGGCGATACGGGCATACTCATCAAACCAAAAGAACCTGTCGGCCTTGCTGCCGCCATGAAATCCATCTTCCAGATGACATCAGCCGAACGAAGCCACATGGGCGATCAGGCATACAAACACGTCACGGCAAACTATTCCATTCCCGCCTTTGAGCAGCAATTCTGGCAATTACCGCTTGTTCAACCCGCCACGGAGAAATCATGCGTATAGCTTACATGAGTACATTTGACGCCACCGATGTTCATAACTGGTCAGGTACACCGTTTCACATGTCACATGCGCTTGCCGGCGCAGGTATGGCTGTCGATTATATTGGCAGCCTGAAACGCAAATTGCCGCCGCTATTCAAAGCCAAACAGGCATTCAGCAAATATATTGCCGATCAACGTGAGAGTCCTCGTTTCAACATCACGGCTGCGCAACATTATTCCGCTCAGGCAGCCAATCGCCTGCGCAAAACAACAGCCGATCTTGTCGTGTCGCCACTCATTAATCCCATCGCTTATCTGGAATGTAAACAGCCCATTGTACTTTGGACAGATGCGGTTTACGCACAATTACTGGGGTTTTATCCACCCTTCGCACATCACTCTGCAGAAACAATCAGGCAAGGCAATGAGATGACTGCCAGCTGCTTGTCCCGATGCAGCCTGGCGCTGTTTTCCTCTGACTGGGCTGCCCACGGCGCAATTGAACTATATGGCGCAGATAAAGATAAGGTAAAAGTCGTTCCCTTTGGTGCCAATATTCAACAGTATCCCGCTTACGAGGATATTAAAACAGCCGTCAAGCAACGCTCCACGAATACGATCAAACTATTATTTTTAGCAAAAAGCTGGGAGCGCAAAGGCGGCGATGTGGTACTGGCCGTTGCAAAAGCGCTGTACCAGAGCGGCCATCAGGTTGAACTGCATATCGTTGGCTACACACCCAGACTGGAAACCGTGCCTGGCTATGTCCACTTACACGGCTTTATCTCCAAACACACCGATGAAGGAAAAACCAAACTGCAGAGATTGCTGTCAGACAGCCATTTTCTGTTTGTTCCTTCACGCGGCGAAGCGTATGGCATTGTTTTTTGCGAAGCAAATGCATATGGTGTGCCATGCCTCACTACTTATGTCGGCGGCATTGGCACCATCGTGAAAGACAATATCAATGGCATGACCTTTGCACTGGATGCGCCGATCACGCGCTATTGCGATTACATTGCAGCATTAATGCAAGATCGTAAACGCTACGAAACACTAGCACTTTCTTCCTACAATGAATTTGTCACACGGCTAAATTGGGAATCAGCAGCAGAGCAAGTGAAGGCGTTAGTGTCTGCCATCTCAGCCCCTGCCTAAAACATGCAGGGGCTGGCATAACACATTAACGCGCAGCGGCTGCCGCTCTGACTGACAAATTAACCTCATTGACCAGCAGAACTTCAAACACCGAGACCAACAGCTTATCGATATCTGGCAGCAATGTAACACTATTTAGTGCCAGCAACGCATTACGAAAATCAAGCAGCCTTGATAACTGTAAATCTTTAGTCAGATTGCTGCCTGTAATCGCATCCATAAAATCAAGCGCCGCAGGTACATGTACTTTCCTGAACAGACCATAATTAGAAGTTGCACAATAAGACTGTATACAGGCACTCACCCTGGCATTCAATATGCCCAGATTTTCATTTTGACTATCTGTAAGCTGCACCACTCTCAGACACGCACCCAGCACAATAACTTTTTCCGATACTCTTGAATGATTCATTTGTAGCAGCAAGAAAGGTAATATATCGCCCGACAGCTTTGATGCGTTACTTTGCAGCAACACCACCCTGATAGCTTCCACTAAACTATCCAGCCTATCCTTATCACAATCACTTACCGGCATATCAAGCGTCGTTATACCCTTTGCATCGGTGATGCGCCGTTCCGCTTTTATTACAGCAACTGATGGAAAACGCAGCGCCAGCACATCATAAACCGCTGACAATCCCTCATTTAACCCGCCAAGCAGGTCAACACTTTTTCGGCTGATGAGTTCATTACGCAGCTCAATTAAAATATGTATTTTTTCGGCTATATTTGCAGCAACCTCCAGCCTATCTATATAATCATGTAACAAGACAACATGCGCTCTTGAGTGCAGACTATGCACGAGTGAACCGCCGCAACGATACGCTTCAAACCGGGAAAGAATAGCCTCAATCACGAATGAAAGCATCGCTTCCCTGACACGTGTTAATGAGTTTCGGTGCAGACAGGATGAAAGACGCAATAATTTCGCATCTAATTTTTCATTATCATCCACAACATAAGCAGGCCTCGTCCGCAATTGCTCAGAAAACTGATTTTCATATCGAAATGGATCAAGACTCCTTTCAATTGTTTTTATCAACTGCTCTTTGATAGAAGCATACAAATCACTTGGCATGGCAACGATAATGTGTTTTTGATGCTTTTGATCCGAGGTCACATCGATAGTTGCCTGTGAAAACCTTGGCTCAACAGCCGAACCCATAGATAACGGTGAAGCAGCCGCTGCGGGCGTAGCTGCCGCACGCGCATTCATCAGGGGTATTACCCGTTCCTGAATTTTTAATCCCAGCTCCCTGTTGTAAAACGACATCTCGCACTTCGTGACATGCTTGTGTTTTTTAAATAATTTATCTGATTCATCCACTGTTGGGAATGTACCATCTTCCAGTGTTTGAATATCGCCGTCATCCCGCTTTCCTCTCTTATACTTTTTATCCATCGCACGATAAATGCGACTATACAACCCCTGCAAATAACAAGACACTTCACGCCATCGTGCTGCGGTCTCTGGCGTTACCTCTACCAGATCGAAGCCATAAGCCAGCGCCTCATAAGGCTGTTTGATTTTTTCTGGTGTTAATTTGTCAATTTTAACCGCAATAGATTTAGGGTCTGGTTTAACAAATATAGATTTAACCTTGGTTGCGAGAATCTGACTGATATTTACCATTTGCAGCTCATCAGTTTCCTTGTAAACCTTGCTGGCTGCAATCGTAAAAACGAGATTCCTGATCAGTTGTTTAAATTCATCAGGCGGCACTGACGCGCTCTTTCTGGACGCCTTAGCCCAGCATGTATCCTGAACTGATTGCACAACACCATCAATATCAGCCCTGGTCAATACCTTTTTCTGCTCCAGCAACTGATCCAGACGCTTTTCAAACATTTCTTCGAACGATTGGACCAAATCAGAAGAAACATCCGCTCCGTATACTTCCTGTAAACGACCTATATAAAATGACCTTAAATCATTGACTGCCTCAATCAGCAAAAGAATGGTTATCAACCCGTCAAAACTTGATGCTGCTTTTATTGCATCATCCGGCGATATGCCTGATAAAGCCTGCCTGAGATTCTGCTTAATCACCGGCAAATGCTGCTTTCGAATGGCTTTTATTTGATCCGGGGGATTACTTAATCGCACATAGTTTAAAATAACATCAGGAAGATTCGCAGGTAAGTCGTCTCCAGGTTTTCTCTGCATTGGTAAGCCCTTTTAATAATTGTGTGCTATTTTGATATATAGCATGTGCGAGATTAGCCGGCAATGGCTTATGCCAGCTTATATTCTGCCTGCGGCTCATCGTCACACGCCGCGGCAGCAGCACTGGATGCCGCATACAAACCAAGCTGCGAAGCACGTCCTGCCTCCGCTGCGGGCGCCGAAGGAGATAATCTGGATGCTAAAACCTGACTTGCTTTATGCATGTATATCGCCAAATCATAAAATGTCAGCCCAAAACGCGCCTTCATCGCATCATCCAGCGCATTAATAGGAGGATACAGTTTGTTCTCCGGCATGATGATCATTTCGTTATCAGTATGATATTGTTCATTTTTATGGCCTAATGCCCGCTTTAATAAGCTCGCATGGTAATAATGAACTCCCCGCATCCAGACATTCAGTTCTTCCCAGAGCTTTTTTGTTTCAGGTACTGGACAGACACAACCCATCAGCGCCGGTATAGCAATATAAGGTTTTAATGCAGCTTCCCTTGTCAAACCAACAAATGCCATTGCAAGCGACCACTTACTGGTTTGACGTCCATCAGACTGCTCAATAAATTTCTGCAAACAGGCAAGCGCAAGATCCGTTTCAACAGCATCATTGAATACCTGATTTACATCTGCCACATCAAAATTACACGACCATGCCAGACGCGAACACGATGTATTTCGCAAGCTCTGAATACACTGACGTACACCATCGGCATTAATCTCATCCACAGCATATTCCGTTAAATATACTTCAAATTCCTTGACCGACTCGGTCATTTCAGTCAGATAAATACTTTGATCCCTCTCATCCTGAGTCAACCCCTTTAGTATTGCAAATGCTATGTCCTGATGGGCATACCTGAGTTCGCCGATAATCGTCAGCATAACCTTGAATGAAATTAAATCATCAAGATATAAAAAGTGCTTCAGCCTCTCAACATCATCCGTTATAGCTGCTACTTCACCCCTGACATCC
>CAZOVT010000001.1:6956-76854 GCA_964583565.1 uncultured Coxiellaceae bacterium
TCCACCAAATGATTATCCCTTATTTCACGAATAACCTTCATCATGGCTTTATGTCTGACCGAACGTTCATTTTTGTCTTCAACCGCCTGCTTATAATCATATAATTCTGCTATCCGTCTCAGCTGCATAATCACTTCCTTAGTTAATGTAAATTAATATTTCAGATACTGTTTCAATAAGCGTTACGACTGATGAAACCTTTAAATAACGTCAGCATAATAATTTTCAGATCAAACCATAACGACCAATTATTAATATAATAAAGATCAAACTCGACCCGCTTTTGCATTTTATCAAGTGTATCTGTCTCGCCGCGCCACCCATTAATTTGCGCCCAGCCAGTGATGCCGGGTTTCATGCAATGACGCTGCATGTAAACGTGGATCGTATCTTTATATTGCTCGTTATGCGCAAGCGCATGCGGCCTTGGGCCGACGATAGACATACGGCCTTG
This sequence comes from uncultured Coxiellaceae bacterium, assembly GCA_964583565.1. Taxonomy (GTDB): domain Bacteria; phylum Pseudomonadota; class Gammaproteobacteria; order DSM-16500; family DSM-16500; genus Aquicella. The sequence continues at coordinate 7,411 of CAZOVT010000001.1, forward strand.
CAATACATTAATAAATTGAGGCAATTCATCCAGGCTGGTGCGGCGCAAAAACTTTCCCAATCGTGTCACGCGCTTATCTTCCTGCGTTGCCTGCGTTACCTTCCCATCATGTTCTGTATGCATCAGCATGGTGCGAAATTTATAAACCTTAATCACTTTTCCATCCCAGCCCAGCCGCTGCTGTTTGAAAAACACCGGGCCCGCGGACGTTAATTTTACCCCCAATGCAATTAACAGCATGAGCGGACTGATAAATAAAAGTATTATCGCAGCTACCAACCGGTCTTCCAGCGCTTTTACCACTCTGTTAACACCTTTCATCGGCGATGAACGTATCGTCAGCACAGGAAATCCAGCCAGATCTGTCACGGAATGGTTAAGCAGATCCAGCCCAAAAATATCCAGCAAATAGCGCGTGGTCATCGTTGAATGACGCAGTTGATGCAGAATTTCCTTGACTCGCTTCTCTGCCTGTAACGGAAAGGTAATCCAGACTTCATCCACCTGATTCGATTGCAAGTACTGCCCAAGGCATGACGGTGTCTGCATAACAGGAATATCGTTGATCTGCGCAGGCTTGTCTGCAGCCGCATCATCCATAAAAGTGATAATTCGAAAGCCAGTCCACAATGCCTGCTGTATCGTTTCCGCCAGTTTCTTGCCCATGGTTCCCGCACCGACAATAACTACCCGCCGTTCATTCAAACCATGCGAGCGCATCAGGCGCAAAAAGTATAACAACAGAAATCGCGACACGATTAACGACAGCAGCGATATCAGCATCCACTCGGCTAACCACAAGCGTGAATACAGATCACCTGTTTTCGTGATAAAACCAAGACCGGCGAGCAGTACCCACAATAATCCGACAGCCTGAAAAATGCGCCAGAAATAAGCGATAAAACCATTAGAACGAATCGCGCTATACAACTGGACAAAATGAAAAACAAAAAACGAGAGACCAACACCGCAGGCCAGCGCACTCAAATAATGCGGCGTTAACGATAAGGTACCAAATTTAAGCCCATAAGCCAGCCAGCCTGATATAAAAAAAATAATGGCGTCTACACTTTTCAACAGCAGAATAAACGCTTTAAAATATTCCTTCAGTAAACCACGTGGTATCATATGTCCTGTCCACTTACTTTATATTGATAAGGCGAACCATCGGATGTCATCGCAACAACCTCCTTCACTCGCGCTCATTATCCTAACATGGAATGCCGGACGCTATATACCTGCGCTATTTGCACGCATCGCCGAACAAACCAGACAGCCTGATCACATTCTTGTCATCGATTCCAGCTCAACCGACAACACGGTTGAGTTACTGCAACAATATTCTGTCAGGATTCACCGTATTCCTCAAAAGGAATTCAATCACGGCGGTACAAGACAGCTTGCCACACAGCTTGTTGACGCCAGCGCCTACCTGTTTATGACACAGGATGCCATTCCTGCAAGCGCACATACCTTTGAAAAGCTCTTGCAAGGATTATATACAGCTGATGATATTGGCTGCGCCTACGGGCGTCAATTGCCTGCTGCTGATGCTAACCCGCTGGGCGCACATTTAAGATTGTTCAACTATCCTGCTGAAAGCTATTTGCGCACCTATCAGGATACACCGCGTTTTGGTATCAAAACATGCTTTAACTCTAACAGCTTCTCCGCCTATAAAAAATTCGCACTGCATACTATTGGCGGTTTCCCCGCAAAAATTTCATTAGGAGAAGATGTGTATGCTGCAGCCAAAATGCTATCAAGTGGATTTAAAATCGCCTATTGTGCTGATGCAACGGTTAATCACTCACATAATTTTAGTCTAAAGCAAGAATTTCAACGTTATGTTGCTATCGGCCAGTTTCACCAGCAAGAACACTGGATACTGAATCAATTCAATAGTCCCGATAAAGAAGGCTTTAAATACATTCTTTCCGAAGTGCGATATTTATGCAGTACAAAAAATTACAATTGGCTGCCGCGCGCCTTTCTTTCATGGGTGATAAAATTTGCTGGCTACAAGATTGGCCGAATTAAACGCATTCCAGCCGCCTGACAGATGAAATATTGTTTCAATCCGACCAGCATGCTATCCTTTCGCGCTCCTAATGAAATGTTGGCTTATCACGCATGACCGTCGAACAAGAAGCAGTGCTGCCCGCGTCTGATATGAGCGATAGCATCAATACGACAAACGAAGACGAGCACATTCTTTTTCCTGCCGTCTCGCAATCAGCACTGGCCAGACAAGACATCATCGATGGTGTTAAAAACTGGCGCATCTGGTCTATGCTGGCATGGCAGGATATTAAACTGCGTTATCGCCGTTCTATATTAGGCCCGTTCTGGCTTACACTTAGTATGGCCATTACTGTTTACTCCATGGGTTTTTTATACGCACGTCTTTTTCACACTGAATTGGCAAAATATTTTCCATTTCTAGTGGCTGGCATGCTGAGCTGGACGTTAATCTCAACTCTCGTGACGGAATTTACTGATGGCTTTATCACGTCAGACAGCTTCATCAAGCAAATCAAGCTGCCCTATAGTCTCTACATCCATCGAATTGCTGCCAGAAATATCATTATTTTCTTTCACAATAGCATCGTTATTATTCCAATAATGATCATTTATCACACCTACGCAACCGTTAATTTTTGCACGTTGCTGATGATACCCAGCCTGTTACTCCTGCATGTCAATGCCATTTCATACGGACTCATACTCGCCATGATAGGCAGCAGATACCGTGATGTGTCGCAAATTATTAAAAGCCTGGTACAAGTCACCTTTTTTGTTACCCCAATCATGTGGAACCCTGATGTTTTAGGCGCATCACATCAATGGATAGTTAATATCAATCCGTTTTATGCTTTTCTTGAACTGGTCAGGCAACCATTACTCGGCAACTTGCCCACTCTTAACAACTTTATTGTTGCCATCATAACCACTCTGTTAGGTATAGCTATCAGCACCAAAATGTTCACCCGCTACCGAACAAGAATTGTGTACTGGTTATAGGACTCCTCATGGCATTTATTAAATTACGTGATATTTCAGTAGAGTTTCCAATTTACAATGTGAATACACGTTCATTTAAGAAAAATTTTATCCATTTGGCAACAGGTGGCAGCGTTTCAAAAGATGCTAACAAGCATCTTGTTGTTAATTCACTCAAAGATATCTCCTTATCGATTAATCATGGCGACCGCATTGGCTTGATTGGGCATAACGGCTCAGGCAAAAGCACGTTATTAAAACTGCTCTCTAAAATATACGAACCAACCAGCGGTCATATTGTTATCGATGGCAATATATCCCCTATGTTAAACCTGATGCAGGGGATCGAAGCAGAATTCACTGGCTACGAAAACATTATCATGCGCGGCATTATTCTCGGACTATCGCGCAAGCAAATAAAGGCCAAAATCGATGAAATTGCTGAGCTGACTGGCTTGGGCGGCTATCTTTCCATGCCCGTGAGAACCTATTCCTCTGGCATGATGGTAAGATTATCGTTTGCCATCTCCGCGAGCGTTAATCCAGAAATTCTATTGATCGATGAAGTATTCGGTGCAGGCGACTCAGAATTCATGAAAACTGCAAGAATAAAAATGGCAGCATTGCTTCAGCAGTCCAGCATTGTTGTCATGGCATCACACGCTAACGATCTGATACAAGAATTTTGCAACAAAGCATTACTGCTGGAAAGTGGTACCATTAAGTATTTTGGCGACGTCACAACAGCGCTTAATTTATATCAGGGAAAAACCGCCGTCAACGGCATGTAGCACGATCGCATGGAGTAATTAAGGATGATTATTAGCCGAACTCCTTACAGGATTTCATTTTTCGGCGGTGGAACGGATTACCACACATGGTACCAGACACATGGTGCAGCCGTCCTGTCGACCTCAATCAATCACTATTGCTACCTGCAATGCCGGTTGCTGCCGCCCTTTTTTAATCATAAATCACGCGTCACCTGGTCAAAAATAGAAGAAGTCGCACAGCATGCCGATATTCAACATCCTTCTGTGCGTGCCGTGCTCGATTATTTGCAGATTGATCAAGGCGTTGAAATCAGCCATCAAGGCGATTTGCCTGCCAGATCAGGCATGGGTTCCAGCTCAGCCTTTACGGTGGGTTTACTGCATACGATGTATGCACTGCGCGGAATGATTTCCAGCAAACGTGAACTTGCCTGTGAAGCTATTCATATTGAACGCGATATTTTGCAAGAACATGTCGGGGTACAAGACCAGATTGCAACAGCCTATGGCGGCCTGAATAAAATCATTGTCCGCCCGGATGGTGATTTTGATGTCTCTCCCATTGTGCTGCCAATTAACAGACTGCGTGAATTACATAATCATCTGCTGCTCTTTTTTACGGGCGTATCCCGGACTGCATCTGATATCGCCGCAGATAAAATTAAATCGATTCCCGATCATGCTGCCGAGCTGCATCAAATGCGCCAAATGGTCGATACTGCCGAACAACTGCTTTATTCTGATACTGATATCACGGAATTTGGGGAACTACTGCATGAAAGCTGGCAATTAAAACGCCAGCTGAGCCATAAGGTTGCTCCTGCTTTTATCGATGACATTTATGCCAAGGCACGCTCTGCTGGTGCTATCGGCGGCAAATTACTCGGTGAAGGCAGCGGCGGTTTTATGCTGTTTTTTGCCAGGCCAGAAGATCAACCCGCTATTTGTGATGCACTCAGTGACTTATTGCTGGTTCCCTTCGATTTTGACAACAGCGGGTCACAAATTATTTTTTATGATCACTTGCAATACAGTCAACACGCCATGACCAGGCGTGACTATATTCATTTGCATCATCAATCAGCAGGAGAATCAACCCCGCTGACGCGCGAACGATTAACCAGACTTCAACTTGTCGAAAATTAAGTTTGAAACCCCACTGCTAGCGTCACGCGGCTTGCCGCGTGAAATAAATTTTAACCAAGAGGAATGTATATGAAAACTAAACTGTTAATTTGTGGTGCAACTGGATTCATCGGACGCAACCTTGTTGAACAACTCAGCAAGCAGCAGACACTAGAGGTGCACGCTGTTCGTTATCACCATTCTGCTTATGATTGCGGCAATGATGTCATCTGGCATCAGGCAGATTTACGCAATCAGGATGATGTCGACCGGGTTGTCAAGGGTATGGATATCATTATTCAGGCTGCAGCCGCAACCGCCAGCACAAAAGAGCTCAGCGCCAAGCCTTATCTCAATGTTACCGATAACGCCATCATGAACTCCTACCTTTTCCGCTTTGCATTTGATCACAAAATAAAGCATGTTGTTTTTTTTAGCAGTACAGACATGTACCACTCCAGTAAAACACCATTAAAAGAAACCGATTATGATGCAAACAAACCATTACCGTTAGATCATGCCGGCATCGGTCATACCAAACGTTATCTGGAAGAAATGTGCGAATTTTATGCGGGTACCTCTAATACAAAATACACTGTCATTCGACACTCGAATATTTATGGCCCGCATGATAAATTTGACCTCGAGCGCAGCCATCTATTTGGCTCAGCCATGACTAAAGCGCTAACAGCCAAAGATACCGTTGTTATTTCAGGTACAGGTGAGGAAGAATGTGACCTGCTCTACATAGATGACCTGATTCACTTCGTCAAAGCCGTCATTGAAAAGCAGCCAGAACAATTCCGCTTATATAATTGCGGTTATGGACAGGCAATTACAGCAACCCAGCTGGTCGAAAAAATTATCCAGCACTCAGGTAAAGAATTGCGCATAGAGCATGACACATCCAAGCCAGCAACTGTTAACAATAGTCTTGCGCTGGATTGTACGCTGGCCCAAAATGAGCTGGACTGGAAAGTACAGACAGATCTTGATACCGGCATACGCAAAACGATCAGCTGGTGGCGTGAAAATGTCAGAGCCAAGGTTGCAGAAGTAGCGTGATTGGCCTTTGCCATACCATGATTGCTCGTTGCAACACAAACACTGTCATCACTGCCATCCCCGCAAAAGCGGGGATCCAGAAAATTATAAACTGAAGGAGCTCCACCATATGCAAAATGAATATTTATTTACCTCAGAATCTGTATCTGAAGGTCATCCTGACAAAATTTGTGATCAAATCTCGGATGCCGTGCTAGATGCCATCATTGCACAGGATGAAAACGCCCGCGTTGCCTGTGAAACCTATGCAAAAACAGGCATGGTCATGGTTGGCGGTGAAATCGCCACCAATGCATGGGTCGACATTGAACAAATTGCGCGTAATGTCGTGCGTGATATCGGTTATAACAGCTCCGACATGGGTTTTGACTGGCAATCCTGTGCTGTCCTGTCTGCAATCGGCAAACAATCATCAGACATCGCACAAGGCGTAGACCGTGTTTCACCAGAAGAACAAGGCGCTGGTGACCAGGGCATTATGTTTGGTTATGCCTCAAATGAAACAGATGTGTTGATGCCAGCCCCCATTCATTATGCGCACCGCCTGATGCAGCGTCATAAGTTATTGCGCCAGACATCCGAGTTTCACTGGATGCGCCCGGATGCAAAAAGTCAGGTGACATTTAAATATGTCAATAACAAACCAGTCAGCGTGCAAACCGTTGTATTGTCCACTCAGCATCACCCAGACATTTCACATCAGGATTTGGTAAATGATGTTGTTGAAGAGTTAATCAAGCCCGTTTTCCCTGCTGAATGGCTCGACAAAGACACCAAATACTATGTCAATCCAACTGGTCGATTCGTGGTAGGTGGTCCATTAGGTGATTGCGGATTAACCGGCCGCAAAATTATCGTTGACACGTATGGCGGCATGGCACGACATGGCGGCGGCTGCTTCTCTGGCAAAGATCCATCCAAAGTTGACCGTTCAGCCGCATACGCATGCCGATATGTTGCCAAAAATATCGTTGCTGCCGGACTGGCTGATCGCTGTGAAATTCAGATTTCCTATGCAATCGGCGTTGCTGAACCCATTTCTATTCACGTTGAAACATTTGGTACAGGCAAACTTGCTGACCATGAAATTATCGACCTGATCAGGGATCATTTTGACTTGCGTCCATACGGCATTATCAAAATGCTGGACTTGCTCAAGCCTATTTATCGTCAGACAGCGGCTTATGGTCACTTCGGACGTGAAGACCTTGGCGTCAGCTGGGAAAAAACCGATAAAGCTGCCCTCTTGAGTAAAGCTGCAAAAACCACGCTGAAGCAGGTTGGTTAAGCTAGATCTATTGCTGCGCGCGGAATAAATCCGCGCCTGCGATCATATATAAATGACACTAACATGCCCAGTTGTATCTTTTTTTGAAAGCCGTTTATTTTTAACTACAATTTCTACATCCTGATTCAACTTATTCAACAAAAGAATCAGCTTGCCAATTGAAAACCCAGAAAATTGACCTCTTATTAAATTGGATATTTTCGGTTGAGAAATTCCCAAAATAAGCGCTGCTTTTTCCTGCGTCCATTTGTTCTGATTTATAATCGATATAATTCGGGAAACAAGCGCCGCTTTCGCTTGCATTTCTTCCGCATCACGAAATCCAAGGTCTTGATAAACGTTTCCTGTGCCTCTATGTATCATTTTATCACTCATAACACCACCTCAATGGGGATAAACATCATTCTTAGCCAATACAAGCCTGCTTTTAATTAAATCAATGTCCTGTGGAACACATGTAATACATAAATATCATCACCCAGCTTTGCCGCATAAACAGCACGATATGTACCCTTGTTAAAATAACTTAAAATTTCATAAACGCCAGCGCCCAATCCTCTCATAGTTTTTACATTAGCCGGTATTTTCCCTTCCTGAATTTGATAGAGCGAAAAACCAATCTCACGCTGCACTGGAAGTGGTAATTTTTTTAAATCGTCTAATGAAGAACCAACCCAAATTAACGGCCTTAAATTTAACCTCATATAGATAACCTGTCTTTATTATAGCACAACAATGGTTTGTTTATATCTTTTTTGGTATATAATATTTACTATTAAATCAATTAGATAAATAAAGGTGGGATTTACTGACCATCAATACACTGACTAACTCTTACCGCGGATAAAAACATTGCAGAAATTTATATTCACAACACTACACTAAATAGTAATATTACTCTATATCATAATATAGTGCCAAAACAAAATATGGGCAGCAGCACGATGAGTCATAATCATCAATCCCTCATCCTCATGAGCACCTATAACGGTGAAAAATATCTTGCTGCCCAGCTAGATAGCCTTATTGCACAGACACATACCAACTGGACACTGCTCATACGTGATGACGGCTCAGCTGATAAAACCATCGATATTATCAAGCAATATACATTGCAGGATGCTCGCATTGAACTAGTCAGCGATAATCTCGGTAACCTCAATGTCGTGAAAAGTTTTGCTGCGCTAATGAACAAAGCACTGGAACGAAACGAACCGACTATTTTCTTTTGCGATCAGGACGATGTCTGGCTGCCGCATAAAATGCAAGCCACATTACAATTACTGCAACAGATTGAAAAAGAAAATACTCAGGGAATACCTGTCTTAATCCATACTGATTTACACGTTGTCGATAGCAACCTGAAGACTATCCAGCCATCCTTCATGCAATTTGAAGGCCTGAAACGCAACCCGAATGCACCATTAAGAACCCTGCTAATCAACAACTATATCACTGGCTGCACTATCGGCATGAATAGAGCATTGCTCACACTCGCTTCACCCATGCCTGATGAAGCACGCATGCATGACTGGTGGTGTGGTTTGTGTGCCGCAGCATGTGGAAAAATTGGCTTTCTGGAAACACCTGCCATACTCTATCGCCAGCACGACAGAAATGCCGTCGGCAGCAAGGGATTCTACGGAAAAATAAGAGAATTACGCTCATTTAAAAAAGCTGTTCGACATCGTCTGCAAAGTATCGCTGCCTGCTTTCGACAAGCAAAATCACTCCTTGTCAGAATAAGCGGCAACAACGAACACTACCATTTCATCAAGCAATTCACTTGCATACTGGATAAACGCAAACCATTCCGTTGTCTTTCCACACTTCGGTCAGGTATTCAGCCCACCAACATTGTTAGAGGGCTGGTTTTCCTGTTACTTGTAGGATTTGTTTAAATACCTCTAACCCAATGGATTACCTGTTTTACCACCCGGACAGAATATCGCAACATAGCCTGTAAACAATCCCGACTGATTACACTGGAATGATGATGATTTGTCGTCAAACTGGTACGAGTAAGCAGTTGGGCATGCTGCTTTCAAATAGTTAATTTTATCGTAAACGTTATTTTGCCAAAGTGTATTTGGTGTATCAACCACACCCGTTTGCGCACCGCAAGCACCGCCGCTTGTTGAAGTACAGCATAACTGAGAAACAGCTGTCTTTGCCGGACTGCCAGATTGATTCCAGTCATAACAGCCACATACCCTGCTTTTTCCAGACTTATAGCCACTGTCTAAACTATCGTTACTAGTGGGCACGCAGCCATACAAATCTCTAAAGGCTGCAGGCATTGATGTCGCCTTATTATTTCCATACGCGGCGGCCAAGTGTGTAGACATTCCATAATGTGTGTATAAATCAATAATGCTTCCCCAATCATTTCCTGCATTACTATAACCAATAAAATCAGCAACCGCCCAATAGCCCTGAAATGTTCCACAGCGGCGATTAATTGGCACACCTGCACCCGTGTTAATGTCGTTATTCCAGCCCATGCCGCACAATTGAGGCGCTGTACACTGTCCGCCTGTTGCGGTACAGGATTGTTCAGCGCCCGATGAAACAAAGACATAATTTTCGGTTGCATTGACACCTGTGTTTGGTGGGGTAAACGTCCAGGGACAAGCACCAAGCTGAGTCGCAAAGCTCGTTGCTGGCTGGATAATCGCACCAGCTGCTGTGCAGGCAAAGGGATCTGATGTACTAACAGGTCCGAGTCCTTTGATTTCAACAGGAACATTGAACCCATTGACCATTGAAACATCATAGACACCATCTGTCGCTTTTACATTCGTCATAAAGGCTTCAAATGCCGTACTTGGCAGAGCTGCTCCCGCACCAACAACGCAAGTCCCTTTGCCAGCCAATGTTTGACAGCTTGCTGTTTTGCACACCATGTTAGAATCACAACCCGTTCTGGCATTGATTTTGCCGTTTTCGTAGCGAGTGGTAGATAAAATTTTAGATGACGGAGAGCTGCCAATTTGAGCAGGAATCAAATAATCTTGCGGTGTACGCGCAGCAGCTGGCATTGGATCTGGACTAAGAACACCTGTAGACGCCGCATTCCCGTTACCATTTAAAAACTCTAGCCAGACTGGATAAGAACACTGATTAATAAACATCATGGTATGTAATGATGCTTGATTGGGTATCACATTCACATTTTCACCCGTTATCGCTGACGCAATGCCTGTGCCATTATTATAGGGAACACTTGCCTGAAGTGATAAACCAGCGCCCAGCGCTGTCGGTATCACAGAAGCATACACTGAACAACTGCCATTAGCGGCAAGTGTTTGGCCTGAACAGGTATCGTATGGCGTTGACACTGCTCCTTTTGTCACATATTGATTAACAGAAGTCCCATTCTGCGTAGCGGTAACAGTCACCGTTCCAAGCGGTACCGATGTCGCATCACAATGATTGGTGAACGTAAATTTAGCCACATTATCAGAATATCTATATGTGTTAACAGGCAAAGGCAAATCAACCACGCCTGCCAGCTGCATACAGCTGCCTGTACTACTTGTTATTGTATTAGACGTCATAGCAACAGTCTTGCTGCCGCCGCTATTATAAACATAATTCACATTAATGGAATTCTGACCAGCGGCTGCTGGTGTATATGTTCCCGTAACAGTACAGGTTGCATTTGCTGCAAGAGCACTCGTACAGGTATTGGTTGATGCAGTAAAGCCGGTCACATTGACTGCGGTTGCTGTTATCGATGCGCTGCTATCGTTACGAAAGGTAAACGTCACTGGATAGCCGGTACCAGCTTGTGAATTTGGAGGTAATGGCTGTGTAACAAACCCAAAAACGCTGACCCCGCTAGATGCAGATGTCGTTGTCAATGCTGGAAGCGGTATATTAGTACGGCCAAAATTGATCGCCATATTAAGTGTATGAACACCGCCGCGTGAAGGCTGCATACCAATATAAACGATACAGGTACCCCCATTAGCTGATAATGTCTTGTTGTCGCATCTGTCATCAACAGTCACTTTTGATGCATTGTCACTCTGTGGCGTCGTGATAGTTAACGGTACCGGTGAATTATTCGTTAAAGTATATGATAACGCATAACTACTTCCAATCAGCGTATTAGCTGGCAAACCACTAGCAGGACTTAATGTCCATGAGACAGGATCTTGTCCTGCGCATGCATTGACACTTGATAACTGACAAATCAGTGCGGCTGCAGCTAAAATAATTTTCTTCATCATGAGTTTCTAAATCCCTGTGGAAAATTCGCTGTTAACACCAAAAATACCGAATCCATTTTTACATTACCCAAATTTAATACTGAATTCGACCACAAACCTACGCCAGGACCACTTCTAATATTTCCCTGAAATACGTGCTCATATCCAAGTGTTACCCAGTAATGATTATTTACTATAAAATCTAAACCTGCGCCCAAGGTTCCTGCCAGCTTAACGTCTGAGTTACCACGATAACCCGGACTCATACGCGGCGTGACATTTGATAATGGTGATTCATCATAGCTATTAATATGATTAAATATAGCGCCTATACCCGCAGACAAATAAGGTAAAAACGAATGGAAATCTATCAAGTCAAATTTACCATTCAACGTGAACAAATCTGCCGTATATCTCATTTTATAGTTATAGTTTTCAAAGGCAGGAAATGAAAATTGAGTCACTTCACCACTAACATTCGAGCTAAAAAAATGCGTATATTGAGCTGAAAGGGAATAATAAGGAAGACAGGATGCGGAACGATGCCAACGATAGCCAAAGAAGTACTGAAATATACCTGCTTGCTGTGCATTAACAGAATAATTATCATAATTATAGGGTGCAGGTACACCATATGGTGCAAGTATACCAATGCCATTTTCGATGTATTCATTACTGGGCAGATTAATCCATGACAAGCCGCCGCCTGCACCCATAATCCATGTATCAGGCTGCATCTGTGTATTTGAAACAAATGCAGGCTCAGCAGCCAGCTGACCAACAAGCAAGAGGGCAAAACTAACCCCAGCAGCCAGCCTGTGAACAGTAAACAACATCAAGCATATCCTTATGCTAATAAACTATTGAAAAAATATAATCCACTTCAGTATAGAATGCTATCGCAATTATGCATACTTCAGTTGATCACTCAACATTGCCCTGACTTCCCCAATTTCTTCATTTGTCAACCTCGGGCCATATTTAGCCACCACCTTGGACGCCGCGAAATTCGCAAAATCAGCAGCCGCAAAATAACCATAGCCATGAGTAATCGCATACAAAAAGACACCTGCAAATACATCACCAGCCCCAAGCGTATCCAGCACTTCAGCCTGGTATGACAGGGCATGTGAAAATTCAATACCGTTATAAACCAGAGAACCATTCGCACCCAGAGTAATCACAAATGTGTGTGCGTATTCTTTCAGAGCTTCTCTTGCCTCTAATAAGGAATCTGTCTTAGTGAACAGCATCGCTTCATCTTCATTACAGAATAAAATGTCGACACGGTCACCGATAATTGCACATAAGCCATCCTTGAAATATCTCACCATATTAGGATCGGATAAACTAATAGCAACCTTGATATTATTTGCGTTAGCAATTTTTCTGGCTTCAATTGCCGCTTCACAACCTGTGGGCTGGGCAACCAGATAACCTTCAATATATAAGTATTCAGAATTTTTAATGGCTGGCTCTGATAACTGATCCAGAGAAAAATTAGCTGTTGCGCCAAGAAAAGTATTCATCGTCCTGTCTGCATCTGGTGTCACCAATACGATACATTTACCCGTCACGCCCTCGCGTCTGCATTCATGCAAATTAGTATGGACGCCCTGCACAATCAAATCACGATAGAAAAAATCGCCTGATTCATCATCCCCAATCTTGCATGAACAAAACGCTTCCGCACCCATTTGCTGCAGTGTAAATAAGGTATTTGCCACTGAGCCGCCGCATGCCTTCAGATGTTTGACACCATCCAGCTCCGTCAGCAGATAATGATGCCTGTCTTCGTCTATCAGCGTCATCACACCCTTATCAATTTTCAAGCGTTCTAATGTAGACTCGCTTACTTCAAAATCCAGATCCAGTAACGCATTACCAATTCCATAGACGTGATATTTTTTCATGATGGTTCCTTAAAGAGAAATTAATTTTCCCTGCTTATTTCAATCGTTAGTTAAAATATTTTTTAATACTAAATGATTCTTTTCTTGACGCTGCAAAAATAAAAAAATTACAGACAGGATTGGCAACAAACCCTATGAGCGGTATTTTATTTAAAACCCGTCTGGATCTGAAAAGAAACTCCTGCAATGTTCCTTTATATCGAAAGTCTTTTGCATTTTCTGAAGCACCATTGTTAGTAACCGGAGCAGGTGTAAAACATTTTTTTCGATCGATATGCAGACAAACAATCGATTCATAAAAACTTACTGAATACACATTGTTACCATAAGTGTTATCAACGGCTTTTACAGCAGGAAATCTTGAATTGACAGCATCAACCAACCGCTTGGAAAAATTAATAAACGACCATCGGCCTGGATTGCCAAACTCTCTAAAGTAGCTTGTATGTACATCTTCAACCACTATCATTCCACCATCTTTTACATGCGGAATACATTTATCCGTCGTGATTATTTGCTGGCGATTAGTATGACCACCATCATCAAGCACCACATCAACCTGCCCAATGTCAGCAAAGAGACCATCCCAAAATGTGGGGTCTGATTGACTGCCAATATATATTTTAAACCCCTCCTGCTCCCATTTTTTAGCAGCAGGATTCAAATCAACGCCGATAATCGTTGCCTTGGGTCCAAAATAGTCACGCCACATGAACAATGAGCCGCCGTTGAGAACGCCAACCTCAACAAATGTTATTTCTTTTCCAACGTACTTACCAAATAATTCTTCATAAACCTGAAAATAAGAATCATGCTTGATGGATAAAAATTTCCCATCTTTATAAATATCAAACAGACGAGCCTGTCTTGTCTGTTCAAATGCAGAATTAAACAAGTTGATCATCTCCCATCAATAGGTACTGATAACGCCTTAAAAAGCTGAATGCCACTTTCGAGATCGCGCTGTAAGAATAGTGTCGTGGTTCAAATAATGCCATATAATGATCATGCAGCTTTAAATCGTCATCGCGTTCTACATAACAGCCATCCAGTCTATCCATCAATTCAATAACCAGCGCGAGTATATCTTCGGGGGTATTCTCTACAACAGTGATGTTGTTCTTTTCATACAGTGAGGCATAACGGTAGGTTGAGATGGGCGAAGACATTACCTCGGTAAATGATAGATACCGCGATTCATCCTTCCGTCGATACAGTTTCGGGATAGATAAATCCTGATGTAAAAACCCTAGCGTCGGCATCGGTATCATATTAGCCAATGCGGATGGCACACCAAACGCCGTACCAATCAAAAATACACCTGATGTATTGCCTAAAATATAACGCGCACGCGCACATAAAATAATATCCAGTCTGGCACTGCGTAATGTGTGATGTGCATAATCAATCACGTGCGGCATCGATTGTAAAGGCACCATTGTTGGATCGCCCAAACGAATCACCCAGCCACCCCGACGTGTGATTTCTTCAATAGCAGGCATCAAATTCTCAATTTTGCCATTCCGATGCGCGTGGTAAACTTCATCAACCGGCGAAAATCCACCTTCACGCACATGTATGCAAACAAACCATGCACCATGAGGGACGCCAAGCGCAGCAAGCTGGTGATCGCCAAACTGACAATCCTCTTCTGTTAATGTCAATATCGGCGGCCGGTCACCCCATAACGTGTTGACCTTATAGCCCCATTGAGCCCCTTTGCCATTATTGATGAAATGCGCAACATCAAAACGCAGGAATGGCCATGCACTAAGACAATGCAGAAAAAAACATGCCGCTGGTGATTGGTAAACAGTAAAATGCTTACTCCAATATTCCAACAAATGCTGGTTTGATACACGATGAGCAGGTGCAAGTACGAACCAGCGCCTTGCTTTAATCAACCCCAGCTTTTGCGCCTTAATCAAGATATCAGGCTCAATAGCGAGATGACCCACTCTATCAGTAAAAATAGTAACACGGCGATAACCAAGCAAACACATAACAATACTGAATGGCAAAAAAATCACGCTCACCAAAAACAATGCTATTTTTTTTATAACACGCTGTACAATTCCAATCAGCCCAAACTGACGAATGCGTGAAAACCAAAACCGCATTTGAATCCAGGTCTGGTGCCATTTTGATTTAGACAAAATTGATATCATCACCGTACTGGCATCCCCACAAATGACCAGGCATTATTCTGAAGACGCTGTGAAATTTCAAGCGACAATACAGGCGCTAATGCCAAATAAACAGCGGCTCCCGATGGTACCTGATCAGGCCCATAAACAGGTCTACCCATGTATTGACGCCCCACACGATAAGGATCTTCATCAACAAAAAATTTGACCCGATCGCCTAGCTCTGTGACAAGCCACGAAGCTGCTATCGATGTGCCAAATATCCCAAATGTCTTTTGTGCGCTTGCTGCCTGCGTTGCATCTGTAATCAATTGTGTGAGCCATGCGACATACGATTTTATCCTGGCATAAACAAGCGCCGCATCAACCGGTTCAATTGGCAACATATCTTGCGCAGTCAGCCCTACATACGATATTTCTTTCTTCACCCAATCCGTGTTTGCCGACATACATTGAAAGCCAGCTTGCTTTGCTATATTTGTCACCGATTGCGGACTAAAATGCATCAGATGATCAGCCACTAATAAATCAAATGGATTTTCATCAATATTACATACTTCTACAAATAACTTTCCGTTTTCCGACATCAAGTGACGTATATTTTTCAAGGTATTCAATGGTTCAACAAAATGTTCCAGCGAGTGCACCATCGTCACAACATCAAACTGCTGATCAATGCCTGACAAATCGCCCACATACAACTTCTTAAATCCTGTTAATTTTTGTAATTTTTCAATCTTTTCCGAATTTAACTCATACCCATTCAATTGCCACGCTGGGAAAAACGCTGACATTGCTTTTAATGTCACCCCATCACCACAACCAATATCAATGACACGAGCAGATGCTGGAAAATCATAACCACTGCTCAATTGCCCCATAATAACAAGGCTTCTCTTTTTCGGCTGGCCAGTCAAAGGGTCTACCACTAGCTGCTCTTCACCATCCGCAAGTCGATAAGCCTGATAATCAGCATAAATATGATTAATCTCATCCAGCCATTGCGTGGTAGGTAATTTCTGAACGGCTGCGCAGTGCATGCAAACTGCTAATTGACCACCTGGCAAAAACGGACGGCAATCAGACGTTACCCTTGGCAGCAATTCAAACCCATCAACAAGCTTCAATAATGTCTTTCTGCAAACCTGACACACATAATCATCAATATGAGACACTGCAGCATTCATGGAATCACCTACTTGAAATGAGCTGGCTGAGTAAGGCATTGCTATTCTCAGGATATAGGCCGAGCAACTGTGTGGTTCTCTGCATACCAAGCGATGCATACTCGGGTTTAAATAAAATAGACTTCGCAGGAACAGGATGAATTAATTCATCGCTCATCCCCATTGTATTTGCCAATCGAAAACCAAATTCAGCATAAGATATCGTTTCTTCGCCAGATAAATGAAAAATGCCTTCTAAACGTGAATCAACAATTTTAATGATAGCATCACATAAATACTGCATTGAAATAGGACACATTACTAAATCATGGAATAAGTCACATGGCTGGCGCTGCTGCAACTTATCAAAAAGCATTCTAAATAGTCTTAAATTTAATGAAACAACCTTAGTCATTCTGACAATGACAATACCTGATCCAAGTGCCAAAAGACGCTGTTCTGCTTCCGCTTTCTGTCTTCCGTATTCTGTCCTATATTGGTAGGATGCATATTCATCAGGCGTTTTCGACTTTCCATCAAAAACCGTGTTACTCGACATAAAAATCACTCGGCATCCTTTATCAAGTAATTGCCGCGCCAATGCAACCGTTGCATCCACATTAATTTGATAGGTTTTTTTAGGCTCATTTTCACAAGCTGACATATTCGTCATCCCTGCGCACAAAAACACACTATCACTTTTAGCATCAAATGCATCATTAGCCTGCGCCAGATCATAAAAAATACGATCTGATGCAACCTGCTCTCGACGTCGCGTTGTCACAATAACCTTTCTATTGAGATCACGCAGCTTTAACCTTAAAGCAGCACCAATCAGACTATCGCCGCCAACAATTAAGTAACGTTCTCTTTCATGCTGACTCATAAAACTCGTTTCAACCATGCACTCGGCCAATGTGTAATGTTCTTATTCAGAGCGCTTTCATTAAACGGCCACGATGGCTGTTCCAGCGTAAATTCAGGATGCTTTGCCGCAAATTCACGTGCCGCCATTGCTGGATTATCCAGATCCCAATTTGCCGTACCACGAGGAACATCATGCAGGAATTCCATGCTACCATCAGTTGCAACAATATAGGACCCAACTGTTACTAATGGTGAATATGCTTCGAGCTCTGCAACGACGTGATTTTTAGTATGATTTGAATCCAGAATAACCAGGACTTTCTCATCTGGCTGGACAAGGCTTGTGACCTCTTGTATGGTGTGCGCCTCTGTTGAGCTGCCTTCAATCAAGGTGATGTAAGCATTCAACTCATGCGCTTCAATTGCTTCACGGTTATGCTTGCGAATTTCAATATCAACACCAATGACACGCCCTTTACCCATTGCTTTGCACAAACTTGAATACAAGATTAAGGATCCACCATGGGCAACGCCCGTTTCGATAATAACGTCTGGCTTAACTTGATAAATGACTTCCTGAATGCGCATCACATCTTCTGGTAATTGAATTAATGGACGACCCAGCCAGGAAAAAGTGTATGGATATTTTTCATTCCAACCCACCTTGAGCCAAAGCTGAGATAAAGCCTCAAATGCTTCTTTAGAATACAGCGGATACTCTGTATTTTCACCGGCATTCACAATACGCATCGTTGCACTGGACACATCAATTTCCATTTTCATCGTATTAATTCACCTTCTATTAAATTCATTTGCTGCTCACGCCACCAGGAAATAGTGTTCAATAATCCCTCATGAAGACTTAAATCAGGCATCCAGCCCACTTCGTTATTTAATCTAGCCGTATCGGCCACTATCATTGCGGGTGAATTTAATGGATTGGCAATTGCGCCCAATTTGACCAGATCTTCTTCTCCCAACAAATCAGCAAGTTGCTGAACAAGATCCTTTATTTTAACCGGGTTTCCAGAACCAATATTAATGGGTCCCACAACATCAGAATTTAGCACAGCTACCAGCGCACGACCAACATCAGCAACATGCAAAAAGTCTCGAATTTGCTCACCATGTGTACATTTTGCCTCGTTCCCACATAAAAGATTCGTAATGACATGCGGGATTAAGCGCACTTTATCTTCACCAGGCCCATAAGGGAAAAATACCCTTGCCCACGCAACACTCGCTGAGCACTTCTTAGCCATCGCCGTTAAGCACTCATAAGTAGATTTTTTCACTTTTCCATAAAATGTTGAAGGATTTTCGAGCGTCTTTCCCTCTATACATAAACCTTCTTGCCAATCATACTCAGCACAGGTGCCCAATCCAAGTAAACGGGTGCCGCCAACGCTAAAAAAAGCGCTAGCGAGTGATAAAGTAGCCACCATCCAATCAATATTATCAATCGCATCCCAGAATAGGCTATTTTTTGTATACCAGGCTGTATGAATCAAATGCGTTGGCTTGATCTCTTCCATTAAGCGGCGATGCTGACTGGTATCCAGTAAATTTTGACGATGCACAGTAACGTTTTGATGAGTACATGGCGTCATCGACTGCACAACCACGTGAACATCATCACCATGCTTGATCAAAGGATCAAGCGTATGCCGCCCAATAAATCCTGCCCCACCCGTCACAACTACTTTTCTCATGATTAATTGCCGCGTCAAATAACGGTGAGTGAAGGAATAGCTGTCACAAATTTTGCGCCCCAATCCCGGGCATAAGCAAGCTGCTGTGTGATTTCATCACACAAGTTCCACGGCAAAATAATAATCCAGTCAGGCTTATCAGCTAATAACTGTTTTTCAGTAACGACAGGTATGCGGCTGCCCGGCAAGTATTTTCCAACCTTTGCCGGATTTCTATCTACCACATAAGCAATCAAATCTGACCGGATACCCGAAAAATTCAACAAGGTATTGCCCTTCGCAGCGGCACCATAAGCAACAACTTTTTTATTTTCTGCTTGCGCCTTCAATAAAAAAGATAAAAACTGGTTTTTGATTTCAAGAATGCGCTCCTGAAAGTTTTTATAAAACTGCACATCAGACAAGCCAGCACTTTCTTCCAGACGCAGCAATGCCTGCACCGATTCACCTACAGGATGCTTTCCTGTCGTTTTTCGCTGTGCATAAACACGCAAACTGCCGCCATGCGTACTCAACTCTTCTACGTCAAAAATAGCAAGTCCATTACTTTCAAATATACGTTTAACCGCAGACAAAGATAAATAAGAAAAATGTTCGTGATAGATTGTATCGAATTGTGATTCAGTCACTAAGCGGTATAAATGCGGAAACTCAAATGTCGCAACACCGTTTGGTTTTAGCAAGGCAGCAAAGCCTGAAACAAAGTCATTAACATCAGGAACATGCGCCAGCACATTATTGGCAATGAGGAGATCTGAAGCATATTGTTCTGCCTGTAATTTTTTAGCAAAATCAACGCCAAAGAAATCAACAAAAACATTCAACCCTTTGTCCTGTGCCGCCTTTGCTGTATTTGCCGTAGGCTCAACGCCGAAACAAGAAATATGCTGCTGCTGAAAAAACTGCAATAAATAGCCGTCGTTCGAGGCAACCTCACCAACAAGATGTGTTTCATTTAATGAAAAACGCTTTATCATCTTCTGAACATAGTCATGGCAATGATCAAGCCAGCTACTTGAAAATGAGCTGAAATACGCATAATCCGGCGAAAAAAATGCTTCTCGTCCGGCATAATCCTCTGTTTGCACCAGCCAGCAGCAAGAGCAAACCTTCACATTCAATGGGTACCATTTCTCAACAGCATTAAGATGTTTCTCCGACAAATAAGCATTTGAAGGTGGAGAGCTGCCCAGATTAGCAAATGGAATATCCAGTTCATGTTGACAATGTCTACACTTCATTAGTGAACCCTTCAAATTGATCTGTCAAAAAAGGATGGCTCCTGTCACGCGCTGACATATCGATAATTTCTAACGGCCAGATAATATGTAATGCTGGATCAAGCGGCGAAAGTCCAGCTTCTGCTTGCGGCATATAGGCCGCCGTATGAAAATAAAGCAGCTCACAATCATCTGTCAGCGCCTGGAAACCATGAGCAAACCCTTTTGGAATCAGCAGACTATTATTCAATTCTGGTGACAAGATTTCGGCATGCCATTTCAGGAATGTCGGTGAATCCCGGCGCAAATCAACTGCCACATCAAAGATACGGCCGCGCAAACAGGTAACGATTTTATCTTCCGCATAAGGCGCATGTTGAAAATGCATGCCCCGCACTGTGCCGCAGCGGCGCGTAAGTGTTAAATTAATTTGTGAAAGCGGTGCCGACAAACCAAACGATTGCAACAATTCGCTGCAATAAAGACGCTGCATCAATCCACGTTCGTCTGTCATAGAATAACGCTTAATCAGTTTAAGATCAGGCAAGGCAAGATCTTGTACTGTCAGCTTCTCATTCTTCATGCCAAGCATTGCGATACCTCTAATGCCGCATACCGTTCTATTTGTGTTCGGCTAACACGCAGCATATCATCACCATCTATCCAATAACGGTACCATGACACTGTTTCTTCAACTGCTTGTTCCAACTGCCAGCGCGGATGCCAATTGAGATATTCCTTTGATTTCGTCGAATCTAATCGCAGCAACTGCGCTTCATGCTGCTGGGGTTGAGCAATCACTTCCACAGGGATTCCCAGCAACGCACACACCTGATTTGCAACTTCACCAACAGACCGCATATCTCGTGTTTCAGGGCCAAAATTCCAGGCTCCAGCGTATTTAGTCCCTTCCTTGCCTAGCAAACGCTCCGCCAACAGTAAATAACCATGCAATGGTTCTAACACATGCTGCCAAGGACGCACGGCATGGGGGTTACGCAGCGTCATAGGTGTTGCTGATAAATGTGCGCGGATACAATCCGGTATTAAACGATTTAACGCCCAATCGCCGCCGCCAATCACATTTCCCGCCCGCACAGTTGCCATACACATGTTACGATTTTCCGCAAAATAACTGGCCCGATAAGCTGTTGCAACTAATTCCGCGCAAGCCTTACTGCTGCTATACGGATCCACGCCGCCTAAACGATCCATCTCACGATAAGGGTAAATCCACTCGCGATTCTCATAACATTTATCCGTCGTCACGATAACAGCGGCACGAACAGAATCACATAAGCGGATTGCTTCCAGTATATTTGCTGTTCCCATCACATTAACAGCGTATGTTTCTATCGGCGATTCATAGGAATATTTGACCAGCGACTGGGCTGCAAGGTGAAAAATAACATCTGGTTTGATACGATGGACATGCTCTATTACCGCTTGAGTATCGCAGATATCTAAACGTTTATCTGATGTTAAAAGTGTATTGGCTTTGACAATCGTATAAAAATTTGGCTCTATCGACGGCTCTAATGCCAAACCATGAACTTCAGCTCCCAGATCATGCAGCCATAAACTCAACCATGCCCCTTTAAAACCTGTATGCCCGGTAATCAGCACACGTTTACCAAACCAGCTGTTATTTATACTCATACTGAAACAACCTTCAACACTTCATCTGTTTCTTTAGTCATCGCCCAAGGCGCTTTCCCGGCAGCCCAGAGCTCTTCCAGATGGTTCTTGTCACGCAAAGTATCCATTGACTGCCAAAAACCACTATGGCGATAAGCAACTAATTCATTAGCGCTAGCTAGCTGACTCAGAGGATCAGACTCCCAACTGGTCATATCACCTTCGATATAATCAATCACCTTGGGAGATAAGACAAAAAACCCGCCATTAACCCACCCACCATCACCTTTTGGTTTTTCAACAAACCCTTTAACCGTATCATTCATCCCTAAATCCAATGCACCATAACGTCCAGGGGGCTGCACCGTTGTGACTGTCGCCAATTTGCCATGCGCGCGATGAAACTGGATCTGCTCTCTAATATTGATATCAGCCACACCATCGCCATAAGTAAAACAAAACGCATCTTCCTCTTTCAAGTAATCGGCTACTCGTTTCAAGCGGCCGCCTGTCAACGTATTCTCACCGGTATCAACCAGCGTAACCCGCCATGGTTCAACATGGCGATGATGCACTTCCATGCGGTTATCATGCATATGAAAGGTTACATCAGAGCGATGTAAAAAGTAATTCGCAAAATATTCTTTAATGACATAACCACGATACCCACAGCAAATAATAAAATCTTCGATGCCATAAGCCGAGTAAATTTTCATGATATGCAACAAAATTGGCCACCCACCGATTTCGACCATCGGCTTAGGTTTTAACGATGTTTCTTCGCTGATTCTCGTACCAAGACCACCTGCTAATATAACCGCTTTCATGCGAATGCACCCTTCTTAAACTAATTAAAATATTAGCGCCACACAATGCCGTCATTTTAACCTAGATATAAACATAATTCTCGATAAGAGTGACGAAAACTATCCACTCCCGCCAACCAGCGCAATTCTTTAGCGAGCACACAATTCCAGACAGTTTTTGTACTATTTCTAACCTCACTATTTAAACTGCTGACATCATGACGTGCAAAATATACACTACATTTACGTTGAACAAATTCAATCAATGGGTCTAGATATAAATCCCAAAAACGATGGCGCGTTTGCTTCAACTGATGACAAATATCGTCTTTTAATGGATCTGGCTGACAATACGCATCATCTGGCCAGCATGGCTGCAAGACAGAATGAAAATAAGACGGCGGGCAATTTAAGCCGAAAAATACCGCATGAGCAAGGTCCATTGATTGCTCAAATAATTTTTTATCCAGTCTTGGTTCAGCACCATATTGGCCATAAAATTGCCACAAAACATCACGATACGATAGATAATGCTCGATAAATTCAACCCGATTTTCTGCAAACCAATAATACGTTTGCCATTTGTCGCGGCTTTCTTCAGCAGGATCGCAATGCTGCCTACCCGCATAAAAAACCGGCAATCGATGGCTTTTTCCTATGAGCAATGCTGAAACTGATTGAAATAACTCTTGATAGTGAAGACTCGAAATCTGACTAACGCTAGAAAATATATGATTTAAATTCTCTGTTCTAAAAACACCATAAAACAAAGATTCGTATTTTTGGAATAATCTAAATACCCTCGCACATGGATGGTTTGCATCAATACCCTTACCGCCATATTCCAGTTTGAGCCGAACATCATTACCCACTTTGTAAAAATTCAAATAAATACCATCTACACAAACACATGCCGGGTGGCTGCGCAGATAATCCAGTGCCGCACTCAACCCCTCAAAAAACACTAAATCATCATCCGCACAAAATGCACAAAATTGCGTGTTAACCTCACTTAATCCTGCTGCCAACTTAGAGGCAACTGGCATAGAAGATGGGTATTCAATATGTCTGGCATTTACACCCAACTGTGCTATCACCTGGGCATTCAATGTTTTTGTTTTCGAGTCACTTGAATCTAATATAATAAATGAAATATTTGATTTTTTTTCTGCGTAATAATTAACTAATTTTTGTAAATGCTCATGCCTATTATAAGTAGGAATAACCAGTGTGACTTCCCGCAACTCTATATTACTCATCTATCACCCGCTACAAACAATTATTTACCCTATACCAAATACATTATCCGCCTTCAGAACACCTTAATTTTATTGAGTGCATGGGAACCCCCACCAAACCATGTCTTGCGCCCGATGTAACAGAGCGTAATACAACGGCATTATCTATAGCCTGTATCATTTTCGCTTCCCCTTCATCATCAACAGCAACTGCCGCACGAACAACATAGTCACCCACTGGAAGTAATGGCATTTGAAATGTAAATTCTGCTACAAAAGTCGACCCTGCTTTTACCAACACTGGCTGATCTTTAATAAGCAAATATGAATTATCTGCAAAAAGAACTTGTCCCAATCGATCCATTATCTGGAAACCAACAATAGGTGACTTCAAATCTCGTTTAGCCGACACTTCTATTGATAAGCCTACCATTTCCCCGCCAATAAACCACGAAAATGCCGCGCCAGATTCATCAGATACAATGACATTAATAATCTCGGCAATACCCGTATTAATCACACCTGCCTCAAAATTAAATTCGCACACACAAATATCGTTACGCAATGCTGAATTATTTACATAATCAGCACGGGCATCCTTAACAAACTTAGGTAATTTATAGTTAGACAGACTGGATAACGTTGAAGCCCCTAAAACAACTTCATTTTTAACGTCATTAGATGAAATAGGTGCTGACTGATCATCAGCAAGAGGTATATTTTTACTGTTATTTACCTCCTCATTATCCAAATATGCTCTAACAACATCAGATGCCTGTCCAATTTCCTTTATTTTTCCATGATTCAGCCACACAGCATTTTGACAGAGCGACAGAACATCATTTGTTGAATGCGAAACAAATAAAAATGTCCCTTTTTTCAGAAATGAACGTATAAATTTCATACATTTTTGCACAAAAAACACATCGCCAACCGCGAGCGCTTCATCTGTAATAATGATATCCGCATCCACATGCGCCATAATCGCAAACCCAAGACGCGCCGACATACCGCTTGAATACGTTTTCACTGGTTGATTAATAAAATCACCTAGCTCTGCAAACTCAATAATCGAATTTAAGCGTGCATTAATTGCCTTTCTCGTTAATCCAGAAAGTGCGGCTTTAATATAAATATTTTCTTTTCCTGTAAATTCACCGTTAAATCCGCTGCCGTAGTCAAGAATAGCCACTTTACCATCCACCGCAACACGACCCATTGAAGGACGCAAATTACCTGAAATGATTTTAAGTAATGTCGACTTTCCACTTCCATTAACACCAACAAACCCCCAACTCTCCCCTTTACGAATCTCAAATGAAATATCATCAAGAGCATAAAATTGCCTGAACCCACCCGCCTGTTCGCTAATCAGCTCCGCGCCTGGCCGCATAAAAGCCAGCATTCTCCTCATCCCAAAAATCATTCTATCTCTTGGCGTATTCCAAAGACGATATACCTTTGATAGATGATCAACTTTAACTGCGATGTCATTTTCACTCATGATATCTATGCCTTGTTTTATTTTTATACCTGGATGTTATGCCATTTGACCTGGAAATCCGCGTGTATAATCTGCCATTATTGACGCTGAGAATGGTCTATTTTTTACAAGATTAGTCTGCCACATCCGTAATATTTCATCTGCCGTCAAACGAACCGCCGCTTCGGTCCAATGTGAATCCGCCCTATTCCAATACCAGTCTGGATTGATACCATATGAGGGCCATTGTTGATCCGCCTCGTAAAATATCACTTTAATCCCTTCGCTTCGCAGTGCGCCTATTGCTTTTTGCAAACGATAAGTTTGCTCATCCGGCATAAGCAGAAAAATAAAATCCATATTCCGTTCTTTCGCACGTTTATGCAATGCCCTTACTGCCTGATAAAAATAATACTGACTCTCCTCAATAGATAATGACTTACCTGTTTTATCTAAAGGCGTCAAATTTTTTGGGCGGGGAATTGACGTACTTAAAGGATGACTCTTAAACCGTACAGCTTGCTGGAGACGAGTAGTAAATTTCTTCTCTTGTATTGCCGTTTCACCTGAAAATGATTTAGCATCTATTACTCTCAAATTACGAAACAACATCCACTGCCAATTATCTGGCTGATCTATCTGGAGCTCCAGAACACTGCCAGGGTTTGAATTGATTACTATCTCAAAAGATTTCCAACGATTTTCGACCATAATCATGGCTGCTTGCCTAAAAATACCATCTTCAAAAATCCATACCGGATGTTTTGAATCTGTTATTGAGTTTTTAGCGTCAAATTTCAGTATTATTCTGCCATCAGTGCGAGCAGAAACAAATTTTTCTGTATGCCAATAGGCATTTCCCTGCTTACTACGAACCATTAACGCAGGCTTCAAGCGATCAGGAAGCGGCATTTCTATTAATGAATCTGATTTCCAACTAACTGGCCGCCATTCAGCCTCTGTCGTTGAGTCATACGAAATTTTCTCTGGAACATAAATACCATTATTTGCTGTCGGAGAAAAATCAGTTTGCAACTGTGCTTTTAATGAATGCCATAATGGCTGCTTCTTAATTCGAGATGTCAATTTTTCAGCAATTATATTTCGCTTATTTGAATAAAAATTATCTGTAAATTCTTGCGAACGGTCAACAAGATCTAATGTTCCATCAGGCAGAAATTTAAAATTTACTAAATAACTATTATTTGTATTCCAATTACCTGCTTTTGACTCAACAATCAACAACTTTGCCGTTTTCAACACTGGCCTTGGATCACTCAATAATAAACTAAATGAATCATGCGCAAAAGAATATGAATAGACGGTCTTATTTGATCTTCTAGATAACACTTCTGAAAGTGTATCTTTTTGATCAAGAAAGCTGCCGACAATATTAGAGTCTCCTGTCAAAATAATATCATAATGATCCATTTTTTCAATTTCCGGACGATTACGCCAGCCATATGAATCAATATACCATTCAGCTGATTTTGATTCATGCACACCGATGCGATATCGATCGCCATACTCCTTCTTTTTTATAACGTGTAAATTAGGATAAAATGGACCCGGGTATCTAAAAGGTTGTGCTAAAGCAGCCTCCCAGACTCGAAATGTGAAAAAATCGACTGGCAATACAAACATTTCTAGCGCTAGTATTAACATAAACGGGCTTATCAAAATGATAACTTTCATTAATAATTGGTTAAAATGATGAATTTCTTTATTATTATATAGACTCATTTATAAAAATCCCTTTCATCTCAATTAAAACTGAAAATATAAAAATGGTGTTACACCGAATTGTCCTAATAAAACAATCGCTGTCAACGCAAAAAAATATGCCGCCCAACGATAGCTCACTGTAAACTCAGCAAACTGAAATTGGTCATTCTTAATTTCAGATTTATAAGAAATAAGTAAATACCCAACAACCAACACCATCAAATACATTGGTAAGTTCGAATGCTTATTTGAAGGATTGACCAGCCAGTCAAGCCCTGATGCTGTTATCAATTTAAAGGTTATCCCTTCTGTAAGAACCGATGTAAAATAACTTGCTATTTCACCAGGTACGCTTGCAATTTTACCCCATATCACAACTGCATCAGATAAACTTTCTGCTCTAAAGACAACCCATGCCCAACAAACCATGGAAAATGTCAACATCACCATAAAGGTGCGACAAAATGACGGGTGACGTGCCAAAAATGTATTTTCCACCAGCCACCTGGCGGGATTCGTCATCATATATGTGACAAAATAATAAAATCCGTACAATGCACCCCAAACAACAAATGTCCAATTTGCACCATGCCAGAAACCGCATAAAATAAAGACCACCCACAAATTCAGCATCCACCGCCATTTCGCCACCCTATTACCGCCTAATGGAATATAGAGATAATCGCGAAACCATGATGATAATGAAATATGCCATCGACGCCAGAAATCAGGGATGCTCGTAGAAAAATAGGGGCGATTAAAATTATGCATTAATTCAAAGCCAAGAATACGCGCAGCACCTCTGGCAATATCTGTATAAGCTGAAAAATCAAAATAAATCTGAAATGCAAATGCAAGCGTTGCAATCAACGCACTTGTACTACTATATGACAGCGGTGACGCATAAACTGGATTCACTATCAACGCCAAATTATCTGCCAATACAATTTTTTTAAAAAATCCAAGCAGCATCAGCCGCAAACCAGAAACAACACGCTGATACTCAAAACGAATACGTTGATCATTGTCCTTATTTAACAGTAAGTTAAGTTGAGGAATAAAGTGAGTACCACGCTCAATGGGGCCTGCAACCAACTGTGGGAAAAAAGCCTTATAGAGCATCAAAATACCTAAATGGCGCTCTGCAGGCATCGCTCTCCAATAGACATCCATCAAATAACTTATTCCCTGAAATGTATAAAATGATATCCCCATCGGCAAAAGCAAATCCAGTGTTGGAAGGTTGAGATTGAATCCTAACCATGAAGAAACAGCATGGGATTGCTTCTCAAAGAAATTATAATATTTAAATAGAAATAAAAGAGAAATATTAAAGAGGAGACCAAATGAAAAAATGACCTTCCTTTGCCAGGTATCATTTTTATAAAAATCAACTCCTAAGGCTGATAAATAAAACGTCACTGTAGACAATAACAATAACAGCGCGTAGGCTGGCTTCCATGCCATATAGAAATAGTAACTTGCTATCAAAAGATGTAACCAACGATAACGAGTTGGCAGCAAAAAGTAGATACCTACCACAATAGGAAAATAAATAAGAAATGCCCAAGATGTAAAAATCATAAAAATAAAATCCTTTCTACCGCCAAAAATATATCATTAACATCACGCATGCACTCTCTAGATCACATCGGCAAATGCAGACTTAAATCTCATAAAAATAAAATATCCAAAAACAGCCAATGCTAACGAGCCTATCCCAACAAATAACATTGCATTAATCGTTGGCCATCTCCCATATAACAAACTTGCCCTAACGTCCTCTATAATGGCAGCCAGCGGATTAAATTGAATAATCCACTTGATTCGTTTTGGCACCATACTGGCAGGATAAAATATTGGGCACATAAACATGAGTATCAAGGTCAATGGTGAAATAATGGCTGTGATATCTCGCACAAATACAGCCAATGCCGAAAACACCCACGAAATGCCAATTGTCACCAGAAAAATACAGGTCAAATAAAAAATAGAACAAATTGCGCTCAAGTGAATACTGCCTTTAGCTAAAAGCAAAACAATAACCGTAATCATGATATTAATAGCTAACGTTAACAATGAATTAAGCACGATGGTAAGCGGCAATATTTCAAGTGGAAATGATAATGTTTTAACATAGGCGTGGTTAGCAGTAATTAACGATGGTGCCTGCCCCATGTTTTGAGCCAGAAAATTAAAAAATCCCAACCCAACAAAAAGCGCTAAAGCATAATCAACAGGCGATTCCGAAGCTATATTTGAAAATCTCCCTCCAAGTACAACACCAAAAACAAAATAAAATATTGAAAGCATGATTAAAGGCAAAATAATCTGCCAGGCAATACCAAGATAGCTCGCTTGATAAGCAGAACGAAAATTCTGCATTGTCATTGATACGATCAACTCACGATACTTAATTAAATCTTTTACAATACAAATCGGATTCAATTGCCGCCAGACAATCCGGCTTGGCTTACTGTCATATACAATTATACTCATGCTATTTCCTTGCTTATCTATTATGCCACTATCAAGCTGTCATCAGTTTTTCCTATTTTATCTGACATGCTGCTCCACAATGCCTGAAAATCATCATTATCCATACAAGCTTCATCAAAATTATCTCTTATCTTCTGCAAGATAATCCTGGCATCATGCTCATGCCCTTGATCTAAAGCAACGCCAGCTTGCTCAATATAGGATTTCATCAAAAATATTGTTTCATCATTTCTATGCCTGGAATCTATATAAAAACGTCTTGTTGTTGACGATTGATTGTGCGGCAGCGATATAGCAGCAGATTGAGTCGAATTTACCTGAATATCTATTCCATTTTCCAATAACGTCATCAATAAATGCGATGATTCCTGCTCATAAATCAATTTTTGCTTATCCGTCGCAAATGGCAGTTTTTCTGCACCATTGGGAATATCGTACGCATGACAAGCACCTGTATTCATCTTTGTAATAAAGTAAGGTATTTTGGAAAAATTTGCATAAGCTGCAAATCCGCTAGAAGATCCTATAAATAGTTCAGAACGCAGCATGAGCGTTAACTCATGCCCTAAACCCATCCCTAGAACACGCAAACTAAGCACATTGGGAAGCGTTAATAATTGCAGCGGCTTTTCCTGCAGCCGGCCTAATGCAACAAAAGTAATATCAGGATATTTTATACTTGCTAACCTTAAAAAATCATACCATTCAAGATAATTTGAATCTCGATCATAGGAATGATCACCGCCATAGCCCGCATCAAGACGACGCAAACGCAAATGAAATGTAACTATTTTTTTCCCTGACAACCGAGTCAAGATTAACTCATCAACATCCGGCTGACAGCCTAGCGCAGCATTCAAGCAAGGAATAGACCCTCGGTTCTCGGCAAATTGATTAATTGCCTGATGTGAGTGTATATATTTAATAAAATACTCATTAAGTGCACTCTCATGTGAAACAACCTTATTTACCGCTTCTTTTAGGCTAAATGGCACAACATATTGTATTAATTTCTTAGAGATAGATTTTATTCTGATTTTTCTTTCAAGAAAACGAAACGCTTTATCAAAAACTGTGCCGTTTCCACTATATTTTAATATTTCCAGGTATTCATGTATTGCATCTCTGTTCACAGCATCAGAATGATTAACAAGGCTTAACTGCTCAAGAAGTGATTCTCGATTCCTGTATATGTAAATATTTCCTAACTTCGGGTGTGTACCAAACGCACTATACAATTCACTAAAAAAAAGATCGTAATTTTCTTTATTAATAAGACCACGCTGGTAAATCCCAGCCGGATGATGCTCATCCATACAAATATAAATATCAACGAATTCTCTTTTTTCCTCAATACAGCGCATTGCTGAACGAACATTCCAGGTCAACACATCGCCAAGCGCATAAGGAAATATTTCAAAATCATAAATTGCAATCAATCTATTATTCTTGGTCATATTCTATTCACCGCATATAATGTTTCAAAAAACTCTGACTGAACAACACATGTTCTAGAATATATCTGATTCCAGGTTGAGGGAACGGGATAATCAGATTCGCTAAGTTCAATGCCATCATACGGATTTTTTGAATTTTTCCACTGCTTTGTATAAAAATATCGTTTGGTGACACGCCCCAACTGCTCAAAATACCATTCGAGTTGATTCTTGGCCATCTCACCAAAGGATGAGATATTAATTGATAAATCAATCTGGTTATCAGGAAGAAGCGACAGTTGATCAGGCATCAAAAATACTATTGATGCCTCTTCCATTTCCCGCCTAACCTCTTCATAAGTTGAAAACTTTCGCACTCTAAATATTTTTCTGTCACTAAACACTGAAGACAAATAACGTTGTGCGATATAAATCGCCGGTGTGATATCCACCAGTATTACTTTTATATGCGGATTTAGCTTCAATATAACATAAGCGTCTCTTCCATAGCCGCCGCCAATCTCAAGAACACGTTGAATATGCTTGAAATTAACATGCTCACTCATTGCGTAATACTCAATTAATGAATTCGCCAGATCTTGCGAAACCATTTTTCCCTTGTAATTAATAATGACTGGATTACCTTCAAGCGGCTCATCAAGCTCTAAATAATGCCTTTTTATATCGATTTTACTGATGTATTCCCACAACAATAGTAAAAAATAATAATACGTTGCCTGGTTTTCCAGATGAAAAGCTGGATCGTTTGGAATAGTAACAGCTATTTCTTTACACTCATCGATCACCTGCTTTTCATGAATCGACTCAATTGCTGTTATTTGCACATCACCTTCTTGTACAAGAAAGTTGAAATAATTATTTCCGATCGTTCTCTTGAAATTATGGTAACCATAAAGCAATAATTGATCATAATTTTTTTTTGCTAACAATAACCAACAGTCCGATGGATTAGAAACGATACTGCTTGAACCTAGATAAAGACTAATAATACGAAACAATTCCGAAAAACCATTTTCACGATCAATTTTATGCATAATTTCCGGCCAATTTAATGCATAAGCAATTTCACTCAGTTTCATATTCACATTCACATTTATATTTACATTGTCACATTCTTCTATTAACTCGCTGCCTGAATCTATTTTATCAGCCGCTTGCGCAAACCAACACCTAAAACTTGCCATTACCCTGCCTATGCGCACTACTTTATTCTTTATTGAATGTATATCCACTTAATCTCTCCACCATATAATTATACAATTATCGTGAATGACTATATGTTATTTTTTTAATCATTTGTCTAAAAAATTTACTCATTCTACTCAAAAATATATAGTGGCTATCAGAGTAGCTCCCTCTTACCGAATAGGCGACTTTATTATAAAAGTTAGCCAATCTTGGTGCATTACTTGAATTTGAAAATTTCTTTACTGCCATGCTCATTTGCTTTTTTCTGTCAGGATCATTTTTATATCTCATCAACTGAGACTTAAAATCAGCATCATTAATTCCTTTTAAATCCACAGCAACACCATTCCTTTTCAGGATCCAGTAATTAAAAGCAACATCGTCATTAATTAATACGGGAAGGTGCGCATCAAGATAATCTGCGATTCTGCCCGAATAGCACGTTTTTAGATATTCCGGTTTATAGTATTTAAGCCTTTGACCAAATTCAGCGCACCCGCCAGAGACGATACCGTAATCATAATTTAATAGACTTTTTGCTAAATCTTCCGCAGACAAACTTTCATGAATATGGAAATACTTGTTATTCTTTGCCAATTCAATATAATCCGCAAAATCCTCTTTGAAATTCACATACTCATAGGCATATTTATCCCTGTATGACCAATGTGGGTAAATGTGAAAATGAATTTTCTTTTCAATGAATCGATTAGCTAATTGAAGATAGCAGCAATCGTATGAATCTCGCGTTTCCAGGCTAATTGTACCAATTGAAACAACATGGATCTCATCGTCCATTCTTTTCAATGGTGCTAATTCATTATTCCAGCAATATTCCGGATACAGTAATACATAGTCAGGCAAAGCAAACCCTTCTATTTGCTCGGCTGATTTTGCCTGCAAATCCCTCGCGCAAAATCCATCTGCCATTTTTAATGCTTTTTTGGTTAAATCAAATCGCTCATGACAGTAATCAAATAATGACGATGAAAAAATATCATTCAAATCTACCACTGTTGGTGCAATTTTTTTACTGCAAAACAGTAAAACATATTCATCAATGGCACCGGAAAAAATATGAATAACTTTTGGCTGAAACAACCTGGCCGCATCATGCGCTTCAACTGATGAGTTTACTTTAAAAATAGATCGAAAATATCCCTGAGGCGAAAATGGCGTTGTATCGCAGTATATTAAATCAACCGCCCAGCCTATAGACTGTAACGCAGATGCCATTTTTAATTCTCGTGGTCGTAATTGAGTTGTTACAAATAATACTGAATTATTTTCAGTATTAAATTTATCTCCCTTCAGCCTTACCTTCATGTAAGCTGTCTCCAATTCCATCTATTTATTGACTGACCGCTATCCTGTCAAATTCAGTACTGATCAAATATCTTTCATAACAAACCGCATATTGTATGACATAAATGATAAGCATGCTTGGTATTTTGTTGAAAATTATTATTTATATCAACATATAAACATGTGATACAGTAGTTTCGTTTGAAATGTCAGGAAAACGTCATGATAAAACAACAAACGATCAACATAAAACAGCAAGCAATCAACCCTACCAAATTTATCTTATTGTGTATACGTGCCTGGAACAGCAGCGTCAAACAACATGTTGGCCACCTGGATAAGCAACTATGTCTGTTTGCTGGTCTCGCTCTTTTTATCTCGATAACAGCCTATTTTCTTATCCCCTATAACACAAACAGCATTCAGGCCATGCTGCCTGAGCACGTCGCTATGTACGCGATGGTTGACTCTTTCCCCCAGCGGGCTGCATACAAAATTTTCCTGTGCGTCATCATAGGCACCACTCTTATAAACACGTTCTTTAACAGAACCAGCAACGATACGCTTTCTTCTAAAAAACAATGGCCGGCACTGCTGGGAATATTGGTACTGCTATCTGCCATCATGAGTATCTGGATATCTAATCTTGACGTACAAACAAACACCTTCATGGCAGTCATTATCTCTATTGCCATTGCAGCCTGCTTTTCAAGCCTGCGCTGGATTGCATGGACATTCATTGCCATCTTGACTACCTGTTCAATACTGCCGGGCTGGCTTCACACACCAGAACCTGTTATTTCATCGTTAAAGTTATTTGACCAGCATTATGACGCGGTGATCTACCGTGGGCGGCAGCTGGCTGCAGGCCACCTCTTTTTTGTTGATGTTCCGCCTCATTACGGTATGCTTTGGTCAACGATCATCGGAATAATCGCCAAAAAGATACAAATCCCCAGTTTTGCATCACTTATTCGCCTTGTTCAAGCTAGTCAGGTTTTGTGCCTCGCAGCATTCGCATTAGCAGGATGGCTGCGAACACGCACCATTGGCAACAGAACATTAGCAATCGTTTTTCTTGCGGCTGCCATTGTTCCCTGGCTTGGCACAGATAGTGATTCCATATGGTATCCTAATCAATCAGGGCTTCGCTGCTTAATGATGCCGGCAGCAATATGCCTCTCTTTTTTAATCGGCCGAACATCAGCAACTGTCGCAAGCATGCTCATTGGCCTAACCGCAGGGCTCGCTTTAATCGCAAACATTGAAACGGGTGTCGCTGTGACAGCTAGTCTGGGAATGGCATGGCTAGTACAGATGCGGACTGAACCTCTACGAATCTGGCTTCGTTCTGCCATAATCGGCATGGTGATGTTTTCAGGGGTATTTTTCACCCTTGCCTTCACTTATCATTATTTTTTTGGCGCATGGCCGCTGCCTAGTGACAAAGCCTCTCTGCTCACCTATCTGGATGCATTCACCAATAACGTTGGCGGACTTGAAATACCATTTCGCCCGCTTGTCATCGTTATCCTGATGCATGCCGGTTATCAGTTTATGGTATCTCTTCGATGTATTTTTAATAAACAACTCATCGCGCCTGACGCGATGACCATCACCATTTCAACGATGCTGCTAATTTGGTTTCCCTATTATATTAATAGGCCGGATGACTGGAACTTATGGAATTTTATTGCTATTTACAGCCTCCTGCTTGCCCCCCTGCTTGTTTGTAACCGAAACAGTATATTACCTTTCATTGTTGCATCATTTATTGTCATCCCAATTACGGTAAGAAACATACCATACTTCATGGTGAATCCATTCAATACAAACCAGTGGCACACTGGATATCAGGAAGGCTGCGCTGGCGGACTTGTGCTGCCAAAAGAATATTGCACACATCTGGATAAACGAGCAAAAACACTTCAATACTTCGCATCAAAAGGCACCGTCGCCTGGTCAACCGCCCTACCAGTCCTAACTGACCAGACAAGTCATACCGCCAGCCTCTTTTGGACAGGCAACCTGTTTAGCCTTTCATTCACAAAAACCGGGCTCGATAAAATCGTTAGCAAAATAAAACAAGGAAAAATAGATTACTTACTTTTTGACAATCCATCTGACCCTTTTATTATGCCTCGCCCAGAAGAAAATGCATTCAACAATAGACTTTTTGGAGAGCTGCAAAATGATTATTGCACACCCCGTCTGCATGGTGAGTGGTTAGTTGCCCAGCGAAAACAAAACGGACATTGTGCGTGAAAATAATCACATGGATCTATCAGTGAAAGGTGAATTAATTAACTTTATTTCCAGCCTTGGCTTAGCAATGATCGGCGCGAACCTGCTGGTATTTGCTATATTGGAGCGTCTGCGACCTGCTGCCTTAAATCAACCACTATCAGCGTACTTTCTCAATTTGCGAATCACGGCACTTTATCTTGTCATCAGCAACTACTACTGGGCTGGTTTAAGTGCAAAAACAGTTGCCCACGCTGAAAAAATACTACATTCAGGATTAATCAATTTACAATTTAATCCGGGAAAAAACCCTATTATGCTAATAGGTGACGGCATATTAATCGTTATTATCGCAGATTTCTTTTATTACTGGTTCCATCGCACTCAACACATGATCCCTGCGCTGTGGTCTCAGCACAAAATTCATCATCTTGATGAGCATCTTAATGCCTCAAGTACAAATAGACACCATTGGTTAGAAGAGTTATTTCGAATCCCATTTATGGCTGTGCCACTTGCTGTATTATTTACATTTGATCCTATGCCTGCCGGCATCATAGGTGTATTTTTTTCCTCCTGGGGATACTTTATTCATTCCAACTTGCGTATTGAACTTGGGCCATTGACAAGGTTTATTGCTGGGCCGCAAGTACACCGTATCCACCACAGCCGCCTGGAGAACCATTACAATAAAAATTTTGCAGCATTCTTTCCTGTCTGGGATATCCTGTTTAACACTTACTACCATCCACAGCGTAGTGAATTTCCACCAACAGGTATTACTGGCGAAGCGCTAACAAAAGCCAAAGATGCTGCATTTTTACCTTTTTATATTTGGGCATACGATATTAAAAGCTGGCTTTTAGAAAAACGTGATCCTTTCATCGAGAAAATCAACAAACTACGCTCTAGTAAAAGTTGAGAACTTAGTGAATTTACAAATTGAATACTATGCATCCTGCAACAATAACACAACAAGCCACAAACGTTTTCCTTGTAATCCTTTCCCCTAGAAATATACCTGCAAACAAAATAGTGGCTGGATAACTAAAGCTGACTATTATTGATATATATTTAAGTGGCAAATAGCTCATCAAAGCCATAGATAAACAAACGACAACCACAAAAATACCATAACCTGTCATGACATATTTATTGAGAAAAAGTGCCGTATTAAGCTGAGCACCCAACTTTAGGAATACCTGCCCAGTTGCTGTCAGCAGGATAATAAAAGAAGCCAGAACGATAGTCATTCTTTTGTCGTACTCTTAATAAGAAGAAACAGCCCCATTAAAATAATAGCTGAACCAATCATATTAAATGATGTCACTTTTTCGTGAAAAATCAAAACACCCGCTAATAAAAGCAATGAAGGAACGACTGCGTTTGGCAAATAACTTGATGCCAAATCATTCACTTTAAGAAGGCGCTGCCAAATATAGGCCCTTAAAAAGGACGCACAAAAAGCCAGAACAGTCACATAATTAATCAGCTTGAATATCGAGTGCTGCGCATAAATCCAGGATAACTTCATCAAGCAAAAGGCGACAATTTGAAGCGATATATTCAACGCTATCAATAAAAAAACATATGTCCTAAAGAGAGACGCCCGCTGCATGGTGAGTTCCTTTACTCCAATAGTGACAAATTGTAATATAACGCCTGTTGTTAAACACATAGA
Source organism: uncultured Coxiellaceae bacterium (assembly GCA_964583565.1). GTDB lineage: Bacteria > Pseudomonadota > Gammaproteobacteria > DSM-16500 > DSM-16500 > Aquicella. The sequence continues at coordinate 45,171 of CAZOVT010000001.1, forward strand.
ATTTACATGATGTTATCACCCATATCCACTAAATATGGCAAAGGAGTATACATGTCGACCGGATCCAAACAACGAGAAGTCATTATCGCTGCAGGTATGCCAAGAGCTGGGTCAAGCTGGCTCTATCGTAACTTATCTTTACACCCCAGCGCTAATGTGTCAACACTCAAGGAAATCAACTTTTTCAGCATTAATTATGATAGAGGCCTTGATTGGTTTGACTCACTGTATAAGTACAAATCCAGCCATGCATGCTTCGATGTAAGCCCATTTTACTTTCTAGATCCCGACTTCGAAAAAAACGTGAAGGCATCGAATCTCAATACAAAATTAATTGTTATATTACGTGAACCCAATTACTGGGTGAGATCATTATATTATCAAATTAAAAGCTTTACCCTGAAAATGCCCTCATTTTCTAATTTCATCAAGGAACATACTGTTAATTTTGATAACCGGTCCAGAACCATTAATCTACATGAATTCGACTTTTTAGGCAGAGTCCATGAATTAGCATCTGCTTTTAAAGGAAATTTGATGCTAGTTAACTTTGACCTCATTAAAAACGACCCGGTTCGTCTGCTAAAAGAAATCGAAAAATTTTCAAATTTACCGTCATTTTATAATGATTCAAACGTCATTCATTCACAGATTAATGCGTCACAAGCTCAATTCAAATGGTTATTTTTTATAAGCACCAATAGACACTTGCGTTCAATTTTCAATCGATTACCAATGCCCGGATTGGTAAAATTTATACAGCGCAAACTCCACAAGGAAGGCCAAAAAAATCTTGCAGGTATCTCTCAGGATAAAAATATCTCTGATAAAAACAAGTATGAAATTCTAGCGAATGAAAAATTTATCGACGAACAATTTCCCCCCGTGTACAAAGATGCCTTCTTTAAAGAAAGCGATATTGTTTATCTATAGCTGAATGAATATTTTTCAGTTACGAAGCCGAGCTACCACCAGTCGGCTTCCTCCTATTGGAAATTTCACGCCGCATTTTATTAATCTTCGCTCACACGCCAGTATCGAACCAAATATCCTATCTATAAAAGTTGGCAGCGAAAGCTCAGCCGAAGGATTATACTGTTTCTTTCTGCTTGTTATTAATCGTTGAAACAACATGGCTGGCAACAAAAAAAACATAAAAGAAGTATCATTCAAGATTTCAAAGCCGGCATCCCGCAGCAGCGATGAAAGCTGCTTCGTTTTATAACGACGTTTATGATGAGCCGCATCATCTACCTGACTCCACAAAAAAGGATGCTGAGGCACCGTAAAGATAACTCCTCCCTTTGCTTTTAATGAATCTTTTATTTTTTGCACAACAAGCTCATCTTCTTCTATGTGCTCGAGAACATCAAAAGCGCCAACCAAATCAAATTCATCTTTAAATGGAAGCTTCCTCGCATCTAGTTGTAAAAATTCATTAGGCGGACTGATTCTTTCAGCAGCATAACCGAGACCATTCGCATACAGCTCTGTTGCCACCAATTGAGCATTTGGTAAGACTTCCCGAATACCACTCAATACATAACCACTACCACAACCAATTTCAAGCACATTCATCGCTGTTGAGAAATACCGCTCTATCATATCCTGAATTATCTTATTTCGTATGCGAAACCAAAATGAGGTGGTTTGTAAATGAGTCAAACGATGGTGAGCATTCATCTCCAGACCATCGTTATAACTAGCTAATTCTGGCGAAAACGAATAAAAACCATTCAATATTTCCGGGGTATGAAAGCAAGACGGACATGTCCAGTCACAAGCATTAAACCCAGCATGACAATTAATACATATTTTCATTAACTAACCTTCAATATTTGCCCTTGCGAAGCACTCTCATAAAGAAATGCATTAGCAACTCGAATGACACGTTCTTGTTGAAGCTGCGTCATATCTGGATACAAAGGCAATCGTACCAAAGAGCAGCCAGCTATTTCTGTGTTTGGTAGTTGACAGTCAGCACGACCATAACGCATGCCTGCCAGGCTGCTATGCAGCGGAACATAATGAAATGTCGCACTAACACCATGACTCTTCAAGTTAGCGAGGAAATCTGCTCGAACTGATTCACTATTTAGAATAAGATAGAATATATGTCCATTATGCGAGCATCCATCTGGTACAGAGGGCCGTCTACAAACGCCTAATGCCTCAGCCTCTGCAAAACCCTCATAATAGGTACGCCATAACTGACGTCTAGCCTCATTAATCTGCTCAAATCGCTCGAGCTGCCCCAATAGAAAAGCGGCTGTCACTTCACTTGGCAAAAATGATGACCCTACATCAACCCAAGTATATTTATCCACCTCACCACGCATAAACTTACTACGGTCAGTACCTTTTTCCCACAGTATTTCAGCACGTTCTATTAATCGTTCATCATTAATTAAAAGCGCCCCGCCTTCCCCACAGGATATATTCTTTGAATCATGAAAACTAAGCGCGCCAAGCGCCCCAAAAGAGCCAAGATGCCTATTATCTCTATAGGCACCGATAGCTTGTGCCGCATCTTCAATAATAATGAGATGATGCTCTTTGGCTATCTGAGATAATGATTCCATATCACACCCTATCCCGGCATAGTGAACTGGAACAATCGCTTTAGTTTTTTCTGAAATAATCTTTTCTACAGAAGATGGATCCAGACATTGTGTTTCTGAATTGATATCAGCGAATACCGGCGTTGCGCCACGCAGAACGATTGCATTTGCTGTGGAAGAAAAAGTAAATGAAGGTAAAATCACCTCATCACCCTCACGAATTCCTGCTAATAACATTGCAAACTCGAGAGCACCAGTACACGACTGTGTTAACAATACCTTGCGGGCCCCGGTAATTTCCTGCAAAAGAATGGTAGCACGGTTCGTGAAACGCCCAGCACCATGCCTGTGATAACCACTTAATGACTCCTGTATATATGCATTTTCTAACTCTCCATGTGAAGGTATGCTAAATGGTACAAAATCAGTATCCAGCCAATTTTCTTTGCTCATGTTACAGCATCCTTAACGACAGATTATTAACATCCAACCTATTATACTAAAATTAAACGGTACTTATTGCTATCAACAAGTTCACGCTGAGCAGAGATCGTGCATACATGTTTGCCCGCAGGTAACTTATATTCATAATTTAGCGCAGCCTTAGGGTCAGGCACACCCTGGCTATAATAATCAATTTGATAGTGACTTGGCTTTCTACGCCAAATATGCTCGGCGACAGCAAATAGTTCAAGCAAGTATTTATCATCACGTTGACTTTCATAGCAAACACTTTGACCATCTTTTCCATACATCGAACGTCTCCATCCTAATGCATGTCCAAAATACAGCCGATCAGAGAGTCGGACTAAACGTAGTCTTTCACCATGTGGTCCCACATAGGGAAGAAGTTTTCGCTCTCCATTATCAAAAACGCCAGACACTGTGAAGTAATGGCTCCCCATTGAAATAACTTCTGGCGTGAATACTTTAATTGGTATTTGTCCATTAAGCGATGAAGGCACTGTTCCAACAAATGAAAATTGATTGCGTAATGATTGCCATCCCGGAATAGAGTTGAAATATGGAAAATTAACGAGATAAGTAAACAGAAAAATAACATACGTAAGTAAAAAGGCAGAGAAAAAGCTATTCTGCTGAGACACCAACTGAGATATATGATTGCCGTTACTGATAGAGTCAAACTTGACAGTTGGAATATGACATACGCCAAACAAGCGTCGCCGGCGGGATGCAATGAATGAGTATATATAAGAACCTACTCGAAAAATCTTTCCTGCGAAGAACAATGGATATAACACAACAAGTGGTAATAACCTGGCTGTGAACTCGATATATAAATCATAGCCTTTGTATAATCGCCTGGTATGCACATCGTAACCATATAAATCATTATTCACCTGGTCTGAAGTAAGACCACGCGACTGGATAAGTGATTGATTCATTGACATTGGTTTTAAGATAATAGCTGAAAACCAGTCTAACATTTTAATAACTCTTATCGTTCGGTCACATAGATTACATTGATCATCATAATAAATTTCAATCGATGATTTGCCATCTCGGTTCAGGAAATACCCAGGCCAGAATAAAATCGCGAACAAGATTATTTGATAGTATGGTAACCAGCTCAGCTGCAGTACAAACAATGAAACTGCAAAGAATGCCAGCCCCCACCAAATAACAAATTGCCTTGTAATCCCTTTGATTAATGCGAATGGAATAATAACAAACTCCCACGCCATCATGATATATAATGAAATCATCGAAATAATAATGGCCGTCTTACCATATGTTGAAAAAATTGACCTAAAACTCTCATATGGTGCAACCAGCCAGTTACTACTCAGCAACATGACATTCGCAATTCCTCTCGCCCAATATGGATCACGGAAGTGTTCATAAACAGAATACATACATAACAATCCATAGGAAATGAATGCACAGAATTTTACAATTGCAATTCTGTTTGTTGTCTGTCTGCCAAAGAATGAATAAATTGAAGCCAATATACGGCCAGTTAATGAATCTGTTGACATCATGATAGCGTCTATCGAAAAACACCGTCCTGCCGGCAAAAACATGAATATCATGATTAATATCTGTGCAAGACATGATCCAAGTGTAAATGTAGACAACATCATGTCGTGTACATAAGTATGAAACAAAAACAGAATCACATTAAATATTGGTGTCAGGAAACCTATCATAAAGAAAAATGATGAAATCAAGTCAATGCCCGATACCAATTCACGAGTGGGCGATCCACCAATGATAACCTCATAGTAAAAAATCCAGAAACTACGACTAAACAGGGAATAACCAGCGACAATCCGGAGCAAATTAAGCCAAATCTCTTCTCTGTATGAATCATGCACAAAGAATAGCTCGCGATTTTTCAGAAATTTCACAAGGGCATTTTCGACAGAACTGAATATCTTTCTATATGCTGCGCTAAAACGTCCAGGCAGCATGACAAAAAGCAGGCCTGCTGTGAAAACGTATATATATTGATTTATATTTACCGTAAATCCCCACTTCCAAATATCGATAAATGATTGCTGTAAATTGTCCATTTAATTAAACACATCCAGTTCAGATTATATTGAGCATTTTATCAATCAGGCATTATGATATATCTAAATAATGCCTAGGTTAAGAATTTTTTAATTGCAAGCTCTAGTAAGTTGTGGATAGAAATACCTCGATGCTTAGCCGCTTCGTTCAATTTTTCTTTTGTTGACTCTGTCAGCCCTTCAGTTTGGCCAAAATATCTCGTTCTTGCCGTTCCACCATGGAGACCTTGATGCGGGATATCGATATTAATTTTTGGTAATCCATCATGCGGCGAAAACTGTATGAGATAAAAACAGTTGCCAAGAACATAACTCAGCTGAATATTTGAAGCATTGCCTGGAAGAAGATGTATTGGTGCATGAGCTGCCCATAGTTTATTATTTGTAATAACAATATCAGCATATTGAGTTTCTCTAAGATGCTCCGCTACTCCTTCATCGCCAAATAATATTATTCCATTTAGTTTACACACACGCTCCATTTCTGATATAGATTTACTGATATCACCAAACAAATTAATGCCGCCGAAATGAAATACAGCGTCGAAATAGCGCGACTGATAGGGCAGCGAAGTTGCGCTGGAAACTGAATAAAATACGTTCTGATAGTTGTATTTACTTGCAGCGGCAGTAACCATCGACTTACTTAAATCTTGAGCATGAATTTCGACATCACCGCATAAGTATTGATTGATAACATCAATATCATCACCGAACCCACAGCCGGTTATCAACACTTTAGCACCGCGTGATAATTGAAGACGACGAACTAAATCCTGCCTGAATGTCGCCTCATCTGTTGAAAATGTCATAAATAGCCAGTCCAGGAAGTTTCTGTACATATCCATAGAGACTGGCGAATCATAGGCTTTCCGATTTACATGATCGAATGGGTTCAGTTCAGTATTCGCGATAAAATCAACAACTTTACAGTCAACGTCGATGAACCTGTAGATGTCATTGGTTGATGATTTATATAGCCCCTCGCCAGTCACACGGAGAGAAGACAGATCAACTGGACAACAGTATGCCTGATAAGGGCTTTGTGACACTTTTACTTGACTCTCATTCATCCAAAAACCCTCATATCTGTGGGCTTACAATCTGATAGTTAAACGTTAATTTCAGTATTTTTTACTCTAACTTCACTCAATGGCGGCAAACATACACTATGAGGCTGTAATGATTTATTAACCCAGGCCGATGCACCAACAATACTAGATCGACCAACAACAATTCCGTCACGAATCGTACAATTGACACCTAGAAAGCACATTTCTTCTATGTGAGCATTCCCAGAAACCACCACGTGAGACGATATAAAGCAATGATCATCAATAACAGAATGATGGCCAATGTGATTACCACTCCACAATGTTACATTATTACCAATTTTTACAAATGGCTGTATCGTATTATCCTCAAGAATAAAACAATTTTCCCCTATTGAGGATTCATCTATTAAAACTGTTGCGTGTGAGCTGATATAACTAACAAGCGAATAACCCTTCAACTTTACTGCGGCAACCTTCTCTCTCCGGACAAGGTTCAGATTTGAATAGGCTAGCGCAACAAAGCAGTCATATTGAGCTGGTGGATAAATTGATTCAATGTCATCGAACGGAATAACGGGAATACCCGCTACAGTTTCACTTTTTATATATTCCCGATCTACCGTAAATGCAGCAACATTTTTATCTGAATCGGTCAGAAAATAATAATGAGCAAGCTCAGCAATTTGTCCCGCACCAAATATAATAATCGGCTTATCCACACTGTTTCCTCACAATAATAGTAAATTCGTATAAATCATAATCGTGTAATAATGCAACATTTCTAGAAAAGTGTCTCTTACAGTAATCAAAAATCTTCATCGGATCAGCATAATATAGGCGATCTTCCATCATATTCTTATCTGAATAGATCGTCAGACAGTTAAATGCAAATGCTCTAGTCGCAGTTTCTGCCATTAAGTTCAGGGTGCTATAAAAGTAGTTATCCCAGCTAATACAGTCATGATTCAATTTAACATTAAATATGCCACTTGAAATCACATAGTCAACCTTGTCCTGCACCTTGGAATCCAGCAAAAATATTGAATTTTTCTTTGAGTGGTGCCGTTTACACGCTTCATCAATCATATGTTTTGATATATCAATCCCGATGTATTGAAATTTATCGTAATAAAGACTCAAATAATCGAGATATGCGCCATACCCACAGCCATAATCGAGTATTGAGAAATCTTTATCACAATCAATAGCTTTTGTAAGCTGATCAAATCTCAACAACTGCGATGACTCACTGGACCAGTCTACTCCACGATTAGTTGCCCCAAATATTTGGATTTTGTCATCATAATATTTGGCAATATTGCTTCTAATCGGATCATTTATCACTCTTTCATGCTCGCTATTGGCTTTTGTCATCACTAATTCTCTCAGGAAAATTTTTCTACAGCATGTGACAGTTTATTTCTTCTATTGTTTCTCCATTCAGTGCCATCCAGAGCCGTTCTGGATGAAACGCCGGATAACTGATATAGCAATTTATTGTTACGTGCTATATCCTGCATTATTATTGAGTAATCGTATTGCTGCTTTATGAAGGGTCTTGTATACATATGATTAAATGAACACCGATCACTCATGGATTTGTTCACACCAGCGCGATGCATCAACATGGAATCAAATGATATGACATCCCCTGATTTTGCTGTGATAATTTTCTGATTATTTTCAATATACTGTTGTGACGGAGCCGCTTCCAGTTTATGACTAAATGGCAGCACAACTATCCCGCCATTTTCAATGGTAAAATCGTCAATCACAACCAGAAAATTCACTCCCAATGGTCTGGAGCTTGTGAAGTTTTGATATGGCAAATCACGATGCCATGCTGATTGAACATGCTTCAAATTAGGTTTACTAATGTTCGCATTCTGGACATTAAGTATGAAATAGTTATCAAGAAAATATTCTGAAATATGCATAAACAAATTGTTGCTCGCATATTCTGCGAAGCTAATGTCATGAGCCATTGGACATCTACATATATTTGTATCGCTAATCCTGTCCAGTTCATCTTTACCAAAACTTAATTCCTGCTCCTGATAAATACTGTAAACTTTCGATCGAATTTCATTTATAGTTTTCTTGTCAAATAACGATTCGATTACTGTATACCCTTGTATTCTGATATCTTCTAAATATGCATCTACATTAGATAACTCACGTGATTCAATCTGAAATCCATAGGATGACTCAGCCATGCTTAGTTCTCCGTTACTTTAATGTCATAGTGATGTCTTATCACAGAAACTGGCCGCCTTTTCACTTCATTAAACATTTTTGCTAAATATAATCCAATTAACCCTAGAAACATTATTATCAAACCACTAAAAAACCAGATCGATACAATTAGAGCAGGCCATCCCTTGGGCGATGAAGAGTACATGATTGCTAAAAAAATGATTTTCAATATATAAATAAATGAAATAAACGCAACACCCAATCCGATAAAAAATGCTCCCCACAATGGCTTCGTTGTTGCGGACACTATCGCATTGAGAGCTATATATATTCTTTTGAATAAACTATAACTCGAATTCTCTCTGCTGCCTTTCGACACCTGAATCGCCACCCTGTTGAAGCCGGTTAATTCAATTGCCAATGAAAACATGATATCACTGTCTTTAAAGAGCAGTAGCTGCCTTACATAGCGCTGACTCATCAATCTGATTGTAAGAAAGTTTTCAGGTATTTTTACTCTACTCAGCGTATTGAAGGTTTTATAAAAAACTTTTCCAGATAATCTTTCGAACCAATTACCTTTTCTCTCAGCCTGAACTCCATATACCATATCAATATTGGGTGTATTATGGTAATCATTCCAAAACCGTTCTAATAACTCAGGCGGCTCTTCCAAATCTATATCAATCAGAAATATTAAATTCCCTTTGGCGTGTTGAAGTCCTGTCAACATAGCTTTATGATGACCCGAGTTAATCGCAAGATCAACAATCTGGATATTTTCGTTCGACCGATAAATGCTGATAGCTTTCATAAGTGAATCATCTGGAGAGCCGTCATTCACAAATATGATTTCGAAACTGCTAGTTAGTTTCTCAGCGCATTGTTTGATTCTACTATAGAATTCATCAATATAATCGGAGGAATTATATAATGTGGTAACAATCGATAATTCCATTTAACCCTCCATGTGCATTCATTCAATAAATTTAGCTATCCCGAAACCTGTCATACCAAATTGATTTCCACAGTATGCTATATACCTTTCATTTGCAAAATTGAAAACATATGGATATTCAATCATATCGGCATCCCAGCCATTAGGCGAAACATCCAAGTCAAGTTGATGATCTAATCTTGTCCAATTCTTGCCGTTTTTTGATTCAGCATAGCCTATACGATAGCTGCTTCTCAGGTATGAATACCACATTTTGAATATACCGTTTTCATATATTACAAATGGTCGGGTGAAGGCAATATCTTCATCTGTAACATCGAGACAAATGACATTTTTTCTATCCCAGTTTATCAAGTCCTTTGATTCCGCATATTTTAGACAATGACGTATGTTTCTGACTTCACTCCCTGAAACCGTATGACTCCCATACCACATTTTATATGTTCCAGCATGAAGCAATATATATGGGTATGATAAAGAATAGGGGTCAACCACATTACGATCCATAATTGGCCCATCACTGTACTTTGTATATTGATTGATGCCATTAGGACTTATTGCCAAACCAATGCTATTTCTAAATGGTACGTTATTTGCAAGATTCCAGCCAAGATAAAACAAGTAATCTTGATTATCCTTGGTAATAACACAGCCCAATGATTGACCACAATCATCGAATGCACCTGCTGGCCCTAAAGATAACAATGGCTGGTCATGAAAATATGTGATTTTAAAGTTGTCATTAAAATCAATATCCATATAGGTAATATGGGTTTGATTAGACTGATTTCTGATATTGCAATACACCCTGATTTGCTTTGAATCCAGGACTCGCACAATCGGATTTGCCAAATGCGGCTTCATCCACTCAGGGCGATGGTCAGGTATCTTAATATGTGCAATTTTCTGTAGCTTCATTAATACAACTCAAATCTCGGGCTTTTAGGTTAGGTTGAGATAGCATTGACTTCATATAATTACACGCATCAGGGCCGACATTGAATATCAAATCAATAATGCTTACACCGTGCTCAAAACTACCATACAATTGTGGGTATTGTTCATAGCCACTATAATCAACATAAGCTAATTTTATGCCTGCACTTTCAAATAATTCCGTTTGCATATATGCGCTTGCAGATGGCCCTGAAATATAATGTGCTGCCTGTGCCTTTTGACACAAAGCAACCAATCTATCTGTTTTTTTCAGATCTTCATCAATGGCGTAGTCAGTTGACCAGTTTATTTTTTTTTTAATATTTAAAATTGAACAAATTCCACTTAATAAAATGAAGTTTATTCGACTCAATTTTTTCTCTTCCTCACACTGCTTATATAAATCTTCGAAAAAATCTGCATATTGTTTAAAGTATCTTGCTTTAGCATAGTTTAATGAAATTGCCTTCCAGTGTATTTTTGCCCAGCCGCTATCAGAGATATTAACTGCATTGATCTTCTGATAATACTTCCCTTTAACGTCAACAGGTATTGTCAACCATTGCAACCCATTAGGTGTCTTTATCAAATTTCTATTACGCCAGTCACGCTTTGTATACTGCATATCATCATAAAGTATAAATTCGTCAACCATATTGATAATATCAAAATATCCCTTCCAGGGGATGTAACAGGATTGAACGATTGCAACTCTTTTGTTATTTGCCATGCCCTTTAATTCATCCTCACCAGACACCTGCCCCTGACCTTACCGCTGCGCATAGCACTGATAGCATCGTTGATATCATCGAGAGAAAAATAATCCGTAATCAGCTCACGCAGCTTAATGCGGCCAGCATTATACAGTTGCTGATAACGTGAAATATCCTGATGCGGGACGGTTTCACCACCATGCGAACCTGTAATGCCTTTACCAAAATGCAGCGGCAGTGAATGGATATTAATATTATTCCCCTTACGCGGAACACCTACCAGAATGACTCGTCCCTGCGCATGGGTTAGATGATATCCCTGCTCAATAATCGCCGGCTGGCCAGTGTTGTCAATAAACACATCCAGCTTTCTTGTTCCAAGTATGTCTTTGATCGCTTTATCAACATCAATGTTGCGGCTATTAATCACATGTGTCGCACCCATTTCCTGAGCAAGCTTCAATTTATCATCATGTAAATCGACAGCGATAATTGGATACGCTGACACCAATGAAGCAGCCTGCACAATATTAAGCCCTATTCCGCCTGCACCAAAAACAACCACAGACTCGCCAATTCGTATTCTGGCATTATTTTCAACAATTCCGAATCCAGTTGTCACCGCGCAGCCAAATAATGCAGCCACCTCCAGATCGCTATCAACTGGTATGGTGGTAAGACGATTTTCTGAAACGATTGCATATTCATTTAGTGTGGCAATCCAGCCCGCATTCACCTTGCGCCCATCCCATGTATAGCTGGGAGTATCTGATTCAATGCCCAACCCCTTGCGCCAGTGCAACACGACTTTATCGTTCAGTTTTACGTGACGCACACCCGGACCAACCGCCATTACCGTACCGGAAGCTTCATGGCCAAGTAAATGCGGCAGATATTTATCCTCGCCTTTGGCGCCGTCTATTTCACCTAACTGGGAACCGCATATACCACTGTAATGAATTTTTACTAAAACCTGCCCAACTGCGAGTGTTTTGGGCAGTTCAACCTCTGCAACAACGAGTGGTTTATTCAGTTCGGTTAAGATAGCAGCTTTCATCTTGGCTGGTATGGCTTGCATGATCGTTCCTTCAGCACCTAAATTGCGCTATATTCTATAACAAAAAATTAGATGTATCTCGAGATATTTGACAGAATAGCGTAGCGGCTTATGGTAGCAGCAACCGGACTCCATGCCACATAATTTGCATACCGATACAAAGATTGATAAAAGCAGCGAGTCGCATTAATACCTGCGTACCAGAAGCACCCAAATGTGCGGTGATCGTATGTGAAAATCGATAACAAAAATACACTGTCAACGAAACCAGTACTAATGCAATGGTATACCCCAACTGACTCAACAACGTCACTTCCAGCGAACTCTGTGCGCTGTGCGCACCCAATGTGATAGCAACCGCTATACAGCCAGGCCCCGCGGTGACAGGCATAGTGAGCGGAAAAAATGCCATTTGATCGATGGATTTATCATTTCGGGTCACATTTGCTGCATCATGATTGCCATTTGATTGATTCAACAGCATCCAGCCTATATAAGCAATTACCAAGCCCCCGCCCAACAGCACAATGGGGATCGTGATGCCAAATATTCGCAGTATCCATGAGCCTGCAAACAGGGCAATGGCTAACATAATCGCTGTATACAACGCGATCTTAAAAGCCAGTCGATTCAACTCTGCAGTGGACGATCCATCAACCAGCGCCAACACAATAACAGATGAGCCAATTGGGTTAATAACAGGAAACAGGGCTGCAAATCCAAAGGGGATAGCTTGTAACAATTCAAGCATATTAATAATCCATTATAAAAATTCAATCGATTGTACGTTTTAAGATCAATAATTGTCAAACTTCTTTTCTTTAGAATTTATTTTTCCATTCTCTTAACTCGCGGAGCACATCTATTGTGTTCGTCAATTTTCGATTTACATAAATCTGAACCATTTCAATAACGCTCTTTTGACTACAACGCAAAAATGGGTTTGTTTGTTTTTCAGAAATCATAGTGGAAGGAAGTGATGGCTTATTATTTAAACGCAATTTTTCTACTAACTTAATACGTTCTCGGATATCCTCATTATCTGGCTCTACATGTAAAGCAAAATTTAAATTAGCTAATGTATATTCATGACCACAATAAATTAGCGTTTCATCTGGAAGCGCCATAAGCTTATTAAGGGAGCGAAACATTTCTTCCGCTGTACCCTCAAATATGCGCCCACAACCAGCGCCAAAAAGTGTATCCCCTGAAAACAAAGCAGGGCTAGCGTAAAAAGCAACATGCCCAAGTGTATGTCCGGGAATATGAATTACCTTAAAAGTAATAGGCCACCCTTCTATCGTAATCACTTCATCTTGCTGTACAGGATGTGTTGTTAATGAAATATTTTCTATCGGGTGCGCATAAATATCGATACCAGGATATACATCTAGTAATTTACTAATCCCAGCAGTGTGGTCAGCATGTTTATGCGTCACCAATATTCCAACCAACGTTAAATGATGCTTCTCAAGAAAGCTCAACACCGGACTTGCATCCCCAGGATCGATCGCGATAGCTTGCCCAAGTTGGCTATTTATTACCAACCAGATGTAATTATCTTTAAATGCGGGAATAGGTATGATTTTCAACATGGTTGATTATACCGTTTTTTGATAGGTATAGTTTCAATCTATATACTGGCATAGAATATCTTGGTATGCATCTACTCGACGATCACGAAGATATGGCCAAATGTGCCTTTTTTGAATTGTTTCGTTAAAATCAATTTCACCCATTAGAACTTCTGATTCTATGCCAGCGCGAGCTTTAACTTTTCCATGCGACCCAGTAATAAAGCTGTTTCCCCAAAAATGCAGCCCTTCAGTTACATTTGTAGGATCTGGTTCATACCCTATACGATTACATGCAATGACAGGAAGACAATTAGAAATAGAATGTCCCCTTTGAGCGGTTATCCATGAATCAACCAATTCATCTCGAAGCTGCGGGTCGTCACCTGGGTACCAACCAATAGCTGTTGGATAAATTAAAATATCAGCACCATTTAATGCCATAATTCTAGCGGCCTCTGGATACCACTGATCCCAGCATACTAAGACGCCAAGTTTTCCTACGCTTGTTTGAATTGGTTTAAATCCTAAATCGCCTGGTGAAAAATAATATTTTTCATAATAGCCGGGATCATCTGGAATATGCATTTTGCGATATTTTCCTGCTATGCTGCCATCTTTTTCAAAAACTACAGCCGTATTATGATGTAGACCAATAGCTCTTTTTTCAAAAATAGACCCTACTATTACAACATTAAATTCTTTAGCGGCATTGGATAAAAAGGTGGTAGTTTCTCCAGGAATAGGCTCAGCCTGAGAGAGAATCTCTATGCTTTCATGCTGGCAAAAATAAAGGCCTGCATGAAGTTCTTGTAATACTACTAGTTCAGCACCTTGCTGGGTTGCTTGTTGAATGCCCTTGTAAGACTCTTCCAGCGCCGCCTGCTTATCAGAAAAGCCTTTTTGCTGGATTACTCCTACCTTTAATGGTTTTTTCATTTTTTCCTCTACTATAAGTTATTAACTTTTATATTATTTGGCTCAATCTTAAAAGTGGTTCATTATGGAAAACGACAACATTACACGCGTACCACTGCCAAAAACAGATGTTAATTGCAAATCACCGCCTATACTCTGCATATATCGCTTAGCTACAGATAATCCCAACCCAGCACCATGATGCTTTAAACTATTACCCAACAAAACCGACGAAATTTTTTCTTCTGGTATGCCAATACCAGAATCATAAATATTAAAAATTAAATTATCATTAACAACATTTAATTCTAACTTAATGAATCTATTATCATGCAGCGCTTCATAGGCATTATTTAACAAATTCGATATCATGCGTTTAATATTATTCAAATTAACCTTTATATGAATCAATCTGGCATCAGGACTAGCTAAATAACTAATATCACATGGATAGTTTCCCCACTCTTGTCGTTTTTGTAAAATCATTTTCTCAATAAGAGAATTTATACAGACAAGTTTATAATCATAATCTTCAAATAACCCATAATCAGCATCATGAGCAATAGGCTCACGATACTGATTTAATAAATTATTAGCAATATCTCTCACAGACTTAATAGATTCCCGCTGAATACTTATATTTTCTTCATCTATATATTTTGACAGAGAAGAAAGTGTCATCTCCATAACGGTCAAAGGCGATCGAATATCATGTGCCACTTGCACAGCTAAATCACAAAGCGCAGATTTTTTCTCAACTTCAATTCGAGATTTATATTCCATCTGTAAATTCTCGAGCAATCGTTCAAACACCTGCTTAATAGTAACTATTTCATTAGGTGCATTTTTAATTTCGCCAATTAATGATTGATCTAAAAATGGTGACTTTGCCTTATCGCCAATGCGATTCCCCAGTATTGTTAACGGTTTTAACAGGTGCCTATATAAAACCTGCCTAAACCATAAAAAAACAAATAAAAAAATAAATATTATTGTACCAAAAGAAAGCAGCAGTGTGGGAGAAAACACCAACCGCCTGTTTTTTGAAAAACTAAGTAAAACACCCACATACTCTTTTTTTAAGAATGCATCTTCTTTCATTAAAACAGTACAATTTATCCAATATTCATCGCTACCAACACGCTGATAAAGCATATTCAATTTATCACAACTATCCAATACATGATCTTTATTAATAACAGAATTAACAAGAAACATTTTCGAATAATCAGGCATCAAAATACTATAATCAGCATCAATAACAACAAAAACCTCATCATGACTGGATACGAGGCTTAATAAACGTCTAACTTCAATCATCTCAGATACATCTAATGCTGGCAAAATCACATTCGACATAATACTATGTATTTTTTGTAAATTACTATTACGTTTATCTTGAAAATCTTTTTGATTTAAATAAAAACCAAGAATAACAGTTGCCACTAAAATAATAAAAATTGCAACTATAAATGATCTCTCAACAAGCGATCTGATAGTAGACTGTCCAGAAATGGGTACTATTTTCATGATTTATTTAATATCGTTACGTTGCCAAGATAGTATTCATTTAGCGGTCCGAGACCAATTTCTGGAGCATTAATAGTTTTTCTAACGTAAATAGACCGCATGGGTATGGTAATAAGCGGCCGAACCATACAAGCATCCTCTACCCTATCAACTATTTCTCTATATTTTTTTATTTTTTCATGAGGGTTAGTTAAGTTTTGACTCTCCTCAATATCTTTATAAAAAATATTTTTCCCAATTCCAGAAAAATCCGCATCATCATTAGCTAAAATATTTAGATATTCATAGCCATCCAAATAATTAGATTTTAATGCAAACACAAATGCATCACATTTTTTCTTGGAAAACTCTAAACCAAATTTTTTTGAATTTACTATCAACATTGTTTTATTTACAGGGATAACCGTCTTAATCATTTTTATATATGCATCACGATACTCTTCTGGTACTGATACAGATAAATAAGCAAGACAAAAATCATTCATCTTATGTGCTGGTATTTTTTTATACTTTATTTCTTCATTAGCAAAAAAATTAGTTTTCCCGCTATAACCAAAGGTACCCTGAGGAAAAAAATCATTAGATAAATTAGCCATGCTACCATAACTACCCAGCAAAATTTGTCTATTCAATTTAGATAAAAAAGAACACCTATCTAATTTATTTTTCCATTTCTTCCTGTTCAAATTTAAGCCAAGATAAAATTGTAATGGGTCAAAAATCTCTACAAGATTAAACTTCTTAAGTTCATCGTTATTCCCTATGATATTTAATCCAATAATGTCATATTTGTTTATTTCATCAGTATGGATTTGATTTCTCTTATTTACATAAAACACTATTGGAACCGTTTTTTTCACAGGAATAAGACTAATTTTATTATCATCATACTTTCCTATTTTATATCCGCCGCAACCAACTGGATTTTTCCACTGCTGATTATCTTTTTTTGCTTTATCTAAAAAGGATTTTTTAAAAATAGCATAATTTGGCGAAGATAATACTGTTAAAAATTTTGGGGCTGGATTTTTCAAAGAAAAGGATATCGTTTTTTCATTAATAATAGAAATTTTATCTACCCATAAAAAAATATTTCTTAGCACAGTTCTGGATTTTTTAACATATTCAAAACTAGCTACAACATCTTCCGCGTTAACTGGTGATCCATCGTTAAAATAAATATTTTCCTTTATTTGAACAATAATCTCTAACGGGGATACATATTTAACTGATTTAGCTGCTTCTAAAAAAAATTTTGACCCTTGCATTCGAGCAAGCTGGCAATTAATTTGCCTGGAAACAAATAAACTGGAGATATCCTGAACATGCGAAGGATCAAGTGAAATTTTTGATCGCTGCAAAGGAATTTTAATATAATAGTCACTATTATCAGCATAAATATTAGAAGATAATATAAGACACGACAAAAATAAAAAATTTAATATCTTTTCCATACTATATTTTCTTTTATTACTCTAGCTGGATTTCCAATGACAATAGAATTTTTAGGAACATCTCTCGTTACACACGAATTAGCACCAATAATTGACCCACTGCCTATAGTCACGCCTTTTAAAATCGTTGTTTTAAATCCTATCCATACATTATCTTCAATTCTAATAGGCAATGCTTTTCCTCCATATGAGTTACCTTCAAACAAATCACTATCCAATGTATATATAGGATGACCATCGTAATCCATAATAGTTGACTCATGACCAATCATCACATTTCTACCAATCGTCAATCCACAGCTCGTATTAATAACAACACCGTGAGCAATATAACTTTCCGACCCTACTCTTAATTCCTTATCATGCGCTACAGCCAAATAACAACCAGCTAAAATACATGTGTTAGGTTCTAAAATTAATCTAGCACGATTTTTAATTCTTAGTCTTGTAGGATGAGACATTGGCACATTCATGTGATCATACTGTGGATAAACACCAACACTGGATGCTGTTGGATATAAAATATTAGCAGGATCTACTATATTTTTTACATCATTTTTACCTACCATCACAATAGCACCACCAGACCACATATCAAAATCGACATTTGGCCCTACAATTAAACAACGATAATCTCCTTCATATTTAACTCGCCCCAATAGAAAGCTAACATAGCCACGAAGTAATCCAAAAAGTGCTCTTCTACTAAATCGACGACGCATGCCATTACCAGATCTTTTTTCATTCCAAAATCTGGATCGAACCCGATGAAACCAATTAATTATTTTTTTCACTAAAAAATCTCTTTTCTATCTAATTTTTAATTTAAAAATATCTCGGAAATTTAAACCACAATAACATATTGTAAATAGCAGAATAATATATCCCAATGATTGTGGCGTAGCTTCATTCGTATATATGAGAAGTTGAGTTCCACCCAACATAACAACCAGCTCTGAAAGAAAAAAGTTTTTTGTAATAAAATAACTCTTTCTGGCTGCCCGCAAGGGAATCGTAAATGTATTGCCTATTTGCCCAATCAAGCACGAAAAAAAGAAAATAAATAAAAATGATGAGTGGTCATTTGGCGTGGTATACCCGTAAAGTATTTTCAATATTGGAGATGAAACAAACATTACCAGTAAAATTAACAGAACAGATGGGATCATGCCCGTATAAAAATACGATCCCCACCATGCAGGAGGCTCTCCTACTTTTGCAATATTACAACTATCTTCTTTACCACCTGCATCTCTAACAGCTACTTGCATAGCCGCAATTAAAGGGAAACAAATTAAATATGAAACATGCAAAGCCAACTGATAAGTAACAAGCAGTCTGGATGATGTGCTAATAAAACAAAGTTGATATGCATATATAAAAGGCACGGCGCCGCGCATTAAATAAGAACCTAATTCACTCCACCATACAGATAACATTTCCCTCCATGAAATCCAATCCCAACTTTGTATAGATCGACACACAATGATTAACGATACAATCACGCCCAGAAACAATAAAACAGCTGTTGAAAAACCCACCAAACATACAGGGGTATAAAATTTAACAGTTTCTTCTAAAAATACATTTGAAAAAACAATATACTTATCCACAATAATATTGCCTGCCAATAAGAATACCGCTATACACATACTTATTTTTTGTTTTTGAGAACTAACAAGCATGCCATCCAAGCCACCATAAATTGCTTGTAATACCATACTACACAAACCAATTCTCAAATATGTTTTTGCCATTGGCATATAAGCCTGAGAAATCTTATAATAAGCCAAAATAGATGGGGTAAATATCCAGGAAAAAATAGCTAATAACACTGAGAACAACCCTGACATTAACAAATGTGAAACTAGTATACCTCCTTGCTTACCCAAATATTCCTGACGCCGCCAAAAAACCAGGCAGCTCATATAAGTAGCAAGACCTATAAATTGGCCAAATGTAATAAAATTATACTGTATACCATGCACATAAAGTACTTCGTTTCCAAACGTTGACAAATAATGATTATCTACAACTGGGTACAAACGTTGTAAAACTTGTGATGCAACGATAGGCAACATCACCATAAAATGGTTTTTTAATTGTTCTGGTTTTTTAATCCACAAATTCATTACCTTACCCACCTAAATAAACGATACAAATTCCCACTTAAGATATAATAGAAATATAATAATTTTCTCTTCCCTTTAACAAAACGGGTTCAAAAAAATATTTGTCCCATTCTGTAACTGGAAATTGCCAACATTCGGCGCCTACACCAAAAAATGGCACCTTTTCTCTATTTTTAATTGCCTTTAAATGGCTATCAGCCTCACAAACGTCATCGTTCAATTCAATAAAATCATGCAATGATTTTTCTGTATGTACGATTAAATAATTAACTTTTCCATCCTCATCAATCAATATTAAACTCCCATTTTTGTCAATTAATGTATATTCGTACATCTTTTCTGATAAGTAATGCTTATTAACATAATCAACAAAAACGGAATCAGATAACGGCAACCTATTATCAGCTTCTAAATGAGAAAGAATCGGTTTTGTCAAATTATCGTAATATTTTTTTGATAAAAAATTGACGTAATAATTCAACTGATCGACTAAATTTTCACTGCCTTTTGTTAAATAACAATCAATGATTCCTTTATTTAACGCATCAATTGCGATATCTATACTTGCCATGCCTGTTAACAAAATCTTTTTTACAGGATATGCTGATAATCGATTGCATAATTCTATGCCATTTATCCCTGGCATATTATAATCAACGACTAATATACTAATTTCACTATGCCGTTCTGGATCAGAACTTAAACGATATATATTCTCCATATCTAAATTTACAGGCGCATAATTTGCTACATTATAGTATTCATGCCCTACATCCGCCTTAATAAAATAACGCCCTGAAAGAGCAGATATATTATTTTTATAATAATCTATACACTCTAATGGGTTAATAAATGGTTTTATAATAAATTTTTTTTGAAAAAACTTTGATACTGCCTTCAGTACAATCTCATCATCATCTACTATCATCAGCGTTGATTTATGATAAAACACCGGCATTTCACACATTAGAACCCTCGTTATACTATTTATTTTAGTTATGAATTAACCTATTTCTATATTCAACAACAACACCAAGTACCTGATACTGCGATGCTGATATAATTGAATGGCTTCCATCTACTACTGACCTAAAATACATTTGACCATCATCTAATAAAAACTGTCTTATTGTTGGAGAGCTTTGCCCTTCTCTACAGACAAGCGCATATTGTCTATGTGCTGGCATTGCTGATGGATCAATAATAATAAGAGAGTTCTCAGCAAATCCAACCCAATCACTTTCAGAAACAATCAGCGCATACACTGCTTCATTATACGCATCATCAACAATAACCCTCTGAAACACATTACTACTAATCTTTGGCCAGCTTAATGCATCTGCCCAGGAAATAATTGGCGCACTTTTTTGTCCGGCACAAAAACACGAGCTCTCTATCCCTTGCTTATTTTCTTCAATCCTGTCTCCCACCAACTGACTTAATGTCACATTAAACTGCTTGGCTATTGGCACTAATGTCATCAATGTTGGATTTGGATTGTTACGATTGCGTATTTTTTTTATCGTGCTCGCAGGAATACCCGTTAATCTGGCTAATTCACTTGCGTTAATGCCCGCCACAGACATCAAATGATTTAAGTTATCACTCAATTTTTCAAACATGTCCGACCTCATAATAGCCAGGCGATATTACCGTCACCCTTTAAGAATGTCCATATAATATCGATTTCTACAGTAATTTTTTTATTAAGACAAAATAATGCCTTTATTTTATTGACATACTCTTTTTATCGGCAATAAAATGTCGATCTTTTCAGGGTGGTGCCTTAAAATACCGCCCAATAACAAGTCCACTGTATCAGGCGGCGGGGTCAATCAACACAGGAGTGAATGGATGTCAGCAGTACAAGAACTTTGCCAATTTTATCAATTAAATGCAAAAGGCCTTTCAAAAAATGAACTTCGAATTTTAGAAATAGAATTGTTCTCCTGCTTATGCAATGAGTTGAATAAACTATTACCAACACACCATCAACGTATAAATAATCCCGATTCAATACATGCGGCCAAGAAGGAAATCACTATGACAAATGAAAATATCGTACGAAATTTAATCAACGACCTTATACAATCCGGTGAATACTCACTGCCTGGAATCGCCTGCTATACAGATACGCCAGAAGATGTTCTTTATGATATCGCCAGTGGATTAAATACACGCCCATCTCTCATGCTAGCACAACGCGTTATTGAGCTGCACCGAGTCGCACGCAAAGAGATTTATATAAAAATTTTAGATAAGGTGATCGAAAAAACACGAATCGTCACCAACGATGCTGCACTGGACTAGTGCTGTTACGTGCCTCCACCCGGCCAGGCACAAATTGTTCCAGCATATCAACGTAGTATTTACGTAATGCCTGAACATCAGGCATTTTTTCACCTTTAGAGTAAAGGTCTGACTCGTGAAACATTTTCAACAAGGGCAGCATTTTCCAATCATGATCATCTGCCAGTTCTTCGTAACCGCGAATTTCATTACGCGGGGTGTGCCATGCATAAAATGAATGAAACCGGATAAGATATAATGCCGCAGGCGGCAAGCGATGAACTGTATTATTCAACACGGTGTAGCCATACTCATCATGCCCCCAGGTCATATTGACATGGTTAAACCCGCAATGCTTTTGATAAACACCAAATGTATTGTCATCATCTATATTCGTAGCAAAATCCGGATTTTCTAAATGATAGCCTTTATCAGCATACACATTGGACATGGAAAAGGGTGCGCCAACTGGTAAGGTGTCACCAACGACAGCCCATTGCGGTACTTCGCCCAGCTTCTCTGTCGCTAATACTTTACCAACATCATGTAAAAATCCAATTAACGGCAACCACGACCAGTCTGTGATCTCGGGGTAAAGTTCATGAATATAGCATGGGTAATTATCACGTTGTTCGGCAGGCAGCCTTTCCCATTCTTCATCAGAAAATAAATCTCGCACTGCAAGGTCTTGTCTCAACTTTGCCGGGTCATCAGCACACAGAAGAGATTTTAACGCCTCGCCTGTTTGATAAGCATGATAAATTTGTGCATCATCTACATCAGGGTCACTTTCATCATAAACTGAATCTAATAAATCAAAGGCATCTTTAAAACTCATTTCGACACCTGAACCATTTACAAAATGCTGCTTCATGACTCGAACAAAAAATAAATTTTGATTTTGATACATGCGTCGGTAAGTTCTTTCAACGCCTGGCTGGTCGACATAATTTCTAAACTCTGTTTTATCTTTTTCAGCATTTTCATTTCTTGAATGCATATTTTCTTATCCCTACTCAAAATAAATCAGCGAGTAATCACCTGTATACCCAGTCAACTCAAACCACCACTCCCATTCTTGCGGTGTACAGAATGCCTCACAAGTGACTTGCCAATAAAGCAAGTTCGCTTTTTCGACTTCATTACGGTATGACTCAACACAAATATATTTATTATTTTTACCTACGCGTTCAATTTCACGCAATGCCTTGTCTAAATCATAATTATGTAAATTGTGCAGTGTCGTAATGGAGATAACCAGATCAAAATAATCATCTGGATAAGGCAGCGATGTTGCGCTGCCAACCTGCAATCTGTCTTTCACCTCTTCTTTCGCGTTTTCAATTGCGTATTCTGAGATATCCAGACCATATATCTCTACACCCGGAACAACTTTGGTAAAATCATACAATAAAAATGCTTTGCCACAGCCTACATCCAGAATTTTATCGCCTGGCTTGATGTTGTAATGCTCTGCTAATGCTCTGGCTACTTTTTCCCAGCGCCCTTCCATATACTTGTAGCCGCCGTAACAAACGCGCCTGTCACCATCCCAGTAATCATATCCCCAT
Source organism: uncultured Coxiellaceae bacterium (assembly GCA_964583565.1). Classification (GTDB taxonomy): domain Bacteria; phylum Pseudomonadota; class Gammaproteobacteria; order DSM-16500; family DSM-16500; genus Aquicella. Next base: position 68,652 of record CAZOVT010000001.1, read on the forward strand.
TGTTTGGATAATTCGGCCGCTTTTGCCTTGGGATAATCAGGGTCGTTGACGCGGGCGAGATAATCACGTTTTGTACTTTTGTGGATAACAGACATGAAATCAATAACAGCCATGATTTAAACCTCTAAACAATGTAATAGTAATTCTGCTTTTTTTAACTGCGCTCGTTTTAAATCGACAACATTTAAAGTCGGATTCGCAAATCGACGCCGAGCCAAATTATCGGGGATAAATACGTTCAATGCAATGCAGCACCATTTTATCTGATAAACCTGGCGTAATAGCTGCGCACGGCGTATTAATGTTTCAGCGTGTGGAAATGGTGCCATCACCACCTCTGTGAATGCGTCAAAATAATCGGGCGGCACTGGAATAGCTAACTGCGAGAAAAAATCGCCCGTCATTTTAGCTGGATCATCCCAGCCGGCATATTCAAAATCCAGAAAGCAAAGACGACCATCTGCTAGTCGCAGCGCGTTGTGAAATCCAAAATCAGACGGTGAAATACAGCATTGTTCGGGCGCAAGCGGCTGGTTGATATCAATGCGTTCCATTCTGGCGATACGTTTTATCTCGGCAGAAACAGTATCCCAACGTGCGGCCAATTCTTCAATTTGCGTCACTGCCAATGTATCTTCTTCATGCACCAGCTCAATTGCCTGCAACCCGGCAATACGGGAGTCAATTAAATTAAGATGTTCACGAATACTAAAACATGCTTCAGACGCCTGCGGCAAATCCCTCGCCTGCTCTTGCATACCCGGCTGGTTCAACGCCCGAAATAAGGCTGCCGCACTGGCAATATCTTCCGCACTTAGCTGCCCTGCTTGAACAGCCTGGCCTTGAATGAATTCATACAATGCTAATCCTGATACTGCATCCATCCCATAATGACGCGGCACCATACCTTCAGCAACACGATTGGCATACACTAAAAAAGCATATTCCGACATCAGCCGGTCACGTTTATCTGATGCTTGCCGAAAGTATTGCTTCAAAGCATAAACACCATTGATCGTCTCTAACCGATAAGTGCGATTATTTCCACCACTGGTGCAAGGCGTAATAGAACGGATAGCTGAGCTGATACCTGACTTTTCAAGTAATTGCGCGGCATTAACGGTTAATTCATCTGCTTGTATCATGATAAATGACTTTCAAAATGCAGCCATGACGGCACAATGGAAATATCTGGCAAATCCGCTTGCTGATGGTGTTGTTCTGGATCGAACAAATACCGTTTGGTCGCAGCAGGGAATTGTGCGGCCAATAAAATTTCTGGCAAATCATCAATAAACACGTCACAGCGAAATTGCTCAATACGTGCCAGCTTTTCTTCCTTGGTTAATTCAAAAAAAATCTGGTTAGCTGGAATAATCTGCTCACCATCCACACAGAGATAACGCTGTATCCATGCTCGCGCAGAAGCATGCAGATCATGCTGCTTGCCGCGATATGGATGCCGTGTTTTATGGCTCATGATTGCCAGTGTATGGCCAGCGTCTCGCAGCCGCTTCATCACAGCAATGACTTCGGGATAAGACTGCGCTTCACTCATGCGCGCGCCATACACATCACCTTGCATTTCAGTCCAGATATCTTCTTGACCAGCTTTTCTTAAATAATCACGTACCGCCAATTTATTAACCGGTATCTCGTCAGGTATCACACCCTGTTCACGTGCTACCTTATGAAAAAGTGCATCATAACTAACAATTGTATTATCAAAATCAAATCCAATTCGCATCGTTACTGCCTATTTAAGCGCGCAATGACATTTACAGCTATATCTTCTGCGACCAAACCATATTTTGCTCGAGCATATTCCTGACTGCCGACTTCATGCATGAATTCATCGGGCGTACCCAGACTCATGAATGGTGTTGTGTTGCTCTGTCTTGCTAACCATTCCGCAATCGCGCCGCCCAAACCGCCAATCAAACCGTGCTCTTCAATGGAGACCAGCAACTTGAAATGCTGGCTCGCCGTCTGCAAATAATCACTATCCAACGGTTTGATACTATGAAAACTGGTTACTTCAACCGAAATACCCTTATCTTTTAATATGTCTGCTGCTTTTAGCACTTCAGATATAATGGTTCCTGCGCTCAGCAATGCAACATCAGCGCCTTTGCGAACAACAATAGATTTACCAATTGCAAAATCCGACACGGCTGAATGAATATCTGGTTCACCTTTTTTGCCAATACGAATATAAACCGGGTTGTTTTGCTGTAATGCGGCCTGCAACGCCAACCGCAACTCGGTTGCATCGCACGGCGCCATCACACACATTCCCGGCAGCGTGCGCAAAATAGCCATATCTTCAAGTGAATGATGCGTGGGGCCTAATTCAGCGTAGGAAAGCCCTGATCCTGTGCCAACAATAATGACTGGCGCCTGGTGATAACACACATCCACCCGAATTTGCTCGAAGCAGCGTGTTGTCGTGAAAGGTGTGATGGTATAAATGACTGGTCGAAAGCCTGACAAGGCCATGCCAGCAGCAACACCCATCATATTCGCTTCTGCCACACCGCAATTATAAAAACGATCTGGATCTACCTGTTTAAAATCATCAAATAATTTATTGCCAATATCACCTGACAGCAATACAAGCCGCTTGTCTGTTTTAGCAAGCTGGGTTATTTCTTTTGCGAATGCGTTTCTCATGCTGCCACTACCTCTTCAATACCTAACTCACGCTTGGCAAGTATGACTTCTGCCGCGGTTGGTGTGCGGTAGTGCCAGTTGTTATCATCTTCCATAAATGAAACGCCTTTCCCCTTGACCGTGTGCGCAATGATTGCTGTTGGTTTATGCTGTCCAGATGGAAAATGAGCAAGTGTGTCAACCAATGTTGACATATCATGTCCATCAACCTCACATGCATTCCAGCCAAATGCTTTCCATTTCTCCATTAACGGATCAAGCGCCATCACGTCACGACTTCTGCCAGTGGCCTGCCACTTATTGAAATCAATCACGATACATAAATTATCTACCTTCTGTGCTGCAGCCAGCATAGCAGCTTCCCACACAGAACCTTCATTGCACTCGCCATCACTGAGCACCGCATACACTTTATATGTCTGTTTATTCATACGTGCGGCCAATGCCATTCCCAACGCAATCGGCAACCCATGACCTAATGAACCCGTCGCCGCTTCAATGCCTGCTAAATAACCGGGTGCAGGTGGATGCTCGGCAAACACGCCGCCATCTTCACCGTACGTTTCCAGCATGCTTTCAGGATAAAATCCCCGCATTGCTAATAACTGAAATAATGCAGGAGCGCCGTGACCTTTGCTCAGGATAAACCGATCACGATTGGCGGCTGTTGGGTTTGCAGGGTCTATGCGCAAGATGGAAAAATACAGCGCTGTTAAAATATCCACGCAAGAAAGACATGATCCTAAATGCGGGATACCTGCCTTGTGCGAAGTTTCAATAATACGTGCCCGCAAGATGCGGGCATGATTTTCAAGTTCAGAGATTGTTACTTTATTCATTCTATATTCTCACGGTTTATGAGAGTAATCATACGGTTGATTCTTCAATGTCTCAAAATGCGTTTTTACCCACGCGACACAATCATCCAGCCCCTTATCAAGCGTCACATGGTCTTTCCAGTCCAGTTCCTTGCGGAGTTTGCTGCTTTCCAAATGATAAGCAGCGTCCTTACCCAGACGCTCACCAACAACTTCAACATGATCTTCAAAAGAAACGTTCAGTTTCGTGCAAATTCGTTCAACCAGATCGCGTATAGAGACAACTTCATCCGTCGAAATATGATAGGTGTCACCATTATTGCCATCGAGCATGATACGCCAGGTAGCATCTGACACATCTTTCATGTGTATGAAAGAGCGTGTCGAAACACCGCCGCCATGTAGCTGCAGCTTCCGTCCTAACATAATAAATAAAATAGTACGTGGTATAATTCGATAAAGCTGCTGACCCGGACCATAAACATTTGCCGCGCGTGTTGTCACAACAGGAAACCCATAAGCCGCATGAAACGTGCGCAAACTCATATCAGCTGCCGCACGAGAAACCGCATAAGGTGTGCTGGGATTAAATGGAAACGATTCATTCACAAAACCAGAACAACTGCCATACACTTCTGGCGTCGATACATGCACATAACGCTGTAAAAAATCACACTGACGCAACGCATCGTGTAATTTCACGGTTGAAACGGTGTTTGTCATAAACCAGTCACTTGGATATTTCCAGCTCTCGGCAACCATACTCTGTGCCGCAAAATTAACAATATGTGACGGCTTTTCTTTCTTAATGAGATCCATCATCGCTGGCAAATCACTATTAAGATCCAGTTGATGGAATGTAAAATGTTTGTGATTGCGCCATTTGTAAGGCAATAATGCGTCTACCGGCTCAGCCGAACGGCTTGTTCCAATCAGTTCTATTTCTTTATCCAGTGCGAAATCAACAAAGCTTGCGCCTGAAAACGAATTACTACCTATTACCATTACTTTATGCATACGATATCACCCCTTCAGCATACACTGCATCGTCGTCTACTGTCGTCAATTGGGGACGATTGACATATAACCATTGCATCAACATATGCCCGACAACCAATTGCAAATCTTCTGCTATCTGCATGTCGTCGACAGGAAAATGAATAGCCACATCCGCCAGTGCTTTACAGCGACCACCAGAGAACCCAAGAATCGCATAGGATTTAATATCCATTTTCTTTGCCTGTTCCAGAGCGGCAATAATATTAGGTGAATTTCCACTACCTGACAGCACAATCAATAAATCAGAGGCTTGTCCTTGCACCGCTAATTGCTCGGAAAAAATGCGGTCATAACCAATGTCATTACCCAGGCATGTTAAGACAGCTGAATTCGCAGACAATGCATTGACACGCAATCCGCCACCGCTTTTTTTAGCAATGCCATAAAGATAATCATTCGCCAAATGAATCGCATTACCCGCGCTGCCGCCATTCCCACACAAAAACACCTGCTTTTTTGTCAGCCAGCATCGTTTCATGTCATGTGCAAGCTCTGCAACACCAGACCATTCAGTTTGTGACAATATGCTGTTAAGCCGCGTTGCATAATCACCAAAAAACGCTTCGTCAGTCAATTTCATGCGACCTGTCCTTGTAACACGGTTTGCTGCATCCATTTCAAGTTGTAATTGCAGTCTTCATCTTTGATGATGCCTTTTTTAAACTGTTCTATAATTTCCTTGATGGCATCTTCAACATTTTTCCTGGGCTTAAAACCGGTTGCCAATAATTTGTCTGAATTTACCCGATATGACCGTGGGTCATTTGATTCAGTCACCACAATTTCAACAGGCACATGCCTGGTTACCATCTGCGCGATATCAAGGATAGAGATATTTTCAAAACCAGCGTTAAATACACCTGTTATTTCTGGATGATCAATCAAATATAAGTACAAATCGGTAATATCATCTATATGAATATTTGGGCGCACTTGCTTGCCGCCAAACACCGTGATTTTACCTTTTGATAACGCCTGCACAGTTAACATATTGACTGACACATCCAGACGCATACGCGGTGAATAACCACAAACTGTCGCGGGACGTATAATTTGCACCACCATATCATCTTTGTAACTCAACAAAACACGCTCGCCTACCATTTTAGTTTTGTTGTATTCAGAAATGGGATTCAACTCAAGACCTTCCGTCACCTGAAGCTCATCTTTCACGCCATACACACTGCCAGATGATGCATAGATAAAGTGTTTGATACCAAGACGTTTTGCCTTGTCGGCTAATTGCATGGTAGCAAGCGCACTGACTTCCCATGTTAATTTTGGGTTCAAATCACCACAAGGATCGTTTGCAATCGATGAAAGGTGAATAATACAGTCAACGCCTTCCAGCGGGATTGCATCAACATGACGCACATCACCCTTAACCACGGTTAATTTTGGATTCGGTTGAAAATGATTTCCAAACCATTGCGTATCAAATGCTACGACATCATAGCCTCTAGCTAATAATTTAGGGATCAGCACATGACCCTTATAACCACACCCACCTGTCACTAATACTTTCATGCTCTGCATCCTTTTTAATTTTTAAATCAGTCAAAATTCAGCTTCAGCCAGCGTCAAACTCTCTGGTGTTCCAATATCTCGATGATAATTGCCGTTGTGAAATGTCTGCATACGACCTAGATAATGCGGCAATACTTCAGTACTGATATCGATCACGTGTTTATTTAATGAATGTAAAAAATTGATAACAGACGGTTCTATGATATACACAGCCGCATTTGCTCGTGTGCCGTGAAATTCCTTTGATTTTTCATGAAAACCAACAACAATCCCTTGCTGGTCTAATTCAACAATACCACAACTTTGCGGAACATCCGTGTCAAACGTCATCATTGTTATTTCAACACCCGGCTGCCTCTGTCGATGTGCTGCTATAAAATCACCCACATCAAAACGAGTTAAATTATCGGCATGCGCCAGTATAAAAGGCCCATTCTGTAAAAAATCACGGTTTTTCAGAACAGTACCACCTGTACCAAGCAGCTCTGCTTCATGCACCAAGGTCACTTGATGCGACCATGGCGATGAAGCAATAAATTTTTTCACTAATGCAGGAAGGTAATGCGTATTGATTAATACATGATCCACCTGTGTTGGGAGAAGTAAATCCAGCCAATAAGCTAATAAAGGTTTTTGTTGAATCGACACCAGGCATTTAGGCAGATGATCAGTAATCGGCCGCAATCGGGTACCGAAACCTGCTGCCAACAAAAGTGCCTTCATAAATACAGTTCCTGCAGCAGTTCATTAACAGATAACGGCATATTGCCCATACGCGACACATGACATGCTGCAGCGATAGATCCAATATACGCACTTTCCCAAATCGACGCGCCAGCAGCAAGTGCCAGCGAAGATGAAATAAGTAACGAATCGCCACCGCCAGAAACATCTTTGGGTGCGCTATTAAACGCTGGCAACTGATCTGTTTTTAATTGATCTTTTTTGCCGTGAGGAGAATGCACCATTAATCCTTCAGCACCTAATGTAATAAAAACATGTTCTGCATTCGCCTTTTGACTTAACTTGTCCGCTAATACAATCAGGCCAGATGATTGATCATGCACAGCAAGGCGAGCTTCATGTTCTGTTGGTGTCACCAGCATCATGTCATGAAAGCGGGACACATCACCAATCTGAGAGGATGATTGACTATCCGCCACCATCGGAACACCATTTTTCTGGCATAAATCAATCACTGCATCCACCAGCGATTGCGGCAAACAACCATAATTAAAATCAGAAAACACAACCAGATTCGCGGATTTAATTGTTTTTGACAATTGCTTCAGCATTTTCATCGCCAAGTCACTATCCACATGATGGTGGCGGAGATGTGATACTCGCAACAATGTTTTACCATCAGCACGGTAGCGTTGCTTTAACGTCGTCGGCCGGCTGGTATCCTGCACAAGAAATGTATCAACATCAAACTGTTCTAATGCCTTGCGTGCGTATGCAGAGGTTTCATCCTTACCCACGACGCTAAAATATTTAACATTAGCACCTAATGCGCGCGCGTGCGCTGCAACAATCCCTGCACCACCAATAAAAATATCACGCTTAATCGGTGTGACCACAATGGTTGGATCTTCACGAGAAAGTCCCAGTGGATCACAGGTAATATACTCATCAACGATCATGTCGCCCAGTACAACGACCGAAAGATCCTTAAACTGGCGCACAATATTCGGCAGCATTGCAACATTAATCGCATGACGCTGCAGATATTCGGCAGGTTTTTTGATGGTTGAGAACATTGCTTCCTGTACTTCGGAACGCAATAAATCCAGCGATGAAAAACGCATCTCGCCTGATGAAAATACTAATTTACCGCCATACTCTTCAACAATTTGCTGCTCTTGATTGAAATATTGCTCATGCTCGCTGCCTTTAACAACGGTATCAGGCTGTAAAATGGAAATGAATTTCTCTGGTGCGACAGGCAGTGATAATGCCAAATCAACACAATCTATTGATTGTACACCTTTTAGACGCAAATGAAGCGGAACAAGTGTACCTGCGCATGAGTCATTATTTAATCCCACTATTAAAAAGTCAGCACACTCTGCTGCAAAATTCAACAAACGCAAATGCCCGGGATGAACAATATTAAAGTTGCCTGA
>CAZOVT010000001.1:76864-95321 GCA_964583565.1 uncultured Coxiellaceae bacterium
CTGATACAAATGAAAGGCGAGCATCCTTAGGGATGGACTGTCGAATTTTTGCTACTGCCTGATGGATGCTTTCATCTGATTTATTCAATATGGAATCAATTTCATCAAACAATGCGCGCCTGTCGGGCTGAACCACTGTCCGATTGGCATTTAATGGCGTTGTTAGCTCAGCATCATTCAATAGCAATTCTGACACGGTGTACCATCCTTATATATGCACAACTATCCTGTTGTATTAACCATATTCAAAGTCTGTTGACTAATAATTCAGCAAATGCAAACGCGCCTGTAAATGCTGGTGATATCGCATTTAAAACATGCATCGACGTTGCATCTTGCTCCACTATATAATCCATTTCAATTTTACGCTTTGCTACATTAATCAACTGTGGCCGGATACCCACCTTATTCGATGGTAACAAATCATGTTTAGATATCGATGCGACCAGTTTACGCGCAGATCGTATAAAATACTTTTTGGCATATTTTCTAACTTCAGAGTGAATTAACGCCCTGAAATGTTGTTGATTAGCCATATACATCAACATGATATCTTTAACAATGCGAAATGCTTCGGCATTTATCCCCTGAAGCAGACCATAATTTTCGCGGCCAAAAGCGGGAATAGCAGTGGGCCCCACATATACATCACCATGAATTGTACGCGTAAAATGAACTCCTAAAAAGGGTAAGTTCAAATCAGGAACGGGGTATATATTGCCATTCACCAAATGTTCTTTATGTTTTGCAACTTTATAGTAAATACCTTTGAATGGCAAAAGAGAGTAATCTTTAGCCAATCCAGCCATCTTTGCAATTTTATCCGTTCCCGCTCCAGCACAGTTAAATAAATAACCGTAATTAAAACTATCCTGACATGTTGCTGCCTTGCCATTAGAATGATCCACAGAAACAACTTGCTGATCCAAATATATTTCAACGCCTCGCGACACTAATATGTCACAAATTTTACTCAACACTTGTTTGCTATCTATGCTCCCGGTATCAGGTGTATAAATACCACACTGAAAAGGACTAGCATACGGCTCAATTTCTCTTATCAGGGCTTCGTCCAGCCGATGTGCTTCTATCTGATTGTCCTGTGCATTTTTTAACAGCACATTCACTGTCGATACATCCTGCTCATTGGATGCAATAATCACCTTTCCCATCTTTCGGCAAGAAATGTTGTGTTCTTGTGCAAATTGAAACATTCTTTTTGCACCATTTGAGCACACACGCGACTTTAAACTATCTTGTGGATAATAAATACCCGAATGCAGCACGCCGCTGTTGCGGCCGCTCGCATGCATACCAATTTTTTTTTCTTTATCGAGAACTGCGATTTTTGCAAGTGGGTAACGTTCAGATAATTCTCTGGCGACTGACAAGCCAACAATCCCTGCGCCTATAATTAAAAAATCGTATTGTTTGGTATTTAACAACTTTTTTAATCCATTTATATGTAGTTATATACGCGATCGCCTGTACGCCGACAAAAATAACGTTTATTTAGAATATTGTCAATTTGCAGTAACCGCTCTATTCTCTATACTATTTTCTGGTATCACTCCTAACTGCCTCATGACTGCACAGCTTGCCTCTGCCCGGTTCAATGTATAAAAATGCAGCCCTGGTGCACCGCCAGCCAACAAGGTATCACATAATTTGTGCACTACTTCCAAACCAAATGCCTTGACTGAAGCAATGTCATTCCCATACGACTCAAGCCGTTTACGTATCCAGCGTGGAATTTCCGCGCCACACATGTCAGAAAAACGTGCCAGCCGATCAAGCTGCGTGATAGGCATAATGCCCGGGATGATAGACATGTCAATTTTTAAACGGGCACACTCATCCAGATAGTAAAAATATGCATCTGGATTATAAAAATATTGCGTAATGGCACTATCAGCACCTGCTTCATATTTACGCTTCAAATTTTGCACATCATCAACCGCGCTCACCGCCTGCGGGTGAATTTCAGGATAGGCTGCAACTTCAATATGAAAATGATTACCTGTCTCTGCCCGGATCAGCGCCACCAGATCGCTGGCATAACATAATTCACCTGTGTTACTCATGCCTGGCGGCAAATCCCCACGCAATGCAACGACCCGATGCACGCCCAGTTCAATATAATGTTGCAAGGTGACAGCAATTTCAGCACGTGTCGATCCAACACAGGCCAAATGAGGCACCAGCAGTGTCGTTGTCTGCGTCTGAAGCATTTGTATCGTCTCAATCGTACCCTCGCGAGCTGTGCCGCCAGCACCATACGTCACAGACATAAAAAATGGATCATATTTATTTAATTCGCTGGCCTCGATACTTAATTGCGCCATGCTTTCAGGTGTCTTCGGCGGAAAAAATTCAAAACTGATGGCTGGGTGCTTTAAAATTTGCATTATGTCATTCCCTTATAAATGCGTTGCCAGCCAGCGCTTCACATCTGGTACTGACATTTTTTTTCGTTCTGCGTAATCAATAATCTGATCTTCCGCCACCTTGCCAACACCAAAATACGTTGATTCCGGGTGTGAAAAATAAAAACCACTCACCGATGAGGCAGGCCACATGGCAAAACTTTCTGTCAAACTAATGCCTGCTCTCGCAGTGACATCCAGAAGTTCAAACAAAGCCGGTTTCTCAGTATGATCCGGACAAGCGGGATAGCCCGGTGCCGGACGTATACCTCTATATTTTTCGGCTATTAACTCATCATTGCTAAAATCTTCATGTTCAGCATATGGCCAGAATTCCCGACGCACACGAAGATGCATATGCTCAGCAAAACTCTCGGCCAAACGATCTGCGAGCGCTTTCAACATAATGGAACTGTAATCATCCAGTGATTTTTCGAATACCGCCAACTGATCTTCCATCTCAATACCAGCAGATACGGCAAACCCACCTATATAATCAGCAATGCCTGTTGATTTAGGCGCAACAAAATCAGCCAGGCATAAATTGTATTTATCCTTTGCCTTGCGTGTCTGCTGCCGCAGCATTCTGAACGTGCTAATCACAACATCACGATTTTCGTCCGCATACACTTCAATATCATCACCCACGCTATTCGCCGGGAAAAAGCCAATCACTGCATTTGCCTTAAGCCATTTTTCATTAACAATATGCTTTAACATGGCTTTGGCATCGTCGAAAAGTTGTCTGGCACTTTCACCGACAATTGCATCTTCCAATATGCGCGGATAACGCCCAGCCAATTCCCATGTACTAAAGAATGGTGTCCAATCGATAAAATCAACTAGCTGCTGCAATGAATAATCTGTAAAAGATTGAATACCTAATTGTGAGGGTTTAACAATGATATGCGATTCCCAATCCAGCTTGATTTTATTTGCTCTGGCTTCATCCAGACTAATCATTTGCACTTCTGATTTCTTGCCTTTATGTAACTCTCTCAATGCATCATATTCGGATCGAATTTTTGCTGCATACCCATCCCGGTGTTCATCGCTCAACAATTGACTGGCAACGCCAACCGCACGTGATGCATCAACCACATGCACCGTTGCACCATGATAATGCGGCTCGATTTTTAACGCGGTATGTGCACGCGAGGTAGTCGCTCCACCAATCAATAATGGCAATTCAAACTGTTGACGCTGCATTTCGCTTGCGACATACGTCATTTCTTCCAGCGAAGGTGTAATCAAGCCGCTCAATCCAATAATATCGACTTTTTCCTGCCGTGCTGTCTCCAGAATTTTCTCACACGACACCATGACACCCAGATCAACGATGTCGTAGCTATTACAGCGCAATACCACGCCCACAATATTCTTACCAATATCGTGAACATCACCCTTCACCGTTGCCAATAAAATTTTACCTTTGGCTTTAGCTTCTACTTTTTCTGCTTCCAGATACGGTTCAAGATACGCAACTGCCTGCTTCATGACGCGTGCACTTTTTACCACTTGCGGCAAAAACATTTTTCCTGCGCCAAATAAATCGCCTACCACATTCATCCCGTCCATTAACGGGCCTTCAATCACTTTTAACGGCTTGCCTAATTCCAGTCGTGCTTCTTCTGTATCCGTGACAATAAATTGTGTAAACCCATGCACAAGTGCATGCGATAACCGCTCACAAACCGGCAATGCACGCCAGCTTAAATCTTCCGCTTTATTCTTCACCTGGCCTTTAACAGTGTCTGCCGCTTCCAGCAAACGCTCTGTCGCATCCAGCCGGCGATTTAATAATACATCTTCAATCAACACCAGCAAATCTGCGGGAATATCAGCATAAATTGCCAGATTGCTGGCATTCACAATACCCATATCCATACCAGCCTGAATGGCATGGTATAAAAATGCTGCATGAATCGCTTCCCGAATTGGATTATTACCGCGGAATGAAAAAGATACATTGCTAACGCCGCCGCTAATCAGCGCATAAGGCAATTCTGCCTTAATACGTCGCAATGCATTAATGAAATCAACTGCATAGTTATTATGCTCTTCAATACCTGTTCCAATCGCAAAAATATTGGGATCGAATATAATATCTTCTGGCGCAAAACCAACTTGATTGACCAATACATCATATGAGCGCTTACAAATATCAACTTTGCGCTGCTCTGTATCTGCCTGCCCGGCTTCATCAAACGCCATGACCACCACAGCCGCGCCATAACGCATAGCGAGCTGCGCTTTACTGATAAATGCCTGCTCGCCATCTTTGAGGCTGATTGAATTTACAATTCCTTTGCCTTGAATACACTTTAATCCTGATTCAATCACCTGCCATTTGGATGAATCAATCATGATAGGAACACGCGCGATTTCTGGCTCGGCGGCAATCAAACTCAAAAATTTGACCATCGCCGCTTCGGCATCCAGCATGCCTTCATCCATATTGATATCGATAATTTGCGCGCCATTCATCACTTGATCGCGTGCGACCTCTAATGCGGTATTGTAATCATCATTGCGAATGAGTTCGGCAAAGCGTATCGAACCAGTGACATTCGTTCGTTCACCAACATTCACAAACAATGAATTATCATCGATAATTAATGGTTCCAGACCACTCAGCCGACAAGCTTTAGGAATGTCAGGGATAGCTCGTGGTGCAATGCGGCTGACTGTTTCCGCCATTGCCTTAATATGTGCTGGTGTTGTGCCGCAACAACCGCCGACAATATTCAGAAATCCTTCACTTGCAAATGCTTCAATGACTTCAGCCATTTGTTCTGGTGATTCATCATATCCTCCAAATGCATTTGGTAAACCTGCATTTGGATGCATGCTGACAAACGCATCCGCAATCTTCGATAATTCTTGAATGTAAGGTCGTAATGCAGCAGGGCCTAATGCGCAATTCAAACCAATACTGAATGGTTTGGCATGCCGGACTGAATGCCAGAATGCCTGTGTCGTTTGACCAGACAATGTTCGACCGCTGGCATCCGTAATCGTACCCGAAATCATCACCGGCAATCTGGTCGCATATTGAAGAAAATATTGCTCAACTGCATAGATAGCTGCTTTAGAATTTAACGTGTCAAATATCGTTTCGATCATCAGAATATGAGCGCCGCCATCAACCAGACCGCGAATAGCATCCATATAAGATGATACCAACTCATCAAAGCTGACATTTCTAAAACCTGGATCATTCACATCGGGCGATAATGATGCTGTGCGATTGGTCGGGCCCAGAATACCCACCACAAAACGTGGTTTATCCGGCGTCAGTTGCGTCACGTCATCTGTTACCCGTCGCGCTAACGCAGCAGATGCAAAGTTTAATTCATACGCCATATCACTCATATGATAATCAGCGAGTGAGATGGCGGTTGAATTAAAGCTATTGGTTTCGATCATATCAGCGCCGGCATCCAGATAAGCCCGATGAATCTCGGCAATAATCTGTGGCTGCGTAATGGAAAGCAGGTCATTATTTCCTTTCAGCGAATGTGCGTAGTCCCGGAAGCGTTCTCCCCGATATGCCTGCTCATCGAGACCATAGGATTGAATCATTGTTCCCATTCCACCATCGAGAAGGAGAATTCGTTCGTTCGCAAGTCTGGTCAGGGTCGCTTGTAAGGTCATGGGGAGTTTTTTGAGTCCTGTTTAAAAAATAGATTTCTTGCGCACAAAATTGCAAATAACGTTACTATAAGAGTTGAGAAATATCAATTAGATATATAAGCCTGCTCTTGCATAATCTTCTGGTATACCAATATCAATAAACAGATTGTCACTCATAAATGCAGCTGGTTTCAATGTTGTCAAATGAGGCATAAGAAAATCTCTTTCAAATGAAAACTGTTCTGGCAAATCAAACTGATTAAATACATCTGGGCACAAAAGATACACGCCAGCATTAATTAATGCAGAACCTGTTACAATGTTTTCCCCAAAACCAACAATGACACCATTTTCCACCATAACACGACCGTAACGCCTGCTATCTGCCACCGTACAAAACGCCACCGTCAATAGATGATCACTTTTATACATCTCACGGTAATTCAGCTTTACAAATGTATCTCCATTCAACACAAAAACAGGCTGCCTCATGTCAGATTGGTATATTGCATTTCTTATTGCCCCACCAGTACCTAACGGCTCAGCTTCAACCACATAATCAATCGATATACCCTGATAAGATGACCGAAAATAATCCTGTATCGTTTCCCACAAATAATGCACTGCAAATGTAACACTGGTCACACCCTGCTCTGCCAGATAATCCAGCAAATACGCTAAAAAGGGTCTGCCATCTATTGGTGCCATTGGTTTTGGCAAATCAGGCAGCACAGCCTGCAGCCGCGTGCCATACCCTCCCGCCAAAATAATTGCATGCATTGGAATAACTCCATTAAAAAGGGCGCCGAAGCGCCCTTTTTATTACCTGACCAGATTTAGTTAACGCTGACTTGATCAGTAATTTTCTTAATAGCATCTGGCTTCATTTTGGTGAACCCTTTTACCTTGACCAGACCATCTGTTGTGGTGAAATTGCCATGCTTTTTACGATAAGAAACAATCGCTCTGGCTTTGGAAGCATCAATCCCTTTGACTTTCATCAAATCTTTTGTGCTGGCAGAATTCAGATCCACTTTGGCAGTCTCATCATCAACAGGCGCGGCTTGCTGAGTTCCGTTATTGTCTGTAGATTGTGTGGCGGTTGTCTCAGTCGTGCCTTGTGTCACTGTAGCAGTGTCATCAGCAAAAACAGGTGTCACAATAGCGGCAGCGGCAACAACAGCCAGGATGGTACGATAGAAAGACATGAACACTCTCCTTTGGTTCGTTAAATATCGGGAAATGACTAATGCAGAAACTGGAATACCACTTAAATCAAAAGCATATTACTGAGTAAATTGTAAAAAATCCATAGCGAACAAAGGAATATTTTTGTTAGACTTACCCCCTGAGCGCTGTTGCATACTGGATTGCTTTATTAACGCCTTATCATAAGAATAGAGGAACATCATTTCATGCAAGTCAATCTTTTCGCGACCATCAAGACAGGCTTGATCGCCTCACTGACTGCGTTTCTTCTTGGTACCGTTGCATTGGCCAACCCTGTCATCCCGGTGCCAACCCAGCCGCAACAACCTACCTTTACGCCCGGCGTTCCAAAGCTGGATGCCACCGGCTATATCCTGATGGATGCAACCAGTGGAAAAATGCTGGCAGAAAAAGAGTCTGACACGCGCATGCCGCCGGCCAGCCTGACAAAACTAATGTCCATGTACATTATATCTTCAGCCCTCAAAAGCGGCCAGATTCACATGGATGACAAAGTAAGAATCAGCACAAAAGCATGGAAAACTGAAGGCTCACGCATGTTTGTGAAAGTGGGTGATGAAGTTCCGCTGCGAGAATTACTGCAAGGCATTGTTGTTGTTTCTGGCAATGATGCAACCGTTGCCGTTGCCGAACATCTTGCCGGCACAGAAGAAAGCTTTACCTCCATGATGAACCAGCAAGCCCAGCTATTAGGTATGAAGAATAGTCACTTTATGGATAGCACCGGGCTGCCAAATCCGGATCATTATTCAACGGCTCATGATCTGGCCATTCTGGCAGGTGCCTATATCAAAAACTTCCCCGAAGATTACAGTATCTACTCAGAGAAATGGTTCTCTCATAACGGTATCAAACAGCCAAACCGCAACCGTTTACTCTGGCGTTATCAATATGCCGACGGATTAAAAACCGGTCACACAAGCGAAGCGGGCTACTGCCTCGTCTCCTCCGCTAAAAAAGACGGCATGAGACTGGTTGCCGTTGTGCTGGGCGAGCCCAACGATGCCGCAAGAACAGAAGACTCTATTCGTCTGATGACCTATGGCTTTCGTTTCTTCGAAACCCATAAACTTTATAATGCCAGTTCATCGCTGGTAAATGCACGGGTGTGGAAAGGCGTTAAATCCGAAGTGCCGTTAGGTTTGACTGAAGATCTGTATGTTACTGTGCCAGCCGGTCAATACAAACGTTTACAAGCCTCACTGGATTTACAAAACCCACTCAAGGCACCTATTGTAAAAGGCCAGACTTATGGCACGCTGAATATCAAACTCAACGATCAGGTTATCGCATCCAAAGAACTGGTTGCGCTTGATGACAGCGAAAAGGGCGGTTTGTTTAGACGCGCGGCCGATACCGTCAATTTCAATTTCCATAAACTATTTACTAAACCACAAGAAAAAGTGAATACGGGCTAACGCTCTCTGGATTGCCACGCCCCACAAAAAACGTGGGGCTCAGCAACGATACCGATGTGAGAGAACCATGACTGACAAACCAACTGATCCAAACGATACGTTAATGACGTTTCCGTGTGATTTTCCCCTCAAAATTTTTGGCCTTGCCAATGTGGATTTTGAGGCGGCTGCCTTATCAATCATTCGTAAACATGTACCCTCTTTTTCTGACACTGCACTCACATCACGTCCGAGTGAAAATGGTAAATATATGGCCATTTCCGTCACTATACATGTTGACTCCAAGGCTCAATTAGATAGTATCTACCAGGAACTATCCAGCTCACCCAATATTATAATGGTTTTATGACTGCACACACACTTAACGTCCGCTGGCTGGCACGACAAGATTACCTTGCCAGCTGGGAAGCTATGCAAAACTTTACCAACTCGCGCCACGAAAACACGAGTGACGAAATCTGGCTGCTTGAACATGACCCTGTCTTCACACAGGGCCAAAACGGCAAACCCGAACACATCCTTAATCCGGGCAATATCCCTGTCATCCAGACTGATCGCGGCGGTCAGGTAACCTATCATGGGCCTGGTCAATTAATGCTCTATATACTGGTTGACTTACGCCGAAAACACATCAATGTCCGTGAGCTGGTCAGTCTGCTGGAAAATGCGATCATCCAGCTGTTATCCGAGCATGGTATTATCGCCTATGCAAAGAAAGAAGCTCCCGGTGTGTATGTGGACGAAATGAAAATTTGCTCCATTGGGCTGCGAATCCGGAAAGGCTGCAGCTACCACGGCATTGCCTTTAATGTTTCACTGGATCTTGAGCCCTTTTCACGTATTAACCCCTGTGGATTTACCCAGCTCAAAATGACACATTTTGCACAGCTTGGCGGGTTAGATAACACACTGGAAAGTGGAAAAAAATTGGTAAGTTATTTAACAAACAGTTTAGGGTATACTAACGTACATTATGAAAACACCAACGAATGAAATAAACACCAAGCAGCGCGGCGCGGAAAAGCTTTCCAGGATACCTGTCAAAATTGTTCCTAGCGAAACCATGCTGCGTAAACCAGACTGGATACGTGTTCGCATACCCGCATCACCAGCTGTGCATGACTTAAAAAAATTGCTCCGGGAAAATAATCTGGTCACTGTGTGCGAAGAAGCCTCCTGCCCAAACCTGCCCGAGTGTTTCACGCATGGCACAGCCACCTTTATGATTATGGGAGACAAGTGTACCCGGCGCTGCAGCTTCTGTGACGTCGCCCATGGCCGGCCAGATCCACTTGATGCCAATGAACCTGCTCATCTGGCTAACACCATTGCCCAAATGAAATTGCGCTATGTCGTCATCACCTCTGTTGATCGTGACGATTTACGTGACGGCGGTGCCAGCCATTTTACAGCATGCATTAGCGCTATTAGAGAAAAAAGCCCACAAATTAAAATCGAAGTACTGGTGCCTGATTATCGCGGCCGCATGGACATTGCACTGGATGAAACAGGCAAAGCCCTGCCCGACGTTTTCAATCACAATATTGAAACCGTACCGAGCCTCTACAAACAAGCCCGTCCAGGCTCTGACTACGCGCACTCCCTGCGGTTATTGCAGGAATTCAAGAAGCGTTACCCAAGCATACCAACCAAATCCGGCATTATGCTGGGGCTGGGGGAAACAAACGAAGAGACTATACAGACACTAAAAGATCTTCGCGCTCATGACGTTGACATGGTAACCTTGGGACAATACCTGCAGCCAAGCAAATTTCACATGCCGGTTGTACGCTATATAACACCAGATGAATTTAAACAATTTGGAGATCTAGCCAGGGAACTTGGCTTCAAGAAAGTAGCCAGTGGCCCCCTCGTTCGATCTTCTTATCATGCAGACAAACAAGCTGCTGGAGAAGAGGTAACCTGATTAATGTCTGACATCGTCAGTCCATTACTACAATGGTTAAATGCCAATCCTCACTGGGCTGGCTTAGCCACTTTTTGTATTTCTGCCGCAGAATCTGTCGCCATTATCGGCACCATGACCGCCATAGGCGCATTAGCTGGTGCGGGTGTTATCCCGCTTGGACAAACCATTTTCCTCGCTATACTGGGCGCTGTCCTTGGTGATGGTATCAGTTACTGGATCGGCCATTATTTTAAAAATCGCCTGCGAAGAATGTGGCCGTTCAGCACCAATCCCGGCGTGCTAAAGAATGGCGAGCGATTTGTGCACAAATACGGGGTAATGAGTGTTTTCATCGGGCGGTTCGTCGGCCCTGTCCGCGCACTTGTCCCACTTGTCGCTGGTATGCTGGGTATGAAACCATTGCAATTCACCATTGCAAACGTTACATCGGCCATTGGCTGGGCACCTGCTTATATGCTGCCTGGTATCCTGCTTGGCGCAGCTTCTCTGGAATTACCGCCAGACATTGCTGTCCACGTGATGCTCGTACTATTAATGATTTTCCTTTTTATCATCCTTTGCCTGTGGGTCAGCTACAAATTACTGCAGCTCGTACACATACATATAGAACAATATTTAGCGTCTATTTGGAGTTATCTTAAAAAGCACAGACAATATGCGCCAATCACCTATTTTTTAAAACATCACGACCCCAAGAGAGCTTATGGCCAATTAAACCGCGCATTTTACTTACTGCTGACAGGCGGCCTTTTCCTGGCACTGGTATGGATAGTCAAACATTATGGCGCACCAGCAATCGCCCTGAATGATGCCTTGTTCCATTTATTTCGTGGTATCCGCAATGACTATGTGGATAACATCATGATCAACATTACACTGCTTGGTCAAAAAGAAGTTATTCTTCCCGTGCTGTTAGTTTTGTTTGGCTGGCTGCTGGTTTCCAAACGCTGGCGCACTGCCATACACGCACTTGCTCTCGGCATACTAGCTGCCGGAAGCGTTTATGCGTTAAAAAACCTCATAAAATCCCATCGTCCATGGGGCATACTCAATAGCCCGGAAACTTACTCCATGCCCAGCGGACATGCCACCTTGTCATTCACTATTTACATGGGACTTGCTTTTCTACTAGCGTTATCAGTACGGCCAAAACGCCGCTGGCTGGTATACCTCACTGCATCTATTCTACCGCTGGCAGTAGGCATTAGCCGGCTTTATCTGGACGCACACTGGTTTACGGACATTATCAGCGCCTGGTTACTGGGTGCAGCATTGCTGCTCGGTGTCATGATTTCTTATCAACACAAAGCTGAACCGCCTGTTCCGCCGCTTGGTATTATTCTTATAAGCATTACAACGCTGATCATCACCTTTTCCGCTTTTCATCACTTTCAGTTTAATTCGTTAAAAACCATGTACACTCGGGTAGATTTACCGCCTGTCGCGATTAACATGAATGAGTGGTGGCAAAAAAATAATGCCTTACCTGCCTACCGAACCAGTTTATTTGGTTTTCCTTCCCAGAAAATTAATATTGAATGGGTTGGCAATATGGTAGAAATTCGCAAAACACTCGCTGCGGAAGGCTGGGAAAAACCACCAGCACGCGACTGGGTCAGCACGCTGCACCGTATTGCTGATATCCAGAGCACGCAATATCTATCACTTATTTCACCGCAATATCTGGATCGAAAACCAGAACTAATACTATCCAGACGCACCAATACCGGCAAAAGTCTGTTAGTACTGCGACTGTGGAGTGCAAATCGAATCATTAGCGAAACACAGCAACCCGTCTGGGTTGGAACGATTGGCGTCGTTCCGCGCTCATATAGCTGGTTATTCAAAAAAGATCCGGGCGAAGTCACCATTGACCATCGAATGATCTTCCCACTCAGTAATAAAGCAGCAAATTGGGAAATTAATACGATCTGGGTCTACCAGCCAACAGGCAAAAAAGATATGATTAACCAGAAAATCATATTAATAAGACCAGCATCAAGATAATCAACAGGGAATAATACTATGTCCGATGCGCTCATTCAGCTAGCTCTGTTTTCCTCTAAAATCGTCATCATCTTTATTTTTATTCTGGCAACCCTGATCACCTTTTTTGCTCTTGCTGCAAAAAACAAAGATAAAGCCAAGGGTAAGCTCGTTGTCAAACATCTTAATGAAAAATTCGATGAGATGCGGGATACCATTCTTGCAATCGCACTCAACAAAAAAAACTATAAAAAATTTCTTAAAGATAAAAAAGCCGCTGGCAAAAATACAAAATCACGCCGGAATATTTATGTCATGAACTTTCATGGCGACATCAAAGCCTCTGCTGCCTCGTCCATGAGCGAAGAAATCAATGCTATTTTATCGGTGGCAACACCCAAGGATGAAGTTGTTCTCAGACTGGAAAGCGCTGGCGGCATGGTTCATGCCTATGGCCTTGCCTCCGCGCAGCTAATGCGTTTTCGTGCGAAACAAATCCCGTTAACGGTTATTGTAGACAAAATCGCTGCAAGCGGCGGCTACATGATGGCGTGTGTCGGCAATAAAGTGCTATCAGCCCCGTTTGCTATTATTGGTTCTATTGGTGTCATCGTACAACTGCCTAATTTCAACCGGCTTCTGAAAGAAAACCATGTTGATTTTGAACAGCTAACAGCAGGTGAATACAAACGCACGCTTACGCTGTTTGGCGAAAATACTAAAGAAGGACGCGATAAGCTTCAGGAAGTCATTGAAGATACACATCAGCTATTCAAAAATTTCATCACCACTAACCGATCTCATCTTGATATACAAAAAGTATCGACCGGCGAACACTGGTTTGGTCAGGAAGCACTGGGGTTACAGCTAGTCGATGAAATCAAGACTAGCGATGACTACCTGCTTGAACATAGCCGGCATGCCGACATTTATGAAGTGTCTTACGAAACAACCAAGCCGCTGCTTGCACGCCTGACAGGCGCAGCAGCAACCGTATGGCACAAGATAATATCGGCGGCCCTCTAACAAAGAGAGATGCGCGAATGAAAGTCTATACGCCCACCATAGCAAATAAACTACTGGCAGCAATTATTTTTACTATTTCTCTGCCTGCTTTGGCAGCTAATATGAATGCGTCAGAGATAGCCAGATTGGCGGGCAAACCCAGTTTTTCTATTGCTGAACACATCACTATCGGTGATGAAATCAAGCTTGCCTTTGATGCAAACACACCAGGACAACCAAATCTCACCCTCCACCTGCCGAACGGAGCCAGCCTTTCTTATGGCGACGCTATTTCATTAGGTGATTTCTATGCTGTGATCGGTGAACCCATATCAAAAGGAGAAACGGAAGCTGAACGCAAAAGACGTTTTATCGCCGCTTTTGATTCATTCGCCAGAACACCCGAATCCGCCGCTGAAATTGCAAAACTCGGCAGTATTGCCAGACAGGAACTGAAAATCCTTAATGAGCGCATGAAAAACGGCGAAACGCCAGAGGCTATCTACAAAAGCCTCAGCAATGAAACAGGAAGACAGTTAAATTGCGCAACAGGCGGCGGCTGCAACAAAAATACATGGTGGCTGCAACCAGGCCGTTACATGACCGTTGCCAGAGATAACTACGATCACTTCGGCGACAATGCCATTATTGCCTATCAAACAGGCCATCAGGCAGCCATTGAACAAGCACTGGCCGCCCACAAAACAGGCGACCATGCCCAGCTTGAACTGGCATATGCCATGAATGCATTTGCGTCACATTACCTTTCAGACCGTTTCTCGGCAGGTCACATACGTACCCCCCGCAACGCATTAGCCGAACAGGTTACACCCGAGCTGGTCGGCGCATTACTTGCCAGTTACATGCATAGTGAGGAAAACGCTTATGGTTTACATGTACATAATCAGCGCAATGATCACTGGGTAGCCTACGGCGACTGGTCATATTTTAATAAATTAAATGCGCCTGCCAAACCGATTATCCGCGAAGCCCTGCAAGTCTCCACTGATGATATTTTTAACGCATATCTTTATGGTGATACCGAAGATACTGATAAAACAATGACATACATTCCTGTTGCCGACGAATTCAATACGCAAAACAATCTGGACATTTCACCGCTATTCTATTGGGACAGTGACAACAATGTGCTCATGCGCCGCACAAACATGTCCGACCCTTACAGCCATGACTGGACAAGTAACTGGTGGGGCTGGAGTACACTGGCTGAGTTGCGAGAAGAACGAGGGTAATCATAACGCTTCCTATTTTTATTATTCTGCATACAATATGCTCCTTGTTTCCTGCACCTATAACGAGGATATAAAAATATGCAGCGAGCCAATCCCGACAACAATGCCAGCCAGGATTCCACTTCTTGCTCCTATCGGGTAACTGCTATCAGCTCAACCCTGACTCAAGTAAGCCTTGCGGTCATTGGGCTTGGTGCCGGAGCGCTGTATGTTGGCCCATCACAAAGGTGCGTAGCCGCTGCCACTTGTGGGCAATGGCTGGCCGAGGCTATTGGTAACAAAGCTGCTACTGCTGTCTTTGTTAGTGGAGGCGGAAATTTTGCACTTATCAATGCCTATCTGGCTTCTAAAAGCATTAATGCATTGCTTGCCTTTGAGCGCAAACAACCTACCTGGACCAGACGAATTGTCTGGGGTGGCGTGATAAGTGTCTTCACTGTATCACAAAGTATGTCCGCACTAGTTTCGACTGTATCGACAAGTACCCACTCGTGGCAAATCTTCGCCACCGTTGGTTCCAGCATACCAAACTCATTGTATAGCGCCGTTGGCACAATGGACTATGAACTGCCAATGCTCTATTCATACCTGAAAAATATATACCGCGCACTACACTATGGATTATCAGATGCTTGTTTCGATCCATCAGAAGAAGAATTAAGATATCGCCAGCGTGCCCAGCATTACCGGCAGCAACAAAAGCATCTGCTACGTGTACTTGATCAACACTGGCAATATCTTCAGACACACCCTCGTGAAACAGCAATAGCGCTTTCTGATTCACCATTAGAATGGCTGATGACAACACCAGCCAGACAAAAAGAAACAGGATGCGTACGATCAACCGTCAGACTGGCCAATATAACCGCCAATCTGGCTGCAACCGCTGTTATTTCTGTACCATTCCTGTTAAATAATTTTAATACTATCAGTCCTTATCTACATAACCCAATTGCATCAGGATTCGCAACGGCTTATTTCAGCTATGCATTTTTGTATAGCAACATGAAACTGCTATCGAGCTTCATGCAAGGTGTAGTCAACATACTCGACCGTTTAATCACCGGCCGGCCAATTGACTCTCTCATCTATCAATTACACCCATACGTCACCGCTATTAGTGTAGGCATTATTTGTGCCTTTGCCTCACTTTCCTATGCACTGATGAATGTGATATTTGAAATGGAATTTCCTAACGTCAATCAAACGCGGGAAGGATTTCGCTATGCCGCTGATGTTGGTATCGATTTATATCATATCGCCGGCATGTTTTATTTATTTGAATTACTATATGCAACATTTACACCGAACAAACAGGATCAATTTTTATATAAAATACAATCTGACGTTGAGCGTATGCATAAAATGAATGATGATGAATTTAGTCATTTTGTAGAATCAAATACCGATGACTACAATATAAAACTCGGCATACAACGTTATCAGCCATCTGTTGCCTCTGTTGTTCATTGTGAAGCCGGTGAAGGATCAGTACAAGTACCCGATTCGCCTGACAAGCGCCAAAAAAGATTTTGCTTATTTTGGGGCGGCGCCAAACCAGCAGCTAGCCCCCCAGATGAAACATCACGTTTGCTGCCCTCCCCCCAACCATTATAATAATGATTATATTCAAACAGTTATTATCAACCAGCTCAGCTCAAAAACGAGGTATAATATAAGGAGAAGCGAAAATATCTCAAGGAGTGGCATCCATGCAGAACGACGACGAGCAAAAATCGTCTGGCGGTTCTTCGGTATCGACCCCGGCCAAGGTGGAGTTTGCCGCGCTGCAGTCGGGCGTTAGCGAGCTTGAAAAGAATTGTGAAAAAATAAAGGGAATCATCGCCTCAAGAATCGAGCAGGATTTAAATAGTGAAAATATAGAAGAAATAGCTGCGTCAGTAAAAGTCATTATTTCACGAGATGCAAGTGTTGAGTTGTTAAAGTTTATCAGATACAAATTCAATGTAGGCCAGTACAGTAAAAATTATCAGCATGTTTACAAAAACATACTCGGCTCGGCTCTCTATGAAAAAATATTATCGGGAAAACTAACGAATGAAGAACGATTTTCTGCCATGCAATTATGCGTCAGCAGACTATTACAAAAACGCCCCCTGATGTTTTACGGTGTCGATGACACAGCCATGCTGCGGGATGGCAGCAGCACGGCAACTCCATCATTTTTTGTAAAACTCGCATCAGACACCCCTATGTTATCCGAATATATCAGTTACTCGGAACTTGAGTTTTCACGCAGGATCGCTATATCTGGTCTAACAAATCTGTATAAATTTACCGGCAATGATTATGAGAAACTATCAACGCACTGCATTTTTGTTCATGGGCATTCAGGTGTCAGACTAGATAGACCAGAAACACCTGAATATAAAAAACTGATTATTACTGAATCCAGACAACCAGACTTGTTCAAAACAATCAAGTCAACAGGATTAATGGGTGCCGTATTAAAACTGGATATTGGCGCTGCCTGTAAGAGCAGTAAAACAAACGCAGATTACATTGCCATTCAGGCAAAACCCCGCGCCTATCTTGACATCAGCATTTATAAACAATGGATACAGGAATTATTTGAAAATTATCTTGCTGATTGCAACAGAATGGCGGCGGTATTGCATAAAACAGCTTATGTTCGGCTTAGCCCGATTGATATACGCGACACATCCTATGAACTTGCCGGCCTCAATACACCTCAGCAAACCATTATTAATCTTTTGGCGAATATACAATATAGCGTATTAAAATCTATAGTAGACCAACCTGACTTTGACAAAAAACATCCTTCTATTTCCATGATTGAATTAAGCCAGCCTCAATGGAAAAATCAGACCGATAAAATTCAATACACAAAGGTTATCTATAAGGACGGCAGCAATGAAGATAAATCTGTCAGCCTTTCAGATCTGATGGATGGCGCACAAGAAAAAGGCTCATCTGATACTGTTCTGCTTTGTGTCAATATGAATTGCAATGCCAATTCCTATGTAGGTAACCGTATTTACAAAAGCAACCTAAGCTCACCCGCCGCAGAAGCAGCGAATACAACCAATCTTGTCACCATTTTTAATCCACTCATCAACCCCATGCTGGCTACAAAAGCGCTGGCAGCCAGCATGTTAATACGATTCCCGAGTGGGAAATTGTCCTCCAGCATCGACATACTGGAAGCATTAACTCAACCTGCCAAAAAAACATCTGATACAGCGGCCGCATCAGCAGAATCAAGTCAGGCAGATACCACATCAGCTAGCGGTGAGCCAAAGCAACCATCCCAACTAATGGTAAAAGTCAAATTGGTATTGTCGAAGCTATTTTCTGTTTTCAATCTGATTTTTGCAGTCTTCAGGCAAGTGAAAAATGTATTCATGGGTATGGCGAAAGACAAAATGGCATCACTCAAACAAAAGGGAGAAGCCAGGCTTGAAGAAGAATCCAAGCCTGCCGAGGAGCCCAAGCCTGAAGAAGAGCCTCAGCCCGCGGAAGAACCTAAACCTGTAGAAGAACCTAAACCTGAAGAAGAATTCAAACTTGAGGAAGTGTCTAAGCCTGCAG
>CAZOVT010000001.1:95421-114493 GCA_964583565.1 uncultured Coxiellaceae bacterium
AAGAAGAATTCAAACTTGAGGAAGTGTCTAAGCCTGCAGCAGAACCTCAGCCCGCGGAAGAACCTAAACCTGTAGAAGAACCTAAACCTGTAGAAGAACCTAAACCTGTAGAAGAACCTAAGCCTGTAGAAGAACCTAAACCTGTAGAAGAACCTAAACCTGTAGAAGAGCCTAAACCTGTGGAAGAACCTAAGCCTGAAGAAGAGCCTAAACCTGTGGAAGAACCTAAACCTGAAGAAGAATTCAAACTTGAGGAAGTGTCTAAGCCTGCAGCAGAACCTCAGCCCGCAGAAGAACCTAAGCCTGAGGAAGAACTCAAACTTGAAGAAATATCTAAACCTGCAGAAGAGTCTAAGCCTACGGAAGAACCAAAGCCAAAAGATGAGAGCCCGGGCACATAGTTAATCACCAACAAATATATTGTCATCCCCACCTACGCGGGGATGACAATAGTGGTGAGCGAAAGTGACAGTAGTAGCAAACGGAGTGCCCCTGTAACTACATCCTCGCAGCAGCAGCTGCTTCAGGTCTATCTTCTTCACTATCACCGTCAATTACATCTTCAGCATATGTAAAATCTGGATGCTGTTCTTTAAAGCCATCAATCAATGTTTTCAAATTCCTATTTAACACCAGCACACCCGCGGGATCCTGATCAGCTTCAAGCGCAACACGATTATGTGGCGATGTTCCATGCTCCCTCAGCCATTGTAAAATCAGATGATGCTCATACGTAATACCATCTAACATGCAAAGATAAGGTTCGCTAATGATTTCCTGACTAATAGGACAAATATACTCTTCTGGGCAAATATTACTGCCAGCAGCATGCATTCTGTCCGCGATCGGAACACGCATCTCCAGATTAGTTTTAAGATTGTGCAGCACCGCTTGCCACTCTTCAAGCAAACGAATACAGGCAGTTCTATGGTTATTCAACCCGCTTGTTTCTCTCGCCTTACCACACAACCAGGGTGCTGCGTAAAAAAATGCTATCAATGTTCCAATATTTGCGAGCGGCAATGCAGCTGCAGCTATAAGTGACACACCGTATATACCTGCTGACATCGATGCATCAGCAATTTCACGATTCTGGTCACGCGGCCATGCCAAAATTGGATTATAAGCTGCTCGAAATCTTGCAATACTATTCGTCATACCCTGCACAAACATTAATATTTCAGCATCGCTTACAACAGTCGCTGTACCATTAAAAACGGCAAATTGCCTTTCAATTTCACCCAGGAGAGCAGCCATAACACGATGCTTACGATAAGCAATCGACGCAGCACCTAATTTATCAGCAGATAGCTTTAGTGCCGCGACTTTATCTCGCAGATTTTTCATCTGCTCAACAATCTGTCTTAATTCATGACAATGCTCAATCCGGGATGACGCTGCAGGTGTGCTAAAATAACTAAACATATCAGCCTCCTTAAATCGCTGCATATCTTTCTACCCTATCCAAGATAGAGCATTATTACCAGAAAAAAACGAAAAAATTATATGAACCAGCGTAATATTTTCTTAAGAATACTGTGATAAGGGGGATACATGATGCTCAGATCTGGCCAGGACGGCTTGGAAAAAACAGACTTATAATGCGTAAAGGTATCAAACGATGCTTTTCCATGATACGCGCCCATACCGCTTGCACCAACACCACCAAATGGCAATGCGGGTATTGCGACATGAAGAAGAACATGATTCAGGCAAACACCGCCCGAACTCGTTTGCTCAATAGCACTCATACGATGTTGATTGTTATTAGTAAATAAATATATTGCTAATGGTTTGGGGCGCCGATTAATAAATGCAATGGCGTCTGAAACATTTTTCACGCTGAAAACAGGCAAAAGAGGCCCAAATATTTCCTCTGTCATCAACGCTGACTCAGGATTAACATCCCGCAAAATCGTTGGCGCGATATAGTTACGCTGTTCGTCCAGCTCACCACCGACGACTATCTTGCCATCAGGTAACAATCGCTTTAATCGATGAAAATGTCTGGCATTGATAACACGTCCATAATCAGCACTCGCCGCCGGATCACTTCCATAAAACTGAATAAGCATTTTTTTCATTTGTTCAAGCAGCGCTTCAACAATATCCTGATGCGCTAAAACATAATCCGGCGCTATACACGTCTGTCCGGCATTAGTAAATTTCCCCCACATAATGCGGCGCGCAGCAACTTCAATATTTGCATCTTTATCAACAACACAGGGACTCTTGCCGCCCAGCTCCAGTGTTACAGGTGTAAGATGTCTTGCCGCCGCTGTCATGACAATTTTACCAATCGATCCATTGCCCGTATAAAATATGTAATCGACCGGCTCATCCAGTAAACTAGTTGTTTCCGTTGCGCCGCCTTCTATGACTTGCACACTTTTATCGTCAAGATATTGCTTTAATTTTTCCGCTAACAGCCGGCTCGTTGCTGGCGCCAGTTCACTTGGTTTCACCACAATACAATTGCCTGCGGCGATAGCTCCTATCAATGGAACTAATGTTAATTGCAGCGGATAATTCCACGGCGAAATAATCGTCACAACACCATACGGTTCTGCATGCACCCGGCTTTTTCCCGGCCAGAATAACATCTGGGTAGAAACACGTTTTGGTTTCATCCACGCAGCCAGATTTTTTCTAACCAGCTTGAGCTCAGATAACGTCACATTTATTTCAGTTGCATACGCTTCAATCGAAGATTTACCAAGATCACTGTTAAGTGCCGCCTCAATATCAGATTCACATTCAATCAAAAATCGCTTTAATCCATCTAGCTGCTGCTGCCGATAGGCCATGGGGCGCGTCAGACCACTGGCAAAATGTTTGCGCAAGGCGTCAATCACTGACTTAATGTGATTAGACATCGACAGAAGTTCCTTTCATAAATTGACCAATGGGATAATAAAAGGGCAGGATTGATCGAAGGCCCGAGTATGACAAGTGGAGGTCTCAGTAATGTTTCAGGCTGCCTTGTCGTGCAAGGTTTGCTCACCGCATTATCTCTCTGACTTCCCGGACTATGATTGTAGGGCTTCGATCAATTCCTGCCACGAAGTCATTATAATCTTTCTCACCATCATTGCAATGATGGTGAATCTGCTTATAATCGCGCATCAACAAGGATACTCAAGAATGTCAGAAAACTATATAGTTGGTGAAAACCGCTACAAACAAAAAATCATGCTAAATCCTCAGGATCTGGTCGGCAGCGGTATATTAAATGATGGTCTATACGATAGAACCGGACTGCACTTCATCGAAAAAATTCTCTCCAGATTAAATAATCCAGTTGCGCTTGATATTGGCGCAAATATTGGCAATCATGCCCTGCGCATGAGTGAATATTGCAAGATGGTTTATTTATTTGAACCTCAACTCAGCCTCTCCAGACATCTGCATACAACAATGGCGTTAAATAATATATCAAACTGGAACATTTTTAATGTTGGCTTGTCAGATGAAGAAAAAACGCTGCCACTGTTTAAAAATCTTGATGGCAACAATGGCGAAACATCCTTTGTAGCTGAGTTGAAAGGCAAAAACTTTCTCATTGAAGAAGCCGCCATTTGCATTGGTGATAATGTGCTGCATAAACACAATATCACGCACATTGATTTCATCAAAATTGACGTGGAAGGATTTGAAGCCAAAGTGATTGCTGGATTAAAGAAATCCATCCAGCAATATCGACCGATTATTTTTATGGAATGGGACAAGGAAATCACCAAACAACAATTCCAGGAATACAATCTATTTGATACTGTATTTGGTGATTACAGCATCAAAGCCATATCCAGAAACCCTAGTGAATCTTCTTTATATAAAAAAATTCAGCATAAAATACATCACTTATTTAACAAAAATATCAGCAAAAAACGCAAAATCATCGGTGAGTTTAATCAGCAGTCAGATTATAGACACGTTGTATTTGTTCCAAATGAAAAAATACACGTCTTAAACGATTTATAGCCGGTCTCCAAATCATCGTATTATTCAGAGCCCGGCGTATAAATTAGAGACCGTTCACTGCTTGGATGAGCGAAACACATCAAGCATCGGAACAGGTCCACTGCCCGTGACAACAGAAGGCATAATACCATTCCATTTTTCTACAGCTACTCTCTGCACTTCAATTTTACGCAACTCAAGTAATTGCTCAGTGATTTGTGCTTTTTGCAATTCAAGCCCTTTTGCCTCAGCCGTTGCTTTGACAATAGCTTGCTGCGCTTCAAATTCCACACGCTTAAGCGCATTTTCTGCTTCCAATGCCTGCTGTACCGCTTTTACTTTTGCTTCAATCGAATCCTGAAAGACTTGAGTAAACCGGAAATCAGTAATCGAAACCTCAATCACCGTAATACCAAGCTGAGCCAGCCGTTTGGTTAAAATGGCCTGCAAATCTGACTTCACCCGCGGCCGCTGCGTAATCAACTGCTCCGCATCAAAGTTTGCTGCTATCGATTTAACGGCTTCCTGAACAAATGGCTGAATCACTCGCTGCTCGTAATCCTGACGCATCGTTCGATAGATTTCACCTACTTTACTAGATTCAAGTTGATAATTAATCGTCACTTCAGTCGTCACTACCTGCAAATCCTTACTGGATGCAGTCGTCAGCGCCGAATATTTTTGAATTTGTGTAGACATTAAAACAACATGCTCCACAAACGGGATTTTAAAATAAAGACCTTCATTAATAATCTTGCCGGTGACTGCACCAAAACGCAGCATAACACCGCGTTGGCCAGCCCCCACAATGCCCATGCTTGAAAAAAGTATGATGATAATGGCGACGAAGACAGCACCAATAATGAATGATTTTTCAAATCCCGCCGGGAGGTTTGCCTTGCCGTATCTATCAAATGAATTGTCTGACATCGCTATATCCTTTTATTCAAGCTCATCAATGAGTGACGTTATTTTAACCCGATTATGGCTGGTAACTGAAGCGCAAAATGACGTAAATCTGGCGCTTCGCCATTAGCGATAGCACTTACCGTCAAATCATATTTTGGAAACCAGATAAAAATCGCATGATACCCTAATGTTTCACCTTCATGCCCCCACCATTTACCATCACGCTCCGAGGTGCGCATACCAACACCCAGGCCATAGCCTTCTTGTGTAGATGTATCAACTGGCAATCCCGATTTAGTCGATACCAACTGCATCATTTGCTTTAATTCAGCTTCAGATAGCGCTTTAGCATGAAATAAATCATATGCCCAGTCAGCCAGATTCGATGAATTTGAAACCATCGCACCAGCCGCTCCCGCCCAGGACATATTGATGGAAGTAATATCTTTACCATTCTCATCATAGCCATGCGCCATATTTTTCATAAAAACAGGTGCGTAACGCATAGGAAGATAATAGGTATGTGTTAAATTAAGCGCCGTGGGGCCAATAAAATAAGATCTGTATAGATGAGCCAGTGTTTGTTTGGTGACCTTTTCCGCTATCAGCCCGGCTAAAATAAAATTTGAATTTGAATAATGCCAGCCTTCACCGGGCTTGAAATCATCAGGATGTTTAGCGGCGATTGCCAGCAATTCATCTGATGTCCATTGATAATCTGGCTTTCTGTCAATTTGCTTCTGGAATGATTTATCTTCGCTGTAATTGTAAATCCCGCTATTATTATGCAGTAATTGAGAAATGGTAATATCCTTCCACTGCTCGTATTGAGGAAAATATTGCCCCACTGTGTCCGTCAGCTTCAGCTTCTTTTCACTTGCAAGCTTCAGCAGCAACGCCGCTGTAAATGATTTGGTTTCACTGCCAATTTGAAATAGCGTGTCAGGTGTCACAACATTACCGCCTTTCTTTTCCGTTCGACCCGCAGCAAATGTCGTTGACTGCCGGTCATGCAAAACAACCGTCATCTGCATGGCACTGACTTTATTATCCACTCGCGCCTTTTCCAGCGCTTGCTGCAAACTGTGTTTATTAAGTGAATGACCATCAGCGAATGAAAGGGGTACGAACAATAGATAAGCAGCGGCAACAACAAGCATCCTGCGCATTGTTTTCTCCTTGATTGAACAGTTAGTATACATGATTATAGCTCTAAAGCTATAATTACAAATTATAGCTGTAAAGCAATATATTGACTTTATAGCTCTACAGCCATATAATTAAGTATGAAAATCAAGCATGGACAAACCACCATGAATCATCTAGTCCACTCACCCGAATCTCTCGGCGCTCTCCTCAAAAGCAGACGAAAAGACAAAAAGCTTACCCAGACTAAAGCTGGTTTATCCGTTGATCTTGATCAAACAACGATATCCAGTATAGAAAATGGCGCTCCTGGCACCAGACTTGAAACTCTTTTCCGCCTGCTATCTGCACTTGAACTAGAAATTGTCATCAGACCCAGAAACACACCCAAATCAAATAATAAAATGGAATGGTAAATGGCTCGCAAAACAGAACAGCTTTCAATTTATATGAATGGTATGCGCGTTGGCAGCTTAACACGCGAATCATCCGGTATACTCGAATTCAAATACGACAGCGACTGGATAGCCTGGACTGATGCACGCCCCATCAGTTTATCTATGCCACTAACCAACATTCCCTACAAAGGTGATATTGTTTATTCCTATTTTGACAATCTACTGCCAGACAATACCCGTATCAGAGGACGGATTCAGCGAAAATTTCAAACACCAACCAACCAGCCATTTGACCTCTTGGCGAAAATTGGAAAAGATTGTGTTGGCGCTATTCAACTTATTGTTATTGGCGAAAATCAACCGACCATCGAAAAAAGAATAGCATTTGAAACATTAAGCAATAAAGAACTTGCGACCATTTTACGTAACTACCAGGAATATCCTCTTGGTATGACCGATAACAACAAGGAATTTCGCATTTCTATTGCGGGCGCACAAGAAAAATCAGCGTTTTTGTATCAGGAAAACAAATGGTGCCGGCCATTGGGCGACACACCTACCACCCATATCTTTAAATTACCCATTGGGTACATCCAGCACCAACAACTGGATTTAAGCGATAGCTGTGAAAATGAGTGGCTATGTTCACAAATAGCAGCAAGCTTCGGATTGGCTGCCGCCAAATGTAATATTCAACATTTTGAGGATGTAAAAGTATTAGTAGTGGAACGCTTTGATCGCAAGCCATCACAAGATCAATCATGGCTCTTGCGTTTACCTCAGGAAGATATGTGCCAGGCACTGCATGTTCCACCAGATTTAAAATATCAATCCGATGGCGGCCCTGGCATTAAAGACATTATGAATCTATTGCTCGGTTCTTCACAAACAAATGAAGACAGAGAAAATTTCTTCCGTGCGCAAATTTTATTTTGGCTATTAGCTGCCATCGATGGGCACGCAAAAAACTTCAGTCTATTTATTGAAGCAGGCGGCAGCTATCGTTTAACTCCCCTCTACGACATCATGTCAGCCTATCCACTCATTGCAAAAAAACAATTACAAAAGCAGAAAATTAAAATGGCAATGGCGCTGAAAGGGGAAAACAACCATTATCACTGGCACAACATCCATCGCAGGTATTTTATTAGCGCAGCAAAAGATGCTAATTTTTCCACTAAGCTGGCAGAGGATATCCTCGATGACATGCTGGCTAAAGTAGATCACGTGATAGAAGAAGTAACAGAGCAGCTACCCGACACATTTCCAAAGCAGATATCTCAATCTATTTTTGATGGTATGAAATTAATGAAAAATCGTTTGGAAAAATAAACCCGGCCGGTTTACCCTCTGCCACAGCGCGCTAACGCCGCCTGGTTGGTGTCTTTTTTTCGTTATTATCTACCTGTCCAGCAGCGGCATCAGCTGGCCGCTGGAAAAATGGAAAAGATACCGCCGCTGACGATACCAGCTGACTATCTGGCTCTGGCGATACCTTATTTTTGTGCGCCTCTACCAGCGCTTTCACAATAAGATGTATATACTCCCTTGACGACAGGTGTGGCTGCTCCGGCGTTTGCGCATCAAAAACCAGCGGCAGGGTAAAATCTGGCGTTTCAATCTGGTACTCAATTTGCTTTGCGATTTGTGTTCCCTCAATCAGACTGGCCCGCACCTTCAATGTAAAACCATCTGGATAGGTCTTAGCTAAATAAGCTATTTCAGATTCGATGAATAACATATTCGTATTTGCATGCGCCGTACCAACAACCAGGTTCTCCGGCTGCTGCGACTGCTTATCCAGAATCATGTGTGCAACAAGATGCAGCCACTCCCATTTTACCGTGTCAGAAAATAACTGGGTTGCAGCGGCGTAATCTGTTGCACTTCCCTGCCTTTCACTAATACCTTCCCCTACCATTACCTGATGCTGTGTCAATGCACGACGCTTGCCGCGTTTTTGATGCTCTTTATTACTTTCTTCTAATAGAGACGGCGTTACTATCACTTGCTGAAATTTAACCACTTCCAATGCTCTTTTAATTGCCTGATATTGAGGAGAGACATAAAAAGCATTTTCATTTCTCAATACAGACTGTGGCTCATATTGTGGATATACCGGCGGTAAATTTGCAAAAATAGAAATGGGCCCATATTTTGCAACACGTGACAATGCTGTTTTACCTAGCGGCGTTTCAATCTGCATTGGCGAACCAAGTGCCGAAAAAGCAGCAATAGCACCTACAGGTCGATAACTTGGTATACCGCTTAAATTAGATAAAATATTTTCCTGCATCACAGCTTCACCTGCCTGCGTAGTCACAATACCACTTTCAATTAACATGGATGTTTTAACTGGCTGCTGGTCGTCAAGCTGTTTTGCTGTATTCGACCGCATCGCAAGCAAGTCTGACGATGTATTCTGATTTAGAGAACGCTTTCCCGATGTGGCAGATGACCGTGTGGGACGATAAGAAGTATCACGCTCACTTTTCTTACGAGCACGTGTTTTAGCAGATGATACACGATTAGTTTTTTTCCCTCGTGATTCCATTAGCTGTCACCCACATTAATAAGCAACTACCTTCAGTATAATGGTAGCGGGACAAACTAAATTAACAGCTATAAATCAATGTGTTAGAATCCATTTTCTGGTGGCTGACATTATAAAAAAACCCGCATAAAGCGGGTTTTTTTGTCTGGCGTCCCCAAGGGGGTTCGAACCCCTGTTACCGCCGTGAAAGGGCAGTGTCCTAGGCCTCTAGACGATGGGGACAACTTGTTACTATCTATTACTCTGGAGCTAGCCGGGATCGAACCGGCGACCTCTTGCATGCCATGCAAGCGCTCTCCCAGCTGAGCTATAGCCCCTTTAATTAAACCTGAGAGAGACGCGATTCTAAGAACCCTCACCCCCTTTGTCAACACAAGAAAAAGAAATATTACTCAATACCTCTAACTTGCTTGTTTATTAGGCAAAAAGTTTTAATCGCTCCAGTACCCGCTCCCGGCCTATCAGCATAATGGTCAAATCGATGGGCGGCGATACAATACCGCCTGTCACCGCAACACGTAAAGGCTGCGCCAGTTTGCCAATCTTTAACCCAGCCGCATCGGCTGTCTTTGCGATGGCTTCATGAATGGCTTCTTTCGTCCATTCTTGTAAATGCATAAAACATCCATGTATCTCAGCAAACAATGGCCTGATTTCAGGTGTGATGTATGCCCGCATTTCGTCATTCAACGTCACATCTTCATAAAAATAGCGGCTGCGTTCCGCCATTTCCTTTAACGTTTTAGTGCGTTCACCTTGCGCCTTGATTACTTCTGTCAATGCGGGACCATTTTCAGTGCTGATACCCTGCCGGGCCAGATGCCAGACAAATTCTTTCGCAACATGTTCCGGATCGCCGTTCTTGATGTAGTGTTGATTCAGCCATAGTAATTTTTCCGGGTTGATTGCCGCAGGTGAGTTATTAATATCGCTTATTTCAAAATACTGAATCAGCTCCTCAATCGTGAATACTTCCTGATCTCCGTGCGACCACCCAAGCCGTACCAGATAATTCAGCAATGCTTCCGGCAAGAAACCATCTTCGCGGTATTGCATCACCCCCACCGCACCATGACGCTTGGAAAGACGCTTGCCATCGCTGCCTAATATCATCGGCACATGCGCATATAATGGCGGTGTCGCACCCAGCGCTTTCAAAATATTAATTTGCCGCGGTGTATTATTGATGTGATCGTCCCCGCGGATAACATGCGTGATTTTCATATCCCAGTCATCTACTACTACGGTGAAATTATACGTCGGCGTACCATCACTCCGGGCAATAATCAGATCATCCAGCTCAACATTCGCAAAACTCAAATCCCCGCGGATCAAATCATGAAAGTCAACCGCACCTTCCTGTGGATTTTTAAACCGTACAACAAAAGGCCCTTCGCCCGGTTCTGTTTTATTGCGGCAAAAACCGTCATAACGTGGTTTTTGTTTATTAACCAGCTGCTCCGCGCGCATTTTTTCCAGCCGTTCTTTCGAGCAATAACAACGATACGCTGTACCTGCTTCCAGCATTTGCGCAATCACTTCACGGTAACGGTCAAAACGTTTTGTCTGGTAAAAAGGGCCTTCGTCATAGCCCAGATTCAGCCATGTCATGGCTTCAAGAATAGCGTCTACCGATTCAGGTGTGGAACGCTCAAGATCAGTATCTTCAATACGCAAAATAAACGTACCGCCTGTCTTGCGTGCATAAAGCCAGCAATACAGTGCTGTACGCGCTCCGCCTATGTGCAAATAGCCTGTTGGACTGGGAGCAAACCGTGTTCTTACCATTGTCATTGTTCTGATGCCTTATCTGTTTAATGCATGAATTGTATACCGATCAAGGGGGAACCACTACCCACTCAATACCTTCCCAGCTCCCCTGCTGATATGAAACCGCATACTGATTACCACTTACCATGAATGATGGCGATACCGCTAAAATAACCGTCTTGCCCGCCTTATCCGCGCAGGCTGCTTTCCAGATACCAACCGCGCAACCCGGCAAATGCGCCGATGCCAATAACATGCCTTGCGCGGTAGGTGTATCCATCCCAGCCAGCGACCATTGTACCGCCGCGGCCAGCATCAATTCTTTTTTGATGTCATCTGTTATCTGGGCAGCCCACTCGTCACACTGGCAAAGCCAGTCTAAAAAGTGCAAGGACAGCGACCAGCCAAACGACAAGCCGCTTTTATCTGCCCATGCTGCAAATGGGTCAACCATATCATTACCATGTGCTGCAGATAGCGCGAGTGTTTGCGGTGCCCGCCCAAATAAACGCTGATACAATGCCTCGCGTTCCAATACATGCACATTTGCCGGCACAGCAAGCGTCTGCCTGACACGCTGAATCTCAGCATGCCATGCATCAAGCGTAGCGGAAGCATCGCATTCTACGACGATATTGATTTGCTGACGCTGCCGCAAATACATCAACATTTTCGCTAACACAACATCATCAATCGGCCTGTCATGTGTATCCAGCGCCAGCCCTGACGCCACATCACGCCGAAATCCAGCCACATGAAAATACGGCGTCTGATCCATCAGTGTCAGCCACTGGGCAAATGAACTGACGCCGTTTAATTCAGCGATATAGGCGTTTGATATATCGAATAACAAACCAGCACCTGTTTCATTGAGCAATCGCTCAAAAAATGCTGCCTGCTGCACACCGGCTATTGTTAACGATGCATGATTTTCCAGCAGCAGCCGCACCCCAAGCAATGTTTGCCATTGCTGCACTCGCGCCTTGACAGCATCATACTGGTTCGCATAATCCAGCTCGCGCACCATCGACAATCGCCGGCCGGACGCTGAGAACTGCACCAGATGATCAGAGACATATAACGGCTGCAGCTCCATTATCCAGACGCGCAAACAGCGTGCCATCGTTTCCAGTTCACTGACTGATTTCTCTAAAAATCGTGAGCTGACAATATGCAGCGCAACAGGCACATCAGGTAAAGCTGTTTTTATAAGCGCCGGAGACAAATGAATAAAATTGTCTACCATGAGCTCACAAAAATCCGCTTCACCCTGATTAATGAGTGTACGCACCAGCGGCAATGCCGCCGGCGAAATACAATTCACACCAATACGAGTGAACGATTTACTCAAACTGGACGATGCGGCAGCAATTGTTAAAATCAGCAGCCTGTAGTTCTGTTTCTGTCACAACAACCAGACAGGTATCGTTGATCACTTTTTGTTCTGTATTTGCTGTCATGCTGATGCCCCTCTTTTTTATTATTTAAAATGCTAAAACAGACCGGCAGATTGTAGTTCTATTTTCCTGACAAAACAAATTGACCTTTATCGCCGCCGCCCCTAAGATTCCAGTCATGCCGGGCGATTAGCTCAGTGGGAGAGCACTACCTTCACACGGTAGGGGTCAGTGGTTCGAAACCACTATCGCCCAGACAAACAACTACTCAAGGACTGTGTATGGAATATTCCTTCTGGGAACAAGTGGCAAACATACCCTGGATTGTCTACGCATTATTCATCGTCATCATACGCAGTACCTATCGCTTGACGAAACCCTCCATTATTCCCGTCCGCCTGATGTCCATTGCCCTCACTATCCTGATTTTACTGACCATATCAGGTATCCTGCTTGCTTCAAACAATACGCCCGCTATCTTGCTGACCTGTTCATTCGGGTTAACGCTGGGAATAGTGAGCGGCTGGAAACAATATAAACATCAGCAAGTCAAAGCCATTACGGGGCAAAAGCGCCTGTACATGCCCGGCAGTTACAGCGCCCTGGTCATGCTTGGGGTGTTAATAAGCATGCAGCTCTTATGCTATATCGTGCGTTTAAACAAGCCAGAATGGCAAAATGAACTATTGTTTTCGCTATCGTGGTATTTGATATACAGCTTTTTTTCCGGCCTGTTCATCGGCCGGCTGGCCTACGCTTCACGCTGCCTCAAAAAAGGGCCGTTCATAGATGAAACTGAGGCCACGCTCAATCTAAAAAGCCCAGCATGACACAGCTGGGTTTTACACAACCATGGCATTCACATGAGCTGGCACACACTGAGCCAGCACATCCAGGTTATAGCCGCCCTCAAGCATCGAGACCATTCTTCCCTGAGCATGTGATTTGGCAATTTGCGCAGCGTGCATCGTCAGCCACACATAATCTGCCTCTGTCAGTTTGAATTCTCCAATTGGATCATGCAAATGACCATCAAAACCCGCAGAAAAAAAGATCATCTGCGGCTTGAAAGCCGCCAGCTTCTCAAACCAGGCTGCCTCAATCCGCTCACGATAGATTTCGCCTGTTGTACCAGCTGCCAGCGGCACATTCAGTATGTGTTCATTATCCAGCTCTGCATCATAGCCGGGATAAAAAGGATGCTCAAAGCTGGAACAAAGCAACACGCGCTTATCCTGCTGGAAAATCGCCTGCGTACCATTTCCGTGATGCACGTCAAAATCAATAATGGCAACACGTTCAAGCTGATAGGCTGTCAATGCATGCATAACGCCAACCGCGACATTATTAAAAAAACAAAACCCCATTGCTTTGCCTGTCTCGGCATGATGACCGGGCGGACGGACATTGCAAAAGGCAGTTTGCGCATCTTTTTTCATTACCATATCCACGGCTAATACCGCCGCACCTGCCGCACGCAGGGCTGCCTGCAGCGTAAAAGGATTCATGGCAGTGTCTTCATCAAGACTGATCTTGCCATCAGCAGGAGAAATGGACATAATCCAGTCAACATAACGTTGGTCATGCACACTGATTAATTGTTCGCGAGACGCAAGAGGCGCCTCATGAAATGCCACGGGTGCCTGAAAAGGATAACGTTCTAATGCGGTTTGTATGACTCTTACCCGGTCTGGCTGTTCCGGATGCCCGGAGCTTGCATCGTGCAAAACACAATCGGGATGAGAAATAATGGCAATCGTCATAACTATCCTTATTTGATATCATACTACTATCAACTTAACCCATTTAATTTAATTATTTTATAACGGATTATACACATGATACAGATGACTTTAGCTCAAATTGCCAACCTGCTTGGATTGACTTCTGCCGTCAGCAAGGTCGAATGCCATGGTATCAGCATAGACAGCCGGACACTGCAGCCGGGCAACCTGTTTATTGCTATTACCGGTGCGCATATGGATGGCCATGATTATATTGAAGAAGCTAAAGCAAAAGGCGCATCAGCCGCGCTGGTGACCCACCCTGTCCACACAACCCTGCCGCAGCTTCAGGTAACCGATACCACCGCCGCACTCGGCCTGCTCGGTGCCGCCTGGCGGCACCAGTTCAACCTCCCCGTGATCGCGATCACAGGCAGCAACGGTAAAACAACCCTGAAAAACATGGTCGCAGCCATCATGAGAGCAGCCTGTCATGGCGACGAATCCAGGGTGCTTGCCACGCAAGGCACACTGAACAACCACTGGGGATTACCGCTAACACTTGCCCGGCTGAACCGTCAGCATCAATATGCCGCCATTGAAATGGGCATGAACCACTTTGGTGAAATTGAATACCTGTCCAAGCTGACACGCCCGCAAGTAGCTATCATTACCAATGCCAGCGCAGCACATCTTGAAGGTGTTGGCGATATTGCCGGCGTTGCCCGCGCAAAAGGCGAAATTTTTTCTGGGCTGGCCAAAGACGGCATTGCTGTATTGAATCGTGACGATACTTATTACACTTACTGGCGGGATATTGTCGGCACACGCCCATGCATGACATTCGGCTTACACCCTGATGCGGATATACGTGCTACCGTCAATAGCATCACACAGCAGCAACATATCACGATACACACACCAACAGGTGATATTGATGTCAAACTGCCTTTGCTTGGCACACATAATGTATTAAACGCACTGGCAGCGACTGCCGCAGCATTAGCAATCAACATTGGTTTAATCGCTATCAAGGACGGTTTGGAAAGCATCCAGCCCGCACCTGGCAGATTACAGGTTCATCTTCTTAAGAATGGTGTCAACATCATTGACGATACTTATAATGCCAATCCATTTTCACTGGCGGCGGCCATCAAAACACTGACTGGATTTGAAGGTAAAAAAATTCTGGTGCTGGGCGATATGAAAGAATTAGGCAATGAAGAAAAATCCCTGCATAAAGATGCCGGTATTTCTATCAGGCAGGCAGGTATCGATTATCTGTTCACATTCGGTGAACTCAGCGCCAATGCAGCGTGTGCGTTCGGCGAAGGTGCCTACCATTTTAGCGAGCAGGAAAAACTGGTCAACGCACTTAAACCATTTTTATATAATACAACAACCATACTGGTAAAAGGGTCACGCTCCATGCATATGGAGAAAGTTGTTGCCGGATTAATACAATAATTAAAAACGAGGGTTCTCCATGGCTATCAAAACACCTATAACGATTGCATACGGCGACGGCATTGGTCCTGAAATCATGCAGGCAACTATGCGCATTCTGGAAGCCGCACAGGCAAAAATCGCACCGGAACGTATCGAAGTTGGTGAAAAGGTTTACCTGCAAGGCTATTCATCCGGCATTCCTGACGATGCATGGGAAACGCTAAAACGAACAAAAGTACTGCTCAAAGGGCCTATTACCACCCCTCAAGGCGGCGGCTATAAAAGCCTGAATGTCACGCTGCGCAAAACACTCAGCTTATTTGCTAACGTTCGACCCTGCGCATCCTATGCGCCTTATGTTGCCACCAAATGTCCGGATATCGACCTGGTTATTGTGCGTGAAAATGAAGAAGATCTTTATTCCGGCATTGAGCACCGCGGTACAGATGAAGTATATCAATGTTTAAAATTAGTGAGCGCACCGGGCTGTGAACGCATCGTACAATATGCATTTGAATACGCACGCAAGTTCAATCGTAAAAAAGTCACCTGCCTCAGCAAAGACAATATTATGAAAATGACCGATGGCTTATTCCATCGAATCTTCAATGAAATTGCGGCTGATTATCCCGAGATTCAACATGATCACTTAATTGTGGATATAGGCACCGCCCTGATTGCACAGCAGCCTGAAAAATTTGATGTGATCGTCACCTTGAATTTGTACGGTGACATTATTTCAGATGTTGCAGCACAAGTGGCTGGTTCCGTTGGCCTGGCCGGCTCCGCCAATATCGGCAATACCATGGCAATGTTTGAAGCAATTCATGGTTCTGCGCCAGATATCGCGGGCAAAGATATTGCGAATCCATCCGGCCTGCTTAACGCTGCCGTGCAAATGCTCGTCCATATTAATCAACCAGACACAGCGACACTCATTGAAAATGCCTGGCTTAAAACACTGGAAGACGGCATACATACCGGCGATATTTATTCCAGTCAGTATAGTAAGGAAAAAGTTGGAACACAGGCATTTGCTGACGCGGTCATTAAACGTCTTGGACAGCAGCCTACGCATTTTAAACCAGCCGATTACCGCTCTGGTGCTTATGCCAAAATTGAATGTTACGGCGGCCGGCCTAAAGTAAAAAGCAAAAAAGAATTAATTGGCGTCGATATTTTTATTGATAACCCCAATGACATTCCCGCTGACGAGTTAGCCGCCAAACTATCCGAGTTAGGCGGCCCGACAGAACTTATTGTCATCACTAGCCGTGGATTGAAAATCTGGCCAAACAGCAGTATTGATGCGCCTTACGTCAGGCACTGCTGCTGCCGCTTCCAGTCCGCAACAGATGTAAAAAATCTTAAACTGATTAAACATACTGACATTAACCAGTTACTGGAAAAGTTTGAAAAACTCGGACTGGATGTCATTAAAACGGAAAACCTTTACACCTTTGATGGAGA
Organism: uncultured Coxiellaceae bacterium; assembly: GCA_964583565.1. Lineage (GTDB taxonomy): Bacteria > Pseudomonadota > Gammaproteobacteria > DSM-16500 > DSM-16500 > Aquicella. The sequence continues at coordinate 112,199 of CAZOVT010000001.1, forward strand.
GTTAGGTTTTACACTCGCACAGGGACAATAAACTCGTTCTGGATTATATATTTTAATGGTCGCAATTTTATCATTAACCACCATTCATGCCAAAATAAGTAAACACTAAACACATCCACGAATAAAGGAGGCAAGAAATCAATAATGTAACTTTTCCCTTTCTTTAACCGATTTTTTTAACGTAGAATGATTAAAGGATTATTTATCTTAAGGAGCGTAATATGAAAAAAATGAAAGGATTAATCGCCGCTGCAGCATTATCAACACTTGCATCGCTTGCCTATGCCAATGGCCCTGTTACCGTCATCAATAACACACATCATGAAATATCATTTTCAAGTTCATTTTGTGGTAGTGATTCCAAAATGTGTACGCTCCTTAATCATAAATCGCTGGATAAAAAAGGCAGCAATGCCAACAGCATAACATTGACAGCACCACTTGGAAAAGACAAGCTCACTCTTCACGATATTTCAACTGTATCAAGAGGAAAGAGCCCGGTTATATCAACCAGAATAACGCCATGCGAAATACCTTCTAATGCAAGCGTGGTTATTCTTGATGATTTTGGTACATCATTTATTTACTGCCATCTTGCTTTTTAAGTTAGGTAGATTATTCTTCGAGCATTTTCTTGTAAGCTTCATCTGTTAACACCATAATGACGATTCGGCGATTAGTCGGATCGTCTTTAGTTGATGCAGCGTTTTCTAATACACCTGCACGACACCATTCCCCACCACCACCCCGCATGTATCGCTAAGATGTACTTCTCAAAATTATCTTAATTGGCCACCTTATGCTATCTAAATTAATGCCAAAACAAGTAAATTCACATATAAATCATTTAGTTAATGATGAAGCAGGAAAGTATTGTCTCCGCAGACAATATACGATACCTTTCCCCAATGAATTCAGGGAGCAGCATCCTTATGACAACGAAAGCAACCAAAACCCCCAAGTTACCCAACCTTGAGGCATCACTGGCTGAAATTACTCAGCTTGTCGATAATATGGAACACGGTGAACAAACACTGGAACAGTCCTTGTCCAATTTTGAACGCGGCATCACATTAATCAAACATTGCCAGCACATACTGACTGAAGCAGACCACAAAGTGCAGCTGCTCATACAAAAAAACGGGCAAGAAACGCTTGGTTCTTATGGTGTAGCTGATGAAGGTACCGACACTGATGACTCTGCTAACGAATAACATTTCACTTGCCGAGCTTCAAGAGCTTTGCGCCAACCGATTAAAGCATGTATATGATGGTTATTTACAAACCATCGCATCGCTTGAACTTAGAACAGCGATGAAATATGCCATGCAGCAACATGGGAAATATTTACGTCCACAGCTGATTTACGCTGCCGGTGCCATCTTCGGCGGAAAAACAGAATGTCTCGATGTGCCCGCCGCCGCAGTGGAAATGATCCATACGTATTCGCTTATTCATGATGATTTACCCTGCATGGATAATGCTGATTTACGCCGAGGCCAACCCACCTGCCATAAAGTATATGGTGAGGGATTAGCGGTATTAACCGGCGATGCACTGCATACGCTGGCAATACAGCTGATGGCAGACCATCCCGCTCCTATCAAGACAGAGAAACGTTTACAGATGATCAATATCCTTGCCAAAGCCTGCGGCCCCTATGGCATGGCTGCTGGACAAGCATTAGACATCACTATCCTCAATGATCCCGCCATTACCATTGATTCCTTACTCAATATTTATCACCTGAAGACAGGTGCTCTATTTACTGCCTGTATTGAACTGGGACGCATTGCTGCTGGCGACGATGATGAAAATAATGAAACAGCACTGCGTGAATTTGGCAACAGCATCGGGCTCGCTTTCCAGATACAGGATGATATTCTGGACATTCAGACATCTACCCAGACATCTGGCAAACCTCAAGGTATTGATGCACATAACAATAAAATGACCTATCCCCACCTGCTTGGCGTTGCCGCCGCTAATGAAAAAGTAGAGTCACTATACCAGCAGGCTCTCGAATCGATTAATTATCTGGGCGAGCAGGCACACCTGCTGCGCGAACTCGCCAAACACATGCTGCGGCGGGATAGATGAATTACTATTATATTCATATAGATATCTTTTCTGTACTTTTCACCCATACTTAGGATAAACTTTGCCCATCAAGATTGGCTGATGAGAACAATGTATTGCCCATTTTGTAATGCCGCAGATACAAAAGTTATCGATTCACGGTTAATCCGGGAGGGAAATCAGACCCGGCGGCGCCGAGAATGCCCTGACTGTGAG
>CAZOVT010000002.1:0-32603 GCA_964583565.1 uncultured Coxiellaceae bacterium
TGGTATTATTGAAACCCCATTAACCCATGAGTATTTTGATGATCCAGCGTCGGTAGACAGAATAAAAGCAGCGATTCCGGTTGGTTATTGGGGGCAAGTAGAGCATGTTGTGTCATTAATAGATGTTTGTTTGACAAATGATTATATGAATGGCGCTGTTTTGGTATGTGATGGCGGATGGACAATAGGGAGAGATATATGAAGAAGTATGTGAGGATATAAATGTTAGAATTAATCATATCAATGACCCTATGGGGAACATTAGGCGCCTTTGTTTTGTGGTCTGGCCTGACTGCGATTGACATAGCATTTTACCGATGCCTGATTGGTGTTGTATTGGTAGGAGCATGGCTAATTAAATCAAAATCAAGCATCAAATTGGATAAAGGTGCGATGGTAGCAGCGTTGTCAGGCATTTTTTTAGTGACGAACTGGTTTTTTTTATTTAAATCATTTCAGATTTCATCGATTACAATTGGCAATATATCGTATTACTTGCAACCAGTCATATTGATTGTGTTAGGGATATTTTTTTATCAGGAGAAAGTAAATTTTCAAAAATGGATACTAATGATATGTACCTTGGGAGGGGTGGCTCTGACAATAGATTTGCGTAACTTGAGTTCCCCCAATATAACACTGGGTGTTTTATTTGCTCTGATGGCAGCACTGCTTTACTCCTTTCTGACCATACTCATGAAAAATAACAGTCTCCATTATATGAAAGTGATTTTTATTCAATTAGCAATGGGTGTGCTTATTTTACTGCCATTTATACATTTCCAACCAGTATCATATTTGGCAATAGGCTGTTTGCTTATCATTGGCATTATTCACACTTTGTTAGCTTATTTTCTTTATTACAAAGCCATCAAGAAAACCAGCTTTACACAAATTGCCATATTAAGTTACCTGGATCCCATTGTCGCTATTATTTCCGACGTGATTTTTTTCAACCGCCAATTAAATTTTTATCAGGTAATAGGTATTGTTCTGACATTTTCCGCGCTCTATTTGTTAGTGACTTCTAACACAATCTGTGTTGAAACCGTGGAGCCAGCTTAGCTTGTAAACTCAAAAGCAAGTTGAATCCACCCACCCTGTACAGTCAAAAAAATACTGCCAGTAAGGGAAATTACTGGCAGTTTAAGGTGTGCAACGAGTAACTTCCTTTAACTTCCATGAGTAACAAGAACTCTTTTTACTTAATATCTACCCCGCCTTCTTAAACTTGCAATATGGAAAATATAGCACCTATACTTCTATTCTAGGCTCATCATTTTGGCAACAGCTAGTGATTTATTTTTTTACAATTATCAATCCTATGGTTAGCATTAGATTTACCATAAATTAACCATGATATACATTTATGTATATTTATTGACCAATAATGTATTGGGGGATGAATAAATTCAATGTGTTACATGGCCTTTGAATAGAGTGCGAATAATGAATAGCGCGGATAATTTCAATATGACATAAATCAACATAAGGATGCTGCCTGTCAATACAATAGCGATTCCAGATCGCATAATCAACGCTTGTTCGAGTGATTTCGCAAGCTGGGCAGTGTCACTAGAAATTGAAAAATAATTCGCAAGTGTGCATGACTTCTTGCCTCATCAATTCGATCTGCAGTATAAATGTTAAGCTTATTGCTAGCAAGATGACCTACCCTTCAGGCTGGTTACTTTGTTATCATTGACAAGTGCTGATCTGGGAACTTTTATTCTAGGAGAACAAATCGAACATGAATATCGTTGAACGTAATCCTCACAGCCTCATTATCATTCAGAATCTTCTCGATCAACAAATGGCGGCTCTTTTAGATCACCCTTATTTTCAAGCCTGCCGTCTTGGCACTATTTCACCGGCACACATGCTGAAAATCATGAAAAACCTGTATGGCTTTTCTGTCTATTTTGAACGCCTCCTGACACGCCGCATTTCTCATTATAATAGCCAGATGAATGAAGATTTGCTTCGAATTGCCAAGCAACATTTACGCGAAGAAATTGGGCATTCGGATTTATTCCGGGATTGTTTGATGCAGAACGGAGTCGATGCTGTCGAAATTAGTGCAATTCAACCCACTCGATATACAAAAGCAATTTTTGGCTATTTATTAGCAACCATTGAATATGAAAATGAATATGTGACAAACATTGCTGTCATTCAGGTATTAGAAATCATTGGCTTCCATTTTTTTAGTGCAACCTTAAAAGTGATGCAGAAGTGCGGCTTCAGTGCAAATGCTTTTCAGGCACACAGTGAAGATGATGCCGGACACTTATTATTAGGCCTGGAAAATTGCGCAGACATGGATGAGCCAACTCAAAAAGATTGTAAACGTGTCATCCTTGATTTGTTTGGGCTATTCGACGATATGTTCACTGAATGGATGAATCATAAGGAGTAATGGAAATGAAAAATGTATGCAAAGGAATAGTGATTGCTGTCGTGCTAAGCTGTCTGATGAGCTGCTCAGAATCAAATAGTAGCTGGTATGGCGGCGATGATAGCAGCAACTTTCAAGCTAATGACACCCCAAGCGGCCCCAAATCAAGAATGAAGATCACCCGTGGCAGCGGATATGGCGCTGAAGTGCCATTCTCAAGCAAATATGCCTCATAAAATACCCCCCTTTTTTATCGATAGATATAAAAAAAGGGGGGATTCATCCGCTAAATACCACCTCCAGCCCTACGCCGCCTGACACCACTCCGGCTAGTCGTGGTTTCGCGTGCGGATGCCTGCTCTGCTGGTGCTGCAACAGAACTACGTAATGATACTCCCGAAAACAACGTTGGGCCGTGGCCATCAGAAAACGTAACGGTGGATCCACGCCTGGATCGTACTGGTCTTGCAGACGCAGCCGAAACAGCATCACTGCTGGAACTGCTGGCAGCCACATGACGAGCAGCAACTTCTGCATATGTTTGCTGCGCTCTGCTATCCGTGCAGGCGCCAGAACTTTCAGCTGCAGCGGTATCTTTATTTTGTTCTGCTTCACTCAAAAGCTTGCTGATCGCCGCAGAGCGATCTCCTGCTTCTCTTCTTTTGGCCTCTGCTGCACGCAAAGCATCAGCAGCATCTGCATCCTGCCGGCTCTTTCTCATTGAAGATGCAAATGCCACTGCAGTTAATGGCGGCTGTGCTGAAGGTAATAACAACTCCACCAATGATAATGTTCTTACCCCACGCATAACATTTCCAACAAAATCGTTAAACGATTTTTCTCCCAGCCCTCGATGGTCTTCCTTTCTTATAAATGTCTGAAAAAACTCCTCTTGATAGGTTTCATTACGTGCCTCAGCATGACTCATATAACCTTGCAGCTCGGGTGTGGATGTATACTGCTCATTTTTGATTTGACTGTAAATATAAGCACGCATGGCTTGCAAGGTATGCTCAAGCAGCTGCCATAAAAATGGCTTAACTAAAAATGACCTGTCATTATATTCATTTTTTTCTTCCAGCTCGACACTATAAAGAGTAGCGCTAAACTTTACCCAGTCTTCCGTTGTTTTACATTCTTTTGCTGTTTTTATAAAATTAACTACCAAGTCAAATTTTTTCCCTGCTTTTTTCTCATCAGGGCGTTTAATTTCTTTCGTGGTCTCATTGTAGGATCCCCACGTTGTTTTTCGCATTGTTAAATATGAATCAAAAATAGCATTAATGACTTCAATACGAGGTGCTGGCATACTTCCTCCTTGAGCTGACTTGAGTTGAATAGATGAATCCCGGATATTACGTCAATACGATAGTCACCTATTCTTGCATATTTTTCAAATAATATTCTTGATTTCAGTCTATGGTTAGATTAGTTTTTGTATCAATGGATACCAAAAGTATGGGTGAATCATGAATGTATTAACGGTTGACTATACAGCATCAAATGCACCAGAAATGTTTTGTCAGTCCCTCAAAGAAACCGGTTTCGCTGTCTTAAGTCATCACCCAATTTCAACCACACTTATTGATCAAACTTACCTACAATGGCAAAACTTTTTCGCATCTGGTGAAAAAACAAAATATATATTTAACAAACAAACACAAGATGGTTACTTTCCCTTCAAATCAGAAAATGCAAAAAATGCCAGGGTCAGCGACCTGAAAGAGTTTTATCATTTCTATCCCTGGGGTATACAACCACCATCAACGCATCAAAAATCACAGATGATGCTGCAAACATTAACTCATCTGGCATCAGAGTTACTGCTATGGATAGAAAATACATTGCCAGAGTCTGTTGCAGACCAATTATCCATGCCGCTTAACCGCATGATAGAGAACAGTCCCAATACACTGCTTCGCATCCTGCACTATCCTCCACTTGAATCGGATAGAGAAGAAGATGCCATTAGAGCTGCGGCACATGAAGACATCAACTTAATCACTTTGTTACCTGCAGCGACAGCACCGGGACTTGAAGTGCTTGGCGCAAATAATCAGTGGTATGCCGTACCATGTGACAAAGGTAATATTGTGATTAATGTGGGTGACATGTTGCAAATGTGTACAAATGAATATTACAAGTCAACGACACATCGAGTGGTGAATCCTGACAGTGCTGAGAAAAACAATTCCCGCTTTTCCATGCCATTATTTTTGCATCCGCGAGATGAAGTTCCACTTTCCCCAGCACTCACTGCAGTGCAATACAAGCTTGAGCGGTTGAGACAGATTGGGCTGTATTAGTAGATAAAAAAAAGCCACTGGTTAATACCAGTGGCTTTAAAGGTTAAGCAAACAGATTACCAACTATTTACTTTCTTTCTCGTCAGATCCATTCATATTGAACAAATCACCAAATGTTGTTTTAAGGGATGATTCATCTCCCTTTTTCTTCTTTGGTGAAGCTGTTGACGTTGCAGCTGATTTAGCCGTTTTTGTCGTTGCTGCTTTCTTGGCTGGTGTTTTCACATCCTTGGACTTGATAGATAACGTAATAGCATGGGTTTTTCTATCTGTTCCCATGATTTTAGCTTCTACTTTATCGCCAATTTGCAGCTTGGTACGTGCATCATCTACTTTTTCTGCAGAAATTTCGGAAGCACGCAGCACACCACGAATACCGTCAGCCAGTTCAATAACAGCCTGCTTCTGGTCCACTTCGACAACAACACCCGTTACAATCGTACCTTTCTCATTTGCAACCAGATACTCAGCCAATGGATCATCAGCCAACTGTTTCAAGCCAAGCGCAATACGCTCACGCTCAACATCAATTGCCAGAATAACAGCTTCAAGTTCATCACCTTTCTGGTGTTTACGCAGCGTTTCCTGAGCATCTGCTTCACTCCAGGCGATATCTGAAAGATAGATCAACCCGTCAATGCCGCCTTCCAGTTCAAGGAAAATACCAAAATCAGTAATAGATTTGATCTTGCCCTTAACGCGTTCATTTTTCTCATGCGTTTCAGCAAAGGCAGACCATGGATTGGATGCACACTGCTTGATACCGAGAGAAATACGACGACGGTCAGCATCTACATCCAGCACCATTACTTCTACTTCCTGGCCAAGATGTATCACCTTATTCGGGTTAACATTCTTGTTTGTCCAGTCCATTTCGGAAACGTGTACCAAACCTTCGATACCTTCTTCAATTTCAACGAAGCAGCCGTAATCGGTAATGTTGGTGACGCGACCCGTAATCTTCGCGCTAACCGGGAACCGCTGGCTGATGTCATGCCATGGATCGCCGCCCAACTGCTTGAGGCCGAGTGAAACACGAACTGTTTCACGGTCGATTTTCAATACTTTTACGCTGATTTCATCACCGATGGTCAAAATTTCGCTAGGATGTTTGATACGTTTCCAGGACATATCAGTGATATGCAGCAAACCATCTACACCGCCCAGATCGATAAATGCACCGTAGTCGGTCAAATTCTTGACGACGCCCTTCACTTTATCGCCTTCGTTAATGTTTTCCAGAACAGCAGCACGCTCAACGTTGCTTTCTGCTTCTAATACCGCACGGCGTGAGACGACGATATTATTTCGTTTAACATCAACCTTGATAACCTTGAATTCAAATTCTTTGCCTTCAAACGTTTCTGGATCACGAATAGGTTTGACATCAACTAATGAGCCCGGCAAGAATGCGCGGACTTTGTTGATTTCAACTGTAAAGCCGCCTTTAACACGGCCAACGATAACACCACGGATGGTTTCTTTTGATTCATAGGCCTGTTCGAGGTGCGTCCATGATTCAAGACGTTTTGCACGCTCACGAGACAATCTGGTGCTGCCAAAACCGTCTTCAAGCACTTCAAGTGCCACCATGACCTTATCGCCAACTTTAATTTCGAGCGATCCACTTTCATTATAAAACTGGTCAATCGGAATATAAGATTCAGACTTCAGGCCGGCATCTACAACGATATATTTTTCTTCAATACGCTCAACAGAGGCGGTAATAATTGCGCCTGGGAGCATCGGGGTTTCATTTAAGCTTTGTTCAAACAGGGAGGCAAAGGACTCGACAGAATTTTGTTTCACTACAAACCTCATAAATAGCATAACCAACGCTAAGCTGTTATGCGTTTCACTTGTTAATGATTAATAATCTTTCTACTCTGCCAACCCTACCCCAGCGAATTCAATCTTTGGGTAAGAGATGGCAGGAAAGGCCTTTTTTCGATTGATCTCAACGAGTATCGCTTCAACGACTTGCTCGACTGTCAATCGATCTGTATTAATACAGACCGCATCATCGGCTGGTTTAAGGGGAGCTACCAAACGTTCACTATCCCGCCTGTCCCTTTCCCGCAGCTCTTCGATGAGGCCGCTTAGGGTAACACTAACGCCTTTTTCCTTCAACTGGTTAAAGCGTCTCATAGCCCGTTCTTCCGGGCTTGCCGTGAGGAAGATTTTAAGGTCAGCATCGGGAAAAACCACCGTTCCCATATCCCGGCCATCTGCCAGCAATCCAGGGGGCTCCCTAAAAGCCCTTTGCCGGCTAAGTAACGAGGCTCTGACTGCAGGTAATGCTGCAATAATCGAGGCTGCGTTGCCGATTTTCTCATGACGGATCACATCGGTAACATCCTCTCCTTCCAGAATAATGTCCGGAAAGCTGTTTTTATGCGTTTTAAACTGTACATCCAGATGCTCGGCCAATACTTCCAGGGCTTTTTCATTATCCAGCGCTACGCTATGCTTCTGGGCAGCAAGCGCCAACACCCTGTATAAAGCGCCGCTATCCAGCAGATTCCATGCCAGATGCCGGGCCAGCATCAAACTAATCGTCCCTTTGCCGGTACCGCTGGCCCCATCAATGGTAATAACGGGCGATCTAAGACTCATCCTTGTCTTCTCCTTTGATATTTGCAATACGTTCCAAACTGACCAAGAGCTCATTTTCACCAAGCTGGATCAGACGTACCCCTTGTGTATTTCGTCCAATCAGGGATATTTCAGAGGCAGGCACACGAACCAGTGTACCCGCGTTGCTAATAAGCATCACCTCATCCTCATGGTTAGCCTGAATAGCGCCCACGACTCTCCCATTACGTTCATTCACATGAATGGAGATCACACCCTGACCACCGCGGCCGCTCAAGCGGTATTCATCAAGCGCTGTACGTTTGCCATAGCCGTTTTCAGTTGCCGTCAAAATATCGCCATCGCGCGACACAATCAAAGAAACAACCTTTTGCCCATCTTGCAGCTTAATACCGCGAACACCGGCGGCTTGTCTACCCATGCAGCGTACTTTTGCTTCCGGGAACCTGACAACTTTTCCGGCGTCCGTGAACAGCATCACATCATGACCGCCATCCGTAATATCTGCCTGCACCAGATAATCGCCTTCATTCAGGTCAATCGCAATGATGCCCGATGCGCGTGGTCTGGAGAAATTCACGAGCGATACTTTCTTGATAAGACCCATCGCTGTCGCCATCACGACAAACTGATTCTCGAGATAGTGCCGTACCGGCAGGAACGCATTGACCTTCTCGCCCTCTGTTAACGGTAAAATATTAACAATGGGGCGGCCTCTTGATGTGCGGCTTGCCTGTGGAATCTTATAGACCTTCAGCCAGTATACCTTGCCATGATTAGTAAAGCACAACACGGTATCGTGCGTTCTGGCAGCAATCAGGTATTCAACAAAATCTTCCTCTTTCATCGTTGTTGCCGATTTTCCTCGGCCGCCGCGATGCTGGGATTGATAAATAGCGATAGGCTGTGTCTTGACGTAACCCGCATGTGAAAGCGTCACCACAACTTCCTCATCCGGAATCAGGTCTTCCATCAATACATCGCCTTCTTCCGTTGCGGCAATTTCTGTTTTTCTTTCATCACCAAATTCATTTTTAACCGCAACCAGATCATCGCGAATCACCTGCATCAAGCGGGTAGAGTGCGCAAGAATATCCGATAAATCTGCGATAATGTTCTGCAGTTCCTTATGTTCGGAAATAATTTTATCCTGTTCAAGACCGGTTAAACGGTGCAGACGCATATCCAGTATCGCCTGCGCCTGTTCTGGCGATAAACGGTATCCTTCGTCAGTCAGTCCGTATTCTTCCGTTACATGCGTAATCGTATCCATGCTGCCCGCACGCGTTAAGATATCAATCGTCCGTACCGACTCCCAGCGGTGTTGAAGGAGTTTGATTTTTGCTTCTGCTGAATCTTTAGCTTGCTTGATCATTGCAATCATAGGGTCGATATTTGACAGAGCGATAGCCAAACCTTCGAGAATGTGGACGCGATCTTTTGCTTTACGCAAATCAAATACCGTGCGGCGGGTTACCACTTCCTGGCGATGGCGTATAAAGAATTCCAGCAGCTGCTTGAGATTCAGAATTTTGGGTTGACCATCAGTCAGAGCAACGATGTTGATGCCAAACACGCTTTGTAATTGTGTCTGAACAAACAGGTTGTTAAGAATAACCTCGGCATTTTCCCCTCTGCGCAATTCAACCACGACGCGCATACCTTGTTTATCAGATTCATCACGTAATGCGGAAATACCCTCGATTTTCTTTTCTTTCACCAGCTCAGCGATACGCTCAACGAGGCGCGCTTTATTCACCTGATAAGGCAGCTCATTAACAATGATCCGCACCTTCCCGGATTTTTCATCCGTTTCGATTTGCGTTTTTGCTCTAACGACCACCCGGCCGCGGCCAGTATGATACGCTTCATAAATACCATTTTTACCCTGAATGATACCACCCGTCGGAAAATCAGGGCCCGGTACATATTCCATTAATTCAGCAATACTTTTTTCAGGGTTATCAATGAGTGCCATACAGGCATCAATTACTTCAGACAAATTATGCGGCGGGATGTTTGTTGCCATACCAACGGCAATACCTGACGAACCATTTACCAGCAAATTTGGCACTCTGGCGGGCAGCACAACCGGTGCCATCTCGGTTTCGTCATAATTAGGGGCAAAATCGACGGTTTCTTTTTCTATATCCGCTAATAAAGCATGAGCAAATTTAGACATGCGAATTTCAGTATAACGCATGGCCGCTGCCGCATCGCCGTCTATGGAACCAAAGTTACCCTGCCCATCAACCAGGAGATAACGCATGGAAAAAGGCTGCGCCATACGGACAATGGTGTCATAAACAGCCGTATCACCATGCGGATGGTATTTACCGATCACGTCACCAACGATACGGGCGGATTTTTTATAAGGTTTATTCCAGTCGTTGCCCAGCTCATGCATGGCAAAAAGTGCCCGCCTGTGAACAGGTTTCAGGCCGTCGCGAACATCAGGTAATGCCCTGCCAACAATGACACTCATGGCATAATCAAGGTATGACTTTTTTAATTCGTTTTCGACACTGACTTTTTGGACTTCTTTAGCGATTAAATTATCCATAGTAGGCTGCGATTCTAAGTGAATTTTGACTGCAGAATTATAACATACTTCTCAACGCCCTGCGAAGAATTTTGCCCACATTGCTCTTGGGTAATTCCTTCATAAATACAACATGTTTGGGTATTTTGTAATGCGTCAGATATTTTCGACAAAAATCGATCACTTCTTGATCGGTTATATTTTTACCGTTAGTGACAATATAAGCACTAGGCACTTCACCAGAGTTCTCATCTGGCGCAGCAATAACGGCTACCTCAAGCACCCCTGGCATTTTGGCGATAACATCCTCCACTTCATTAGGATAGACATTAAAACCAGACACAAGAATCATGTCTTTTTTACGCTCCAGCAGCCGGACATACCCTAATGAGTCAATCGTTGCCAGATCACCCGTTAATAACCAGCCATTTTCTGTAAATACCTTGGCTGTTTCTGCGGGGTTATTCCAGTAGGCTTTCATGACTTGCGGCCCTTTAACTGCCAGTTCGCCAGCCTCGCCTACAGGCACCTCTTTATGCGCCTCATCCAGTATACAGACGTCAGTTGATGGAACCGGGAGTCCGATTGAACCGCTAAACTCCTTTTGAGTGGCTGGATTGATCGTCACACACGGCGATGTCTCCGTCAGGCCATACGCTTCCAATATATGCACGCCAGTGATGTTTTCCCATTTTTCGGCAACGGCACGCTGCACAGCCATCCCCCCGCCAAGCGCCAGACGCAAACAACTAAAATCCAGCGATTTAAAGCCCGGATTATTAGCCAGTGCGTTAAAAAGCGTATTGACGCCGGTTATCGCGGTAAACTTGAACTTACGCAGCTCTTTAATCATACTGGGTACATCACGCGGATTAGTAATCAATACATTAAGGCTGCCAATTTTTACAAAATACAGGCCATTCGCCATCAATGAAAATATGTGATACAGCGGCAAAGCCGTAATGATAATTTCATTCCCGGGGCTCAGCACATTTTCAAACCACGCATCTGCCTGTTGAATATTGGCAATAATGTTTCGGTGCGTCAAAACAGCGCCCTTCGCAACACCTGTCGTACCGCCTGTATATTGTAAAAAAGCCGTATCTTCATTGCTTACCTCAACAGGAACAAACGTAAGCGGTTTATCCTGCTTGACGATATCTTTAAAATAAATCACATCAGACATGTGATGTGCCGGGATTTTTTTATAAATATACTTCAATGCAAAGTTGATGAAGAATCCTTTTACTGGCGACAATAAATCACCAAGATCCGTTACTATCACATGTTTCAGTGCCGGCAAGTCTGCGCGTGATTTTTCAAGTGTGTCGGCAAAATTTGTCATTACCAAAATGGCTTCTGCGCCAGCATCATTTAACTGGTGCGTCAATTCAGTCGGCGTATAAAGCGGATTAACATTCACAACGGTCAACCCCGCACGCAGCGATCCAAAAATCGCAACGGGATATTGAAGTGAATTTGGCAGCATAATGGCTATGCGGGCACCTTTCTTGAGTTTAAGTACCTGTTGCAGGTATGCGGCAAAACGATAACTGTACCGGTCAACCTCACTAAAACTAAGCGTCTTACCCAGATTGTAATAAGCTGGGCGCTGGCTGTACTGACGGCAGCTTTGTTCAAAAATATCGACAATCGACTTATAAGCATCAGGATTGATTTCAGCAGGAACGCCGGGAGCATAACTTTTTAGCCATATTTTTTCCACGCAGCCATTCCTTTTGATTAGAAAATTAATGTTCGGGACGGCCGGATTTGAACCGGCGACCACTTGCCCCCCAGGCAAGTGCGCTACCAAGCTGCGCTACGCCCCGTTATCAATCTTTCAATTTATGGCCATCATATCCATGAGGTTAATAAATAACCTCTAGTGACCCGCCTGCGTATCGGCACACAGATTCTGCAAAACCATTTCAAGTTCTGCAATCACTTTTTTTACTGTAGCATCCAATATTACCGATTGACTTACCTCGCCCGGCATGTTTGCAAGCTGTGCCCGGGCACCCTGTATGGTAAACCCGTCTTCGTAGAGGAGTTTACGAATCTGCCTGACCAGCAACACGTCTTGCTGCTGGTAAAACCGGCGCCCCCGCCTCTTGGCTGGTTTCAACTGGGAGAATTCCTGCTCCCAATAACGTAAGACATAAGCCTTGATTGAACAGAGCTTGCTGACTTCACTAATGCTGAAGTACAGTTTATCAGGGATAGGCGGCAGGCTCTGGAGAGTTTTCCTCCGCTTCACTGATTTTCTCCTGATGACCCCTGACTGGTCTTGCTGTTATGTTTCTCAACACGAACCTTTAACTTCTGACCACAATGAAACGTTACTACGCGGCGAGCTGTCACAGGCACTTCTTCACCGGTTCTCGGGTTTCTGCCTGGACGTTCTTTTTTATCATGCAATGTGAAATTACCGAAGCCTGACAGTTTAACCTGTTTGCCCTTTACCAAGGCATCACTAATGTAATCGAAAAACATTTCAATTATTTCCTTGGCTTCCCGATTGGTCAGACCGATTTGCTCATCTAAGTATTTAGCAAGATCCGCTTTCGTTAGCGTCTTCATATCAGCTCCTTAGCTCAGCTCCCAGTTTACCTTTCAATGTGCTGGTAACCTGTTCCATTAATGTGGCCACCTCTTCATCTACTAGGGTCCGCGCTGGATGTTGCCAGATAAGCGCCAACGCGATACTTTTAAGACCAGGTGAGATTCCTTTCCCATGGTAGACGTCAAATATAAAAACGTCTTTTAACCAATCACCTGCGCTTGTTTTTATTGTAGCCTGAATTTTATCTCCCGGTATAGTCTGATTTACCAGAATAGCAATATCCCGCCTGATTTCGGGGTACTTTGACACGTCCTGTATTAGGGGTTTCCCTAGGTTTTTCATTTGAGCAAGGTCAATTTCAAAGATAAAAGCCGTATCCGGCAAATCCAGCGCATGAATAATAGCCGGGTGCAATGCTCCCATGACCCCTATCCGGACACCCTGATAGTCAATAAAAGCTGTTTGCCCGGGGTGCAATGCTGGATGCTGGCCAGGCTCAAATACCACCTTCGCACCAAGCCATACAGTCAAGATATCCTCAAGACTTCCTTTAAGATCATAAAAATCTGCCTTTCTGGCTGAAACCCCCCATTGCTCAGGCTGTGCATGCCCGCTTATCAAACCACCCAGACGAGACATTTGTACAAGCCGGCCGTCTTCCTGCATGAAACAGGTGCCCATTTCAAACAGGCGGATATTGGTCTGCTGCCGGCTAACATTATAAATAAGCGTATTCAGCAATCCCGGCCAAAGATTCGTACGCATCGTACTCATGTCGGCGCTGATCGGGTTCACCAGCTCAACAGGTGTCCTCTCGGGATCCAGTAGTAACTGACGATCTTTATCGATGAAACTATAAGAAATAATTTCGTGGTAACCATGATTGATAAATGCTTGTGCGAGCGTTGAAAAATCCCTGTCTGTACTAACAGCGCTATCTGACTGCAATGCTGCCACGGGTGTATGCACCGGGATATTGTCATAGCCATACAGGCGGACAACTTCTTCGATTAAATCTTCAGGCTCTTTGATATCAAAACGATAAGAAGGAACGGTGATAGTCCATTCAGCGCCATCCACCCGTTTAAACCCTAACCGCTGAAAAATATCACTTACAACATTCGCATCAATGCTAACACCAAGCACTTTATCCAGTTTTTTCTGGGTCAATGTCACCACAGGCGAAACAGGCAAATGATCTTTGCTAATAGATTCGATTACCTCACCCGCCTTACCGCCAGCGATTTCCAGAATAAGCTGTGTTGCACGCTCAATAGCATCGCGCTGAATAGCAGGATCAACGCCACGTTCAAATCGGTAGGATGAATCAGAATTCAATTGATAATATTGACGCTGACGCGCAACAACCTGAGGATCAAAATAAGCGCTCTCTAAAAATATATCGTTTGTCAGCGTCGTGACGCCAGAATCTAATCCGCCCATCACACCCGCAATCGCTAATGGTTTCTGTTTATCGGCAATAATCAGCGTTGCATCATCCAGTACCTGCTTGCTGTCATCCAGCAGGGTAATTTTTTCACCTGACTGAGACATGCGAACAACGACCTCTTGCTCAATCGTCTTCAGATCAAATGCGTGCATCGGCTGCCCAAGTTCAAGCATCACGTAATTGGTAACATCAACGATACAATTAATTGATCGAATGCCATAACAGGCTAATCTGTCACTGATCCATGCCGGTGTTGGACTATCTGATTTCACTTGTTTAATAATTCTACCGACATAACGGGGGCACGCGTCAGGCGCTTTATTTTCAACATTCAGTGTATCCGACATAGCAGCACTGATGGGTGTTATTGAAACAGGCGTTAACAATGGACTGCTTGTGATAGCCGCTAAATCACGCGCAACACCTTTCACACTTAAACAATCACCACGATTCGGTGTAATCGAAATGTCAATCGACATATCGCTTGCGATTGGTTCAAGCGCATCAACTTCAAGACCCGCCATCGTCAGTTTGTGACATATATCCTGCACGGATATTGCAGGATTGACCCATTCTCTCAACCATGACTCGCTTAGTTTCATAATTCATTTTTCCCGAGATTATCAAGATCAAAACTGACGTAAAAAGCGCAAGTCATTTTCAAATAATGACCGTAAATCCGATATACCATATTTAAGCAGCGTCAGCCGATCAATGCCCACACCTGCAGCAAACCCCTGATATTTTTCAGCATCAATGCCCACGCCTTTTAACACATTCGGATGAACCATGCCGCAGCCCAACACTTCCAGCCAGCCAGTCTGCTTGCATATACGGCAACCCTTCCCTTTGCAGCTGACACAGCCAATATCCACTTCAGCGGATGGCTCAGTAAACGGGAAGTACGACGGCCTGAATCGTATAGGTAATTTTTCCGCAAAAAATTCATGTAAAAATTGCGTGAGTATGCCTTTGAGATCAGCAAACGTGACTTTGTCATCAACCATCAGACATTCCATCTGATGAAACATGGGTGTGTGTGTGATATCGAAATCACGCCGGTACACCCTGCCCATCGCTGCCATGCGCAATGGAGGCTGCATGACTTTCATCGCGTGTATCTGCACTGGCGACATCTGGCTGCGCAACAGCATCCCATCGTTAAAATAAAATGTATCCTGCATAGCCCGCGCAGGATGCAATGGCGGCACATTGAGCGCAGTGAAATTATAATAATCATCTTCAATTTCGGGCCCCGACATGAAAGCAAATCCCATGCGGGTAAAAATGCGGCGTAAATCATTAAATGTTTGAGTGACTGGATGGATAGTTCCGCGGCCTGTTGACCGGCCAAGGAGCGTAACGTCTATTGATTCTGCTGCCAGCTGATGATTGATCTCAAGCTCTTTTAACACTTGCATGCGCAGGTCAAGCAACGTCTGTACCGTATTTTTAGCGGTATTTATTTTTTGTCCTGCCGCTGGCCTTTCTTCTGGAGACAGCTGCCCCAAGGTTTTGAGATACTCTGTCAGCATCCCTTTTTTACCCAGGTAAGTAACGCGAATATGATCGAGAGATTTTAGATCTGCAGCAGACTGAATGGCCGTTTCAGCCTCACGCATCATGTTTTCCAAGGCCTGCATGCCTGCTCCCTTAAGTGTTTGTTGCCAACAAAATACAAAAGCCCGCCTCAATGATAGCACACCACATCTGGTCGCTACATCTAGGCAGGCTTACTTCAAAAGCGTATTTTCTCTGCTTATGCAACCTTGGCCAGACTGGCTTTTGCCTGTTCAGCTAATGCTGTAAAAGCAGCTTTGTCATGAACAGCAATATCAGCGAGAACTTTACGATCGACCTGAATGGATGCAACTTTCAAACCGTTCATGAATGCACTGTACGTCAAACCATTTGTACGGGCAGCGGCATTGATTCGTACAATCCACAATGCGCGAAAATCTCGTTTACGATTACGGCGATCACGGTAAGCATATTGTGCCGCCTTGATAACAGCCTGTTTTGCAACACGATAGATACGGCTGCGAGCACCATAGTACCCTTTGGCTTTGTTCAATACTTTTTTATGCTTTGCTCTGGCTGTTACACCACGTTTTACTCTGGACATTTCGATTTCCTCTTAACAAGTTAGGACAATAAATGTGACGACACTTTCAACCCCGATTCGCGCTCCTGTCCTGGGATGCAAATAAGGGGGTCATCACAAAACACTCTTTACGCGTATGGCAGCATCTGTTCGATTCTACCCAAATCCTCACTTCTAACTTTCAACCCGCTGCGCAAATGACGTTTACGTTTTGTGGTTTTCTTTGTCAGAATATGATTACGATTTGCGCTTTTACATTTAAAGCCGCCACCAGTCGATTTACTCTTCAGACCAGTCTTACGAAAGCGCTTTTTTGCTCCGCTATTCGACTTCAACTTTACTGTTTTAGCACCTTTATAAGCTCTTGGCATTGATAACTCCACCTTGCATAACAAAAAAATTATTTTTTCTTCGGTCCAATCACCATCACTATTTGACGGCCTTCAAACTTCGGATGCTGTTCAACAACACCTACACCAGCCAGTTCAGCAATCATCTTCTGTAGTAATTGCATGCCCAGCTCGGGGTGACTCATCTCCCGGCCACGAAACCGAATAGTGACCTTTGCCTTGTCACCACTTTCAAGAAACTTCATGATATTGCGAAGTTTAACCTGATAATCAGCCTCTTCAGTTGCCGGACGCAACTTTATTTCCTTGATCTGAATCTGCTTTTGTTTCTTTTTAGCTGCGGCCTTACGTTTGCTTAACTGAAATTTGAACTTGCCATAATCCATCACGCGACAAACAGGCGGCTTGGCTTCCGGTGATACCTCAACCAAATCCTGCCCAGCTTCTTCCGCTATCCTTCTCGCTTCATGGATTGCTACCACGCCAAGTTGCTGACCTTCAGCATCAACCAAACGCACCTCATGACATCTAATTTCGTCATTTACGCGAGGTTTCTTTTCTGTACTAATTCCGCATCCTCCTATTCAGACCGACCTTTACGTGCAACATCTGCACGCATAACACCAATAAACTTATCCAACGGCATAACGCCCAAATCTTGTCCATCCTGAGTTCTCACCGAGACGGTATTTAACTCCACCTCACGATCACCCACTACCAACAAGTACGGAACATGCTCAATGGTGTGCTCGCGGATTTTAAAGCCGATCTTCTCATTTCTCAAGTCCGATTTAGCTCGAACCCCATGTTTTTTCAACTCTTGGGCACATTTGGCGGCATATTCGGCCTGTTTATCCGTTATGTTCATCAGAACAACCTGAACTGGTGCCAGCCACACCGGCATTTTACCAGCATAATGCTCAAGTAATATACCCATAAATCGCTCAAGGGAACCAACTATAGCACGATGCAGCATCACAGGCACCCTTTTGCTGCCATCTTCCGCTATATAGTAGGCATCCAGACGGGTTGGCTGGGCATAATCAAGCTGCAAGGTACCGCACTGCCACATACGTCCAAGACAATCTTTCAGGTGAAATTCAACCTTGGGTCCATAAAACGCACCCTCACCACCCAGTATCTCAAAAGATAAGCCAACGCTCTTGAGCGCCTGCTCAAGCGCCCTTTCTGCGCTATTCCAGAGGTCGTCACTGCCTATGCGCTTGTCCGGCCGCGTTGCCAATTTAACCACGACATCGTTAAAACCAAAGTCTTTATAAACATCCAGCACGAGCCGAATAAACTGGGAGGCTTCTTCCTGAACCTGCTCGTCTGTGCAAAATATGTGTGCATCATCCTGGGTCATTTGCCTGACGCGCATCAGACCATGCATGGCGCCTGTCAATTCGTTACGGTGTACACAGCCAAATTCTGCCATTCTAATCGGTAGATCCCGATAACTCTTCAAGCCTTGCTTGAAAATCTGAACATGACAAGGACAATTCATGGGTTTAACTGCATAGCGGCGGTCATTGGCTTCAACCGTAAACATTTCCTCGCTAAAATTCGCCCAATGCCCTGATTTTTTCCACAATTCAAGGTCAACAATTTGAGGGGTAACCACTTCTTCGTAGCCATTTTCAAGGATTCTGGCAGACAGATATTCCTTGATCGTGCGATAAATGGACCAGCCATTGGCATGCCAGAAAACCATACCTGGCGCCTCTTCCTGGAAATGAAACAAATCCATCGTTCTGGCAAGCTTGCGATGATCGCGTTTTTCCGCCTCTTCCAGCTGAGTCAGGTAAGCATCAAGTGATTTTTTATCTTTCCAGGCCGTACCATAGATACGCTGCAACATCTCATTCTTTGAATCGCCGCGCCAGTATGCACCTGACACTTTTGTTAACTTGAATGCTTTTAACATGCTGGTGCCGGGAACATGCGGGCCACGACACAAATCAGCAAAATCACCTTGATGATAGATCGTCAGCGTTTCCTCTGGCGGTATATCTTGTATAATTTTTACTTTATATTCTTCGCCCAAGGCCTTGAAAAATTTAATAGCCTCATCGCGGCTGACAACATTTCTGGAAACCTGAAAATTTGCAGCGGCAAGTTCCGCCATTTTGGCCTCAATCTCAGCCAGATCTTCGACTGAAAAAGGCCGTCCAAAGGCGAAATCATAATAAAAGCCATTCTCTATGACCGGCCCTATCGTTACCTGAGCCGTTGGAAACAGGGATTTAACCGCATGCGCCAATAAATGTGCGGATGAGTGGCGAATAATCTCCAGACCCACCGGATCTTTATCGGTAATAATTCGCACAGCAGCATCAGCTTCAATAAGATGGAAAGTATCCACTAACTTTCCATTCACCTCGCCCGCCAAAGCGGCTTTTGCCAGGCCAGCACCTATGCTGGCTGCAACTTGAGCGACAGTGACTGGCGTTTCAAATGATTTTTTTGTTCCATCAGGTAATGTGATTACAGGCATGTTGGCTTCAGTTATCTGTTGGTTATGGCTATACCAGGTTTTGAAATAAGTTCTAGAATCTGGTAGGCACGAGTGGGATCGAACCACCGACCACCACCATGTCAAGGTGATGCTCTACCACTGAGCTACGTGCCTTCCTCAAAAGGTGCGTCAAGATATCATTTTTAATAATACAGAATCAAGAGGTTAATATGCTCCCCGGATATCTTACCAGATTAGATTTTCTAGCGGCTCAGCGCAATATCTTGAATCCGGCGGATTAAATCACGCAGGGCACCCGCTTGTTCGAATTCCAAGTTATGTGCGTGCTCGTACATCTGTTTTTCAAGTTTGGCAATCTTTGCCTCCAGCACTTCTGGTGACAAGGCAGCATAATCAACCGTGTTTTCACCCACCTTTGCCTTCGGAAAGAGTTTTCCACGTACAGATTCAGGTGCATAAGCACCCTCCATCACATCATGCACCGCCTTGATAATGCTAACAGGCGTAATCCCGTGCGCTTTATTATAAGCCTGCTGTTTCTCGCGCCGCCGGCTGGTTTCATCCATGGCACGCCGCATCGAACCAGTCACTTTGTCCGCGTACAGAATGGCTTTGCCATTATAGTGCCTCGCAACACGGCCAATTGTTTGAATTAACGATGTTTCCGAACGCAAAAACCCTTCCTTGTCTGCATCCAGAATAGCGACCAGCGATACCTCCGGTAAATCCAGCCCTTCCCGTAATAAATTGATACCCACCAGCACATCAAACACACCCAAGCGAAGGTCACGCAAAATCTCAACGCGCTCAATGGTTTTAACATCAGAATGCAAATACCGTACGCGTACCTGATGCTCCGCAAGATACTCAGTCAGATCTTCTGCCATTCGTTTTGTTAATGTTGTCACCAGCACACGCTCTTGCTGTGCCACACGCTTGGTAATTTCAGATAATACATCATCCACTTGTGACGTTGCCGGCCTGACTTCAACAACAGGATCCAGCAAACCAGTAGGACGAACAACTTGTTCAGCCACAACATCTGACTGTTCAATTTCATACTGGCTGGGCGTAGCAGAAACATAGATGGTTTGCGGTGATCTTTCCAAAAATTCATCAAAACGCATCGGCCTGTTATCCAGCGCTGACGGCAAACGAAATCCATATTCAACCAGTGTCTCTTTACGCGAACGGTCGCCGCGATACATGCCGTTCAACTGCGGCACGGTAACATGTGACTCATCGATCACTAGCATGGCATCATTTGGAAGATAATCAAATAAGGTTGGCGGCGGTTCGCCTGGTGCCCGCCCAGACAAATAACGTGAGTAATTTTCAATCCCCTGACAATAACCCAGCTCTTGCATCAATTCGAGATCGTAGATTGTTCGTTGCTCCAGCCGCTGTGCTTCCACTAGCTTGTTAAGTTTGTACAGCTCTTCCAGCCTGG
The DNA here is from genome assembly GCA_964583565.1 of uncultured Coxiellaceae bacterium. Taxonomy (GTDB): domain Bacteria; phylum Pseudomonadota; class Gammaproteobacteria; order DSM-16500; family DSM-16500; genus Aquicella. The sequence continues at coordinate 20,241 of CAZOVT010000002.1, forward strand.
TTCTTAGATCCACACGAATTATATCGATTGCCTTCACAATCGTGTCACGTTTTGTCACATAATGAGACTTTGGATACACCGTGAGACGCGGTACCCGGCGCAGCACCTCACCTGTTAAAGGATCAAAATAGGCTAAATTTTCAATTTCATCGCCCAATAATTCTATGCGCACCGCTTCACTATCCGACTCAGCGGGATAAACATCAATGACATCGCCTCGCACGCGATAAGTGGCGCGATGCAAATCAACATCATTACGCGTGTATTGAAGTTCAGCCAGCCGTCGCAAAAGATGCCGCTGATCAATCTTGTCGCCGCGATCAAGATGCATCACCATGCTTAAATACATGCGCGGATCACCCAGACCATAAATAGCTGAAACCGTCGCCACAATCACCGCATCGCGACGTTCAAGCAATGCCTTGGTAGCCGACAATCGCATTTGCTCAATGTGATCATTGATAGAAGCATCTTTCGCAATATACGTATCAGAGGATGGCACATACGCTTCTGGCTGATAATAATCATAATATGAGACAAAGTACTCAACTGCATTTTTTGGGAAAAATTCTTTCATTTCGCCATATAACTGTGCAGCCAGGGTTTTGTTTGGTGCAAGAATAAGGGTTGGGCGCTGGACAGCCTGAATCACGTTTGCAATGGTGAATGTCTTGCCAGACCCCGTCACACCCAGCAAGGTCTGGCGGGCAAGCCCGTGCTGTACCCCCTCAACCAACGCCTTGATAGCTTGGGGTTGATCTCCGGAGGGGCTAAATGTGGACTGTATTTGAAATAACTGCTTCATTTTATTAATGCCAGATAGAAGTTAACTCATAAATTAATTATAATCGCCGGCTGTGCGTAAGAATTAAGCATAATTAAGGCATATACTATCATGATAGCGGGCAAAACGTTACCATCAACCGGGAAAACAAGTATGACAAAAGATCTGGATCTGGCGCTAGAACTAGCCCAGCGCGTACAACGCATCAAACCCTCTCCAACCCTCGCTGTTTCCGCTCAGGCAGAAGAATTACAGGCAGCTGGTAAACCCGTTATTAATCTAAGTGTTGGCGAGCCAGACTTCGATACACCAGAACACATCAAAAAAGCCGCTATCAAGGCTATCAATGACGGCCATACCAAATACACCGCTGTCGATGGCATCAAAGCATTAAAAATAGCCGTTGCCGACAAATTTGCACGTGAAAACAAACTCAATTACGAACTTAATCAGATTTTAGTATCCTGTGGCGCAAAACACAGCATTTATAACCTGCTAACTGCCATCATTAATCCGGGTGATGAAGTAATCATTCCCGCACCGTATTGGGTATCTTATCCAGACATGGTTAAACTAACCGACGGTGAACCTGTTATTGTCAAAACAGAATTTTCACAGCAGTTTAAAATGACCGCGGCACAGCTGGCCTCAGCCATTACCACCAAAACACGCGTTATCATTTTGAATACGCCATCCAATCCTACTGGCATGGCATACACAAAAGAAGAGCTTCGCGCATTAGGCGACGTGATATTGCAACATCCTGGTATTGTGGTCGTCACTGACGATATATATGAACACAATATCTGGAACAATACGCCGTTTGCCAATATTGTTAATGCTTGCCCAGCGTTATATGAGCGAACAATTGTTATTAATGGCGTATCCAAATCGTATGCCATGACAGGCTGGCGGATTGGATATGCAGCCGGCCCGGCAAAAATTATTGGCGCCATGAAAAAAGCCCAGTCACAAAGCACATCGAACCCATCAAGCATCTCGCAATATGCTGCACTAGCCGCGCTAACGGGTGACCAAAGCTGCATGAGTGTCATGACAAAAGCATACAAAGAACGGCACGATTACGTATATGGTGAACTATCCAGAATGGAAGGGATAAAATGCATGCCATCCGATGGAACATTCTATACCTTCCCTTCCATCGAGCAGCTATACAACCCGGAAAAAGGTATGACGAATGATCTGGCTTTTGCGGAATATCTGCTCAATGAAGCCGAGCTTGCGGTTGTACCTGGTTCAGCATTTGGAGCACCTGGCTACATGCGTCTATGCTATACCACCAGCATGGAAAATCTTGTGGAAGCCATGAAACGTTTGCATGCTGCCGTTAGAAAGTTAACTGCTTAACTGGATTGCTTCGCTGCGCTCGCAATGACGGGTTCCCGTCATTGCCTTCTAATATTTTTTTAAGCCTGGCGTGATACCATGTATTCAAGATATTGCTTTTATAGAAAACAAATGATAATGAGTATAGTGTTAAGGCTAGAACCAAATGTAATAATAATATAATGAGGTTTAAAAAATGCTTCGCTCAGTGTTTGCCAGTCTAGGTTTGGGTTCACATGCAGCTTCAGTGTCCGTCCGCCGCACAACACACTCTCCTTTTTCAAAAACTGCCAAACAAATGTCCAATATACCGCATGTGCTTTTATCCAGACCATTAACGTTATCAACCAGCTATCCCGCGGCGACAGTAACGCAAATCCCGCCGAAGCAGCACAGCTTATTAGCCAAAGCAGTTAGATCTGCGATGAAACAAAATAGCCTGTTCGGTGAAGACAACCCTGACACAACAAAAAAATGGCTAGGCAATTACCTGAAAAATATCAATCTGCGTATGAAATTTGCAAAAATAGAAAAGGTTTATTTTGAAGCAGATGAACAATTTGTTGCTTTTAATAAAGACAAACTAATGAATGGCCGCGTTGTTGTCTATCCGACCATTATTACTGATCGACAAATACAGAATAATATCTTCAATCTGGCTAAAAAGCAGAAAAAAACCTTGGGTGTACTCCAATTAACCAAAAGTTTGGCCTGCTGGAAAGTTATGTTTCCGGGTAATTTCTGGATTGCGCTGATCCCACACGATTTGCTGAAGGTATATCGCCCCTCTCCTCATGCGAATCAACAAAACAATCATCATCAACACCTTCATAAAAAATAAAAAAAACCATTGACGAGTATCCAAACGGATATTAGTATTCACCCTCGCTTAGCGCTACATTCCCCGGTAGCTCAGTCGGTAGAGCAAGTGGCTGTTAACCACTGGGTCGGCGGTTCGAGTCCGTCCCGGGGAGTAGAATCTATCCTTCATAACACAGCCAGTCGGCTGTTTCGTAAAGCTCGGAGTACACTGGATGAACGGACTTCAAAAAGCTCTTACCAGCGAGTCACCCCTTCAAATTGCTGGCACTATCAATGCTTATACCGCTTTACTAGCCAAACAGGCTGGCTTCAATGCCATTTATCTATCTGGTGCAGGTGTCGCTAATGCATCTTATGGCATACCCGATCTCGGGCTCACCAACCTGACGGATGTATTAGAAGATGTTAGACGCATTACCTATGTTTGCGATCTACCTCTGCTGGTAGATATTGATACAGGCTGGGGTAATCTTTTTGGCATTGAACGCACGATTAAATCCATGATCGATGCGGGCGTTGCTGGTGTACATATTGAAGATCAGGTTCAGGCCAAACGCTGCGGCCATCGTCCAAATAAAGAATTAGTCAGCACCGCCGAAATGTGTGACCGATTAAAAGCAGCTCTCGATGCGCGCACAAACCCTGACTTTACTATTATGGCTCGTACCGATGCACTGGCTAACGAAGGTTTGGATAGTGCTATTGAGCGTATGCAGCAATACATTGAAACAGGCGCAGACATGGTATTTTTTGAAGGCGCGACAGAGCTGGCACAATACCAGACTGTCACACACTCATGTAACGTACCTGTTCTGGCAAATATCACCGAATTTGGCATGACGCCGCTGTTTAGCCGTGATGAGCTGGCATCAGCAGGCATCAAACTTATACTCTACCCGCTCACTGCATTCCGCGCCATGAGTGCAGCGGCTATTAATGTCTATAAAACATTACGCCAGACAGGCACACAATCATCCCTCATTCACAGCATGCAAACACGGGAACAATTGTACGATGTACTGGGATATCATCAGTACGAGATGAAGATAAATGAACTTACCAACAGGAGGGAAAGCTAAATGGCAGTCACATCAAGAGGACTTGAGGGTATCATCGTTGGCGAAACAGCGATTTCGACTGTTGGCAAGGAAGGTATTGGCTTGACTTATCGCGGCTACGATATTCATGATCTTGCCGCACATTCAACGTTTGAAGAAGTTGCTTACCTGCTTGTATACGGTGAACTGCCAACCATGGAGCAGTTACATATATACCGTGAAAAACTCATTAAATTACGCAGGCTGCCAAACGAAATAAAGTTATTACTCGAAACGATACCTGGATCAGCACATCCAATGGATGTACTGCGTTCTGGTGTTTCCATGCTGGGTACCCTTGAAAGTGAATCCGCTCAATATACCGGCTATCAAATTTCAGACCGGCTGATCGCCTGCATACCAAGCATGCTATTATACTGGTATCAATTTCATCGTAATAATGTTCGTCTGGAAACATGGAATTCAGAAGAGCAAACGGTCGCTGGCTATTTTCTTCACCTGCTGCATGGCAAAAAACCAGATGAAGAAACCCGCCGCGCAGTGGATGTATCACTTATTCTCTATGCAGAACATGAATTTAATGCGTCAACCTTTTCTGCTCGCGTGACTGCTTCAACTGAATCCGATTTTTATTCCGCCATCACGTCTGCTATTGGCACACTGCGCGGCGCACTACACGGCGGCGCAAATGAAGAAGCAATGCGACTTATTAGCCAGTTCAAAACACCCGATCAGGCAGAACAAAAGATTCGTGCCATGTTAGCTGAAAAACAAAAAATCATGGGATTTGGGCACCGTGTTTACAAAATTTCCGATCCTCGCTCAGATATCATCAAAGCATGGTCGCAAAAACTATCCGCTCATGCACGCGATGGTTACTTATATGCTGTTTCTGAACGAATTGAAAAGGTGATGTGGGACGAGAAAAAATTATTCCCCAATCTGGATTTTTACAGTGCATCAGCGTACCACTTCTGCGGCATTCCAACGCCAATGTTCACGCCGATATTTGTCATGTCACGCACCAGCGGCTGGAGTGCGCACATCATTGAACAACGACAAAACAATCGTTTAATCCGGCCAGAAGCAAATTATATTGGCCCCGCATTACGTCCATTTCCACCTATACAAGAACGAGGGTAATCATGGCACTGCATATGGTTGATGATAATTTACGGCCGGCACCAGACAGCGAGCTCGTTAATATTGCCGATTATGTAACGAAAACAGCTATAAACAGTGAGCTGGCTTATACTACTGCACGATATTGCTTAATGGATGCATTAGGATGCGGCATTCTTGCCTTGAAATATCCAGCCTGCACCAAATTGCTCGGACCGATAATCCCGGGCACAACTGTTCCTGTCGGTGCGCGTGTGCCTGGCACTTCCTACTTGCTAGACCCTATTCTGGCAGCTTTCAATATTGGCGCCATTATTCGCTGGCTGGATTTTAATGATACATGGCTGGCCGCTGAGTGGGGGCATCCGTCTGACAATCTGGGGGCAATACTTGCTGTTGCCGATTACATGAGCCGCAAAAATCTATCCGAAGGTAAAGCACCGTTAACAGTCAAACATGTATTAACAGCCATGATCAAAGCACACGAAATTCAAGGTGTACTTGCCTTAGAGAATGGGTTTAACCGGCTAGGCTATGACCATGTTTTATTGGTTAAAATTGCCTCAACTGCACTGGCAGCTTCATTGCTCGGTGGAACACAGGAACAAATCATTAACGCTCTCTCACAAGCCTGGCTGGATGGTGCGGCATTGCGTACCTATCGGCATGCACCTAACACGGGTTCACGCAAATCCTGGGCTGCAGGTGATGCAACCAGTCGCGCAACACGGCTTGCCTGGATGACTATGCAAGGTGAAATGGGATACCCCGGCGCGTTAACAGCAAAAAAATGGGGATTTTATGATACTGTTATGCAAGGCGGCAAATTAAAGCTGTCACGTCCATTTGGCAGTTACGTAATGGAAAATGTGCTATTTAAAATTTCATTTCCCGCTGAGTTCCATGCACAAACCGCTGTTGAATGTGCAATTAATTTATATCCACAATTGAAAGACAAACTCGATCAAATTGAAAAAATTGAAATAGCCACGCAAGAATCGGCCGTCAGGATTATTAGCAAATCAGGGCCGCTGCATAACCCGGCAGACAGAGACCATTGCCTGCAGTATATGGTTGCGGTTGCGATGATACATGGCGATTTGAAAGCGGATTATTATGAAAATAAATTTGCTGCCGACCCGCGCATTGACACGCTGCGCACCAAAATGCATGTCACTGAAAACAAACAATTCTCCGTCGATTATCTGGATCCGGAAAAGCGCTCCATTGCCAACTCAATACAAGTTTTCTTCAAAGATGGTTCAAAAACGGATTGCGTTACCGTTGAATATCCTATTGGTCATCGGCGCAGACGTGAAGAAGGCACCCCTGAAATGTTCAAAAAATTTGAAGGGGCGGTAAAAGACCACTACCCTGCTTCGACAGTCAACAACATGCTTGCGCTGTTTAATAGCCAGTCAGATCTGGAGCATATGCCAGTGAATGAATTAATGGATTTGTTTGCGGTTAAATAAGACAATCATTATTATAATAATGCTGATTTCTGACTGTGTTTTAACATATCAAGCTGATTCAATATTGCAACAATGTCTACCGCGCCCATCTCTAATGGGTGCGGCTTGGCTGGATCAACATGCTCCTCATTAACAATCTGAATATCAGCCGAGCTAAACGATGGAGCGACATAGGCAAAAAAACCGTGACCAACATTCCGTCTTTCCCGATACCTGACTTCATCAACCGTTTTGCGGCGCCCCTCATCAATATCACGCTTTTCACGTCTTCTAAGAATATCCAGGTAGGAAGTTGTTGTCACACTGACGGTGACCGTTTTAATATCCGCAGGCAGTTTATTTGTCAGATGTAATGCAAAAATACCCTCTACTACCAACACCTCACTTGGTTGAAACCGCTCATATAATCTCGCGCAAGTAGCAAAATCCAGCACGGGTTTTCTATCAATTATTTCACCGCGACTCAATGCACACAAATGCTGAATGATTAATTCAAACTCTATCATGTCGGGTTTATCTAAATTTGTTTTGGTTTTGTACTCTATTAACTCTGCATCGTCTGGTTTTGGGTAATAATAATCATCCATCTTCAGCTGTGCGGCACTAACCCCACCTGACAATAATTGCTTCACTAAATTAGCAGCTAATTGACTTTTTCCAGACGCTGAAGCACCCGCTATTAAAATAATAACCATAAAAATGTCTCATCAAGATTAAAAATGATTGATTAATATTGATAGAAAAATGCAGCGGATATCACAAGCCGCCTGTAAAGTCTTTTATTTGCGAATTAACACCCTGCAGTGTTGAGTCAAACTTAGCCCGGAGATCTGCCAATGCAGGCGATATAGCATTGCCAAGCCAGCCAACTGCCGGTTGATAGCTGCGTACAAAACTGGAGTTTACCCACCATGGCTGCGTACCCAACGGAGAGATTTGCACCAGAAAAATCAACACGAGATTAATAATAAAACCTCGAGCCAAACCAAATACGCCGCCAAACACCCGGTTGCCTAAGCCAAGCATGCCGTACTGGAAAGGAATATTAATGATATATTTGACAATGGCACCGATGAGTATGGTGACGAAAAATAACAACCCAAAACTAACACCAAGGGCAAGATAGCTAACAGGTGTTGCCGTGCTGGTACCAATAGCATTCGTTGTCTGGTCAACCACGGTTCGTACTGTTTCAGTATTGGTAAAATAAGCTGCCAGTGAGTTCGAAAACATAATGGCAATGACAAATGCGGCAATCAACGTCGTTAATGAAATAACTTCGCTGATCAATCCTCGAACAAAACCGGTTATCATGGACACAAAAAAGATAATCAGGATGATAATATCAACAAAATTCATCTGTGACATATCCATTATCACGGCTTCCTGTCAGAACCAATATAGGTTAATGATAAAACAATACTATTAAAAAGTATATTCAGAGCTCATCCCGCCTGGTGATATCGGGCGCGTCACTAAACACCGCATCAACACCCCAGGAACACAGCTCCGCAGCGCGAGCCGCATCATTGACCGTATAACACAATAAATGAAAGCCAGCGGCTTTGATCGCCTCTACCCGTGCAGGTGACATCATATGATGATTCGCATTAATGGAGACGCAACCCAGCTGTTTGGCAAGCACTGCAACATCTTCACGCCACTCATCCAGCAGCAGACCACGCTGGCAATCTGGCGCAAGCTTGCTTAAATGTTCAACCGCCTCAATAGAAAAACTCGAAAAGAGAAACATGGGGTTATCGGGGGAGGTAATGCTTCTGATAACATCCAGTGTCTGCTCTACATCCTTCTTATCATTTCCATGCAATGCTTTTATTTCCACATTCGCGGACATCTCTTGCCGGGTTAAATAATGAATCACATCAGATAATAATGGAATACGTTCATTTTTAAATGCTGGCCCGTACCATGAGCCAGCATCCAGCTGACTTAACTCGCTATAAGTGAGTGAATCAATATAACCATGACCATCAGTTGTCCTATTCAGCGTTTCATCATGAAAAACAACCGGGATGTTATCTTTACTCAGCATCACATCAAATTCTACCCATTGAATACCAAGTTCATGCGCTTTCTTAAATGACGCAAGTGTATTCTCTGGCGTATACCGGCAAGCTCCCCGATGCCCAATAACACGCTGATCAAATCTCAGCATAGCCTAACTGCCTATAACCTGCCGCTTTGTACAGGAGGCAGCGCCGGGATCGATGCAATTTCAACATTTGCTTGCAAGTATATTTTACCGCCGACAGGCACTGGCGAAGAAGCTGGCGCAGAGGCGGCGCTAGCTTTAGCCATTGCTAACGTATTTACTTCCATACGCATAGGCTCAATTCGATTAGTAAAATCGATAATATGCAGGTAATAACGCTGCTCAGGATACAATTTATTAATAGCTTCAATTTCAGTTTTGGCCTGCTGATAAATATTGCTGCGCAAGATACTATTTGCCTGTTTGATTTCATCATCACTTGGCGTGAATTGAACGTTGTCGATTGTATACGCTTCGCCGGGCTTGCTCATTGTTTTAGCTTTATTGCGCAAACTTGCCAGATCACCCTGCGGCAAGCGTGCCTGTGCACTTATCCTGACATTTTCAAGCCCTGACCTGTCTTCCTGCCGGTCAAAACTCAATACATGCCACTCACCTTTATCCGAGAGCTGCCGTAATTTTTGCATGACGGTGGCTTGAATCGTTTCTATACCATGATCTGTTACCGATGCATTGACGCCGACAGTCACCAGCGCAGTATTCGTTGTCACCCATTGCTGCGACTGCAGTTGCAGCATGATTTTATTTTGCAATTGTGAAAAATCGACGCCTGCCCATGCGGCAGAGTATGCCAATAACCCGGCGACCAGCAACAGCCATTTTTTCATAGCATCACATCCTTATGATTTCCATTATAAAAACAAGATTAACAAGATTTACTCGTTTTCGCTATACTTGATTCAGTTCGCCTGTCTTCAATGACATCTGTTATCAAACCGCCGCCAGCACCTCCCACCGTACCCAATATACTACCCGCCACAATGAATACCGCCAGTGCTAATGGATTAGTTGTTAATAACAAGCCAGCCGTACCAATACCAGCACCAGAGATACCACCACCAAACATTTTTAACCAATGCCGGCGGCCAAATCCTGGTGTTGCGCCCGCCTTCACACCTGCAACATGATCTTGCAAGATCTGCCCCGTATCATTCAGCACCTGCAAATACACCGCTTTCGCTTGCTGCGCACGCTGTAGATTTTCACTCATGGTCTGGTGTGACCGGGTAAAATCCGAAACTGTTTTTTCAAAACCGCAGTATTGCCTATGCAATGTTGAGACGGGCTCACTTCCCCCTGTATAACCAGCCACAAACATTCTGATCTGATTTTCAAGCTGGCAAAGGTCAGTAAGCACCTTTTCTGCTTCAGCCCATGGATCACCAATCATCCCTCTTGTCGCAAGATTAAGCATCGACCGATTACCCGCGCAGATTTCCACCATGGACTTGACAGTCGATCTCATCGCTGAAAAATATAAACTTTCAGTTAGCTCATTTAATACGGGAATAAGTATAAAAATGAATTTGAATTGCTGTAACTGTTGCAATCTATCAGTCATATTCTGTGTCACACGAGATACGCGCTCCGCAGCCTGCTCGTAACGAGCAAGCATTTGATCCGCTGTACTTTCAAGAACAGCTTTCGCACTGGCGATATGATTGATGACTTGTGTTAACTGTTCTACATACAGTCCATCTGGCTGTTTATGTTTTCTTGCAGTCTCAAGCTGCTCAATTATTTCATTTAACTGCTTATTACCAGCTAATACATCCAATTGTTGCCGCAAAAGCTGCGGCAACTCTGTGTGCTCACCTTGTACTCGTCTACCTTTAACTTGATGTTCCTTCAGATACCCCAGCGATACCAAATATAAATCCAGTAAATAAAAATAATTTTCCAGCATGAATGTTTCGCGCTGAATAAACTTGATATCTATTTGACCAATATAAATATCTGCTGTGATATGTTGGCGCAAGCCCTGGCATGCAGCGGCATAATCATTTGGGTGACAAATAGCAGCCAGTTTGAGAATTGCATTTTTAAATCTTGCCAGTTTATGGCAAAGAGTGGTCAGAGTTTTCAATATATCCTTCTTTGTATCCGATACATCAATGGTATCTGTACGGCTTCGTGCTTTCAAAAATGTCGGGATACGCCCTATCTGCGTATCATAATACTGATCAATTGAGCTCACTTCGCTCAGGATGAATTCTCTGGGTGAAATAATAAGCCAATATTCATTAAACAGAGATTCATCGCCGCTAATCCTAAATACACGCTGAAATGCATCCTGCAATTTGTCCAAATGACCATCAATGGCTTCAATCATCGGAAGGGAACGAGTACGAGACATAACTTGCTTCTTTTTTAATGGTTATAACGTGTTGATTCTCGGAATAGAGATGTTAGCAGGTGTTAACTGGAAATGCATCAAACCAACATAGCCTATTGAAAGATATAGAAAACTATTTGATCATCCGCAACCTTAACATTTATCAGAAAATAACCCCCTATACTGAAACATATGAGAAATAAAAAATCGGGGTAGCATATATGCCTGATAAAAAAAGCGACATAAGATCAAGTCAATCTGGCTCTGGACTGATGCTGGGAGAGTACGGGGATGCGCCTAAAAAAGTCAATGGTAATGGAATTAAAGATCTACTGAGTAACGAAGCTTACAAGACATTGATGGAAGGTACGTCTGACAGCACAGAAGCCAGAAAAAAATTTACCGATGCTATTGTTAATGTTCTTTATAATGCTGAAACAGATTTCAAAGGCCCAAAAACCAACTCTGTTAACGATGCAATCAGCCGGGTTATCTTTTAGGTGGATCAGATAAAAAAAGAGGCGAATATCTTCTTCAGCTATACAGTGATGCAATCAAAGAAGAGAAAAATAGTACGGCATTTCGTGAGGCTGTATTCATGAAAGCAATAGAGCACCGACCGGGCCCCACATGGCAAAACAGGCTAATATTGTGGGTAGGCGGGCCTTCGGCAGCAGGGAAATCTGTTACAAAAAACAAAATACTCGATGAGGTAGCAAAAAAAATTCAATCTTCTCATGCTGGAAAAGCTGATGGTAATTATATTGTATCCATCGATGGAGGCATTGAGCGTGAAACATCGCAAATGCGCCGCTTATTACTTGACGTTGCAGAACAAAAAGGATATCCGGGAATCAAGGATCTTGATAAAAATACCAAATTAGGCGTTAAAAGCAAAATAGAAAAAGCTGCTTTTAAAAATGCTGGTTCTCGTCCAACACTACATCTTGCCATTCCAAACACCTTCAGCAATCCGGCAACCATTCAAAAAATAGTTAAATTTAGCCAGCTAAAGGGAGTTTCACATTATTTTTCAGAAGTTGTTGGTATGGATAATGCTGAATTCAAGACAGCTGTTCAAGCTAATGGTGAAAATCGTGCGTATAGAAATGCTGACAGCTATGGCAAACCAGCTAATCATAACGAAAGAAAAATATCTGCTGATAAAAGCCCGGATGTTGAATCAAAAGCTTATAAAAAGAAATACTTTGATAATGGCCAGAGCGGTTCAGAAGATGCCGCTAGAGAATTCGTTAAACATCATCCTGACAATTATATAAAAGTACAAAGTGATTGGGTTTATGCCATAAAAGACGAGAAAACAAATAATTGGCGCATCATTAATC
>CAZOVT010000002.1:32613-101774 GCA_964583565.1 uncultured Coxiellaceae bacterium
AAAGCGATAAAGCCATCGGGCTGACAAAGAGACAGTTTACGGAGTGGAAAAATAATCATTCAAGTCAAGATTTAGGTGCCTGGTTAAAAACCTCTGCAGCAAAAACAAACAACAACACGGCCACCATCATAAAATCAGACACTCAACCCGTTAGAGTGTCTGAAAGAAATACGAAAAATCAAGCTCTCAGTACTGCCAGCAAATTATCCTCTAGATTTGCGTCAGTTAAATCATTTGATCAATTGAAACGCAGTGGTTCTAGGTCAAAAGAAAAAGAAATATTTAAAGAAGCACGGCCGGCTCAAAGTTACAGCTCTCTTCAACAAAAACAACCCGAATTACAAAAACCTGCCATACGTCCAGCTTCGGAGCCTATTCCCGAACTAAGAGGCCATGCTGCACGTGCCGCAATAATAGCAAAAGCAGTAGTAGCAGTAGTAGCAGTAGTAGCAGTAGAAAAACCGCAACCACAATATGAAAGCAAAGCCCATTCTGCACGCCGCGCATTTGAAGCATCCAAAACAGCTGGCAACACTGTCAAAAAAGATCCGCCAAGAGGCACCCAATTATCGCCTGCTCAAATCGCAGCCAGAAGACAACAAGAAAGAGAGGAAACATTTAGCGCGCTGAAAAGTACTGATCTGGAATCAAAAGCAAAAGCAACATTTAAAGAATCGCAATCAACATCATTTAAGCCGAGACGATAATATATGCCAAAAATTCTCAATACGCACATAGAAATCACAGTAAAAATGCTCGCAATTGGTTATGATATTAACGAGGAAGGTGTTTGTGCCGGCGCCAGCATGGCGGCCATTGAGGCAGCTATCAATAATAATCTTGATACCTATATTGATACGATCAATTATATTCAAAGTCGCCAGTTCAAACCAAGAACACACCGGAAAAATGCCCGGCTTTTTCCAGACATTAAAAATGATATTGAAAATATTAATGCACATGCCATTCTCGATCAAATACAAATCTATCATGTACCTGAATATTATTATGAATTATTTCAGGAAAGTGTGTCTCAAAATGAATCTGAAAAAACAGCCTCTCTTGTGCAATCTAACAAAAGCATTATCGAAGGGGGTTTAATAACACAACAGGACTGGTCATGGTCTGGGTCATATAAACAATCCAGATTGAAAACAATGCTGGATGAAATAAAAAACTCTACTAGTGATAATCAGCTTATTGCTATGCGCCTTGGCAATATCAATCACCATATTGCGCTTACTTACAAAAATGATAAATGGACGTTGATTGATATTAATAGTATGCCGCCGCAGGTATTCACAAGTATTAGAAAACTTGCGTTAGCACTATCAGATACATTATATGATGACAACCCAGACCAAATAACATTTAGCTTTACTGTGTTTTCATCTGGCATTAATCGTGACATGACACAACATTTTATTGATAAACTCAAATCAGGTGATGCATTTAAAAAAATACACCATATTTCCAAACGACATATCGATGATCGAGACGCAATCAAACTTGCACAATTAGCTGTTTGCAATCATCAGAAAAACCTGTTAGACAAATTAATCGAACGCGGACTGAATGTTAACACACCCACTTTAACTGGATTTTCGCTGGTCTATCTGGCTGCTCAATTTGGTTATACCGATATGATTAACAGCCTTGTTAAGGCAGGCGCAGATTACACACGGAAAGAAGGTGAAGATAATCTCACACCGCTGCAAATTGCGATGACATTTCATCACACTGAAGCTGAAAAATATTTACGTGAACAAGAAACAAATAGATTCACAAAAACCTCACCGTAATGCTTCCTATTCCTGATTCAACTGGTAAAATATCGCCAAACTAGCCATTACTGATGAAACTACCATGCAGCAAACTGACATTTTTCACCCGCCATTGCCTATTTCAGCTGAAAAATCCATAGCCTGGACGAATTTACATGGTGCAAGTGTCGGTCTCGCCATCAGCAATATCATCCACGAAACACACCATCCAACGCTCATTATTGTTCCAGACAGCCTATATGCTGCACACCTGACCGAACAAATTGAATTTTATTTAGGCAATAGTGATAAAATACTGGTATTCCCAGACTGGGAAACACTGCCATATGACCACTTTTCACCCCATCAGGATATTATTTCAGACCGACTGGCGGCACTATACAGAATGCCAGAGCTGACCTCCGGGTTTATATTAACGACTGTTTCCACCCTGCTACACCGACTGGCACCAAGGCAATTTCTGGATGGTCATCATTTTCACCTCAAAAAAGGCGATACGCTTAACATCGATATTTTGCGAACACGTCTTGCCAACGCGGGCTACCACTCTGTCAGTCAGGTTCGCGAACATGGTGAATTTGCCATCCGGGGTTCTATCATTGACTTATTTCCGATGGGCAGCACCACACCATTCCGGATTGACCTGTTTGATGATGAAATTGATACCATTCGTGATTTTTCACCAGAAACACAACGCTCTGGTGAAAAACTGGATGAAATTCGTTTATTACCAGCGAAAGAATTCCCCATCACTGAAGAAGCTATTGAACGGTTCAGACAGGCATGGCGGTCACGATTTCCAGGCAACCCTTTAAAATGCCCAACGTATCAGGATATCAGCGATGGCATTTGCGCACCGGGAATTGAATATTACCTGCCGCTGTTTTTCGAACAAACAACCGATCTGTTTCACTATCTCCCTTCAAATACCACCATCATGACGATCGGTGATATACAAAACAAAGCAGATGAATTCTGGCAGGAAATACAATTACGTTACAATCAGGCAAAATACGATATTCATCGCCCTCTGCTTCCGCCTGATGATCTTTTTATATCAAAAACAGATATCACCGCGGCACTAAATAATTATGCAAGAATTTACATTAACTACCCGTATAATTCATCCGTTGCATTTGCAACATCACCAGCACCACAACTTGAGATCAATCATAAAGCTGCGAAACCACTTGAAGCATTAGAAACATACCTGAGCAATACAAGCGGCAGAGTATTATTTTGCGCAGAAACACTGGGGCGGCGTGAAGTGTTACTGCAATTATTCAGAAGCATCTCCCTGCATCCGGTTTATTTCACCAGCTGGCAATCATTTCTGGAAAGCAATGAACCATACGGCATTGTTGTCGCAGCACTGGAAGAAGGCTTTACCCTTAACGATACAAACATAACCTGTCTGCCTGAAGCTCAGCTTTACGGCAAGCGTGTCATGCAGCGCAGGCTGCGTAAAAAAACCAATCAGGATCCAGATGCGATTATCCGCGATCTCACAGAACTTCAGGTTGATGACCCTGTTGTACATATCGATCACGGTGTGGGTCGCTATCGCGGCCTGCAAACACTGGTTGTAGGTGATCAAACTGGCGAATTTCTGACACTGGAATATCAGGAAGGTGCAAAACTATACGTTCCCGTCTCATCATTACATTTAATCAGCCGCTACACAGGTATTGATCCCGAACACACACCGATGAACCGGCTAGGAACAGACCAGTGGCAAAAATCCAAACGCAAAGCGGTTGAAAAAATACGTGATGTTGCCGCTGAATTACTTGACCTGTATGCCAAACGTGCATCACGACCCGGACTGGCCTGTCAAATCCCGGAAGATCAATATGCTGTATTTGCCGATGCCTTTCCTTTTGAAGAAACGCCCGATCAACAGCAAGCCATTGAAGCTGTCTTTTCCGATATGATATCCGGCAGACCCATGGATAGAGTCATCTGCGGCGATGTTGGATTTGGTAAAACCGAGGTAGCTCTTCGCGCCGCCTTTCTGGCGGCACTCAATGGCAAACAAGTCACGTTACTGGTGCCTACCACACTGCTTGCACAACAGCATTATCAAAATTTTCAGGACCGGTTCGCCGACTGGCCTATTCAGGTTGACATGTTATCCCGCTTTAAAACCGGCAAAGAACAAAAATCTATACTGCAGCGCATGGAAGAAGGCAAAGTAGACATTGTCATCGGTACACATAAATTATTACAAAGCGATATCAAATTCAAAGAGCTGGGTCTTGTGATTATCGATGAAGAACATCGTTTTGGTGTAAAGCAAAAAGAAAAATTAAAAGCACTGCGTTCCACTGTAGATATACTCACACTGACGGCGACACCCATTCCACGCACATTAAATATGGCGCTGTCCGGCATTCGGGATTTATCATTGATTGCAACCCCGCCGGCAAAGCGGTTATCTGTCAATACATTCGTGCATGAATATTCAGATGGTATTATTCAGGAAGCGATACAGCGCGAATTATTGCGCGGTGGGCAAGTGTATTTTTTACATAATGACGTATCAAGCATTACTAAAAAAGCTGAAGAGCTTGCAAAACTGGTGCCGGAAGCACGCTCTGCCGTCGCACATGGGCAGATGCATGAACGGGACCTGGAACGCGTCATGTCGGATTTTTATCATCGTCACAATAATGTACTTGTATGCTCCACCATTATTGAAAGCGGCATTGACATTCCGACCGCTAACACCATTATTATCAACCGTGCTGACAAATTTGGCCTGGCACAGCTGCATCAATTACGCGGCCGCGTCGGACGGTCGCATCATCAGGCCTATGCTTACCTGCTGACACCACCGCGTGCCAGCATTACGGATGATGCGCATAAACGTCTGGATGCCATCTCCGCATTAGATGACCTTGGCGTTGGATTTACATTAGCGACACATGACCTGGAAATTCGTGGTGCCGGTGAGCTGCTTGGTGAAGACCAGAGCGGCAATATGCACGAGATTGGCTTTACGTTATATATGGATTTATTGTCGCGTGCTGTCGATGCGTTAAAAATGGGTAAAAATCCGGAAGATGAGAAACTACTTCAAGATCATCGCTCTGAAGTGGATTTGCATTTATCTGCTTTGATTCCAGAAAACTATCTTGACGATGTGCAATTACGATTACAATTTTACAAACGTATTGCCAACGCGCAAACCGAACGCGAACTCGATGACATTCAAGTTGAAATGATCGATCGATTTGGACTGCTTCCAGATACACTCAAAACCTTATTCGCTATTACTGAATTAAAACTTCGCGCCAGCAGCATAGGTATCATTAAAGTCGATGTTAATGAGAGCGGCGGCAAATTTGAATTCGGCGACAAACCCAATGTAAAATCTGAAATGATCATCCAGTTAATTCAGGATAAATCCGGCCGGTACCGGCTTGACGGCCCTACCCGGCTGCGGTTTACCATGCCGGCACATGATAAAGAAAATCGGGTCAAACTGGTTCAGGAAGTACTGGAAATATTGTGCTCATAACGATCGCAATGATCCATAAAAAATAATCGCTTGTAGAAAAATTAACTTTACTGAAAAAAAAATAGTCAGTACAATTCATAGGACTCTTATAGTCTAGTCATAAATTGTACAAGAGTATTCATGGAGGAATAATGAAAACGTTAAAGAAATGGATTGTATGTCTGGGTAGTGCTTTTCTCCTTTCTCTTGTTCAATTTTCTTACGCAGACTTTGTTAATGGCGGCTTCGAAGACACATATACGCCATCTGGCGGCAATACGCACAATGAAATCACAGGGTGGACGCAAACAGGGTATATCTTTAATGGCACCGGATCATCCTCACCAACCAGTTTGGTAGATATTGATTTAGGCGCTGGCACGGAACCAGGCGGCATCTCAGACATTGTTAACGGCCCGACACAAACCATTCAGGATTATTTTTTATTTGGCGCACAGCCAACACCCACTCTTTTGCTGCCGGTTACCGCCTTACAATCTGCGATAATTAACATGCGATCTATTAACGCGCCGCTGGCAAAATCCAGCTCCGGCAATATTGCAGGCTGGACTAACCTTCAACGACAGGCAACAGCATTCAGTCAACAAATCACCGTGCAATCTTCTGATGTTGATCCACTTGATCATGTTGTTCATGTGAGATTAAAAATTGCACCCGTTATTAATGCTCCCGCTCACTCACCTCAGGAACAGCCTTTTTTTGCTGTCCAGCTAAATAATATTACAACAGGCCGGACGGGTTCTAACCCATTATTCTTCTTATGGAATTATGCCGGTCAAGCAGGGGTTCCATGGAAATTACTGACACAGGCTGGTACTAATCCAGGCGGCAACATAGCCTACCAATACACTGATTGGCAAGCTGTCGATATTGCACCAGGTAATGCCTTTGTTCACGTTGGTGACGTTATTGAGCTTGTTGTGATTGCAGCAGGCTGCTCACAGGGCGGCCATGAGGGACATATTTATCTTGATGATGTTCATACATATATACCACCTGCTTTGTGGGTTTCTGCTGTTGGCCCTGCCAGCTCAACACCCGGAAATGACATTACTTATACCTATCATTATTTCAACGCAGGCGAAACGCCCATTGATAATGTTCAAGTCGTCGCAAATATGCCGCAACAAGGCAATCCTTCTCCCCCGCCAGCGGCAAGCACAACATTTGTTTCGGTAACAACGCCAACAACGGGTACCTCACCATCTTGTACAGGAACAAGCCCTGTTATTTGTACGATGGGCACATTACAAGCAGGAGAGTCTGGAACATTTCAATTAACGGTTAATATTCCAGGAGGCTGGGCAACGTCAACGGGGCCGGTTAATAATGGTAATTATCCTATCAGCGGAACGGGCATTAGTCCTTTATTAGGGCCGCTTGTTCAAACCGCATTAGTAGCACCGTCAAGCCTAAGTAATTTAGTGGTTAATGTCAGCGGCTTACCGGCTACTGGATCAATAGAATCAGCTTATTCCGGCACTTACACCTGCACTAACAGCCCTATTGTAACAGCCACGGGAAATGCACCAGGCGCAACGTGTGACATTAGCAATTTACCTGCAGGATTAAGTGTTTCGGGATGCACCATTGGCTCGCCAGGCTCACCATGGGTGCAGCCATCCACTATTCCTTCGGATGAGACAGTGACATGTACTGTCGCAGGAACGCCTACTGCACCAGGTACGTTTGTAGCAAACGTCGTATCAGACGCCACTAACAACTCCAATTCAGTAGATAACAAAGCTAACGCGCCTATTACCATCAATGATGCAGTTGATATACCGGCAACATTAAATGGGTCAAGCGCATTAACGCCAGTGACAGTCTGTTGTGGAAGACCTGTTATATTAGGTCCATTGCCGATACCTGGCCCCGGTCCAACCACTTATACAGTGACTGCTCACACAGGTGACCTGAGCTGCCACATTGGACAGACAGCATCTCAAACTTACTTGAAAGTATTTGGATCAACTGGTTCCTGTACGATTGTAGCCAAGAAAAATAATGTTACCTCTAACCCACTAACGGTAGTAGCCCCATGAAGCAATTTAATTCAAGATCAATTGTAGGCAAAAGTGCAATAATAAGTATCCTTATGTTTGGTGCAGCATATGCAGATGTTCCTGCAAACAATCGTATGCAGACACCTGCTATGAATGTGAGGCAAGATATAACACATCTCAATGGCTGGACGGGATTTTATGGCGGCGCCAATATGGGGTATGTTTTTAATGATGCCACCCTGAAAGCACAACATGCGGGATTTAGTAACTTAAGTGGAACGTGTGACACAAGTTCAGACTATTCCAGCTTTTTCCCCGGAGCGCAATTAGGATATTCTTACCAGGCACGTAATAATATAGTGGTAGGTGTTGAAGGGAATATTACCTACAACACAAACCCGACAGCCACACTGAGTTGCAATTGCTCTCACAATGCTGGCGTTTCAGATCAGTTCTCGTTTAAAAACCACATGCAAGGTTCAATTATCGGACGACTAGGTTATGCGCTTGAAGGCCGTGCACGCAATATTCTACCTTTTATTGCAGCTGGTGTTAGTGTTGCAGATGTTAGCTTAAATTATAGAAATGAAAGTGGTGATTATTATAATAATCAAAATAGAAATCCAACTGGCTGGCTATTAGGCGCTGGTGTCGAATGGAACTTTTTAAGGAATTGGTCACTGCGAGCACAATATGAATATGTTGATTATGGGAGAGCTATTCAACTTAATATTCCAACTATTTATACCTTATTAGATCCAAATGGCAGCGGCCATGTTAACTTGAATACGAATACTGTTCTGGTTGCGTTGAATTACTGGGTTCAATAGGGAGCGATTTAGACGAAGGGCTAGCTTCCAGACAGCTAAAAAAGTAAGATACAGCCACCAATAGCTGCGACTGGTTACTAGCCATGCTGGCATCAAGCAAACGTTTATTAATTAGCTTTATCATACTGATTATTCTAGGATTTGTCTGGGGCACGGGTTACTCCATTGCACGCTTTGCCATGACCAGCGGTGTACCCCCGCTTGGGTACAGCTTCTGGCAGTCCATTGGGCCCGCTATCATCATCGGCTTAATCACCTGCTCGCGCGGTAATATTACTAAAATAAGGGCTTCCAGTGCCCGCTTCTATCTCATCACCGGATTGACTGGCATTGTGATCCCAAACACAACCATGTACTTTGCTTCACCTCACCTGCCCGCCAGTATCCTTGCCATGATAGTTAACACCGTTCCTATTATCGCTTATCCAATGGCGCTGGCTGCGCGCCTTGAAAAATTCAATTGGGAACGCATGACTGGAATCGTGATCGCATTTAGCGCTCTAATGCTCATTATATTACCCAAATCCAGCTTGCCAGAACCCGGCATGGTGCCATGGGTTATATCGTCACTCATCACACCTTTGTCATTTGCGTTTTGCTCCATTTATATTACCCGTTACCGGCCTGTTAACAGTGATATCCTGACCCTTTCGGCAGGCATGCTGTTATTCTCCAGTATGCTGCTTATTCCGCTCGTATTTTATGCTGACAGCTTTTACTGGTTCCATATGCCATTCACAACACCTGACTGGATCATTCTGCTCGAAATTATTTTATCCAGCGTAGGCTATCTGTTATTTTTCTATTTATTAAAAATAGCAGGGCCGGTTTTTTATAGTCTGGTCGATACCGTTGTTGTATTAACGGGTTTATTCTGGGGTTACATTATCTTTGGTGAGGTATTAAATAAATGGACAGGAATAGCAGTATGCCTGATACTCGTCGCACTGCTCTTGGTGACTCGTCAACAGAGAAAAGCGGCGACGCTCAACCCATCGCGCCGATAAAAACCAGACATCAACCTTATCAAGCGCTCTTATCCAGCATTGATAATCAAACAAGCATATTGACACCTAATCGCCGTCTTTCAGCTACCCTGCATAAACGCTGCCAGACAACAAAAGCTGCTAACGGAGAAACCTGCTGGGAAACACCAGATATTTTACCGGCAATCAACTGGATAAATCGTTTATGGCAATCCTGCATTAGTCAGTCATTTGACGCATTTCCACATCTGCTCAATGCTTCGCAAAAACAAATCCTGTGGGAATCCATTTTGCGAAAATCAAAAGAAAATCCCCTGCTCTTGCAGATAACAGAAACAGCCAGCACCATTCATTCTGCATGGAGTTTATTGAAACAGTGGCAAATCAGCCTTGATCACCCGGCACTTACTTCATCAGAAGATTATGCCAGCATGAAAAAATGGGGGGATACATTTCAAGCCATCTGCCAGCAGCGGCACTGGATAGATGATGCTTCAATCATTGATATACTAATTATATGCATTGAACAAAAAAATATTGTGTTACCGAAGCGCCTTATATTAACCGGCTTTACAGACTATTCGCCTCAGATGACTGCGTTATTGGAAGCCTGCCAGAAACAAGGCACGCAAGTCATCTATTATGAACCACAGGCATGCGAATATCACCAGATCAGCAGATGTCAGCTAGACAATATAGAGGCTGAGTTAATTACTATCGCACGCTGGGCAAAAGCAATTCTTGATCAGCATCCAGATGTAACCATAGGATGTGTCGTTCCAACGCTAGACGAAGTACGTGATAAAGCAGAGCAAATATTCAGCCAGATTTTCATGCCACCGGGAACAACCACTCAATATGAACACACTCCCTTTAATATTTCAGCCGGCAAGCCCATTGCTCATTACCCTGTTATCCAGGCTGCGTTAAATTTACTAACGCTGGTAAAACCAGCAATCCCCATTAATACATTTAATCAAATTTTAACGACGCCATTCATCGGTGAGGCAGAACAGGAACGCGTAAAACGCGCGAAAGTAGATACCCTGTTACGCAAAGCAAACGTGATGACTGTCGAGTTAAACCAGTTTGCATTCCATCAACATTGTCCGCAGCTTGCAAAGCGCCTAACTCAATTTTTAACATTATTAAACGAATGCAAACCCTACCAAACTCATCATGAATGGGTTTTATTTATTTCTCACGCATTAGAAACCCTGGGATGGCCGGGTGAGCGCAGTATAAACAGTGAAGAATATCAGGCAATACAACGATGGCTTGCGTTATTAGTAGAATTCAGACAGCTTGATCAAGTATCAACGCCCATCAGCATCAGCGAAGCAATCGATAGATTAAATCAGCTAGCCAGCAAATCCTTCTATCAACCACAAACACCCGATGCGCCGATCCAGATTCTGGGATTACTGGAAGCAGCAGCCCTGCCATTTGATTATCTATGGGTGAGCGGTATGGATGATATCTCCTGGCCGCCAGCACCAAAACCAAACCCTTTTATTCCCAAACAG
Organism: uncultured Coxiellaceae bacterium; assembly: GCA_964583565.1. Classification (GTDB taxonomy): domain Bacteria; phylum Pseudomonadota; class Gammaproteobacteria; order DSM-16500; family DSM-16500; genus Aquicella. The sequence goes on from CAZOVT010000002.1 coordinate 43,269, forward strand.
CTGCAAAGAGAGCAGCAAATGCCGCATGCAACAGCAGAGCGTGAATTAACATTTTGTACGCGCATCATGTCACAGTTTTCTCGAACATCCGGCACACTCATCTATAGCCATGCAGCCAGAAATGAAAAGGTTGAATTACAAGCCAGCCCGTTAATTCAAACTATTCCATTAATTAATGCCAGCATGCTGCCGCTATCACCACATGAATCATTGTGGGAAAAGCTCTATCATCAGAAAGATAATGAAATAGTAATAGACATACAGGGCCCAGCGGTCACCAGCAATAAAAGCATTGGCGGTACCAGACTTATCCAGAGTCAGGCAATCTGCCCGTTCAAAGCATTTGCAGAGCATCGATTACATGCTCGTGATATTGAGACACCATTAACAGGATTGCGGCCAAAAGATCGGGGCAACATTATTCATCAAATCATGGAATCTATCTGGTTACATTTACAGGATCAAGCATCACTTCTGGTGCTGACAGATGAAGAACTGGCAAGCCTGATACATGATACTATCACGCAAGCCTTACAATCTGAGCTTAACTCAAGATCCGCTTATCACCATTACACACAGCTTGAGCATCAGCGTTTACATAAGCTGATCTGGCAATGGATGCAGCTGGAGAAAGCGAGAAATAACTTTAAGGTGACTGCACATGAAAAACAAACAGAGATTCATCTGGATCAACTGACCTTCACGTGTAAAGTTGACCGCATTGACCAGCTGGATGATCAACGCTGCATGATTATCGACTATAAAACAGGAAAAAATAATCATTACAAATTCTGGTTTGGCGATCGGCCGGAAGAACCGCAGCTACCCATCTATACGCTAGGCAATCCTGATATCGCCGCTGTCGCATATGCACAAATTAACACATCAGATTTAGCGTTTATTGGTATCGGTGATGAAGTAGACATAGACGGTATTTCGCCGCTCAACAAAATTAAACTGGCCGACAAAAAATCATGGGCGGAACAACTCGATGCGTGGAATACAATCCTGACACAGCTGGCTAATGATTTTGCCGCCGGCAAGGCAATGGTAGATCCAAAAGATGCCGTTAAAAGCTGTGAATATTGCAGCTTAAAACCACTATGCCGTATACACGAAGAGAATCCATCATATGCTGCCTGATTTACTCAAACAAGATCAACATCAACGAGAATTAGCCCTTAATCCAGCCGCCTCATTTATTGTGCAGGCACCAGCGGGCTCTGGTAAAACTGAATTATTAATACAACGATATCTGACATTGTTAAGCAGCGTCAGTAAGCCGGAAGAAATCCTGTCCATCACATTCACTAAAAAAGCGGCGCACGAAATGCGGCAGCGGGTAATTCACGCTATCAAATCCGCCCAGAATGAACCAGAACCAGCATCACCTCATGCAAAAAAAACGTGGCTGATTGCAAAAAAAGCGTTAGAGCGCGATGCGGCACTCAACTGGCAGATTGCAGCCAACCCAAATCAATTAAGAATACAAACCATCGACTCGCTTTGCACCAATTTAACCAAACACTTACCTCTTCTTGCGCATTTTGGCGCGCAGCCAGACATTGCTGATAATGCAGATATTCTATATGAAGAAGCGGCAAAAAATGTTTTGTTACATGTTGAAGAAAATTATCCGTGGTCAACAGCCATTGCCAATTTACTTTTACATGTCGATAATGATTTGAATAAATTGCTTGAACTATTGGTAGACATGCTAAAACAGCGTGACCAATGGCTGCCGTATATTCACATTGATAATCATGCATCAATTAAAGCAGAACTTGAAGGTCAACTTCAGGACATGATTGAAGATACGCTGTCATCTGTACAGTCGTTATTACCTGTTGAATTGCACGATGAAATATTACATTTATCTACATTAGCCGCCAGCCAGTTAGCACTTAATCACAAACCCTCGCCTGTCACGGCATGCCTCGATATTGAATCTCTCGGCACCTCGGCAAATGAACTCGATAAATGGCGCGGCTTAGCGTCACTTTTGCTAACTGAAGACAAATCAGAAGCTAAATGGCGAAAAAAAGTTGACAAAAATACCGGGTTTCCCGCGCCATCAGATAGCAAAAATCCACAAGAAAAGGCTTTATTTAAAGATGCTAAAGATCGGATGACCAGCCTGCTTGCCAAATTGGAAAATCATATTGAGTTTAGAGATGCGCTCCACGAGCTAAAATTTATGCCTGATGCAAGATATACAGCCAGGCAATGGGACATGCTGACTGCATTATTTCAAGTATTAAAAGTCTGTACTGCCCAGCTGCGCGTGATTTTCCAGCAGCGAGGTATGATAGATTATATTGAAAATGTACAAGCAGCTATTTCCGCACTCGGCAACGATGAGCATCCTACCGATCTCGCGCTAGCCCTTGATTATCAAATTAAACATATTTTGCTGGATGAATTTCAGGATACCTCGCTAACGCAATATAAATTACTTGAAAAACTGGCAGCGGGATGGGAGCCGGATGATGGCCGGACATTATTTATTGTCGGCGATCCTATGCAGTCTATTTATCGATTTCGACAAGCTGAAGTCGGGATTTTTATTCGCATGTGGGAAAACGGCATTGGCCATATCAAACTCACCCCATTGACATTATCGGTGAACTTTCGCTCAACACCCGCTGTCATTCACTGGAATAATGCCTATTTTGAAAAAATTTTTCCAGCGCTTAACTCTATCGCGACAGGATCCGTCACCTATACGCATAGCACACCGCCCGACAATAAGGAAACCAGCTCATCAAACTCGTTTATCAATATTCAGGGTTTTGTCAATTCACCTGATTCTGTCATGGCAACGGAGATAACGAACACCATTTCTCAACTTAAACTGAATTATCCAGATGAATCCATCGCGATTCTTGTACGCTCCCGATCATGCCTTGATGCTATTATTCCTGCGCTTAAAAAATCTGGCATTACCTATCATGCGGTTGATATAGACCATTTATCGTCCCGGCAAATTATTCAGGATATATTTGCCCTGACGCGCGCCTTACTGCATCCGGCAGACCGAATCGCCTGGCTCGCTGTTTTACGCGCACCCTGGTGCGGACTGACACTTGATGATTTATATGTGATTGCAAGCGAACATGCCTATCATGATATTTTTACCCAGCTAAACTCTCCTGCTGTTATCTCACGCATGAGCAGCGGCGGCCAACAATCTGTGCAGCGTATCCTGCCAGCACTCAGGTGGGCTATTACACAGCGGCAACGCTACAGTTTACGCACATGGATAGAAACCGTCTGGCTGCAACTTGGCGGCCCAGCCTGCCTGAAAACACTCGATGAAATGAATGAAATCCAGACCTATCTTGATTTATTAGGAAACTTTGACATTAAAAATCATGAGGTTAATCTGGAAATATTAAAGAAAAACATTGACCGTCTGTTTGCTGGTACACATGGAAATGAAGCTGACGTCCATCTCATGACCATTCATAATGCCAAAGGACTGGAATTTGATACTGTTATCCTCCCCCATCTCGAGTCAAAAACACCTAATGATGACAAAAAGCTGCTATTGTGGATGGACAGGCCGCTTTCTAATGATAATAACGCCTTATTATTAGCACCTGTTCATGCAACAGGCGATGAAAATGATCGATATTACGACTATATAAAGCGGCAACTAAAATTAAAGCTTGATCTCGAAATTGACCGCCTGCTCTATGTTGCCACCACTCGCGCTAAAAAACGCCTGTATCTTACTTTTAATCTCACTCAACATGAAGATGGGCATACTCAAATTCCACCAGGTAGTTTCCTGAGTAAGTGCTGGCCGCTATTTAGCAAAGACAGCAGCCTGCAACTTTCGCATGATCAGCATCAATCTGATCACAACAATCATGCCATATCACCCACGCGCGCCATCAGGCGGCTCACTTCGCAGTGGCAGCACCCGCTCAACCTGCTGCCGCCAGAGCCCTATTCAGCGCATATCACTTCTGAAGGGTTTCGTTTGCCTGATGATCAAAAGCGTATTGCGGGCATCACAGCCCATACCATCTTTCAACAGCTTTCCCAGCACGGCATAACATGGTGGCATAATCAATCTGCTGATAGCCAGTATCACTATATCAGGCGGCTATTATATGCTAATGGCATTATAGATACTGAACTCGATAAAAACATACAACATCTGTCTCGTATCATACAAAATATGACAACCGATGAACGCGCTATCTGGATACTCGACCAGCATCAGGATGCAAAATCTGAGTATCCATTAACAATGGCAGCAAACAATAAAATAAAATCCATCGTGATTGATAGAACCTTCGTTGACAAGGACAATATCCGCTGGATTATAGACTATAAAACAGCTATGCCTGAAAAAAATGAAACGCTTGATACATTTTTATCTGAACAGGAAAAAACTCACGCTGAGCAATTAAAAAAATATCAGAGCGCATTTTCCATCATTGAAAATCGACCCATTAAGCTAGGATTATATTTTCCAGCACTACCTGCCTGGCGGGAAGTAGCATAAACATCTAATAAAAAATAATAAGGATTAAAATCATGCAAAATCGAGACGTGACCATGATCGATGTACCAACCGAAGCACCCAATCAAGTTATTTGTCGTCTGGCAAAGGAAGCGGTTCACGCTAAAAATCGTTTCACGCAGAGAGAAAAAATCGATGAATTACGTCAATTTTTATTATCTGGACATTCCGTTGATGCTGATTTATATCGTAATCCACCCACAGGTATATTAATGGAACAGAATGAAGAAGCAGCCGCGCTGTTTCTTGTTAATCACTTTAATGCCAACCCGTCCTGGATTGCTTATCATTATGCCCGCCAACAACGTCTTAATGAAGCGTTAGAAATTGCTAACACATATGATGCCGAATTAACGTACAGACTAGCGTACAGACTAGCCATCACTGGTTTTGTCGATGGAATGAATACAAGCGACGCAAGTCAAGTGGAAATGCTTTTTGATTTTTTAGCTGGCATGGGGAGACAGCATCACTATATAAACACAATCTATGCTGCTAGAGCACTTGCATCAAAGGGTAATCAGGAGATTATACTCGACCTGACATTATATTACAAAGTTGAAGAATGTCATGCTATTGATATTTATATCTATAGAAAAGATGCTGCACGGGTGGATAAGATTCTTCAACGTCATCCTAACCTGAGCACTCATGCTGTGCAATTGTATTTAGCGACTGGGCAGATGGAAGAAGCAAGACAACTTATCCTGGTGAATCATAACGTCGATATCAATCAAGTAATTATTACTGCAACCCTCCTCGCGGAGGATGCACTCGTTGATGAATTACTTGGCAAGGGGGCTTCGATTAATGAAGCCGTTAAAGGCTATGCTTTTGCAGGCAATATTGATAAGGTAAATACATTGCTTGCTAGCGGGGCCAACCCTCACAGCGCATTTAACGGCTTGCTACAGGGAAGACATTCATGGCTAATCGATAATTATTTTTCAAACGAATTTCTTAATAGAGCGTTTAATGATACAAACTTCAATTCATTTTCAGCAAAAAAAATGATGGCATTCGTGCAGGATGACAATCACAGAAAAGCTCTCTCTCGAATTAGACTACCATGGACGTCTGATGCATACAGTAATTCAACCTGGCGCCGCAAACTCATGCAAGATTTCTATCTGGATTATGAGCAAGCAACATTTATTCAGTGCCATTCTGATCCAAGGGTAAAAAGAAGTTTTATATATTATTTACACAATCGGCACATGACATTCGAACAAGCGCGCGCGATGATTTTTGGAAAAAATGTCAAAGCATGGTACAAACAAGCCAGCCAGCTATCTAGCCATGGCCTTTTAAATGATAATATCACTGCATTAGTCGCCAGCTATGCTTACGAATTACCTTTAGATGACGCTGAAACACTGCGAACCAAGATTGCACCAACCACTTACAAGCCGACTCTGTTTGCCTCACCAGCATCCAGAGAAAAGCAGCAACCCAATAAGCGACAACAGGAAAACCAGGGTGGCGCGAAGCGGCCAAAACGTTAAAGCTGGCGTGACAATACTGTCATCCCTGCACTCATGCTGTCATCCCTGCGCAGGCAGGGATCCAGACAATCAATCATCCAAAAATATATCCGGCACCACCGGAATAAATTTATGCATGGCATATTTTTTGAAATCCGTCACGCCGCGCAGTTTCAATATTTCTTCATCAATGAAGAAATTACCTGTTACTGTTTTACTGTCACTAGTAACAATCTCATAAGCCGCATCAGCGACAATCGATGGTTTGCGGCTGGCATGATATAACAGCCTGGAAAAATGAACCGCAACAGCATCCGTCGCAATCAAGGTTTTGGGCCAAAGTGAATTAACCGCGATTCCCTCTTTTTTAAATTCCTCAGCCATTCCTAATGTGCACATACTCATACCGTACTTAGACATCGTATAAGCAAGATGTTTTCTAAACCATTTTGGCCGCATACTAAGAGGCGGGGATAAATTTAAAATATGCGGGTTGGATGATTTTTTTAAGTGTGGAATACATAACCGCGAACACATGAATGTCGCCCTGACATTGACAGCAAACATCAGGTCAAAACGCTTCATTGTCACCTCTAACGATGATGCCGTGTTAATTGCACTGGCATTATTAACCAGTATATCAATACCGCCAAATGCGGCTGCCGCCTTTTCAACAGCGTCAGTGACCATCGCTTCATCACGCACATCAACCATCAATGGCAGTGCTTTTCCACCCAGCTTTTCAATCTCTTCAGCCACAGAATAGATAGTGCCCTTCAGTGTCGGATGAGGTTCTACTGATTTGGCGGCTACCACAATTTTTGCGCCATCTACTGCGCATCGAAGCGCAATTTCACGGCCAATACCACGACTGCAGCCAGTGATAAATACAACTTTATCTTTCAATGTTCCCTTTGCCATCGCCATTATCCTTGTATTTGACGCAACATTTGCTGCCCTGCGGCAACATGGTGTGCATACCCGGCACACGGATACATCCGCTTATGCGGTAACACTATCGATGATTGTATCATCCATCCAGCTTCATCCGTTAAATCATCTATCGTTACCAACGTAATCCTGTAATAACTGGCTGCATCAACATCACTCATCACACCACAATCATCATTACCCATATATTCGACTGCATAGTAATACAGGCGGTTTTTTTCAGTCTTGCGGCAGCCATACGTCTGCCACCATCGTGTAGAGTATGATGCCATATCCCTGACACTTGTTATGGGTATACGACACAGAAGCTGATCCAGTTCCGGGTCAGATTCAATTTGCCTCAAGACCCATTTCATCATTTGATAACGGTGTACTGCTATCATTGCATCACTTTTTTCTTTAATCAACAGCTGGTTAATCGTAGCCGCGGACAAGCTATACATGATCATTACCTGCGTCAATATCAGTGTAAGTGGCAAAATAAAACCAGCCTGCGTGGTAAGTTTATGTTGGTACATATACAAACCATGGTCTGGTTTTTCCACGTATTTTTATTTCCAGATCAATATTCACGCCAGCCTTATCCATGTTAAATGTTGCTCTCTCTAATCCCTCGGCCAGATTAACCGCCATGCCGTCAATTGTTTTCAGCTTTAACATATTGCCAGCCAGATAATACAGGTTTGTTTCAAATCGACTGACTTCTGCCCCCGCGGTATATGGGTATTGTAATGGTTCATTCATATAGACAAGCTGGTAGCTGCCCTCTTTCATGGCCTTCTCTACTTTTATCATTTCTGCGTGCCGGCAATCCGATACAATCAATATCTGGCCTGATTTAAAACGCTGCCCTAAATCAGTCTCAAGCTCTATTTTACCTGCTGTTGGCGCTAGTATGGTCGCTGCGGGAAAAGAAGCATGCCTCACTGTCATGCCTATATCCGTGAGTTCAACTTTGTTTGCATGTGTCAGCGTATAATTAGTGTGACTTATCACTGAAAAATCATTTGCGAGCTTTGCACAGCCTATATAACCTGCCTGAGCAATATCACGGCGCAGCATGCTGCTAATTGAAGTAAATTGATGCTCGTAATTGCTGATGGATTGCAGCAGTTGATATTGTTTACCTGACATCACATACATAGACCAGACAACACCTGACAGCAGCAGACCCAGCATCAGCGCAACCATCATTTCTATCAGTGTGTATCCGCCTACATCACCGCTGCAGCACCAGACAGCCTTGTTTGCCTGTCGTATTATGCCGACACGATGCGCTGGCTTTACCCCCCCAGGATACAACAATCCGATAGTCTGGATAGGCACCTTGCAGCTCCCCCTGCCCTTGCGGCAGCATGGCTGCCGTATGCAGCTTCCAGGTCTGGATAAAGGTATTAGTATCATCACGAGCATGCTGCAAAAAATCATCCAGATTAACAAGTTGTTGAGTTGCGGCAGCTATATCATAAGATGATTGAGCTGTTTGCAGGCTCGATAGATTCATCATGCCAGCGCTCAGCATGACGATTGATAACAAAGAGAAACTGATTAAAATTTCGAGGATACTGAAATTCATTCTCTATGATTACTTCTGAAGTCATCCATAAAATTAATCAAACGGTCAACGCCTTCCTCCGGCATAGCATTATAGATGCTTGCCCGCAAGCCGCCGACAATCCGGTGTCCTTTTAAGTTTGTTAAGCCTGCATCCTCTGCTTCTCTCAAAAATTGATCTTGCAGGCTGTCACTTTTCAGCGAGAAAACCACATTCATCAATGACCGGCTGTCAGGATGCACATAGCAATAATAAAAATCCGGATGTGCGTCGACATAAGCATAAAGCTTGCCGGCTTTACGTTTGTTTAATTCATAAAATGCTTCCACACCACCATGGCGCTTCATCCAGTCAAACATGAGACCCGCGATATACCAGCTATATGTCGGCGGTGTATTGTAAAATGAATGATGTTCAGCATGAGTTTTATAGTGATACAACGTTGGCGTTCCCGGCAGAGGATCTTGCAGCAAATCGTCGCGTACAATCACAATCGTGATACCCGCCTGGCCGATATTTTTCTGTGCACCGGCATAAATAATGCCATATTTGGTCACATCAATTGGCCGGGACAAAATCATTGATGACATGTCCGCCACCAGAGGTATCTCACCCGTTTCAGGTATATAATTAAATTCCAGACCACCTATGGTTTCGTTTGGCGTGTAATGAACATAATCCGCATCCTGATGCAGCGTCAAATCACGCTGACCCGGCACTGAAACATGGTTATTCTGCTGCACAACCTGACCCACAATGTGAATATCACCATAACGTCTGGCCTCATCAATCGCCTTTTTAGACCAGATACCTGTATCAAGATAATCGGCCTTTTTCCGGGCACCCAATATGTTCATCGGCACCATGGCAAACTGCGCAGTTGCCCCGCCGGGAATAAATAACACATGATAATTGGCGGGAATCGCCATTAACTCACGCAAATCCTTTTCTGCCTGCCCAGCAACACCTTGAAACTCAGGGCCGCGATGCCCCAGCTCCATAATCGACATACCCGTGCCTTGCCAGTCCAGAAATTCTGCCTGGGCTTTAAGCATCACTTCTTCTGGAAGCATTGCAGGACCTGCACTAAAATTGTATACTTTTCGCATATATTTCCTTTTAAAAGGCAAACCGAATATGAGTTACGACGGTATTGTTAAGTTTATGGTCGCCATGATCATTATGATGAACCCTCTGGGGTCACTCTCCATTTTCTTGCAACTCACACATGGTACATCGACCAAGACCCAACGTAAAACAGCTCTTAAATGCGGCCTATCGATCGCTGTTATTACCTTCATTACGATCTGGCTAGGGAGTCAACTGCTGGATTTGCTGGGAATAACGATTGCATCATTTCGGTTTGCTGGCGGTATTATATTACTGCTAACCGGCCTGTCAATGCTGGAATCAAAAGAAAGCCCGCTCAACCACACACCAGAAGATGACGTGGCGGCAGAAGAACAGACATCCATTGCTATCGTGCCACTATCACTACCTATTATTATTGGACCCGGCGCAATGAGCACACTGATCATTGCCTCCATTGACTATCCCAGCATCACGCCCAAAATACTCTTGTCACTAGGCTGTCTGATGTTATCGACAGGTATGTATCTGATTCTCTATTTTGGCCCGACCATTTGCCGTTTAATTGGCGAATCCGTTATTAAATTAATCACCCGGATCATGGGCATGATCATCATGGCCATTGCTGTTGGCATGATGGCAAATGGTCTGGTGGGCTTGATTCCAGCGCTGCAACTATAATAGATAAAGGGGTCAGGCTTGACATCTGGACATTCATTTTGAATGTCCAGATGTCAAGCCTGACCCCTTTAGTGGTTAAACACCCGGCCCAATCATCTTTTCTGGCCGCACTGATTCGTGAAACTCCTGTTCAGTCAGATAACCCAATGCAAGACAGGCTTGCAGCAAGCTTGTGCCATCGTGCAATGCTTTATGAGCAATCTCCGCCGCTTTATCGTAACCAATCCTGGGTGTCAGTGCTGTTACCAGCATAAGAGAATTATTTAAAGATGTTTTAATAGCCGACTCATTTGCAACCAACCCTTTAACACAATATTTGCTAAACATCTTGCATGAATCAGTCAGGATTCGAACGGAATTCATAAAATTGTGAATAATAACCGGCTTATAAACATTCAACTCAAAATTGCCTTGTGAGTCAGCAAAACCAATAGCTGCATCGTTCCCCATCACCTGCACACACACCATGGTCATTGCTTCTGATTGCGTTGGATTAATCTTGCCGGGCATGATGGATGAACCAGGCTCATTTTCAGGCAGCGTCAACTCTCCCAACCCGCAGCGAGGACCCGACCCTAACCAGCGGATATCATTCGCTATCTTCATCAATGCGCAGGCAAGCGTTTTCAAGGCACCATGCGCAAACACAAATGCATCATGCGCAGCCAGCACAGCAAATTTGTTTGGTGCAGATACAAATGGCAAACCCGTTAACTCCGCGATTTTTTCCGCTGTTTTAACAGCAAAATCAGGATGCGCATTCAGCCCTGTTCCAACCGCCGTGCCGCCGATTGCCAATTCATACAAACCCTGCAAGGTGGCATTGATATTTGACATTGCCGCATCCAGCTGCGCCACATAACCAGAAAATTCCTGCCCCAGAGTCAACGGAACAGCATCCTGCAAATGTGTACGGCCTATCTTGATAATTGAATCAAACGATTGCCGCTTTTCTTCCAGCGCATCACGCAGCAATTTTACTGCGGGCAGCAATACATTCACCACAACCTCTACCGCTGCAATATGCATAGCGGTTGGAAAGGTATCATTAGATGACTGTGATTTATTGACATGATCATTTGGATGCACGGGTTTCTTACTGCCTTTCGTGCCATTTGCCATTTCAATGGCGCGATTGCTAATAACCTCATTCACATTCATATTCGTTTGCGTACCACTGCCTGTCTGCCATATACGCAGCGGGAATTGATCATCATGCTTGCCAGCAATCACTTCGTCTACAGCCTTGACGATCAAATCCTTTATATCTGCTGACAGTAATCCCAAATCAGCATTGGTCAGCGCGGCCGATTTTTTCAATATGCCAAACGCCCAGATTAATTCTTTCGGCATGACATCTCTACCGATGGCAAAATGTTCCAGCGAACGCTGCGTTTGCGCACCCCAGTAGACGTGATCAGGCACTTCTATTTTACCCATGCTGTCTGATTCAGTACGTGTTTTTTTAGTTGTCATCATTTAATCCTCGCTCCAGACTTTTACTAACAATTTCATATAAATCATTGGAAATACCAGGCTCCCGCACCAGTGACATAAGCTGCTCCTGCATCAAAAGCTGGCGCTCTTTGTCATAACGTCTCCAGGTAATCAGCGGATTCACCATTCTCGCAGCAACCTGCGGATTCAATTTATCCAGATGCCTTACCGTTTCTGCGAGAAATGCATAACCTTCGCCTGTTTTAATATGAAAATTAACAGAATTACGACGGCCAAATGTGCCAATCAGCGCATAAACCTTGTTTGGATTTTTAATATCAAATGCCTCATGCCGCATTAATGATTTTACGTCTTGCAATGTATCAGGCAGCTTACAGGCAGCTTGTGCAGCCAGCCATTTATCGATTACCAGCGCATCCGATTTCCAGGCATTATAAAAGGTTGACAACACTTCCCGGCGGCGTTCAAAATCAATATTCACCAGACCCTGCAAGGCAGGCATGAGATCAGACATACACGTTGTCAATGCGCTGTCAAACTGCTGCATACCAACGTCAATATTTGATATCTGTGCTAATAGCAACGATAAACAACGATTTTTAAGCTGTCTGGCGCCAACAGAGGCCACATCAAAACCAGCCTCGCCATGCTGCTGGTTTGCATGGTAACTATCAAGCAACAGCGGCTGCAATGTCTTTGCTATCTCGCCAGTCATAAATTCTCGAACGGCATGAATGGCATCCACATCAATCACATCCATCTGTTCAGCTATATAGGTCTCAGATGGCAGAGATAACATTTCTGCCAGCAAAAATTTGTCTTGCTGCGCATGCTCAAAAATATAGGCATAAGCATCGATAAATTCAGCCGGCAGCGTTAATTTTTTATCCTGTTGATAATCACTAATCAAATGCCGTATCACTGATAATGCAAGCTTTTGCCCGGCATCCCAACGATTAAACGTGTCTGTATCATGCTTTAATAGCAGTACTAATTCAGCATCAGCCTGATTAGCACGCAATTTCACGGGTGCAGAAAATCCGCGCAAAATAGACAGCACGGGTTTTACGGCAATATTGGAAAATACATATGACTTTGATGCTTCTTTTAAAATTAACAGTTGCTCAACAATCAGCTCTTTACCATCTGGACCAAGCAGCCCAACCCTGACAGGTATGTAAAACGGAAGTTTTTCTGGCTGACCGGGTGTCGGCGGGCAATGCTGGGACAAATTCAATGTATAGACTTGCTGGACAGGATCATAATCCTCCTTGACCGATATCACCGGCGTGCCGGCCTGGCTATACCACAATTTGAATTGAGTTAAATTGACGCCAGATGTCTTTTCCATTGTCTGCACAAAATCATCAATCGTCACTGCCTGACCATCATACCGGTCAAAGTACACATCCATTCCTTTCCGGAACATGTCACGACCTAGTATGGTCTGCATCATACGCAGCACTTCAGCGCCTTTATTGTAAACCGTCGCCGTATAGAAATTATTGATTTCGATATAGGATTCAGGCCTGACGGGATGTGCGAGCGGCCCCGCATCTTCGGGAAATTGTACTTCACGCAAATAAACAACATCACGAATACGCATGACCGCTTTTGAAATTAAATCTTCTGTAAATGACTGATCACGGAAAATAGTCAACCCTTCTTTCAGACTCAGCTGAAACCAGTCACGACACGTGACTCTGTTTCCACTCCAGTTATGAAAATATTCATGCCCAATCACAGATAAAATATGAATATAATCGTCATCCGTTGCTGTCTCTGGTTTGGCGAGCACATATTTCGTGTTGAAAATATTTAAACCCTTATTTTCCATGGCGCCCATATTGAAATCGCCAATCGCCACAATCATGTAGATATCAAGATCATACTCACGCCCATACACTTGCTCATCCCAGTGCATGGCAGCTTGCAGCGAATACATGGCATGAGAGGCCTGATCCCCATAACCTTTTTCAACATAAATACGCAAATCAATCACACGGCCGGATTGCGTGGTAAACGTATTCTGAATCAAATCAAAATCGCCCGCAACCAGCGCAAACAGATAACTGGGTTTCGGAAATGGATCATCCCACTGCACCCAATGACGCCCGTCTGCTGCTTCGCCGGAAGCAGCCAGATTGCCATTGGACAATAACACTGGATAGGCAGCCTTATCAGCAACGATTACTGTTTTGAACCGCGCCAGAATATCCGGATGATCGGGATAGTAAGTTATTCGTCTAAACCCTTCGGCTTCACACTGCGTACAATATGTTTTACCCGAGCGGTATAAACCGCTTAACGCCGTATTTTTATCAGGCAGCAAGCGTGTCACAATTAACAATTCAGCAGTATTCGGCATGTTCGGAATAACAAGCGCCGTTTCGGTAAGAATATATTGGGCAGCATCCAGCATCGCCCCATTCATGCTGATTGAAACCAGCTGCAATGCATCGCCATTCAGAATTAACTCTGCCGTTGTAATGGAAACGGCAGGATTGTGAGACACCAGCAGACGGGAAGAGACAAGCGCATGCGATTCATACAGCTCAACGGTCAAAAAAACATCCGTTACTAAAAACTGCGGCAACTGGTAATCTGAACGCTTGATCACCGCCAAATGACCGGCATCTTGCACTGCCGCTAACGTGTCTGACATCTTACTCTCCTGATATTTCCGCCAAGCGTGATTTTAGCAGAAAATACCAAAAGAGTAATCGATAAGCAAAGAACTAATTCTGCATTGAACCCTGTGCTGGCGCAGGAATAGACTCTTGTGACGGGGTTTCAGGTACCATGCTTTCATTAGGCGCAGACGGCATCTCCATTTCACCCGGCGGCGGCCCCATATTCTGGTTATCAGGCGCTGCGGGCATCCCCATTCCATTAGGTAGTGGTGAACCATCAGGACCAAGATTAGTGCTGTCAGGCACCTGTTGCCCAGGCAGATCCCCTTCCTCCTGCGGTGCTGCCTGCTGTGGCTGCCCTGGCTGTACTTGCGCCGGCGCGCCAGGTGCAACTTTGAGGCTGCCGCCGTCATCAACGATATTCAACGAATCTGTCGTATGGTCACCATTGTCAGCTGGTTGAGCACCAGCAGCTGGCTGCTGAGCAAGAACATTCATACTGGCCAAGTAAGCAAACAGTGCCAAGCCAATGACGTTACTCCATCTCATACTCATATCCCCATTCCCTTGGTTAGTTTAACTGATTGTTCCATCATAAACGGACTAACGGAAGCGAAGCAAGCATATGATTGCAGAACAGACACCTATGTTTTACCCTACTCCATCAAGATACGACTGAAAAGGCAAGACATGAAAACCCAGAATTACGATGATCAAGAGCTGGCCAAGTTTGCCGCTCTGGCCGCCCACTGGTGGGATGCAAATGGCGCACTTGGCACGCTGCATCAGATCAACCCGCTCAGGTTGAGTTTTATTGAAGACCATGTCGCACTGGCTGGAAAAAAGGTAATAGATATTGGCTGCGGCGGCGGCATTCTCGCAGAAAGCATGGCATTAAAAGGTGCCGACGTTACAGGCATCGACCTCAACAAGTCACTCATTGATGTCGCAAAACTGCATTTACATGAAAGCAACGCTAATGTTGAATATCAATGCATATCAGCAGAAGCTGCCGCAGCGGAACAACCTCAACGCTATGATGTGGTAACATGTCTGGAGATGCTTGAGCATGTACCAGACCCGGCGGCTATTATAAAAGCCTGCGCTGATTTGCTAAAACCTGGCGGCCATGTCTTTTTCTCCACGCTAAACCGCAATCCAAAAGCTTATTTATTTGCGATCCTCGGCGCGGAATACATACTCAAGATGCTGCCCAAAAACACGCATGATTATGCCAAATTTATTCGGCCATCAGAGCTTGGACAATGGGCGAGACAAGCTGGATTGACACCGCAAGGAACAAAAGGCATTGCTTACCACCCAATCACTAAAACATTCAGTCTGACTGACGACATTTCTGTTAACTACCTATTTCATGCAAGGAAAGCATCATGAGCACCATACAAGCTGTACTATTTGATCTGGATGGTACGTTAATTGATACCGCGCCAGATCTGCTGTATGCCCTTAACAAAGTGCGTGCGGAACATAAGCTGGCACCGCTGCCTCTCTCCAGATTTCGAAGTATTACTGGTCTGGGTGCAACTGCCATGATGAAAATGGCATTTGATTTTGATGGCTCCGAAGAGGATTTTAATTATTTAAAAGAACGCTTCCTGAATTTTTACATGGAGCATATCGCTGACTCAACCCGGCTGTTCCCGCAAATGAATGATGTCCTGACCTATCTTGAAGACAAATCCATTCCCTGGGGAATTGTGACGAATAAATCAACCAGACCAACCCTCGAATTATTAAAAGCCCTGCAGCTGGATCAGCGCAGCGCCTGTGTTGTCTGCGGAGACACACTCACTACCTGCAAACCAGACCCGGCACCTATCCTGCATGCCTGCGAACTTATCAATTACCAGCCACAGAATTGTCTGTATGTTGGAGACGCCATCACCGATGTCACTGCCAGCAAAAGTGCCGGCACAAAATCCGTGGTTGCATTATATGGCTATATACACCATGAAGATGACCCAGCAACATGGCTGGCCGATGGTTATATTGACCAGCCGGTTGATCTCATCGACTGGTTGATTAAATATCATTCGACTGTATTAGTGTGATGCCAGCAGCCTGCATTTCCTGATAGGCGCATGCAACATCACCAGCATGCAGATTGACGCCGCGGCAGCCATCCTGGATAACATAAACATCAAAACCGAGATGTTTTGCATCTAGTGAGGAATATTTTACGCAATAATCTGTCGCCAGCCCCATAATATAGACATTTTTTATGCACATTTTGATTAAATAACTGCCAAGCCCAGTGTCTCTTTTATGAGCATTATCAAAAAAAGCGCTGTAACTGTCTATTTTCTCATCAATTCCCTTGTGAAATATACGATCTATACGTGCTTCATCCAGCGCAGGGTGAAATGCGGCACCCGGTGTACCCTGAACACAATGATCAGGCCATAAAATTTGACTAAGCCCATCAAGCATTATCTCATCGCCAACAGCATAATCAGCGTGATTTGCTGCAAAACTCGTGTGATTCTGCGGATGCCAGTCTTGCGTGGCAACAACAAGGTCAAATGCTTGCATCAGGGTATTAGCGAGTGGAATAACCTCATCGCCGCCAGGCACCGCTAGTGAACCGCCAGCACAGAAGTCGTTTTGCAGATCAACCAAAATGAGAGCGCTGTTATCTTTAATCACTACTCAGCCTCTTCTAATGTTAAAATTATGCGACAAATTATAGGGAGTTTGATTAAATATCAACATATTCATTTAACTAGAGATGGCTATAATATGCACACCATTCCGGAGGGGTTTAGTTCGCTTCAGGTAAGCGGAGATAAAGCCATGTTATTTCTACAGGGGCAAGTCACTTGTGATGTAGAAACTATCTCTCCCGGCACAGCAAAACTGGCAGCGCACTGCAACCCGCAAGGCCGGGTAGTCAGCCTGTTCCACCTGTTATTTCAACACAACGCATACGAGTTAATCATGCCGCAGGATATGATTCAATTAACGCATCAGGCATTAAAAAAATACGCTATTTTTTTCAACGTCGCCATGACGCCTATAACACCCAATAACACTCTTGTTGACATAGCAACTACCAACACTGTTGCGAGAAAACATATTGAAGAAGGCATGCCGGTCATCCACCCTGCCACATCAGGCAAACTCTTGCCGCAGGAATTAAATCTGGATGCGCTAGGTGCAATCAGTTACAACAAAGGCTGTTATACCGGTCAGGAAATCGTTGCCCGTATTCATTATCGCGGCAAAACAAAAAGCTCGCTTTACCGGGCAGATATAGTCAGCGCAAAACAACCACAGTCAGGTGATACCATTCAGACAGGCACAACAGCATCCGCACGTGAATGCGGTATGATTGTTGAAAGCAGCCCTGTCTCACCTGAAAAATATATCGCGCTCATTGTGCTTGACGATACTGAAATAACAAACAAGACGCTCACCCTTACCGGCGGCAGCGACACTATCACTATTTACCCCAGGAAATAATATGGCAAACCAATTACGCATCGTCATGGCTCAAATGAATTTTCACCTCGGTGATATCGCTGGCAATCTGCACAAACACATAGAGGCAGCGACAAAGGCTCGTGACGAACTGTCGGCTGATGTGATTGTTTTTCCCGAACTAAGCTTAACCGGCTATCCTCCCGAAGATTTACTACTGCGCCATGAATTTATCTACGATGCAAATCATGCCTTAAAGCATTTTATTAAACATGTAAAAGGCATTTATTGTGTCGTAGGTCATCCATATTCCGAACACGAACATACCTATAATGCCTGCTCGATCATTTACAATGGCGAAGTACTGGGACGTTACTGCAAACTGGAATTACCCAATTACGGTGTGTTTGATGAGCGCCGCTATTTCACACCGGGACAATCAACCTGTGTTGTGCCCATCAACGGTATACCAACAGGTATCGTCATTTGTGAAGATTTATGGCGGCTCGGACCAACACGGCAAACCGCTGCACAGGGTGCCAGATTAATTCTTGCACCTAACGCCTCGCCTTTTGAAAGCAATAAGCATGAGAAACGAATGGACGTCCTGCACAAGCGTGCAACACATGACAACATACCCATTCTCTATGTGAATCATGTGAGTGGACAAGATGAGTTAGTGTTTGATGGCGGCTCGATGGCGGTCAATGCTGCCGGTGAATTATGCCAGCTTGCCGGTTTCTTTCATGAAACGCTGCATGCCGTTGATATTGACATCCCCACATTAACAATCAAAGCGGCTAATATTACTGTTCCGCCAATAGAAAGCCGCATTTATCAAGCCTTGGCATTAGGTTTGCGTGATTACATCAACAAAAATCATTTTTCCAGTGTACTACTTGGTTTATCAGGCGGGATCGACTCCGCACTCACCGCTTGTATTGCCGTTGACGCGCTCGGCAAAGATCGTGTTAAAGGTGTATTATTACCTTCCCGCTACACAGAAAAAATCAGTGAGCAAGATGCATTGGCGCTGGCAGCGGCGCTGGGTATTAACACAACCACCATTTCAATTGAGCCGGCTTATCAGGCATTGCTAAACTCTCTTGCGCCGGTATTTTCAGGAATGAAACCTGACATTACTGAAGAAAACCTGCAGGCAAGATGCCGGGGCACTATCTTGATGGCTTTATCAAACAAGGAAAAGTCGCTGCTGCTAACCACAGGTAACCGCAGTGAACTGGCCGTTGGCTATTGTACGCTATACGGCGATATGGCCGGTGGATTCGCCGTATTAAAGGATATTCCAAAAACTCTTATTTATCAACTAGCTAACTATCGAAACCGGACAAACCCCGTTATCCCTCAGCGCACCATCGACCGGCCGCCTACCGCAGAATTAGCACCCAACCAGACCGATCAGGATACGTTACCGCCCTATTCAATCCTTGATGCGATTCTTGAACTTTACATGAATCAATCCCGGTCTATTCGTGATATTTGTCACGAAGGATTTGATGAATCAATCGTTAAGCGAGTCATTGACATGATTCATAAGAATGAATATAAACGCAGCCAGGCAGCTATAGGCATACACATTAATCATAAATCGTTTGGTAAAGACTGGCGCTATCCGCTTACCAATGGATTTAAGACGAAAGACAAGACCGCGTGATGCTAGAGTCATACTCGGCAGTATTTCGACTATGACGTGAGATCCACTTTCACATTTGGATAGTTGTACTGCAATACACGCAGTGTATCCTGTTCAAGCCTGGCCATGTGCAGCTGATGATACGACTTGGCCATTAATACAAGCGCATTAACAACAGAAGGCGCACCCTGATAATGCGCAACCAGATCACTTGCGCGTGACGCTGCCGCGACATAAGCCCTGCGGTCATAATAATATTCCGCGATATGCAATTCATGATTAGCCATGACATCGCGCAGGTAAATCATATACTGATGTGCCGATGGTGTGTACCGGCTGTTTGGGAAACGCGCTACCAGCACATTAAAATCACTATAGGATTGCTGAATCTGGGTTAAATCACGTGTTGCCAGATCAATTGCAAACAATCTCTCAATCACGCCCAGATTCTGATAATAGTTTGCCAGACCCCGCATATAATAAGCATAATCAACATTTGGGCTAACCGGATGCAGACGAACAAAACGATCCGCTGCCGCGACTGACATCGTATACTCTTCTTTCATGTAATATGCGTAAATCAGGTATAGCTGGGCTCTTTCTGTCACCCTGTCAAACGGATACTGTACGTCCAGCGCCTCAAAACGCTTGATCGATTCATTATAACCTTTGTCCTGCAGGGAAGACTTTCCAGCCTTGAATATTTGCTCAGGGGTTTCCCCCTGATACGTTTCAGCAGGATCTGTTGATGTCGAACAAGCCGAAAGCAATCCAGCAGCACACAGCAGAATAACCAGTCCAGTGAGTAACTTTTTCATGAATCCATACCTTTTGAATGCCAATTTATCTGTCTATCTAAAACGGTGTATCGTGACGGACGTGCATTGTAAACCAATTTCTGGCATCATTCACGCACCTCCATTGAATTTAAATATAAAAATGAGCAAACAGCACACTATCACCATGCCGGAATCCAGCATGGGCGAACGAATTGATCATGCATTAGCCAAACTTTTGCCTGAATACTCAAGAACACAAATTAAATCCTGGATTGAAACAGGTGCTGTGTTGGTGAACGGCTCACCGGTGAAAGCTAAAACCCGCGTTACTGGTGGAGAATTGATTACCATTCAGGCGGCGTTGAAAACCCAGCCAGCATGGGAAGCCCAAGCCATTCCCCTCTCTATTGTCCATGAAGATGCGTCAATAATGCTCATTAATAAGCCTGCCGGATTGGTGGTTCATCCCGGCGCGGGCAATGCCAGCCGAACCCTGTTAAACGCTATTTTGCATCACGCACCCCAGCTTGGCACCCTGCCGCGCGCCGGCATATTGCACCGGCTAGACAAAGATACGACTGGCTTGCTCATCATTGCAAAAACACCTGCTGCCCTGCAATCACTCTCGCAGCAACTCAAAAAACGCACGCTGTCGAGAGAATACAAAGCGATTGTTTGCGGCAGCATGATCAGCGGCTCCACGATTAATGCCCCGATTGACCGCCATCATCTTCAGCGTAAAAAAATGGCTGTTGTTGAAGGCGGCAAAACCGCTACTACTCATTATCGGATTGCTGAAAAATTTCGCCACCACACACTGGTGAATGTAAAACTTGAGACAGGCCGAACCCATCAAATCCGGGTTCATTTCGCACATATTCGGCATGCCATCATTGGCGACCCTGTTTATGGTACACGCATCCAGCTGACAAAAAACATGACACCGGAATTAATTCAATACATCCGGCAGTTCAAACGTCAGGCACTGCATGCATTCGCGCTAGGGTTCAAACACCCGGAAACAGATGAAGACATGCGCTTTGAGGCTGAGATACCAGAAGACATGCAAACTCTGATAGACTTACTGAGAACAGACACTCAGTTAAACAAATGAAGGCTAGCAAATGATAAAATTCATTCAGCCAGACTGGCCAGCGCCAAAAACAATTAAAGCGTATACCACCACCAGACAAGGATGGAAAACCACTCTCCCCTTTCAGGCAGATAAGCTAAAGGGTTCCCAGGAAAGCCAACAGCTGCAGGCATTACTGCATTTACCGGATGAACCCATCTGGTTAAAGCAGACACACAGCAATATTGCTATTGAAGCCACCCTTGAAAATACCGGAGCCACAGCAGACGCTTCCTTTGCCACCCGCCCAAATCACATTTGTGTTGTTCAAACGGCTGACTGTTTGCCTGTTTTAATCTGTAACCAGCATGGCACACATGTCGCCGCCATACACGCAGGCTGGCGCGGCCTCGCAAATGGCATTATTGAAAACACGGTCAATGCACTGCAACAGCCAGCACAGACCCTGTTAGTCTGGCTGGGGCCTGCGATTGGACCAAGCATATTTGAAGTTGGCAGCGATGTTTATCAGGCATTTACAAACCAGAATAAACAGGCCGAATCCGCTTTCCAGCCGATCAACAAGGAAAAATGGCTGGGAAATCTCTACCAGTTAGCCCGTCTGCGATTGCAATCACTGGGCATTACGTCAATTTACGGCGGTAATCATTGCACTCACACCCAACCTGAACTATTTTATTCTTATCGGCGTGATCAGGGACAGACAGGACGGATGGCCAGCCTGATCTGGATTGACCATCGTAACTAAAACAGGGGGCTACATGAAACGCATTCTTATTACCATCATCACCTGCCTCTTTGCCTGCATAGCAACGGCTGTTATGGCCCAAACACCGAGTGACAGCACTCTCGCACCCATGCTGCAGCGTATCATGCCTGCCGTTGTTAATATCCGCGCACAAATTAAAATCACCGATGCCAATACACTGCGTGAAATCATGCGGCAGCAACGCGACAATCGCGGGGATAACGTTGGACAAATTCCCCCTAGCGGTTACAACTCTGTTGCATCCGGTGTCATCGTCGACGCCAAAAATGGTTATATCCTGACAAATGCGCACGTCGTCTCTGAAGCGGAAATCATCAATATCGCACTAAGCGATGGCCGTCATCTCCGTGCGAAATTGATTGGGCTGGATAAAGCCACTGACGTAGCCGTTATCCAGATTAAAGCTAAAAACCTGACCGCCATGCCGATTGGCAACTCCAACAGCTTAAATGTTGGCGATGCTGTCGCGGCGATTGGCAATCCATTTGGCCTTAGCCAGTCTGTTACGTCTGGCATCGTCAGCGCCCTGGGAAGAACAACCCTTGGCATTGAAAGCTATGAAAACTTTATTCAAACCGATGCGCCGATCAACCCAGGCAACTCTGGCGGCGCTCTGGTAAATATGCAAGGACAGCTCGTTGGTATTAATACAGCCATATTAGCCCCTGACCGCGGCAGTATCGGTATCGGTTTTGCTATTCCCATCAATATGGCAAAAAGCATCATGCAGCAAATTCTTGAATATGGTGATGTCAAACGCGGTGTACTCGGTGTAGGCACGCAAGATATCACGCCTGATCTGGCATCTGCCTTTCATCTGGATAACACAAAAGGTGCTGCGGTGACGCAAATTATTCCAGGATCACCCGCCCAGCAAGCCGGGTTAGAAGTTGGTGACATTATCAGATCTATCAATAACGACCCTATTAAAAATGCCAGTGATGTTGTCAATACGATTGGTTTCTTCCGTGTCGACTCTAAAATCAACATTGATGTTATACGCAACGGAAAACCGCTTGCCATCAAAGTCGTTTTGTCTGATCCCAAAAAACGCAAACAGCAAATTGCCGATTCTGATCCCTATCTATTCGGGTTGGCGCTTAAAAACTTTACGTTATTAAGCCCGATTCACGGCAATGTTGAAGGTATACTTGTTGTTGCTGCCGACCCTGAAAGCAAGGCATGGCAATATGATCTCCGCCCCGGCGATGTCATTTCAATCGCAAATAATGTACGTGTTAAAAATATAGATGAACTCAAAGCCGTTGTTGCAAAAGCTGGCGGAACATTATTGCTTAATGTGTTACGCGGACCCAGTGCTGTGTTTCTTGTTATCAACAAAACAGAGACAGAATAGAGCTAAAGCTGTCATTTTGCGACAATGATTGCAACATCAAGTTTGATGACGTAATTTTACCTTGAAAAACATCCATGGCATGGTTAAAACACTATTTATTAATTAATTGATCCAGCCCCGAGGCGTCAGCAAGAGAGAGAATATCCTGGGAAAGATGCATGAATTGTATCTGTTGTTCCTGACGTTTTGCATATTTTATCCATTCAACAATCAACGCCAAACCAGCGCTATCACTTGACGTGACAGCAGAAAAATCAATGATTACAGTTTTGTATTGAGAAAATTTCTGCACTGCCTGCTGATAAATTGACATCACATTATTGACATCAAGATCGCCGCTGACCATGAGTGCGTCAGTCTCAAAGGTAATAGCAGCGATCTTTGACATAAAGTTCCCTTATCGATTACTGTGCGATGACATGCGTGCAATTAACGTATCAATATTACCCTGAGATAATATATCGGCAAACTGCGATCTGAAACTTTCGAGCATATCCACGCCCTCAACAGACATATCATAAAGCCGCCATACCGAACCCACACGCAATAACCTGTATGACACACGAATCGGATCCCTTGATGAACTTGTAATTTGACTTTTCACTTCAACTGTCTTTAAACCTTGATAACCACCGCGTACAGGATAAAACTGGACGCTCTGATCTTCGTAGGCACTTAAGGCAGAAGCATAGGTACGAATAAGCGTACGCGTAAATTCTTTTTGAAAGCGCGCACGCTGTGCTGACGTGGCATTATTCCACACCGTCGGCGGCAACACTCGTTTTGCCATTTCTGGAATATCGGCATACGGAACAACATATTGATAAGCCAGATTATAAACCGCTGATGGATTATTTTTTAAGGTCGCTTTTTTGGCCCTCAACCCATTAATCATATTGTCCGCAATATACTCCAGCAGAGAGACAGGATTACTCTGGTTTACATCTGCCCGAGCATTAACTGTCATGATTGCTGTTATGCTTGCCAGCATTAAACACAGAGAAAAAACAAACTTATTCAGTCGCAGCTGCATTTTCATCTCCCTTATCTTTTTTATCGCCATTGCCATCGCTACTACCATTGCCCACTTTATAAAGAAATTGACCAATCAGTTTCTCCAGCACCATGGCGGAGTGAGTGATATCAATTTTACCGCCATTGCGTAAATACGTAGTACTATACATTGGCGTCAAGGCAATATAGTTATCCCCCAGCAAGCCGGCTGTAAAAATACCTGCTGATGAATCATCCGGGATATCATTCACCCTATCATTAATCGCGAGCGTCACAACCGCTTTAAACGTCACAGGATCAAGATCAATTTTGGTGACCTCGCCAATCTGGACACCGCCAATTTTGACCGGTGAACGCACTTTCAAGCCGCCAATATCGTCAAAAGCCGCTGTCACGGTATATGTTTTTTCGGGAAACAGGCTTGTCAATCCACTGACTTTAAACGCGAGCACCATCAGTGATATAACAGCCAGTAATAAAAAGAAGCCGACCAGTCCTTCAATCCAGCGTACAGGTAACATTACCACCCCCCTATCATCATGGCGGTTAATACAAAATCCAGACCCAGCACGACTAACGATGAATAAACAACTGAACGCGTTGTGGCACCCGCGATGCCAGCTGATGTTGGTACAGAAAAATAACCCTGAAAGACAGCAATCCATGTTACAGCAACACCAAACACCAGGCTTTTCAAAATGCCATTGACAACATCAGCATGGAATTCCACTGACGATTGCATGTTGGACCAAAATACACCCGCCTCCAAACCCAGCCATTTAACACCCACCAGATAGGCACCATAAATCGCGGTCGCATTAAATATGATAGTTAAAAGCGGCAATGATATAAAACCACCCCAAAATCGCGGGGAAATAACCCGGCGCAAAGGATTAACAGCCATCATTTCCATACTGGATAGCTGGTCAGTCGCCTTCATTAAACCAATTTCTGCCGTGACCGCCGATCCGGCGCGTCCAGCAAACAAAATAGCCGCAACGACTGGACCCAGCTCACGGCAGACACTTAATGCCACAAGCGGCCCCAATTCCTGCGAAGCACCAAACTTGGCAAGTGTATGATACCCCTGCAAGGCAAGTACCATACCAATAAACAAACTGGAGACAATAATAATTAACAGGGACAAAACACCTTCAGAATAAATCTGTTGCAGCACTAACGGAAAGCCTTTTCTCAAATTGGGCGGGTAAAACAACACCTCAAACATCAAGATACCCGCCTTGCCAAATTCACGCAGGTTATTGATGCCCCATTGTCCAAATATAACGAGTTGATTCGTCATCGCTTATCATCCTGCAAAAAATCATCCATTAACGATTTAGCCGGATAATCAAACGGCACCGGGCCATCAGGTAATCCCTTAATAAACTGCTGCAACTGCTCAGATTTATCTGCTTTTAATTGATCAGGTGTGCCATGACCAATGATATGCTTATCCGAAATGACATAAGCATAATCCGCGATCGACAATGTTTCCTGAACATCATGGGATACAATCACGCTGGTTAACCCCAGCGCATCATTTAGCATACGTATCAACTTAACCAGTACGCCCATCGAAATAGGATCCTGGCCCGTAAAAGGTTCATCATACATAATAAATTCCGGGTCCAGTGAAATCGCTCTTGCAAGCGCTACACGCCGCCCCATACCACCCGATAACTCACTCGGCATCAGCCCCCGCGCTCCGCGCAAGCCCACCATTTCAAGCTTCATTAATACCAGTGTTCTAATCATCGAATGAGATAGCCTTGTATGCTCACGCAGCGGAAATGCCACATTTTCAAATACATTGATGTCTGTGAATAAACCGCCTGTTTGAAACAGCATGCCCATACGCTTTCTAAGCTGGTAAAGGTCTTTGATTGAGAGATGATGAATGTCCTGCCCTGCAACAGTCACACTGCCTTGCGTGGGCGTCAGCTGCCCGCCTATCAGGCGCAGCAGGGTTGTTTTGCCAGTGCCGCTGGGGCCCATGATAGCAACAACCTTCCCCTTGGGAATCACGATATCGACATCCTGAAAGATAGCACGACCCATGCCACCTTCATGGCTAAACGACATCCCCTTGATTTCGACAATATTCCCTGTCATCTATCAATTTTCCCAAAAGGCGTGAAAAAATGCTAGTACACAGTTATGATATCACACAAATTGCCATCCTAAGGTCAGCACCATGAATCATGAACAAGTTTGCAAACTTGGCCGTACCGTTATTGAAATAGAAGCCGACATGATCAAAAAAATGGTCGATCGGATTGATGAAAAATTTGCCAATGCTTGCAACTACTTACACGATTGCCAAGGCCGTATTGCCGTCATGGGTGTCGGAAAATCCGGGCATATCGGTAAAAAAATTGCCGCCACACTGGCCAGCACCGGTACCCCGGCCTTTTTTATCCACCCCAGCGAAGCCAGGCACGGTGATATCGGGATGCTGACAGGCAAAGATGTCCTGCTCGCCCTGTCCAATTCAGGTGAAACTGAAGAAATTATCTCCCTGCTGCCTATCGTCAAGCGCTTTGGCATCCCCCTGATTACCCTGACTGGAAAGCCGCAGTCAACCCTGGCAAAAGCAGCAACGATCAACCTCGATGTCAGCGTCGAAAAAGAAGCATGCCCGCTCGGCCTTGCTCCAACTTCCAGCACAACTGCCGCCCTTGTCATGGGAGATGCGCTCGCCATGGCACTGCTCACCAAACGCGGGTTTAATGAAAATGATTTTGCACTTTCCCATCCCGGCGGCATGCTTGGCAGACGCTTGTTGCTGCTGGTAGATGAAATCATGCATAAAGACAGCAATGTACCCATTGTGCCTGCAGCCGCAAACCTGAAAACGGCACTGCTTGAAATGACACAAAAAAAATTGGGCATCACCACTGTTGTCGACGATCACGGTAAACTTATCGGTATTTTCACGGATGGCGACTTACGGCGTGCATTTGACAAAAATGTCGATTTGCACCACACCACCGTTCACGATGTCATGACAACAAACCCAAAAACCATACACCGGCATATACTGGCTGCGGAAGCGCTTGGCATGATGGAGGCCAACAAAATCACCTCACTTGTTGTTGTTGATGAAGATCAAAAACCCGTTGGTATTATCCACATCCACGATCTCTTACGTGCAGGAGTTGCCTGATGTCTGCTTCAATAAACAAAGCCCAGCACATACGCTTGCTTATCCTCGATGTCGATGGTGTGCTCACCAACGGCATCATCTACTATGGAACCGATGGCATCGAACTAAAAGGCTTTCATATCCATGACGGCATGGGAATCAAGTTACTGCAAAAAGCTGGTATAGATGTCGCCATCATTTCTGGTAAAAACTCTGAGCCGGTTGCCAGGCGCTTGCAGGATCTGAAAATTGAACATGTCTATCTTGGTCATATCGATAAACTACCCACCTACGAGTTATTAAAGCAGAAACTTGGGCTGACTGATGATGCTATTGCTTATGTGGGCGATGATTTACCCGATTTACCCCTGCTCCGCCGCACAGGCCTGTCCATCACCGTGCCTGGCGCACCAGACATAATCATGCAGCATGTTGATTTTATTACCAATAATCATGGCGGTCGAGGCGCCGTTCGGGAAGTATGCGAATTCATCTTAAAAGCTCAAAATAAATACGAATCCATGATAGAATCATACCTTGTTTAACGTTAGCAATTGTATGATGATTGCACTATGACATATAAAAACTCTATCACAAGCACCATCTTAATAGCCGCCATGGCACTGGCTACATGGGTAACCATGCTTGCCTTCTGGCCGCAAAGTATCACTGTGGCACCCGCCAATAACCAGCCTGATGCGTATATGGAAGATGTGACTGCCGTTTTTATGGATAAGTTTGGCAAACCCAGAATGAAAATCGTGACACCCAAATTGATTCACTATGCTGCCAATGACACAACCAATCTCACGCAGCCGCAAATAACGTTATACCGGAAATCACCCGCACCCTGGTTTATTACCTCCCGCTATGCAACAGCAACTCACGGTATCGATAATGTGGACTTCAAGGATGATGTGACTATTCATCACCCCGCGGATGAAAACATGCCAGCAACCTTGATAAAAGCACCCACTCTCATCGTTCACCCAACTGTTGAAACAGCGGAAACTAACGAACAAATCGAACTTATTCAGCCCAATATCACCATCAAAGCAACAGGTATGCGTGCAGATATGGATTCTGGCGTTATTAAATTGTTGTCACAGGCAAAAGGTGAATATGTACCAGACTCCCACTAGGCTGCCCATTCTAATATTAATAGCCATTTCATGCTTGCTGCTGATAACACAGTCTGGCTTGTCTCTGCCCAGCGACAGCAAACAGCGAATTTACATACAGGCAAACAGCAGCATCTATAATTACAAAACCGGTTTTAATGTTTTTGAAGGCAATGTGAAGATAGATCAGGGTACAACCCATATTACAGCCGATAAACTTGTCACAAAAAGCGGTTTAAAACACAAAATAATAGAAGCTATTGCATATGGCAATCAGGATCTCGCACACTACTGGACTCTCTCAAAGCAATCAGAGCCAGAAATACATGCATACGCGAAAGTAATTAAATTTTACCCTATTCAATCTAATGTGACGCTTGAAAAACAAGTCAACGTGACGCAGGGTGAAAATAGTTTTCATGGTGAGTTAATTCACTATAATAGTAATGATCAAACCATTATTGTGCCAGCCGCCAATAAAGGCCGCGCTGTTATCGTCTACAACCCGGACAAATAACGATGTCAAACACATTACAAGTAAGCCACCTTGCCAAACGATATAAAACTCGCCAGGTTGTAGCAGATGTGTCACTACATGTGGGCAAAGGTGAGGTGGTCGGCCTGCTTGGTCCAAATGGCGCGGGAAAAACCACGTCTTTTTATATGATCGTCGGTCTCATCCCTGCTGACAGCGGCACCATACATTTTGGCGATACCGACATCACTCGCCTGCCTGTCCATTTGCGTGCGCAAATGGGCATTAGCTATTTGCCGCAGGAAGCATCTATTTTTCGCAAGCTGACTGTCGCGCAAAATATCATGGCCATTCTGGAATTACGTCCTGACTTGAATAAAGCAGAACGAAGATTAATGCTGGAGAAATTACTCGAGGAGTTTCGTATTACCCATATACGCGACACCTTGGGTATCAGTTTATCTGGCGGTGAACGACGCCGGACAGAAATCGCCAGAGCGCTGGCAACCGAACCAAAATTTATTTTACTTGATGAACCGTTCGCTGGCATTGATCCAATTTCCATTCTTGACGTCAAACGTATCATCAACTATCTGCGTAAACGCGGTATTGGCATCCTGATCACCGATCACAATGTCAGAGATACACTAAACATCTGCGAACGTGCCTATATTGTTAATCAAGGTAAAATCATCTGCGAAGGCAACCCCGAAACGATTCTAATGAATGACGAAGTTCGCGCTGTCTATCTAGGTGAAGAATTCGATTTATAAACAGGAAATTATCTAAACAATGATCAGACAACAAATTATCATCCAAAATAAATTAGGTTTACATACGCGTGCCGCTGCCAGACTGGTGGATACCGCCAAACGTTTTGGCAGTCACATCGAACTTGCTTTCCGTAACCGCACCGTGGATTGCAAAAGCATCATGGGCGTCATTACGCTCGGGGCACAAAAAGATAATGTACTCGATGTGTTAATCGACGGCGAAGATGAAACAGATGCGTTGATTGCCATCGAGAAAGTTGTCAATGATAAGTTTGGGGAAGATTGAACGCACTTACTGCCCTGCGACTGTCATCTCTTCGATTAACACTGATCCCGTGCGTATGTTGCCGCGGGTATCAACATCGCAGCCTATTTCACGAATTCGCGAATACATTTCCTGCAGAGTACCAGCCACAGTAATTTCATGTACAGGATACTGAATTTCTCCGTGCTCAACCCAAAAACCGCCTACACCGCGAGAATAATCACCCGTCACTATATTGACACCGTTACCCAGCATCTCAGTAATAACCAACCCTTTCCCCATGCTCTTTATCAGTTCTTGCAAATTTTTATTACCGTGTCTGATAGTCAGATTATGGGTACCACCTGCATTAGCCGTAGATGACAATCCTAATTTACGGCCTGCATAGGTACTCAACGCATATTGACGTAAAATACCGTCTTCAACAAATACATTGCTTCGCGTTAATATCCCGTCACCATCAAATGGCGCACTGCCGAGCGCTCGCGGCAAATGAGGAAATTCCTGAATATGCATAAAATCAGGAAAAATACGTTTATCAAGATGATCAAGTAAATAAGAAGAATTTCGATACAAATTCGGGCCAGAAATGGCTGAAACAAAATGACCGAATAATCCTCGCGCCTCTTCTGCGGCATAAATCACAGGTACCTTCATCGTTGGCAGCTGTTTCGCACCCAGACGCCGCACCGTTCTTTCAACTGCTTCTTTAGCAATAGCAGAAATTGATTTTAACTGCGCAGGATCCGCCACTGAGGAATAACTAAAGTCACGCTGCATTTCCTGCCCCTGCTTCCCAACGAGAATACAGGTGATATCATGCCGCGAGGTCGGATACGAACCAACAAAACCATGACTATTTGCATAAACGGTTAATGATTCATGTGTGGAAACCGATGTATCTTCCGAACTCATGATGCGCTTGTCCATGCTTAACGCTTCACGTTCACATTCACAAGCAAGCTCAATGGCTTTTTCAACAGACATATCCCAAGGAAAGGCCAGCTCTAACGTTGGGTAATCAAAAGCAATCGCATCCTTTTCGGCAAGACCAGATGCCGGATCTTTATCCGTATATTTTGCAATATGACACGCCGCTTCAACAGCCGAACGAATTGCCGCAGGACGCATATCGGAAATGCTGGCCGTACCATTACGTTTACCAATGAATACATCAATTTCAATTACTTTATCCTGATTATATTCAACCGTTTCCAGCTGCCCTTCCCGCACAATAACAGAGAAACCCTTATTCGCGGCTATATTGATTTCAGTCTGCTCTGCGCCGCAACGCTTTGCTTCATCCAGAATCTGATGCGCAAGAGATTCAAATTGTGAACTTTGATACACGGGTACTTCCAGTTTTTTCATGATTGTGATCTCGTTCCACCAACGGTTAATCTATCAACACGCAATGTAGGCTGCCCAACACCAACAGGTACACTCTGGCCATCTTTGCCACACACACCAACACCCGGATCCAGTTTCAAGTCATTTCCAACCATCGATACCTTGGTCAGTATATCCGAGCCATTTCCTATCAGTGTCGCACCTTTAACGGCCGGCCCAATTTTGCCATTTTCAATCAGATAAGCCTCACTCGCTGAAAAAACAAATTTTCCAGAGGTAATATCAACTTGCCCGCCGCCAAAATTCACTGCGTACAAACCATTTTTGACAGATGCGATGATCTCACCCGGCTCAGATTTTCCTGGCAGCATATAAGTATTCGTCATGCGTGGAATAGGCAAATGCGAGTAAGATTGACGGCGCCCATTACCAGTTGATTCCACACCCATAAGACGCGCGTTACGCTTGTCCATCATATAGTTTTTTAAAATACCATTTTCAATTAATACCGTTTTTTGTGTCGGCGTTCCCTCATCGTCTACATTTAACGAACCTCGACGATTAGGCAGCGTTCCATCATCAACGATCGTACATAAATCACTGGCGACACGCTGACCTTTCGCATCGCTGTAAATAGAGATGCCCTTGCGGTTAAAATCACCTTCAAGTCCATGACCAACGGCCTCATGCAGCAACACACCCGGCCATCCTGCTCCCAGTACAACTGTCATTGCACCAGCAGGTGCCTCCACAGCATCCAGATTAACAAGCGCCTGACGCAACGCTTCATCCGCAAATTTAAACGCCAGGTCATCCGTCAGAAAATGCTGATAATCATATCTGCCGCCCCCGCCAGCACTGCCAGATTCACGCCGCCCATGATGATCTAATACCAGACTCACATTAAAGCGCACCAGTGGACGAATATCTGCCGCAAGATGTCCATCATTACCCATTACCAAAATAGTTTCATGCTCACCAGCGATTGAAATACTCACCGATACAATCCGCTTATCTTTCAGGCGTATATAACTATCAACTTGCTGCAATAAGTTTACTTTATCCTGGTCAGACAGCGATTTCAGTGGATTAACAGGCAGATACAAATCATGGCCTGCGTTTTTCTTCCACACTTTAACGCTATGGCCGCCGCTCTGTTTAACGATACTTTTTGCTGCAAGCGCAGCCTGTTCCAGTGCGGGCATCACAATATCATCTGCATAAGCAAAACCAGTGCGTTCACCACTCATCGCACGGACACCTACGCCGCGATCAATATCAAAACTGCCATTCTTGATAATGCCATCTTCAAAATGCCAGGATTCCGAATAGGTTGACTGAAAATAAAGATCCGCGTAATCAATATTTTTTCCAGCAAGATGATGCAAAACCTGCTCGAGTTTATGCTCGGTCAAACCACCGGGATCAAGCAAATCATGCCGCGCAAGATCAAGAACATTATCAGTCATACATCACCCTCAAGATTACCGTTAATATTACTCAGCAATTAATTCCATCTTCGGCATTAATGCACGCTCGTGATCGTCCCGCAAAACAACTTCATGCTGTGGATAAGGAGGTTTAATGCCATGTATCGCAAACGCATCCCAGATATTCATTTGCACAGAAGACATCACACGGGCACGCGATAAAGAATGGCGGATATTGATATAATAACGCAGCTCAAATTCAAGCAGCGTATCGCTCATTTGTTTCATATACACTTCTGGCGCCGGATCTTTTAAAACTTCATCATGCGCACTGACAACATTCTGAATAATAACTTTCACTTCATGCGGATTATCATGCCGGCTGATTTTAATTGATATCACAGTACGAACGATATTGTCATTTGATGTCCAGTTCGTAAATGTTTTATAAAAAATCTCGGAATTTGGCACCAGCATTTCCATATGATCCCATGTTTGAACAGTCACAGCCCGGCTGCCAATATTCATCACTTCACCATCAATACCGTTAACGGAAACAATATCGCCAACACGTAACGGCCGCTCCAGCAAGATCAAAAACCCGCAAACAAAATTTGACGCCAGCTCACGCAGTCCAAAACCAATACCCAGTGCCAGTGTTGCCAGCACAACCTTCAATGTCTGCAGATCAATGCCAAGCACTTTTAAAGACAAAAAGATACCTAAAAAAATGACGCCATACTGGCTAAGTATCGCTATGCTATTCCGCATCCCCATATCTTTGGTTCGGGAAGATAATGCGCGGTATACAAATTCACGCGTCCACTTTGCCGTCCAGTAAAAGACGGAAACAATCACAAATAATTCAATAATACTTAATGGCGTTATCGTTTTATTCAAAAAGCTCGCCATTTGATAATTCAGCAGCAGCGTCAACCGCTCAACAACAGGCGATTTCTTATCTAGCCCATACATAAGAAACAACACAGCGCCTGAAGATAACAACAGAGCAAGACGCAGCACCTTATCCAGCGGCTTCAAAAATGCTTCGGTATACAGCCAGCCGTTATTAACGTACTGAATCATTAAGCGCGAGAGCTGTTCAAGTCCATCAGACAGTAATCCGCGCAGCATAAGATACCCAACCAGCACGATCAAAAATATTCCCTCATGCCAGGAAATCGTCATAATTAAATTAACATAACCCGACACACCGACCAGCGAGTTACACAATATTAGCAAGGGAATCAGTACGCCGATAAAAAGAATACTCTTTTCAAAATAAGGGTGCGGCTTATCCATGTGAGATAAAATCAAACGCGGCAATACCCGCCATGAACGCAGCAGCAAGATGGAAACCATCATCAACAAAACAAGAAACAATCTATCGCATAAGATCTTCAACTCATAAATCAAGGGCAGTTGATGCAAATAAACCGTCATCGCGGTAACAATACCACCCGCGACAATAATCCATTTCAAGCGATGAAAAAGCCTGACGTCATGGCCCGATGTATCGTGCGTCGTCTCAACTAACGATAATCTGGCGCCAATATAAATATTTTTTGACACCAGCCAGACGATGGAAAGATAAACGAGAATATCATATGTTTGAAATGGAATTGAAAAATACATCATGGTACTAATGATATTAGTCATCAGAAAGAGATCAACCGCATTATGATCAAGCCAGCGCAACCCCATCCACTTTGCATCCAGCTTGCCTTTAGATACTGAAGGGAGGTTCAGCCATAACGTGACAAACTTATGCATGGTCATGAAAAATAATATCAGCAGACATTCCAGCAAAATAAACATGCCCCATACCAGCGCATTGGCTGACTGGAACGCTCCAAGTAACTGCCCTGTCAGACTTTTAGCTATCTGATAGGTCAAACCAGGCACAAGCAATACTTCCTTACCAAGATCCAGCAAGCTTCTGGACCCAAACGTAGGCAATCCCTGACGAGAAGACAATTCTGTTTGAATCTCGCGATCCAGCGCAGACCGGAAACTAGATAATGAATTCCTGATTTCTACAATCGCGGAATCAGACGCCTCGTACTGTGCATTTAATTTGGAAAGGGCATGTATATACTCTTGCACATCATCACTCGACAAATGTCTGCGAGATAAATAGCTGACATGTTTTTTAAGCAGCACACTTCTCGACTTTAACACATCATCAAGCCGGTTAACCTGCCTGGTCATTGCAAGCACCTGATCACCCACTTCACTCAGCTTGCTGATCGAATTACTTCTTAATACCGTCAAACGCATCTGCTGCATCTGGTCTTCATAGCGCGCGATTAATGACTGGGTATATGCAAAATTCGCACTTTCATTCGCATAAAATATTTTTCGCTCGATAGATGCGTACGCTTCACGATTTTTAACAGGATCAATAGCGGCCATTTTGGCATACAATAAATTTAACTCCTGCAGCCAGTGATTTTGCTGCTGCTGGTAAGCCAGCTCGTCTCTTACCTGCTTTTGTCTCACCTGCAAAAGACTGTTAGATTTTATCGCTTTTTTTGTCTGGGTATAATTCTCTGTCTGCAGCGACAAAATATTACTGACGATACTCTTCAGCTCACGTAAATACTCCGCACGTGACTTTTCAAGATCACGCAGCTTACGCTGGTACTGGAGCTCATCCTGCAATTCCACCGCATTGGCAGTTTGGTTTTTTGTGATTTTAGGACCAAATATCGTTAACACATTTAGTTGACTTTGATATCCCTGTATACTCTTATCCAGCCAGTTGATCGTTTGCTCGCAGTCAGTGAGCTCAATCGTAATGCTATCCAGATTAGATTTTGAAACTGATATATCCAGTCCCGACTTTTCCAGCAAACTTTTATTAACGCCGCCGATGGCGGCCCGCGAAATATCTTTATCATGCTGCTGTTGTAATTCGGCTAATATGCTATTACTTTGCGATAACCGGCTTTTCAGCAGCACTATCTGCTCTGTCACCAGCTGAACGCGGTCAATTGACGTGTTTTCCGTATTTGTCATTGTTGCCGCAATCGCGCTTCCCGCATTCGTCATCAAGACGAACGCCACGCAAAGAAATAACATTCTGAGTTGTCTAGCCAGCAGCTGCATGCGCATACCCCGCTACCCTGTCTTTAAGAAGGAGAAGAAAATAAATACCCGGAAAACACAACACAAAAGACCAAACAAAGAATTGTGTCCATCCCGCATGCGCAACGATCATACCCGCAACAGGACCAAGAAATACGCGCCCCAACGAAGCAAAGGCGGATAACAAGGCAAACTGACTGGCTGTATAACGGTTATTACAAAGCGACATCATAAACGCAAGCAATGCCGCGGTACTTAACCCGCTGCAAAAATTCTCCACAAAAACAGATGCGGCCATAAGCGCAAACACTTTCCCCATCATCGCCAGCAAAGCAAACATTAAATTTGATAATGACTGTGCCACACCAAACACAAGCAACGCGCTAAATAACCGCCACCTTGTCAATATCAGGCCACCGACAAAAGCACCTAGTATCATGGCAACGATACTCACAAGTTTGTAAGCCAAACCCACTTCGGTCAGCGTAAATCCAAGCCCTTTCAATAAGAAATTTGTCATCAACTGCAAAGCTAGCGCATCACCAAATTTATAGAACAGAATAAAGGCTAATATGATAAAAATATTTTCCCGCGCTCTTAAATCCTCTAACGCAGCCATCATTGTCGAAACAAAACCAGTCTGCCCTGTTACCGCTTCGACAGCGCGTGGCAATCTGATGGTCACCGCCATACTGAGCAGCATTAACAATGCCATTATCTCGTATGTCACCTTCCAGCCCATATAATCGGCACAAATCAACGCCAGACCGCCTGACACCAGCATGGCAATCCGATAGGCAAACATATAATAGGCAACGCCCAATCCTCTTTCTTCAGGATGCAAGACATCCGTCTGATAGGCGGTAACTGATATATCCTGAGACGCTGATAAAAACGCAATCACTAAAGACACAATCCCCATCCAGTAAGCCTGATGAGAAGGCTGCAGATGAGCAAGCAGTAATATGGAAACGATCAAGCCCGCCTGAGTAATTAATATCCACCCTTTGCGCGTACCAATACGTGGAAACCGGTAATAATCCATCAGGGGGGCCCAAAGAAATTTAAGCGTGTAAGGCAGCCCAATCAATGATAACGTACCGATCGTCATCACACTGATACCGGATTCCGTAAACCAGGCTTGCAAGGTAGTCCCAACCAATGCCAACGGCAGCCCTGATGCAAAACCTAGCAACAGAATAGCCAGCAATTGACTGCTTATTAATGCATCAATTTTTGATATCGACATGAGAGTAACTTCTACAAAAACACGGGGAAATCAGGTTAAATTTTAACATCATATTGCGGTCATCACCATAGCCACGTAAAATTTCGGGAACACTAGACGTTAAAACCTAAGGAAAATGCATGACTATCAGCCTGTTTGACCTGTTTTCCATTGGAATCGGTCCATCCAGCTCCCACACTGTCGGCCCCATGAAGGCCTCAAATGCATTTATTGCCCTGCTAAAGCAAGGCAAATGCCTGAGTCAAACACAGCGTATTCAAGTTGAATTATTTGGTTCGCTGGCCTTTACTGGAAAAGGACACGGCACGGATTCGGCTATCCTGCTTGGTCTTGAGGGCAACACACCCGTGACAGTGAATCCAGGCGAAACCGAATCACGCACCAGGGATATCATTGAGCACAACCTGATCAATCTTGACGGTTCTCATGAGATTCCATTTTCTTATATCAACGATATTATTTTTAATTTCAAAGATCTGCTGCCCATGCATACAAATGGCATGCGCTTTACCGCATTTGACAGTAACCAGCAAACATTAAAATCCGAGATTTATTACTCCATCGGCGGTGGATTTATCCTTACGCAGGAACAAGCATCCCACCCCGCGGAAACAACCAGCAATATGCCTTTCATTTTTTCAAGCGCCAAGGAGTTATTATCTACCTGTGAAAATCACCACATGGCCATCAGTGACTTGATGATGCGCAATGAGTCCAGCTTATGCCCTGAGGAAGAAGTGAAAGAAAAACTGCTTAATATCAGCCGCGTAATGCGCGAATGTATTGACAAAGGCACCAGCACCATTGGCATATTGCCGGGCGGACTCAATATCAAGCGGCGAGCACCTCAGCTATTTCAAAAACTGTCCGCCAAAGGCAAACCAGCTTCACATGAGCAAACAGACAGCATGGCCTGGCTCAATCTTTATGCTATTGCGGTCAATGAAGAAAATGCCGCGGGCGGGCGGGTAGTTACCGCCCCAACGAATGGCGCAGCGGGAATCATCCCGGCTGTACTGCATTACTACCTTTCCTTTTACCCGCAAGCCAAAACTGACGATACCATCCCCTTTCTGTTAACCGCTGGCGCCATTGCCATTTTATATAAAAAAAATGCATCCATTTCAGGCGCTGAAGTTGGCTGTCAGGGTGAAGTAGGTGTTGCATGCTCAATGGCTGCCGGTGCATTAACAGCTGTTTTGGGCGGCAGTCTTTACCAGATTGAAAATGCAGCTGAAATTGCGATGGAACACCATCTTGGCCTCACCTGCGATCCTATCAATGGGTTAGTCCAGATTCCATGTATTGAACGAAATGCCATGGGCGCAGTAAAGGCTGTGAATGCCGCACAACTAGCGCTATTGGGAGATGGCCAGCATTATGTCTCTCTGGATAAAGTCATTGCCACGATGCGCCAGACAGGCAAAGACATGATGACCATCTACAAGGAAACATCACAAGGTGGATTAGCTGCCAACTTGCCAGAGTGTTAAATAGATTGATTCAGTGAAAATATCCGGAAATGTCCGGTGTGTGCGTACTCGCGTCACCCATCCCCCAGTGGGACCCCTGACGCTGCGTTCGCAAACACCGGACATTTTTAGTGATCTGATAATCCACTTATCGGTTTACCCTACGCTCCAGCCTGCGTTGCTGGCGCATTTTACGCACCTGCCACAGAGTCATCACCGGCCCTGATGCCGCATAAGTAGCAAAGATGGCAAAAAGCATATCTGCTGGGCGCAGCGCCACAGCCGCAACAACAAATACGGTCACAACCGCTGTAAAAAACGGCACCCTACCCTTGAAATCGATAGATTTCGAACTGGTGTACCGGATTGAACTCACCATCAATCCCGCTATCAATACCGTCAGAACAGCGATCGGAACCGAAATAACCTGACCGGGAATATCATAGCCTGAGCACATCCATACCGTACCAGCAACAAAACCAGCTGCCAGCGTAGATGGTATGCCCTGAAAATTTTGCTTGTCACTCACTTGCACATTAAAACGCGCCAGGCGCAACGCTGTCGCCGCCACGTAAATAAACGCAGCAACCCAGCCTAATTTACCCAGACTGGAAAGCGACCAGCTATACAAGACCAACGCTGGCGCCACACCAAATGCGACTAAATCTGACAAGCTGTCATACTGGGCACCAAAGGCGCTTTGTGTATTCGTCAATCTGGCCACGCGTCCATCCAGACCATCTGCAATCATGGCAACAAAAATAGCAATCGCAGCCGTATCAAACAAACCGCGCATTGCCGCGACAACGGCATAAAAACCAGCAAACAGCGCTGCTGTCGTCAACAGGTTAGGCAAAAGGTAGATACCACGCTGGGATATCATTTCCTTATCGCTGCGTTCATTTTCACTTTCATCAAAATCCGACATGATTACCTCTCAAATGCCTCAATAGCGGCTTCCAGATCATGATCCAAAGGGGATACTACTTTAATATGCTGGTCGGTTGAAGGCAAAGTAAATTCAATCGAATAGGCATGCAGAAACATCCGCTTCAGGCCGAGCTGACGAGATTCCTTATTAAATTCAACATCGCCGTAACGATCATCCTGTGCAATGGGATGGCCTTGTGCGCTCGCATGCACGCGAATCTGGTGAGTTCTGCCTGTGTAAAGTTTAACCTCAACCAGCGATGCGTTCTGAAACTTCTTAAGTGGAGAAAAAACACTCAATGCCGTTTTACCTTCTGGATGCACTTCAACCACATGCTTGCCGCCATCCCGATAATCTTTGTGCAACGGCAAATCCACCCTGAGTTCCGACCGCTTCCAGTGCCCTTTCGTCAGCGCCCAATACACTTTGGACACCTTACCTTCGCGCAATAACTCATGCAGCTCCCGCAAAACACGCCGCTTCTTCGCCAGCACCAGACAGCCTGACGTTTCCGAGTCCAGCCGATGTACCAGCTCCAGATGAACCAGCTTTGGGTACATGTGCCGCATCGCCTCAATCACCCCGACACGCACCGTACTACCGACATGCACCGACATACCCGATGGTTTGTTTATAATCAGCACATTTTCATCTTCGTAAATAATCCTGCTGCTCAATAATTGAGCTGTGCTCTTGCTGGGAGGCAGCTGGCTGGCTTTATCCTCAAGAAAAACCGGCGGCAAACGCACCACATCTCCCTCTTGCAAACGATAAGAAGGCTGCACCCGTTTTTTATTAACCCTGACCTCCCCCTGACGCAGCAAGCGATAAATCCGGGTTTTGGGCATCCCCTTCAATTCCCTGAGCAAATAATTGTCAATTCTTTGATTTTCGTATTCACGTGAAACATTAATATGTTTAACATTTGACCGCTTAATATCGCTATCTTTAAAATTACTCATGCATGCCCACCCATACACCAACCCGCTCTGGTTTTTAATTGATATAAAATCAGTATATTGTTAATATTCATTTTAGCCTTAAAGGCATGTCTGGCTGATATTATGACAGCCATTTTTGAATATAGTAGCGAAAATTTTTCGCAACGTGATAAACGTGCTCACAGCACACTCGTGATGACAGGAATCTTTTTACTTTTGAATGGTGCGCATAATGCGCATGAAGAGCGAAGAATAATGATGGCGCTTGACGTGTCATCTTAATCAAGCCAGGAATAATGGTTTACAGGTTACCCAGAAACCGTTTTATCGGGACAGAGAAGCTCTGACCAGCTTAATGTAACCCTGTAATAAATTGCTGTATAAGCAATCAGTTGCCAGCTCTGACAAAGAAAATGATCGCCTTCATCCCGGTGCTAAATGCACATAGATAACTGGATGAATACATGAATAGAATGTTGATTAATGCAACTCATAAAGATGAAGAGTTGCGTATTGCGTTAGCCACTGGACAATTTCTTTACGACCTAATTATCCAGTCAACCGCCCGCGAAGAAAAACAATCCAATGTTTACATGGGTAAAATCACCCGCATAGAACCCAGCCTTGAAGCTGCGTTCGTTGATTATGGTGAAAACCGGCACGGATTTCTTCCGCTCAAGGAAATTGCCCGCTCCTGCTTCAAAAGCAGTTATGCTGATCATGGCCGCAGACCTTCCATTACCGAGGTGATTGAAGAAGGCCAGGAGCTGATTGTTCAGGTTGAAAAGGAAGAACGCGGCAACAAAGGCGCCGCTTTAACCACGTTTGTTACCCTGCCGGGATGCTATCTGGTATTAATGCCAAATAACCCGCGTGCTGGTGGTGTTTCACGCCGTATTGAAGGCGATGAACGGGATGAGCTGCACAGCGTACTGGGATCATTACAAGTTCCAGAAGGCATGGGGTTAATTATTCGAACAGCCGGCGGCGGCCGCTCCCAAGAGGAACTGCAATGGGATCTCGACATTCTGTTGCGCCTGTGGAACGTCATTCAACAATCTGCTGCTGAACGGCCAGCACCCTTCCTTATCTATCAGGAAGGCAATGCCGTCATCCGGGCCTTGCGTGATTACTTGCGCAAAGACATCGATGAAATCCTCATTGATCATCAGGGTCTGTATGAAGATGTGGTCAATCACCTCAAACTGATACGGCCTGATTTTGTCAGCCGGGTAAAATACTATAGCGATCCAACACCGCTGTTTACCCGGTTTCAGATTGAAAGCCAGATTGAATCCGCGTTCCAGCGTGATGTACGCTTGCCTTCTGGCGGTTCCGTTATCATTGATCATACAGAAGCAATGGTATCTATCGACATAAACTCCGCCAAATCCACAAAAGGCGGCGACATCGAAGAAACCGCATTAATGACCAATCTCGAAGCGGCAAATGAAATTGCCAGACAACTGCGGCTCCGGGACATTGGCGGACTCATCGTCATTGACTTCATCGATATGACGCCTATCCGCAATCAGCGGGAAGTTGAAGACCGCTTGCGTAATGCACTTTCCATGGATAGAGCCCGCGTACAGATAGGCCGTATTTCCCGATTTGGCCTGCTGGAAATGTCACGTCAGCGTCTGCGTCCGTCACTCGGCGAATCCAGCCGAATCACCTGTCCGCGCTGCACGGGTCAAGGCACCATTAGAGGTATTGAATCGCTGGGTCTTTCTGTGATGCGGATTATTGAAGAAGAAGCGCTGAAAGAAAACACAGCACAAGTACGATCTATTTTACCAACTGAAATTACAGCGTACCTGCTTAATGAAAAACGCCAGGCCATTATCGACATTGAAAAACGTCAAGGCGTGTCTATCATTATTGTGCCCAGCACCCATCTGCAGACACCACAATATGAAATTGAACGTATTCGCATTTCGGATATGACAGAAAAAGATGAAAAGCTGTTGAGCTACAAGCTGGCGCTTAAGCCGGAACTATCTCATCCAGCGCCCGCATCCAGCAGGGCACATCAAGAGCCAGCTATTAAAGCCATTCCAGCGGAAGATATCCCTGTTGCACCAGTCACCGTACAATCCTATGCCGCCGCAACAGCATCAGCGCCTAAACAGCAGGCTGGACAAACTGGCATCCTCAAAAAACTCATGACATTCCTGTTTGAGAAAAAAGAGCAGCCAGCTTCTGCTGCAACTAACAATATCCAGTCGCACGGTCAGGGCATCCGCCACGATCACCATCGCTCATCTCATGCGGGGCAGCGGCGCAGACATGGCCAACACAATCGTGGACGCCGCGACAATAGAAACAGGCATCAGGCTGGCGGCAGCTCTCATCGCCAGGATGGACGTGATAATCCCAACAGACCGCGGGATCCACGACATCGTACCGGGCAGTATCGCGACAACCAGCATCGTGAACAGCAACATGACTCACAGATTCACAAGTCGCCGGTAACAATGGAACCGTCTCAGCCCATTCAGCACCCTGTGTCTCAGCACCCTGTGTCATTACCGCAGACAAGCAGACAACAAGCGCCCGTGTCAGCTGAATCGCAGCACAAGCCTGTATCAACCCAGATGCCGGTAAATGATGCGCAAAGACAAGATACACACACACCTGCCGCCAGTCATGTTGTTCCCATTCGTCAGGAAGAAACATCACCAGCCATGGGTAGTACAACAGCACCCATTGATAACCAGGGCAATGTGATGGCCAGCGCCGGCACAAATAATCCGAATGCTGAAAGAAGACCAAGACGCCGCTTGCACCACCATCGCAAACGCAGACAAGGCGGCAATAAAACTGAACGCACGGATCAGCCGCAGAAAATCATCGAAGGTGAAGATATTTATAAGAAGGAATAGAGTGTGTTATGGATGGGCCCCCGCCTGCGCGGGGGTGACCAAGATAGTGATGCAAGCAAAATAGTGATGCGAAGGTGACAGTAGAGTTTATCCGTTTACTCTTCGCCCTCTCCAAGGCGTCTTGCTCTGGATTCAAGCATAACCGGGATATCATTGACGACTGGATAGGCAATACGGTCAAACTTGCAAATCAATTCCTGATTGGGAGCATCATAAACAACCTCCCCTTTGCAGATAGGGCATGCTAATATTTCAATAAGATTTTTATCCATTTGTCTCATAGCTTCTTGCAATAATGAATAACAACGATATTACCCGGAAGACTGATTAATGACAACGCATTGCTTCAATCTCGATAATGTTCATCACTCATGGAAACCCATCATACACGACGCTCTGCTGCAGGTTGATGCAAACTACCTGAACCAACTGCATCGGTCAGATGAGTGGCTGCCAGGACACAATAATATTTTCAATGCGTTTTCCCTGCCTATTGATCATACCAACTATGTTTTATTTGGCGAGTCACCCTATCCACGCCGGCAATCTGCAAATGGTTATGCATTCTGGGATGCGTCTATCAATGAACTATGGTCTGAGACCGGGTTAAATAAAAAAGTGAATCGCGCAACGTCCATGCGAAACATCATCAAAATGCTGTTGGTAACAGAAGGCTTGCTGAATGCAGACAATACCAGCCAGCCTGATATCGCCAGCGTTAACAAACACACGCTTGTCAAAACCAACGAGGAATTTTTTTCAAACCTGATGCAGCATGGTTTTTTGTTACTCAATGCAACGCCTGTTTTGCAGGCTGGCCCGCCCAAAAAAGATGCCAATGCCTGGCGGCCTTTCATGAGAACAATAATAAATCAGCTGATAAAAAAAAGACCTGATATAAAATTCATCTTATTTGGGAAAGTTGCGTATGAAATAAACCAATTCACCAGCAATTTGAATATTGCCAGTTTCCATGCTGAACATCCCTATAATCTGTCATTTATCAACAACCTGGACGTGCAAAATTTCTTCAGACCATTGCATTTATTAAAAAAAGCCCGTTAAATCAAGATACCAGCCATCAATCAAGGGTATCCCCTATTTGCTATACTTTGTTAAAAAAGATAAAGTTATATTATGCGCGAGGGTAATTTATGCGGATACTTCTAGTCGAAGATGATGAGTTGCTTGGTGAAGGAACGCGTAAGGGCTTAAGCCAGGACGGTTATACTGTCGACTGGGTAAAGGATGGCACGCTC
The DNA here is from genome assembly GCA_964583565.1 of uncultured Coxiellaceae bacterium. Lineage (GTDB taxonomy): Bacteria > Pseudomonadota > Gammaproteobacteria > DSM-16500 > DSM-16500 > Aquicella. The sequence continues at coordinate 88,153 of CAZOVT010000002.1, forward strand.
GCAGATCAGGCACTCAAAACCGAAAAATTCGATCTGGTTGTCCTTGACCTTGGCCTTCCCAAGATGCCGGGCATCACCGTATTGCAAAACATGCGTGAGCGCGGCGATACAACACCCGTACTTATTCTTACCGCCAGAGAATCCATCGAAGACCGCGTTAAAGGTCTGGACAGCGGCGCGGATGATTACCTGACCAAACCATTTGATCTCTTTGAATTACTCGCCCGTTTACGGGCATTACAGCGTCGTTTCGCTTCCCGTGCCGCACCGCTTCTGGTACATAATGATATCTCTCTCGATCCAGCTTCACACACTGTTTCCTATAAAGGTGAGCCAATCAATTTATCACGGCGTGAATTTGCCTTGCTTCATGTACTGCTTGAAAATGCCGGCCGCGTCTTATCCAGAGAACACCTCACCCAATCACTCTATGGCTGGGGCGAAGAAGTTGACAGCAACGCACTGGAAGTTCACGTTCATAATCTTCGCAAACGATTTGGACAGGAGTTCATACGAACAGTTCGCGGCATTGGCTACACAATTGAAAAAAGTAAAGATGCAAAATGATTCGGTCAATTCGATATTTTCTTTTAATCAGCCTGTTACTCAGCATTACCATTGCATCCGCTATTAATGGTATTGGTAATTACCTGCTCGATGAGAAAGTCATTCAACCCTATCTGGACAGTCAGCTAATTCGTATTTCATCCCTGATCAACATTCTGAATGATGCCACCAATAATAACCTTGACGTCAAAAAAACAGTCCTCCATTTAATACAGGAATCACAGGCGATCAATAAAAAACACTTTATTTTCCAGATATGGGATAAGAATGGCAAACTCATCATGCACTCATATCATCAAGATGAAATTTCCTTTCGAGACGCACCCTATGGTTTCAGTGACAAAATCATCGATGGCGATGACTGGCGCATATACAGTGAACAGAATAACGAAACGCAAACCAAGCTCGTTGTCGCTGAACTATATAACCTGCGCCGCGAACTCACTGACGATATTGCGCGCAGCAATGCCAATATTCTGTTAATTACTTATCCCGTGTTTGGTTTACTGGTCTGGTTTATTATCAGCTTTGCTCTGCGGTCTATCACAAAAGTGACCAGTGAAATTTCCAATCGCGCCTCTACTTATCTCGAACCTGTCCAGTTAACGCAAATTCCACTCGAGATCAAACCGCTTGTCGCTGAACTCAATAGATTGTTTATACGCCTCAAGCTTGCCTTTGAACGTAACAAACGTTTCGCCGCCGATGCAGCCCACGAGTTGCGAACACCGCTGGCTGCATTAAAAACCAACCTGCAAGTCGCCCTAAAATCAGATAATGACACTGATCGCAATAAAGCCTTTCAAAAGGTCCTTAAAAGTGTCGATCGCAGCTCACATGTCATTGCTCAATTATTAACCTTGAGCAGATTAGGTGAAGAAGAAGCACTGGTTGACGTTAAACCCTTTAATCTCCATCGTCTCGCAACCGAAATTCTAGCCTATCTTGCCCCTCATGCACTGGAAAAAAATATAGAAATAGAACTATCCCCCTCCCCCTCTGAACCCATCATCATGGGTAATGATACGGCCATTGGCATCCTGATCCGCAATATCGTAGACAATGCCATTCGCTATACGCCGAGGGATGGAGAGGTAAAAATCAGCATTGTTGATACCGGCACACAAATAATACTGCGCGTTTGTGATTCAGGCAGCGGTATTCCTGTCGAACTCCGAGAGCGCGTATTTGAGCGTTTTTATCGAATGTTGGGCACAAAATCATCAGGAAGTGGCTTAGGATTAGCCATTGTGAGCCAAATTGCATCACTTCACCATGCCACGATCAGCCTTGCCACACCGCCTGCGGGCACTGGATTGCAATTCGATGTAGCATTTCCGAAGTATCAAGCTTAAAATTACCCTTCAAATAAACATGACCCCCTTAGGAAAGCAGACCAGACATATGCTAAAACGTTTATTACCGCGTCAGGATAACTTTTTTCTCTTCTTTCAACAGGCAGCCGATAAACTGGTACTGGCTTCGACTGAATTTTCCAGCCTCCTGCAAAATCTGCATAACCAGCAGCACCATGTTGATGCAATTGCAAAACATGAAGAAGAGGCTGATCAAATAGCACATGCCAATTTTGAGCTATTGCATAAAACATTTATTACACCGTTTGACCGTCATGACATACACCAGCTAACCAGTACACTGGATGACATCATTGACCTGATCAACCGTATCGCGCAGCGCTTCCCGTTCTATCAACTCAAAGAAGTGCCGGAAGAAGCGATAAAATTGTCTCAACTCAGTGCTGAAGCAACCAATCACCTGAAACAATCAATTTATTGCCTGCATTCACTTAAAAATTCTGATGCGATTTTCAAGCACTGCAATGAAATAGATCTCGTGGAAAGCAAAGCACATAAAGTTGTGCTTGCCGGCGAGAAAAAACTCTTTATGAGTGAAGACGATTTCAAACAGTTTTTTAAATTAAAAGAAATCTATGCGCACACAAAACTCGTTATCAACCGCTGCCAGGATGTTGCCAACATTCTAAAAGGCATCGTGCTCGAGTATTCATGACATGGTATTTGACACATCCCTGGCGTTTGTCATTGTTACTATTGCGATTGCACTCTTTTTTGATTTTCTGAACGGATTTCATGATGCAGCCAACTCTATCGCTGCGGTTGTATCCACCCGGGTACTGAAACCACAGTGGGCTGTTCTCTGGGCTGCATTTTTCAACTTCGTCGCATTTTTATTTTTTGGCGTTCACGTTGCAAACACCATCGGCGTGGGTCTGGTTGACCCTGCCGTCATTAATATACATGTTGTTTTCTCTGCCCTTGTTGGTGCGATTTTCTGGAATATCCTCACGTGGTATTACGGATTGCCTTCAAGCTCGTCTCATGCCTTAATTGGCGGCCTGTTAGGTGCAGCCATTGCCCATGCCGGTATCGCCCCGTTAAAATGGGTCGGCATCGTTAAAGTACTTTCTTTTATCATCATTTCCCCTCTCCTCGGCATGCTGATGGGAGTCATCCTGATTGTCATCACAGCCCGTCTTCTATTTTACTCTGTCCCTAGCCGGGTAGATGGTATCTTCAGACACCTGCAGCTTCTTTCATCCGCATTTATCAGTCTGGGCCACGGCAGTAATGATGCGCAAAAGACAATGGGCATCATCGCCATTTTGCTTTACTCATCCAATTTGACCGGCCCAGAATTCACTGTACCTTTCTGGGTTGTCGTCAGTTGTAATTTTGTCATTGCATTGGGTACTTGTTTCGGCGGCTGGCGAATTGTAAAAACCATGGGAATGAAAATTACCAAATTAAAACCCGTCAGTGGATTTTGTTCTGATACAGCCAGCGCAATAACATTAGCATTAGCGACCTCGCTCGGCATCCCTGTATCTACCACACACACTGTTACTGGCGCCATTATCGGCGTTGGTTCGTTAAACGGAATTCATGCTGTCCGCTGGGGCGTCGCAAAAAACATCGTCTGGGCATGGGTATTAACCATCCCCGCTTCGGGATGTGTCGCTGCCATTATCTGGGGTATATTAGAGTTTGTTACCTCAGACAATGCCATGGCACTCTGGATGAAATTGTATTAAGGCGAAGTTTTTACCCAGTCATGCCGGCGTGCTGGATCTTCCAGTGAACGAGCACGCTCAATGATGCCTTTAATGACTGACAGGTAAGCACCTAACTGACCATCCTGAATGGCTGACGTATGCAGCCTTAACTCATCACTTTCAAGCGCAGTATACACATCATGCAGCGTCTCTTTTTCAAGTAAAATTCTCTCAATCGCATCACACGCCCCCAGTTTTTCCGACTTGTTAAGCAAACCGAATGTAGATGCCGAAAAGAACTTTGTCGTAAAACGACCAACCGAAGAAGTTACCTCTGGCTGCGCGGCCCTCATTCGCCGGTAAGCCAGCAACAGACAATACATATATGCACGCAACGCGGCTTTTTTACGATCCACATGCTCAACACGAATCAAAATATCGTTTAATTCCGTATAAGCCCTGCTTTGTGACGAGAGTAATAAATTCAACGCGCCTTCAACGAGTTTAAGCCGTCGTACTTCCAGCGCACTATCCGTCTCTGTACTCGTTATTTTTTGTATATCAATACCAGCCATCACACGAAAATAATCTTTGTCTGAAAGAATAGCCATAAATGTACGCCATTCATTTCGAGGAACAATATGCGCAAACATGGCAACCAGGTTTTTTCTGTTATCCATGTGCTCAACAATCACCCTGCCCAGTTTACGCTTTCCCGTTACATCATAAGTTGATTGTGGCGTAAAAGAGTCAGGCAATGACTGCATAAATGTTATCAATCGCTGCTTTGCCGCTTGTCTTTCTGCCGGCTGGCTGGAACGATTGTTTAGCAATCTATAATAAGCGGTAGCCGCCTCTGAGTGTTTTGCCAGTAAACCCTCCTCAGATAAGGATAGTTTCTTACTCCCAGCCACATGATCACAGCCGCTCACCATCGCTGATGATGATTGTTCTAATAGAGAAAACGCATCTAAAATAGATATAGGTACATCATTGTCTCTTAATATAAATTCATCTATCCGTAAAGTATCCACTGTTTTATCAGGAAAAAAATCAAGGATATTTGTTACCGTTGGCATCAACAGCTCAAATGGGTGCGCATCAAAATAAACAGCAATTTTACGCGCAAGCAGCAAACAAACTCTATTAATATAGGAATGAGGATGATGAGAATAAATCGCGTCTGTTTTTCTGATCCTGTCCCAGCGTTGCGCAAGAAAACTTTGCAACACTCTTAATACATCAGATGAAGGTCGACTTTCTACTGTTGTTAAAGACTGCAACAGCTCCATCAGACGCTCCATCGAAACACCTGATTCAACATGCACAAACACATCCTTTGATGCATCTGGTGCCATGGCGCCTATCTCAGCTATAATATTTTTTGCAAATGCCGCGACAGTTTGGGGTTCGCTTGATTGATTAAATTGCCGTACATTCATAATAAGCTCCCATGCTGCTATTTACCCGGACATTATAACATGTATCCAACACTCATTTTGTCTTCTTTTTATCCTGCTCACGAAAATAAGCAAGGCGTTCTGCAATTTTTATTTCAAGACCGCGGCTGGCAGGATAATAATACTGGTTATTTTTTAACTCTTCCGGAAGATACTGTTCGCCCGCCGCGTATGCATCTGGCTCATCATGTGCATAACGGTAACCATCACCATATCCCAGATTTTTCATCAATCGGGTTGGCGCGTTACGAATGTGCAATGGAACCTCTAGCGATCCATATTTTTTTGCATCCTGCATCGCCGCATTAAAAGCAGTATACACCGAGTTGCTTTTTGGAACACAGGCAAGGTAAACAATTGCCTGAGCTAAAGCAAGTTCTCCTTCCGGTGAACCAAGCCGCTCATAGACATCACAGGCACTGATGGCCAGTGTTAGCGCCTTGGGGTCAGCCAACCCTATGTCTTCATTTGCCATACGAATAATACGCCGGCCTAGATAACGCGGATCACATCCACCATCAAGCATCCGGCAAAACCAGTATAACGCTGCATCAGGTGAAGAACCGCGAACGGATTTATGTAATGCAGAAATTTGATCATAGAATGCTTCGCCCTGCTTATCAAAGCGGCGCAAATTAACTTGCAGAATCTGCTCAAGCAATGCTTCCGTCACAACACCATCTGCACCAACCAGATCTGACAACACTTCAAGCAAATTCAACAATTGCCTTGCATCACCATCTGCGGCCTGTATCAACACACGCCGCAAATCATCAGGAATAACCATTTTCAGCTGCCCCAGGCCTCGCACGCTGTCATGTAATGCAGAAGTAATTACGTTAAGCAAATCATCATCTGTCATGCGTTTAAGCACGTAAACACGCGCGCGCGACAATAATGCATTATTCAGTTCAAAAGAAGGATTTTCAGTCGTGGCGCCAATCAAAATAAACGTACCATCTTCAACATAAGGCAAAAACACATCTTGCTGCGCTTTGTTAAAACGATGTATTTCATCAATAAATAATATGGTGGCCTGCTGACAGTCAGCCCGCAATGCTTTCGCATCTTCTACCACTTTACGAATTTCTTTAACACCTGAAAAAACAGCGGAAAGACGCTCAAATCTGGCGCCGGTACTAACAGCCATCAGCTGTGCCAGCGTTGTCTTTCCTGTACCGGGCGGCCCCCACAATATCATGGAGTGCAAAATACCTTGCTGAATAGCACGGCGCAGCGGCTTACCCTCACCTAACAAATGTGTCTGCCCGATATATTCATCGAGTGAGCGCGGACGCATACGTGTGGCAAGAGGCGAATAGGCTATATTGGTTAACACATTATTTTTTTCGGGTTTCATCAATCACATCTACATTGGCTGGTGCATGGAATTCAAATAATGTCGGCGCAAGAGAGGCATTTAATTGTATTTGCTTATACTGAATTCTTGTTAAATGACCTAAATTATCTGCCAGTTTCATTTCCCGAATTTGATTATTTTCAAAACCCATTGCGATGGATTCAAACATATTGTCAGGCTTTTTAGGGGTCAGTTTATACCAGCGCCAACCATCCTTACCCTGCTTTTGCTCCGCAACAACAAAATCACGCTCAAGCACTGCGTTATCATGGCTCAAAAACAATGCCGGCGTTTCACCCGCCCCCTGCTTCAGTGAGCGGATAGTTACCTGCTCAAGATCAGCGTCATAAATCCATAATTTATCATTACTTGCGATAATAAGCTGAGGTATTGGTTTACCAACCTGCCAGCGAAACCGGCCGGGGCGCTGCATGGCCATTTTGCCATACGATACCTGTATAGCGACACCGCGGTTATCATAAATAGTCTGTACAAAATCAGCTTTCATGCTTTTCATACCGCCAAGCAGCGCGGAAAGATCGCTGGCCGGCGTTGCATAAGCCGCGATAGAAAATAAAAAGTAAATTAAAACCATAAAACTATAACGACGCATGTGCACCTCAATCAATCATCACGGCCGCCGCCAGCACTTCGCGTGAACCATTATGATCACTCGTGCTGACAACACCAGCAGCTTCCATTTCTTCCATAATACGTGCGGCCCGATTATAGCCAATGCGCAATCGGCGCTGGACAAGCGAAATGGATGCCCGCCCGCTTTCAGTAACAATGCGAACAGCCTCGTCATACAGAGAGTCTTGCCCGCCGGCACCTTCATCGCCTGAACCTGTCTCTGTCACATCATCTGTCACTTCCTGCAGATACTCCGGCTCTCCATAAGTACGCCAGGCAGCAACAACACGATGAACTTCTTCATCCGCAACATAAGCGCCATGAACCCGCACAGGCACGCCGGCGCCAGGAGGCAAATACAACATATCACCATGCCCCAGTAACTGTTCAGCGCCTTGCTGATCAAGGATAGTGCGTGAATCAATACGTGAAGACACTTGAAATGCAATACGTGTTGGAATATTTGCTTTAATTAATCCAGTGATCACATCTACCGAAGGACGCTGGGTAGCAAGAATCAAATGAATACCAGCCGCACGTGCTTTTTGAGCAATACGCGCAATCAGATCTTCCACTTTTTTGCCGACGACCATCATCATGTCAGCCAGCTCATCTGCCACCACGACCACAACCGGCAATGGTTCCAGTTTTGCTTTTGCTGACTCTTCATCTGTTACTAATGCTCCCGGCATTAATAATGGTTCACCCTGTTTAATGGCATCGCCAACTTTCTGGTTATACCCCGTAATATTTCGCACACCTAATGCCGCCATCAAACGATAACGCTTATCCATTTCCGCAACACACCAGCGCAATGCATTGGCGGCGTCTTTCATATCTGTAATCACTGGCGTTAATAAATGAGGAATACCTTCATAAACAGATAATTCAAGCATTTTGGGATCAATCAGAATAAGGCGCAATTCTTCAGGTGTTGCTTTATATAACATGCTGAGCAGCATCGCGTTCAGGCTGACGGATTTACCCGAGCCCGTTGTACCCGCTACTAATAAATGCGGCATTTTTGTTAAATCAACCACAACTGGACTGCCAGCAATATCTTTACCCAGCACCAGACTGACGGGTGAATGTGACTGTACATAGCGGTCGGATTCCAGCATTTCGCGCAGCGTCACTGTTTCACGATTTTCATTGGGAATTTCAAGCCCAACGACAGATTTACCGGGAATCACTTCGACAACCCGCACACTAACAACTGAAAGCGAACGAGCGATATCTTTAGCAAGCCCGGTTATTTTACTGACTTTGATACCCGGCGCGAGATCCAGCTCAAATCTGGTCACCACCGGGCCAGGGTGAACTGCAACCACTTTCACATCAACACCAAAATCTGTCAGACGCTGCTCTACCAGCTGTGATAATTCACCAAACGAAACATTTGAAAATGCATGGTCTGTTGCGGGTAACGGCTCATTTAACAATGCCAGCGGCGGCAAACCATCTGCGCCAAGATGCATGCTGGAATCGATTAACATTTTTCTTTTTTCACGCGATGATTCCGCAGGAGATACTGATTTATGCTTGGCGATCACCGCTGGCGGAATACGCGTGACAACCAGAGGTTCTTCACGATCTTTACGTTTTAGCGGCACGGCTGACTGAGATGCACGCTCCACAATCACCGGTTCTTCACGGTTACCACGTTTGGCAGACGAGGCAGAGGATGCTGTTTTTGACTGCCGGGATTTCAACGACAGTGCAGACACACGCCCCCAGCACCAGATGAATCCTTCGTAAAGCTTTTCACCCATATTTTCGGCAACACCCAGCCATGATAATCCTGTCACCAGTGTCACACCACATAACAAGGTCGCGATAAATAGCAGCTCACTACCCATTTCATTAAATAACTGCGATAAACCGCTGCCAAGCAAATCACCGATAATACCGCCAGATTGCGCAGGTAAATGTGATTTGGGTGAATCAAAATATAAACTTGCCAGGCCGCAGCTGCTGCAAATAAGAAACAGCCAGCCAAATGAAGCCAATACCCAGTCGTATGATTTTTTCGGTAAGGTTTCTCTATCCTGAAGCTTTAGCCAGTTTGACAAGATCAACAAGAGGGGAAACAAATAGGCAACCATGCCAAACAGGGATAGAAAAACATCCGCAAACCAGGCGCCCACTCTGCCGCCGGCATTCATGACTTTGCCGCCCAGACCAGTACTTGACCAGCCCGGGTCTGTCGGATGAAATGTGTAAAGTGATGTCAGTAAAAATACTGCGCAAGCTACGACCACTATGAATAACCCTTCCTGCAGCCGCTGCCGCATTTTCATAGAAAGTAAATTGCGCTTTTTATTGTCAGATGCTTGTTTATATCGGTTTTTCATAATAATTAGCTATTTACCCATCATGTTCCTTCTCGTACTATACCACCATTAATACAGCAAGAAACAGAGAGCATCTATACTCATGACAACAAATCATTATCGCCTGATTATTCTCGGTTCCGGCCCTGCCGGCTGGACTGCAGCCGTCTACAGCGCACGCGCCAATCTCGACCCGGTTGTCATTACCGGCTTGACGCCCGGCGGTCAGCTTAGCCTGACGACCGATGTCGATAACTGGCCCGGCGGACCAGAGGGCTTGCAAGGCCCCGCCCTCATGGAAAGCTTGAAAGAACATGCCGAACGCTTTAATACTAAAGTCATTTTTGACGAAATAACGGAAGCCAACCTGTCACAGCGGCCTTTCGTTCTCAAAGGCGAGCATACTTACACGTGTGATGCGCTCATCATTTCAACAGGCGCCAGTGCCAAATACCTTGGCCTGCCTTCTGAAGAAGCATACAAAGGCAAAGGCGTCTCAGCCTGTGCGACATGTGATGGATTTTTTTATCGCAATCAAAAAGTCGCCGTCGTGGGCGGCGGCAACACCGCAGTTGAAGAAGCACTTTATCTATCCAACATAGCTGAACATGTCACCCTGATACACCGTCGTGACAAACTACGAGCAGAAAAGATGCTGGTAGACCGGTTAATGCAAAAGCAAGCCAGCGGAAAAGTAACCATACTATGGGATTCCACTCTTGATGAAATTCTAGGCAATGAACAGGGTGTTAACGGCCTCAGAGTCAAAAATGTCCACACTGAAGCGACGCAGACGCTGGAAGTAACAGGCGTATTCATCGCTATTGGGCATAAACCCAACACCGATATCTTTATCGGTCAGCTCGACATGGAAAACGGCTACCTTAAAGTCAAAAGCGGCCTGCAGGGCGGCGCAACCACCACCAAAATACCAGGCGTTTTTGCCGCCGGTGATGTTTATGACGCCATGTACCGGCAGGCTATTACCGCTGCCGGCTCAGGCTGCATGGCTGCCCTCGATGCCGAAAAATACCTGGATCTCTTAGAGATGGACAAAAAATAAGGTATAATAATTAACTTTCACATCATACTTAACTTGAGATAGAGATACATGGCAAAAGAAGAACAGATAGAAATGGAAGGCACGGTTATAGATACCCTGCCAAACACAATGTTTCGGGTACAACTGGAAAACGGTCATATTGTGCTGGGTCACATATCCGGCAAAATGCGTAAAAACTACATCCGCATATTGAAAGGCGACAAAGTAACTGTTGAATTAACGCCATATGATTTAACCAAAGGCCGCATTACTTTCCGCCATAAAGAAGGCGGCGCACCCCGGCCTGCACCTGCTGCAAAATCAAAAGAATAGGCTGTCATCCCCGCAAAAGCTGTTATCCCCGCGCAGGCGGGGATCCATTAATTCAACACAATCGCGGTATCAATAGCATCCTGAATCTGAAATTTGATTTTACCTTTTTCAGCCACAACCTTGACGGTACCACCGTTGCTTAATTTCCCAAACAATAATTCTTCTGCTAACGGTTTCTTGATCTGCTCCTGGATCAGGCGTGCCATTGGTCTCGCGCCCATTTTTTTATCATAGCCATTTTTTGCCAGCCATGCGCGGGCTTCTTCATCTACCTGCAAAATAACATTGCGCAGCTGTAACTGCCCTTCCAGTTCCGAAATAAATTTGTTAACCACTGATAAAATCGTCTTTGTATCAAGCGCCTTAAACTGCACAATCGCATCCAGACGATTACGAAATTCCGGCGAAAAAGCATGCATCACTGCCGCCATCATATCTGTTGTACTATCCTCAGCGGTAAACCCAATATTGCCTTTATCCATGACATCCGCGCCCGCATTGGATGTCAAAATTAAAATGGTATGACGAAAATCCGATTTCCTGCCATTCATGTCTGTGAGTGTGCCATGATCCATGATTTGTAATAGCAGGTTATAAACATCTGGATGTGCTTTTTCAATTTCATCCAGCAAAATGATTGAATGCGGCGCTTTATTCACTGCTTCAGTCAACAAGCCGCCCTCATCATATCCAACATATCCCGGGGGCGCGCCAATTAAACGCGACACAGAATGACGTTCCATATACTCTGACATATCAAACCGAATTAATTCCACGCCCAAATTCTGCGCCAATTGTCTCGCAACTTCTGTCTTACCCACGCCAGTTGGCCCAACAAATAAAAATGATCCTATTGGTTTGGCCTGGTCACGCAAACCAGATCGTGCCAGTTTTACCGCGGCACCCAGCATTTCAATTGCCTCATCCTGACCAAAAATAACCATCCTCAAATCACGCGTCAGATTTTTTAATACTTCCTTATCAGTAGCTGACACGTTGCGTTCTGGCACACGTGCAATTTTCGCAACCATTTTCTCAATATCTTCCACATCGATGATATTTTTACGCTTGTCTTCAGGTTGAAGATATTGATAAGCACCTACTTCATCAACCAGATCAATGGCTTTATCTGGCAAATGACGCCCGCTAATATAGCGCTCTGATAATTTAGCAGCAGCCTCTAACGCACGGTCAGTATATTTAATACCGTGATGCGATTCAAAACGGGAACGTAAACCTTTCAATATTTCTATTGTTTGTTCTACTGTCGATTCCTTGATATCTATCTTCTGGAAACGACGATCAAGCGCGTGATCTTTTTCAAAAATACTGCGGTATTCTTTGTAAGTCGTCGAACCAATACATGTCAAATCACCTGATGCCAGCAACGGTTTAATCAGGTTAGACACATCCATCAATCCGCCTGATGCGGCACCGGCACCAATGATCGTGTGAATTTCATCGATAAATAATATCGCACCCTTCTGTTCTTTTAATTGATGCAACACATTCTTCAGTCGTTTTTCAAAATCGCCGCGATATTTGGTACCTGCCAGCAAACTGCCCAGATCAAGTGAATAAATAACATTGTCACGGATCACTTCAGGTACTTTATTCTCAACAATTAAACGCGCAAGACCCTCAGCAATTGCTGTTTTACCAACACCTGCTTCGCCCACCAGCAATGGATTATTTTTACGGCGCCGGCATAACACCTGAATGGTGCGTTCCACTTCCTCATCACGACCTATCAATGGGTCAATCAAACCCATTTTTGCTCTTGCATTCAAATTTGTTGTGTAGAGTTCCAGCGGGCTGCCGCCGCCGTCTTCAATGCCAGGTTCTGATTCTTCATTAAAATGCGGAGCAAACGGATGCTCTTCGTGCTGTACTGGTGATTGCTGCTTGGGTTTTGTCATGCCATGCGCGATATAGTTGATAACATCAAGACGGCTGATATTTTCCTGTCGTATGAAGTAAACACTCTGACTTTCCTGTTCACTAAAAATCGCAGCGAGAATATTGGCGCCGGTGACTTCCGTTTTGCCGGAAGATTGCACTTGAAAAACGGCACGCTGAATAACACGCTGGAAACCCAATGTAGGTTGTGTATCTCTATCGTGAATATTAAGAGGAATCACTGGCGTCGTGCGGTCAATAAATTCGGTGAGATTCGTGCGCAGCCTGACAATATTGGCGCCACAGGCTTTCAAGACATCCAGTGCTGAACTATTATCAAGCAATGCGAGTAGAAGATGCTCGACAGTAACAAACTCATGACGCTTGTTGCGTGCATCCTTGAATGCGACATTCAATGTATACTCTAATTCTTTGTCCAGCATGATATCCCCTCCTCTGCGTCATATCATGCAGCCTCCATACTGCAATACAACGGGTGTCCATGTTTTCTGGCATACTCCTGTACCTGAAACACCCTTGTTTCGGCGAGGTCCCTTCCATATTCTCCACACACCGATTTTCCTGTCTGATGTGCGTCTAACATGACCGCCGCCGCTCTGCTTCTCTCCATATTAAAAAATGTCTCCAGAACCTCTAGTACAAATTCCATCGGTGTAAAGTCATCGTTGTAGATGAACACACGGTATAGCGATTGAAACCCCATACCGTCCATCATTACACAACCCGACACACCTCCACCGCTTACCTCATAATTCATGGCTCTATACTCATTTTATAGTCTATAAATGCTATGTTTTCCTTAAATTGAAGAAATATATTTTAAAATTCGGACATGAATTGTACGATAAAATTCATTTTAGATCAATAAATGATCATATCCTGTAGGGCATCACCCTGCGCAGCCGCAGGGTGATGAGATGGGAATATCAGATTTTACATG
>CAZOVT010000003.1:0-8770 GCA_964583565.1 uncultured Coxiellaceae bacterium
GTTGGCATGAATGGGCTGTTGATATTGACGCCCGCAGCTCTCAAGACTCTGTTGCTGATACTGATACAATTTTCAACTTGTATGGGATGTGCTTCTTGTAAATCACTGAGAGGTTCCATGGTGTTATCCATTGAGTCTGCTGTTGCAAATAAATGGATGCCGGTTCGCTCCTGAAACGCTTGCTGTGTTTGCTCAGCACCCCGGTAAAAAGTAAGTATGCTGGCAAAGAAGCAGGAGACAGGATGTGATCCAAAAACGGAGTAACGAGTGGTACCGTTCGCTATCCTCGCGGCAATTCTTTGTTGTTCGGCTCGTGCATTTAAATAGTCTGCATGAGATATGTTTTTGGTTAGAACGTGCTGTGCTTCACTTAAATCGCTCTCTCTTTCTTCATTAACCATCCCGCGGACAGGGATGCTGCTCAACGTAATTGCATTGATCAGTGATCCAAGAGGTCTAGGGAGAAAGCTAGTATGTGAGTAGTTATTAGCATCATCTGTTATAAAGACACTGACATGACCAGGGTCATTTTTTGTGTCTTTAACAACAACGCTGATTTTGTGTGTTCGATTATTGGCCATGTTAGTTGTCTTTAATGGTAGGATTGATACAATATTGTACAAAATTTAGCTTAATGAATTATTAGCTGATTTAACATATTGTTATTTATTAGCCGCGATTTTTCCTATTTAATATCCCCTTAAGATCCAGGTGCTAGATTATTGAATAAATAATGAACATATCCTTTTCTAAAGGTGAAGTATGCTTAGTTTCTTTGCAAGATCCCCTGCAGCCAGACCAGCTGCCCAGCCAGCTCGCTTAGTGTCATCATCGAGCAATGCGGCAAAGCCAGTCGTCATGAGGCCGCCATTTCAGCGTGAACCTGTTATTGCCGCATCGGTACTGCGAGCAATGACACCGAGACTGCCGATTCATGTGGTTGATCATTCTGCTTTAACCCGGGCAAGTACCAAGCTGGCGGCAGGACGTTCCAAGGGCTATAAAGTAAAATGCCAATTGTCCGATGAATCAGCACAATATTTTTATTATAAACTGCCATTTTATCGCGGTGGTTTTGTCAAGGAGTTGGCGGTTGCTGCGCTGGCGCGCAAATTACTAGGCGAGCATGCGCCTATGGTATACGCAGTTGAAACACCGCAAGCATCGGATAGTAGTCAATCTCAATATGCGCTTATTTCACAAAGTCTGGCAACGAATTTGCATTATGATAATTTGGAAAACTGGGCGCTTCAGTATGAAGCAGATGATGAGGAAATAAAATTTTCTCCCCGACACATGGGATTGAGTCTGGCGTTTAAATTAATGCTGGGCGATTCAGATATAAAAGCGGCGAATTTTGTTTTGTTGCGTGATCAGCAAGGCTATTGTTATTCCATTGATCATGAGTATGCATTTGATCATGGCCCTGTTTTTGTTCGGGATGCAGCTTCAGCAGTGAGAGAGCTTAATGATTATAAGTCGGATGCAGGCAACTTTTATTTTCTGCTTCGATCGAAAACCGCGTTGCTTGATAAAATGTTTCCTGTGTTACAGCGGGCGGTGCAGCGTGATATAGATGATGGGAGTATGCTGGCGCTTTATGAACGGTTTGTGAATCTGACAGATGAAGATATACAGGCATTGTATGATCAATATGGATCACTTATTAATGCTGACGAACGAGCGTTTTTCACGCACGAGTTGAAGTTCAGACAGGAATGCGCAAAAGAATACATTGAACAATATCAGGTAGAACAAAAACTGATTACGGATTTTCGTGCGAGTTTACGCCGCACGCCAACTCAACCATCCTGAGGAGTACCTGTCTGGGAAGCACCTGAACGGCGTGTCTCGAAGGACGGCCATTCAGGTGTCGAGACGCTTACTTAAGCTGCTGCTGTGGCACTTTCAACTTTAACAGTTGTTTTCACCGAGCAGGAAATAAAACAATTTTCATGTGCTTTTTTGTATAACTCTTCCATTACGCCTGCATCAGGCTGCTGGTTGTCATGAAACGTGATGACTGGCTTGAGCACGACCTCTGTCATTGCCATTTTGCCATCCGCATTTTTAGCCAATGTACCAACTGCTTCTGCTGTATAAGTGTCAACGGTTAATCCTTTCATTGCCGCCCAGTAAAGAAATGTCAGCATAAAGCAGCTGGAAATGGAGGCGGTGAATAATTCTTCCGGATTGGGTAATTCTGCTTTGCCCAGAAACTCTGGCGCACTGCTGCCCTGCAGACTGGTGCCGCCGCCAAACTGAACAGTGTGGGTTCTGTCGTATGATTTTACGTTAAAGGGTATGGAACCGCGTTCCCAGATGATCCGTGATGTATATTGCATACTGTTTTCCTTACTGTTGCTCTGATTGAGAATCTAATTGGGGTTTAATCATTTTGATGAATTGACGCATGATGGCTGGACTGGCCGCAACCACGTTCCCTGATTGAAGATAATTTTCACCGCCGTCTGGTTCGCAGATCATGCCGCCTGCTTCTTTAACAAGCAGTATACCTGCGGCAGTATCCCATATTTTCAGTCCAAACTCCCAGAATCCATCCAGGCGTCCGCAGGCGACATAGGCCAGATCCAGCGTGGCAGCACCTGCGCGGCGGATGTCGCCAGAGGCTGGTACCATCGTCTTGAAAATAGTCTCAGGTGTTGTGGAAGATAGGTTGCTATGGCGGTAGGCAAAGCCTGTACCAAGCAAGGCCTGATCAAGTGTTTTACATTTACTGACACGAATCTTTCGGTTGTTTAGCTGGGCACCTCTGCCGCGGGTAGCGGTAAACAGTTCTTCCCGCAGGGGGTCGTAAATCACAGCATTTTCTATTTTGCCTTTATGTAAGACGGCAATAGAAACAGCAAAATGCGGGAAGCCGTGAATAAAGTTGCGCGTGCCGTCTATTGGGTCGATAACCCATTGATAATCATCGCCTTTCACTTCACCAGACTCTTCTGCGAGAATGCCGTGAGAGGGGTAAGCCTTATGGATGATAGAAATGATTTCCCGCTCAACGCGCTGATCGACCTCAGTCACAAAATCATTCGGTCGTTTTTCGGTTACTTTAATGGTATCCGGACGCTTGAGTGCGCGGATAATCAGGGTTCCGGCTGCTCTTGCAGCTTCTACAGCGATGTTGATAATAGGTTCACGCATAAGGGTTAAAGAGCACTCATCTGGGTTCAGAAGGCGGTAATGATAAAACGAATTGGATGGCGATGCTAGGAGTAATTTGGGGTAAGATAGGCGGCGTTTCAATGCAGAGGTGTAGATAAAATGCTCGATCAGGTCCGCATAGTGCTGGTGAATACCTCCCACCCGGGGAATATAGGTGCTGCCGCACGCGCGATGAAAACAATGGGTTTGTCGCAGTTATATCTGGTTGCGCCGGACAAGTTTCCGCACCCGAAGGCGGTAGAAATGGCAACCAATGCCATGGATATACTGGAGCAGGCCGTTGTGGTTGATACGCTGGATGAGGCGGTGGCGGATTGTTCACTGGTGATTGGTTCAAGCGCGCGTTTGCGAACGATACCCTGGCCGCTGCTTGCACCGCGAGACATGGCGGAAAAAATCAGGCAGGAACCAATCGGGAGTGAAACGGCTATTTTATTTGGCCGGGAGCAGTCTGGTTTAACGAATGACGAATTGCAGCGCTGTCATTTGCATGTGAACATTCCGGCAAATCCCGAATTTAGCTCATTGAATATTGCTGCCGCTGTGCAGGTGATGGCTTATGAATTGCGTATGGCCAGTTTGAATCAGCCTGTCATCGAAGAAGAATGGGATTACCGCTTTGCATCGGCGGATGAAATGGAAAAAATGTTTGAGCATCTGGAAAAAGTATTGATCCAGATTGATTTCTTGAAACCAAGTGCGCCGCGCAAATTGATGACACGCCTGCGCCGGTTATTTTTTCGTGCCAGACCAGATATTATGGAAATGAATATGTTGCGCGGCATCTTGACCGCTGTGGAAGACAATGTCGGAACACGCTAATAAATAGCCCGGACACGTTTAGCCACTAGCATTTAACTTTGGTCTGCTTTGCAGGATAAACCGGAGGCAGGCTCTCAAGCGACTGCGCAGCTACCGGCAATCGTTGTAATTGAGCCACTTGTTCTGCTGAGATGGTTGAATTTGAATTAGCAGCATCCGGCCGATAACTTAGATAAAAATTAGAATAAAAATGAGGATCGGCGGCAGCATGTACGGGCATAAAAGGGCTTTCTAATGAAGTTGCTGGTGGTTGTATAACAGGTGCCGCAACAAACAGGGTTGGTGCTGAGCTCGCGTTGGTATTGCGAACGGGTGATACCGGTGTGATATATAGCGTTTCGTCTGCTTGCAGTGGCGGTGCCGATGCCGATGGGTGAGGGCTTGAATGTGCGTCAGAAGAAATAATAGCTGGATATTTTCCTTCCTCCGCTGCTGGTATAATGGTATACGCTGGATCGAGTTGTTTTGCTTCTTGTGTCACAACTGCATCTACAGTAACGTCATTCGCTTGTTTTTTCTTGCTGCCATTAACCTATCGGGTTTGTATCAAACCCTGCTGAACATAGAACGTGGTGCAATCAATATCGGTTTTTAATTCAGACAAGGTGTTATCAACGGCATCAACATACAATAAATTCTTCAGCTGTCACAGGCGTTCTTTTATCCGTTGCTTGTCTGGATTCCACGCGTCACCCCACGGTTAAAATGATAAAATTTTATCCTAAGTAGTAGCATATGAATATTAAATAATCCAGCGTAGTCCGGACACGTTTTATGTGTCCGGGGGTATGTTTAAAAAGGATATGAATTTAATAGGTTAATTCTCTTTTTATGGATGGACGGAAAGGATTTTTGGATAAGGTTGTGTAATAATTTGTGTCCCTTTAAAAATAGTTATGTCAGGGACGATAATAATGAAAATCAACATACAACATCGTCAATCATTGCTTCGATTTCTAATCTGGTTTTCGCTAGGTAATGCATGCTTATTTTTATTGGCAGGTTTGCGCTATCTGATCATTGTATTTTCATCGAAAACCTTATTTGCCACCGGCTATTTTTCGTATGATTATTTTTTAGGAAGAATATTTGTTATTTTATTTCACTTGATCACATTTGTCGGTGATTTTTCCTTGTTAGCGTGGCTGCCTGCCATGGTCGTTTGTCCATTGATTATCTTTTTCAATAAACGTGTTGTTATCACGGCCGCTATTATTGCCTGGTCTGGTGCCGCGGCGATATTGCTGACCGATATGGTTGTATTCCCCATGTTTCATTTTCATCTGAATCTGCCTATGGCAAAACTTATCATGAATAATGAATATGGATTTATTCATTTTCTGGAATTGGCGCCATTAGAGCTTGCGTTGATGGCGGGCATAGCACTAGCAATCATAGTGTTTGAAATAGCGCTGGCCAGATTTGTGTGGCGCAAAGCTGTATTGCAGCGCCCGTTAGTTTCAGCCCGGAAGCTGGTTGTTATTCAATTTGGCTGCCTGATAGCATCTTATAGCATGTTTGTTTTAAGCGTAGGCGCAGATAGTAATATCATTGCTCAACAGACACCTGTTTATCCATTCTATAATAATTCATTAGCAGCTATTTTACCGTTCAAAGACAGCGCGGCATTTATTAATCGTTATAGTGAGACGCGGTTTGCGCAGCCGCTTTTTCCCGATGCGCCATTGCATTATCCCTTGCATCCGCTCGCCTGTCAGCCACAAAAAAATCCTTACAATGTTGTTATCATTGCAATTGATTCGTGGCGTTATGACTACCTTAATGACGTGTTGACACCGAACATTGCCCAGTTTGCCAAACGGGCATGGGTGTTTGATCAGCATTATAGCGGGGGTAATTCGACGCAAGCGGGATTATTTTCACTGTTTTATGGATTGCCGGGTAATTACTGGAATGCCGCGTTAAATCAGAAAAAAAGTGCTTTGCTCATTCAGGCGCTGCTTGATAATCGCTATGATATGAATATATTGTTTAGCAGTTTTATGATCCCGCCATTTCATAAAACGGTGTTTAATGGTCTGCATCATTTGCGTACGACATCAGCTGTGGGTGAGACGATTCCTGATCGTGACCGGACAATCACGACTGAATTCACGACATTTCTCGCTCAGCGACAATCAGCCTCACCATTTTTCGCATTTTTATTTTATGATGCCGCTCATAGCTATTATGGAACGCAAAATGTGCCGCAGTTATATTCAACCCGTGTTCAGCCTGGGCAGCGTATATTATCCATCCAGAGCAATGCAGATGCGGTGGATGTTGCCAATCGTTATAAAAATGCCGTTCATTTCGTGGATGCTGAGGTGCAAACTGTGCTGGCGTCATTGCGGCAGAATAAACTGCTGGATAATACAATTGTTATTATTACGAGTGATCACGGTGAAGAAATGAATGATACGCATCAGGCATACTGGGGGCATGGGAGTAATTATTCCCGCTACCAGATCAGGGTGCCGTTTATTGTCTACTGGCCGGGCATGCAGCCTAAAACAATGACTCATCTGACGACGCATTATGATGTGGCACCATTTCTGTTAAAAAATGTGCTGGGTTGTACGAATTCGATTAGCGACAGCAGTGTTGGCGAAGCGTTGCTGGCTGTGCATCAGAAACCATTTTTTCTGGTGGGCAGCTACGTTAATATGGGGATTGTGCAAAAAAACAAGATAACAACATTGTTAACATCGGGTAATGTGCAGGTGCAGGATAGTGAGGCTGGTACCTTGGCAGATCAACGGCTAGACCCTCGTATTCTGTCACAGGCATTACTCGAGATGCGGCAGTACTATCAATAGGGTAATATTCACTAAAAATGCCTGCTGTTTGTGAACGCAGCGTCAGGGGTCCCGCTGGGGGATGGGTGACGCGAGTACGCAAACAGCAGGCATTTTTAGTGAAATAATCGACTAAAGATGGTACTACTATTTGATCTATCGCTTTCAATATGTATACTTATAGATCAAATTTGTTTGTAGAGGAGTGGTGACCCATGTTCATTCGTCAGCAGCAATCGCATCCTGAGCAGGCAAGACCGAGTTCATTTTTGTGTGGCGGACTGGCCGGGGTCGCTGATTTTCTATTTTTTCATCCCTTTGATACCGCCATCAGACGAATGCAAAATGCCCATAGCCGCCCGCAGTCTGGGTACCGGCAGCTGCCGGCCTATTACCAGCAAGTGGTTTTTAATGGCATGCCAGTTAGAGCAGGTATCTTTTCTCATCTTTCCAGTCTGTATGCTGGCGCATTTTGGTCACTATTCTATAAAGTGACGGCACGCGGGTTTAAATTTGGGATACAGCCGCTATTAGAAGGGGCTATCAACGACCGCTACCGCCCCTGGGTGCAGCAGCATGTTGACTATCGTTATGTTAACCCGTTAATCAAGGCGGTAGCGGCTAGTGCAATCGGCGTGTGCGAGTCTGTTTTCACCCCGCTGGATGCGCTGGTCGTTCGCTATCAGATGTATGAAACACGTCCTGCCTGGGAAGTAGCGCGGCATGAGGGTTTGAATCTTTATCGCGGCGCGGGGTGGACTGCCGCACGGAATGGCGTAGGATCTTTCTTTTTATTTTCCATGCCAGCATTCGTGAGTGCATGGATAACAGATACAACACATAAAACTTACACATGGCAGGAAGGATTATCTAATCTTGTGGGGGGTGTTGCATCAACAGTAGCGACTAATCCGATTGATGTCATTAAAACACGTGTGCAGAGTATGGATCATCCGGTACGAGCAAGTGCACTACTGAGCCAAATGATAAGGGAAGAAGGTGCGGCGGCTTTATTTAAAGGTATTACCATACGTGTTTTATTGGTGGCGCCGCGGCTGGCGGTGGTAAAAACGATTGCTGAAGGGTTGCCGGCGCTGTGGGTATACTATGCGAAGAATCAGGCACCCGTACCAGAGCAAACTATTAATTCACCCGGGATGAAGCCGTGAAGCCTGTTTATCTTGATTATGCAGCCAGCACACCGGTTGATCCGCGTGTTGCTGCCAGTATGGCAGCATGCCTTACCATGGAGGGTGTGTTTGGTAATGCTGCGTCCTTGCATGTTTATGGACAGGCAGCAAAAGCGGCTGTTGATCGGGCACGAGAACAGGTTGCGGCATTTATTCATGCTGACCCGGCAGAGATTGTCTGGACGTCAGGCGCAACAGAGTCAGATAATCTGGCGCTGAAAGGTGCCGCACATTTATATCAGCGCAAAGGCAAGCATATTGTCACAATGAAAACGGAGCATAAAGCGGTTCTGGATACGTGTCAGCATCTGGAAAAAGAAGGTTATGCTGTGACTTACCTGTTGCCGGAAGCTAACGGATTGCTTGATCTTGATCAATTAAAATCGGCAGTGCGCGATGATACAATGCTTGTTTCTGTCATGCATGTTAATAATGAAACGGGTGTTGTGCAGCCGCTGGATCAGATTGCGGCATTCACGTCTGCGCGTGGTATTTTATTGCATGTTGATGCAGCGCAATCACCGGGCAAAGTAAGTCTGGATGTGACAAAAATCCCAATTGATTTGATATCGTTATGCGCGCATAAAGCGTATGGGCCAAAGGGCGTAGGCGCATTGTATTTACGCAAAAAACCGCGTGTCAGGGTAGAACCATTAATCCATGGCGGCGGACATGAGCAAGGTATGCGTTCTGGCACGCTGGCGACCCATCAAATTGTTGGCATGGGTGAGGCGTTATCCTTGGCGCAGCAGGCAATGCCGGCTGAGTTAGTAAAAA
>CAZOVT010000003.1:8780-11578 GCA_964583565.1 uncultured Coxiellaceae bacterium
GTAAAAATTGCTGCATTGCGTGAACAGTTGTTAGCAGGATTGCAGGGCATTCCAAATTTTCGATTGAATGTGCCAGTAGAGGTTGCTGTGCCGCATATTATTAATGCGCGGTTTGAAGGTATGCTGGCGGAAGCAGTGCTGGCGCAATTACCGATGATGGCAACATCAACGGGATCTGCGTGTCAGGGTAAAGGTACGGAAGGGTCATATGTGTTGCGTGCATTAGGCTTGACAGAAGAACAGGCGAAAAGTTCCGTGCGGCTTTCATTAGGGCGTTTTACCACCAGCGATGAGATTGCGCTGGTTGTTGATGCTGTGCGCCGTGTTTTTGCGTAACGTTACGCAGGCGGCAGTACAGCAACGGCAATACGTGTCGGCGGCAAGTGATACACGTTGCGCTTCCAGTTAAATTCATAAATCACAGGTGCTTTCAATAGCGGAAATTGTTGTTTGATTGATGCTGGCATCGTTTCATTATCGGTCAGACTCCAGACGAATACGCCGCCTTTCTTGCGCAAGTCATCCAGGTTAATCCATGGCGCACGCCGCTTGTCCCATTCAATATAAACAGCAGGATGGTCGCTGGAATAAAATTCAATATTGCCGCCGATCCAGCGCGAACCCGCAACGTAATCCAGTTTTGTATGATAGGTGTCACGCCATTCCTGTGTAATCGTGCGTGCTATTTCATCGCCGGGAAAATTGGCGCTGGAAGGATCAGGAGAGTCAACAAGTGAAATGACATAACTAATCATGAGTACAATAAAGATGCTGTAAATGGTGCCGAGAAAAATAAACAAACGTTTTTTGCTGATAACCGGTTGTATCGCTGCAACTAGCAAGATACCCCACAATGATTGCAGCGGCATGCCCCAGCCTGCACGTAATGTGATACCAAAGATAACAGAGAGAACCAGCGTGAGAATAAATGGCCCCAGGCCGACATAGTACAGAAAATCACGATCAAAATGGCTTAACTTGATTTTTGCTGTATCAACAGATCGTTTGCTGCCAACCCATAGCAATAAAAATAATATGATGGCAGGAATAAATGCTTCAAATTGCTGCCAGGCAAACTTTAATGGGTGAAAAATGTGGTTGGTCCAGGAAGGCGGGCTGCTGGCACGGTCAAAGACATAGGTAACGGTGATGAACTCATGGGAAAACAGCCAGATCACATGCGGCAGAATAATGAATATAAACACCATTAAACCAGCATAGGGCGCAAGCGTTGTTAATTGTTTTCGGCTTGATTGACGGCTGAATAAAAACAGTACCATGGCTGCAAGCAAGGATGCCGTGTAGTATTTTGCCATCATGCCGAGTGCGGCAAATAAGCCGGTTGCTATCCAGTGTAAGTAGTGGCGAATGGTTTTAGATGGCGTATCCGTTAATGCGCGATAGAAAAAATAGATTGCCAATCCCCACAAGCCTAATTCGAGCGTATTGTCGTTAAAGTCGATGGCATGAAAATTATAATATTGTATGCCTTCCAGCAGCATGACGGACACAAGCGCATATAATGGTGTCAGCATGCGTTTGGCAAGCTGCCAGACAGACCAGAAGCAGGCAAGAACGGAAAATTGACTGAAAAAATAAATCATCCAGCCTTTTTGGCCGTCGAGATAGACAGCGAGCGCAGTTAACCAGCCGTTTAAAAATGGATTTTTATCATAGCCCCATTCGAGTTGATGCCCCCAGATAGTGCCTTCAATGGAATCTAGCGGCAAGTTATCGCGGACAATGGCAGGCACAAGTGCCCATGCAAGCAAATGGACGAACATAAACAAGTAAAAACAATAGGTTGCAGATAATTTATGATGGTGAAGTGGGTATGATTGCATGATCAGTATAATTCGTTGGCCTTCATCTTTCCGCCTAGAATAGGGTTATACTAACGATAAATCCAGAAAAAAAGAGGGGGTAGCCGTCATGCCAGTCAAAAAATTAAAAGAATTTCTTGATAGTCATAAGGTTAAATATGTATCCATGTCGCACTCCCCTGCATTTACATCGCAAGAAATTGCGGCATCTGCTCATGTGTCGGGAAAGGAAATGGCTAAGACAGTGATTGTAAAGATGGATGATAAACTGATTATGGTGGTGGTGCCGGCTAATGCGCATGTCAATTTCAGTAAACTGAAGCAGGCGGTTGGCGGCAGCGCTGCGGTAGACCTCGCATCGGAGTCAGAATTCAAAGATAAATTTCCCGGCTGTGAAGTGGGTGCCATGCCGCCATTTGGAAATTTGTATGATATGCCAGTTTATGTTTCCTGCGAATTGGAAAATCCAGAGGTGATTGTATTTAACGCGGGTTCTCATGCAGAGTTAATACAAATGAAGTTTAGCGACTTCAACCATCTCGTTAAACCGACTATTGTTGCAATTTAAGGTAACGCTCTAACTAAATAAGCGCTAGCATTTTTCAGTTCGCAGGCATGGATCATCCGCGCTGCCTGCTTCGACTTGTATGGTGGTGTGATGAATTTTAAAGTTTTCATGCAGCACGTTATTGATGATTTTATAATCGGCATCAGTAAGCGGTTTTTCCGGCATGACCAGATGCGCAGTCAGGGCGACTTCCCGTGTACTTAATCCCCAGATATGCAGGTCGTGTACTGCGCTGACACCCGCATATTCAGATAAATATTTTCTGACACCAGCGTGATCAATATATCGCGGCACCGCATCGAGTATCAGGCTGATAGAATCATGCAGTAATCCCCATGTGCCCCAAAGCACGATGCCAACAATAATAATACCGACAACAGGGTCAATCCAGTGCCAGTTAGTGTAAC
>CAZOVT010000003.1:11588-41266 GCA_964583565.1 uncultured Coxiellaceae bacterium
GGATAGCGGAAAGGACAACGCCAGCCAGAATGAGGGCGTCAGCCATTAAATGTAAAAACGCACCCTTGATATTGATGTCGTCTTTTGCGCCGCGCATAAATAGCAGTGAGCTGCCAACATTAATGAAAATACCAATAATACCAATGACAATAACGATAGATTCATCAACCATGGTCAGGTTAAAGAGTTTGCGGATAGATTCATAGCCAATGAGTACAGAGGTGCTGACCAGAATGAAGGCGTTGGCGAGTGCGGCAATGATAGAGGTGCGCTTAAAACCGTAGCTATAGCGTTTTTTGGCTGGAAACGTTAGCAGCCAGTTTGCAATCCAGGCAAAAATCAGTCCCAGGCTGTCGCCAAGGTTGTGCACAGCATCGGCAAGCAGGCTCATGGAATTTGCATAGAAACCATAGCCAGCTTCAACGAGTGTGTAACCCAGTGTCAGGGTAATGGCGATGGCAAATGCGGTGTTGAATGAACCAGCTGGCGCATGATGGTGTGTATGCCCGTGGTGATGGCCGGCATGCTGGTGATCGGAATGATTATGATGTGCGCCCATGTATTAGTCTCGTCTTAATTTGGCTGTGGAAGCAAGCGGAGTTGGATAGCGCATGACAATCCAGTAGCAGGAAACAATAAAGGTGATGATGATAGCTGCTTGCGCCATGTTGGATGTGGCGGGTGATATGAGACGGGTTTCAAATGCCATGTAGATGAGCAATAGTGAAAATTCACTCATTTGTCCCAGACGTACGCCAATTTCACGGCTGATGGATCGTACTTCACCGGATTGCCTGAGCAGCCAGTTAAAGCTAAACGGTTTGGCGAGCAGCATAATGGCGGCCATGATGCTTGCCGGGAGAATGATGGCGGACAAATGACCGAAATTGAAACCGGCACCAATGGAAAAGAAAAAGATGATCAGGAAGAAATCCCGCAGCGGTTTAAGGCTTTCCACAATGTAGGATGATATCGGATTTGACGCGAGGGCAACGCCGGCGATGAACGCACCGATTTCGCCTGATAGTCCAAACATGTGGCTGAATTCAGCCATGCACAGGCACCAGCCTATCGATAAAATAAAAATATATTCATGAATCTGGTCAAAGTGGGCAAGCAGTCTTCCCAATACATAACGCTGCACAATATAAGCAAGTACAATCAGGGTAGGCAGTGCGCTGAGTACAACGCCAAGATGCGCAGCACTGCTTTCGTTTGCAATGACCTCAAGCGACAAAATGGCGGCAATGGCGATAATATCCTGCAGCAGCAGAATGCTGATAACCAGTTCACCAGTATGCTGGTGATGTAAAGTGGTGGTCGGCAATAACTTGATGCCGATAATGGTGCTGGAAAACATGGCTGCGATACCGAGAACCAGATTTTCGGTGAAGGTATAGCCGAAGAAAAATCCGGGGGTAAAGCCCAGGATGAAAAAGATGAGTGAGCTGGATAAGGTAATAAGACTCATTTTACGCAGTGAGTGCAGCAAGTTTTGCGGCTGCAGATCGAGGCCGAGCAAGAATAGAAGAAAGATAATGCCGATGTCCCCAGTCTGCTTGATCACCTCATTGTTGTTGATGAGCTTCAGACCCCAGGGCCCCAGCAGCGCACCTAATGCAATATAGGCGACCAGCAATGACTGGCGTGTGAACAGCGCGAGCGTAGCCAGTATGGCTGTGCCCGCGAAGATCAGGAAGATCATGTGGGTGATAGCATGGGATTGTGTCATTCATCTTCCTCAAGCAGTGAAACAAGTCTTGCATTGCCGCCAACGGCGGTTGTGTTAATGGATACGGTGCGTTCAACGCAGAGCCGCGGCAGGTAGTGTGGGCCGCCTGCTTTGGGGCCGGTGCCGGATAATCGTTCACCGCCAAATGGCTGTACACCAACGACCGCGCCGATCATGTTGCGATTGATGCATGCGGCTGATGACGTATTGTACCGTTGCTTCGATGCGGCTGTGAACCCCTAATGTTAAACCAAAGCCAGTATCGATGATATTTTGCATAACTTTATCCAGTTCATTCGCTTTGTAACGGATAACATGCAGGATGGGGCCGAAAACCTCGCCAGTTAAGAGGCTTAAACTGGGCAATTCAAATGCACAGGGAGCAAAATAATTGCCATTGGGGGTGTCCTGCATCGGAACTTCGGCAATGAGCGTTGCTTCGCTGCGCATTTTATTGGCATGTGCCTGGAGCATTTGCTGCGCACCTTCATCAATGACAGGGCCGATATCAGATTTGAGCAGGCTGGGATCGCCGATTTTTAGCTCTTGCATGTAACCTTTAAGCATGTCGAGCAGCTTCGGCGCGATATCATCTTGTACAAACAATACACGCAAGGCTGAACAGCGTTGACCTGCACTGTTAAATGCAGACAGTGCGATGTCGTAAACGGCTTGTTCTGCCAGTGCGGAGGAATCCACAATCATGGCATTCTGGCCGCCGGTTTCAGCGATAAAGAAAGCGATAGTCCCGGGACGGTTTGCCAGTGACTGTTCAATCATTTTTGCGGTTTCAGTTGAGCCGGTAAACATCACGCCAGCGACACGCGGGTCGCCAGTCATTTTTGCGCCAACGACACTGCCGCGGCCGATCAGTAAATGCAGGGCATCTGCGGGCACGCCGGCCTGATGCAGGAGTTGTACCGCTTTGCAGGCGATAAATGGTGTCTGTTCTGCGGGTTTGGTGAGTACGGTATTGCCCGCGGCCAGCGCAGCCAGTATTTGACCGGTAAAAATAGCCAGCGGGAAGTTCCACGGGCTGATGCACGCGACAACACCACGCGGATAAAGCGTTAATGTGTTGGACTCACCCGTGGGGCCCGTTAATTCAACTGGCGCAAGATCCTGCCGGGCACGCCACGCATAGTAACGGCAAAAATCAATGGCCTCGCGCACTTCGCCGATGGCATCCAGTATGCATTTGCCGCCTTCGCGGGTCAGAATGGTTATTAACGCTGGCATTTCCTGCTGAAAGAGATCTGCGGCGCGTTCCAGAATGGCGGCGCGTTCTTCTACTGACGTATTGCCCCAGGTTTGTGTTGCGGCTGTTGCACTGCTGAGAGCAGTTTCGACATTTTCATCATTTGCCTTGTGTACGTGTCCAAGCAGCCGTTCTTTATTAGCGGTTGAGTACACCGCCTGATCAGATGAGTCAGTGATAAGTTTGCCATTAATGATCGGGCCTGCACGCCATGTTTCTTGATCAGCAGCTTCCATTTGCTGTTTAAGTTGCGCCAATTGGCTTCTGTCGGACAAATCGATGCCAGCTGAATTTTGCCGGACACCATAAATGTCTTTGGGTAATGGAATGCGCGGATGTGGTTTTTGCGGCAGGTTAGCGACACGTGCAACAGGATCAAAAATAATCGCATCCAGCGGTGTATTATCATCCGACAGTTTGTTGACGAACGATGTGTTCGCGCCATTTTCCAGCAAGCGTCTGACTAAATACCCGAGTAAATCTTTATGGGTGCCAACAGGCGCGTAGATGCGGCATGGATAGTTGAAGCTGCCGTCTTTGGCAACAATCTGGTTATATAACGGCTGTCCCATACCATGCAGACATTGAAATTCAAAATGGCGGTTGTTGCCTGCTATTTCCATAATGGCAGCGACGGAGTAAGCATTGTGCGTTCCAAACTGCGGATAGAAACAATCGGGTAGTGAAAGCAGTTTTTTGGCGCAGGCAATATAAGAAACGTCTGTTGAATTTTTGCGGGTGAACACAGGATAACCGGCTTGACCCTGCACCTGATTTAACTTGATTTCGGCATCCCAGTAAGCGCCTTTGACCAGACGCAGCATGATGCGTTTGCCCGTTTTGCGGGAAAGATCGGCCAGCCAGTCAATCACGTATGGCGCCCTTTTTTGATAGCCCTGCACCACGAGTCCAAACCCATCCCAGTTGCTGAGTGACGGATCCGTGAAGACGGTTTCAAAGATATCCAGCATCATATCGAGCCGGTCTGCTTCTTCGGCATCAATGGTAAGCCCGATATTATATTGTTTTGCCTGCTGGGCGAGAGCTAACAGCAGAGGCGGCATCTCACGCATGACGCGGTCATAATGCGTATATTCATAGCGCGGATGGAGAGCGGACAGTTTAACGGATATCCCGGGGTTTTCTATCGGTGAGCTGCCTTGCGCGGTTTTCCCGATTGCATCGATAGCGGTGACATACGATTGATAATAACCATGGGCATCTTCCTGAGTGCGGGCAGCTTCACCCAGCATGTCGTAGGAATAGCGGTAGCCGCTGGCTTCAATGTCTTTTGCCCGCTTCAGGGCAGCATCAATCGTTTGTCCCATCACAAATTGCGTACCAATAGCCTTCATCATTTGCAGGATAATAGGTCGAATCATGGAAGCGCCCAGCCGGCTAATCGTGCGCTTTAGTGTGCTGAGCAGGGACTTTTCATTGCTAATGGCGGGTGCGTAAATCGTGCCGGTGGTGAGCAGCGACCAGGTTGCTGCATTGATAAATAAGGGATTTTCCCGGCTGAGATGATTTTTCCATTGCACGGTGGATAGCTTGTCACTGATGAACTTGTCCATAGTCGCTTTATCGGGGATACGCAATAACGCTTCGGCCATGCACATCAAGGCAATACCTTCATCTGTTGAGAGGTCATACTGGTGCAGCAGGGCATCCAGTTTACTTTCGCGTTTTTTATAAGCACGGGTTTCAGTGACCAGTTGTTTGGCGACGTCGCTCACATGCGCTAACCCTGGGGGTGACAGAGTGGCTTCGGGCAATAATTGATCAAGACATTCAGACTCATCCATTCGGTAAGCTTTTGTGATATGATCGCGCAGAGGATTTGTCGCAGACGGCGTGGTGGTTAGCATATATATCCCATTTCACTGTTTTAGAATAATGAATAACGTTGCCTTATTGTATTGCAAACCAGGCATTTGACTAGAGAAAAAATGAATAATAGATCAACTCCCTTATCCAGACGATTTCGTGGTCTTCTGCCGGTTGTGATTGATGTGGAAACGGCAGGATTAAATCCGTCAACTGACGCTTTGCTTGAAATTGGCGCAGTCATGCTTACCATGGATCAGGATGGCAAACTTCGTCGAGAGTCGACCTTTGCCTGTCATGTAGAACCATTTGCAGGAGCGCGGCTCGATAAAGCGGCACTGGAGATTACTGGCATTGATCCAACGCATCCATTTCGTTTTGCATTGCCAGAGAGTCAGGCGCTGCATCGATTATTTGCTGCCGTGCGGATACAGATGGAAAAGACATCGTGTTATCGCGCGGTGCTGGTTGGGCATAATGCCTGGTTCGATTTGAGTTTTATTTTAGCCGCTGTACAGCGTACAGGCATTCAGCATAATCCGTTTCATACGTTTACCACATTTGATACTGCTTCATTATCCGCCGTTGCCTTAGGTGAAACAGTACTTGCACGCGCAACACGCCGTGCACGCATTCCATTTGATATCACACAAGCCCACTCTGCGCTTTATGATTCTGAACGTACAGCGGAGTTGTTTTGTCATATCGCGAATAAGATGGATTATAAAGCTCGGTGAAAAAGGGGTCAGGCTTGACATCTGGACATTCACTTCAAAATTAATACGGGTTGTAATATTGAATGTCCAGATGTCAAGCCTGACCCCTTCTCTTTTTTATGCCGTCACTGTATCCAGCAAATACGAATCCAGCGTCTTACGCAAACCAGTGGTGATATCTGTTGTGGGTGCCCATCCAAGTTGTTCGCGGGCACGTTTAATGGCAGGTACACGAAGCGCGACATCCTGATAACCTTCGCCGTAATAAGATTTCGCATCTGCGTCGATTAATTTAACGGCTTTGGCTTTTTCTGCATAAGCGGGGTAGTGTTCCGAAATCATACTCACTAGCGTTTCAGCTAACTGACGAATCGAAATGTTTTCATCCGGGTTGCCAATATTGAAAATGCCATTGTGTGCACAATTGTTTTTGTTCTCAATAATATTGATCAATGCATCGATACCATCATCAATATAAGTGAAACAGCGTTGCTGTGCGCCGCCGCCAACCAGTGTGATATTTTCACCACGCAGCACGTTGCCGATAAACTGGGTGAGTACGCGCGAGCCGCCCGGTTTTGGGTTGAAAACATTATCTAACCGTGGGCCGTACCAGTTGAATGGCCTGAATAGCGTGTAGGATAGATTTTTATGTTTGCCATAAGCATAGATCACACGATCCATTAATTGCTTGGAGGTTGAATAGATCCAGCGTTCTTTGCAAATGGGGCCGGTAACTAGCGGGCTGGTTTCTTCATCAAACGCGGCATCAGGACACATGCCATAGACTTCAGAGGTGGAGGGGAAAATAATGCGTTTGCCATGCGCGGCGCATAAACGAACGATATCGAGATTAGCTTCAAAATCCAGCTCAAATACACGTAATGGATCCTGCACATAAAGCATCGGTGTTGCCACCGCAACGAGTGGGAGCACAACATCACATTGCTTGATTTGTTCTTCTACCCAGGATTTCTGTTTGATCATGTCGCCTATCGTGAGGTGAAAGCGTGGATGATTCAGGCAGGTTCCCAGTTTATCCTGCGTTAAATCCAGTGCCTGGATGTGCCAGTCTGTTTTTGCCAAAATAGCTTCACTTAAATGGCTGCCAATAAAACCGTTAGCGCCGAGAATTAAAATATTCATTATTTAACCTGCCTGATTGAAAATGTTGTACATCACATCCAGCACGCGGTCATGTTCCGCATCGGTCATGGTAGGAAACAATGGCAAACTGACGATGCGGTTACCGGCATCTTCAGCATGCGGGAAGTCACCCGGCTGGAAGTTGAATGTTTGATGATAGTAGGGATAGAGATGCACCGCACGATAATGCAGGCCAGTGCCGATATTCTGTTCTTTCATTGCCTGCATGAATTCATTTCTATCCATGCCAGCAACATCTTCATTAATTCTGGGTGTATATAAATGCCACGCATGCAGGTTATCGTAATTCGGGCTTTGCGGTAATGTCCATTGCGGCCAGTCAGACAGTGCTTGCTGATAACGTTCCGCCAGTTCACCGCGGCGTCTGATAAAATCATCCAGATCGTTAAGTTGATGTATGCCGATTGCAGCCTGTAAATCCATCATATTGTATTTGTATCCCGGTAATACAATTTCATAATCCTGACTGCCGCTTTTTGCAAAACGGTTCCAGGCTTGTCTATCCATACCATGAAAGCGTAACCGCGCAATTTGTTCGGCAAGTTCGGTATCTTGTGTTACGACACAGCCGCCTTCACCAGTTGTCATGTTTTTGTTTGGGTGAAAGCTGAATACCTGCGTGTCACCAAAACTGCCAATACGTTTACCTTTATATTCTGTACCAATGGCGTGCGCGGCATCTTCGACAACGCGTAATCCGTGACGATTGGCAATGTCGTAGAGTGGGTCAAGATCAACAGCAAGGCCGGCAAAGTGCACAGGCATAATGACGCGCGTGCGTTTGGTAATAGCGGCTTCCAGTAAATTCATATCCATGTTGAGTGTATCTGGATCGATATCAATGAGTACGGGTTTGCCGCCGGCAAGCACAATCGTATTCAGGGTGGCTGCAAAAGTTAATGGTGTGGTGATGACTTCATCGCCTGGCTCGAGATTCATTGCCAGTAAAGCGAGATGTAATCCCGCTGTTGCAGAAGTGAGTGGGAGTGCATGCGGTGCATTGAAGTATGTTTTTAATGCTTCAGTAAATTGGGCAACCCGTGGTCCAGTCGTCAGCCATCCGCTTTTTAGGCAGGCAACCACATCGTCAATAGCTGCCTGACTGATGGTTGGGCGTGAAAATGGTAAAAAATCATTTGTTGTGGTGGACATGGGATTTCCTCTTTTAATTGCTTTGGGCAACCAGATAAACGCCTGCGATAATAATGAAAATACCGAGTACGCGCATGGATGTTAATGGTTCACCAAAAAAGTAATTGGCAGCAATCGCATTGACAACATAGCCGATGCTCAGCATGGGGTAGGCGTAGCTTACTTGAACCCGGGACAAGACTAGCAGCCAGACGCCAACACTCATGACATAGAGGGTCAGACCGCCAATAATAGGCAGGTTTCCCATGACCTTGTAGCCGATGGGCAGGGCGTTTGCCATACTAAACTCAAAATGCCCGATTTGACTCATGCCGGCCTTTAATAAGAGCTGGGCGCTGGTGTTGAGCAGGACGCCACATAAAATAAGTATAAAAATCATCATGTTAGATTTTCTCTTTGCTATTGCCCACATCGGGGCATGGGCCAGATAAAATGAGATACTGAATGATACAAAATTTTCGGGCATTTTACACATTTTCCAGCATTATACGTTATAATGCCTGCCGCATTGTTTTATCGTGATTTTATGATTTTAAACATCAAGAGGTATGATTATGTCCATATTAGTAGGCCGGAAGGCTCCTGATTTCACTGCGGCAGCAGTGCTCGCGAATGGTGAGATCGTTTCTGATTTTAGTTTGAGTAAGGCGACTCATAAAAAGTATGGTGTTGTGTTTTTCTATCCGCTGGATTTCACATTTGTATGTCCATCTGAGTTGATCGCGCTGGATCATCGTATAGATGAATTTACAAAACGTAATGCGTTAGTTATCGGTGTATCAATAGATTCGCAATTTACACATAGCGCCTGGCGTAACACACCAGTTGCAAACGGTGGTATTGGACAAGTTCGTTATCCATTGGTTGCTGATGTTAACCATCATATATGTCAATCGTATGGTGTTGAACATACAACAGCGCATGTTGCTTTGCGCGGCGCGTTTATTATTGATCAAAACGGAATAGTTCGTTCACAAATTGTTAACGATCTTCCTTTAGGCCGTAATATAGATGAATTGTTACGTTTAATTGATGCGTTAGATTTTCATGAGCAACATGGTGAAGTATGTCCTGCCGGCTGGACAAAAGGTAAAGTTGCAATCAAGCCAACAGCAAATGGCATTGCAGATTATCTTGCAGCAGAAGCAGCAGCATTATAGTAGAAACCCTCAAACGTTTAATCGATAGCCCGCCGCGCGCGGGCTTTTTTTTGAATGAAAAAAATTACTTTAAAAAGAAATATATCTCTGTTATAAATTCTCCATGCAAAAAATGTGATGATAAACAGGCTCGTCTTGTGTCTTATATTGCACATTTTCTTGTGTAGTGACTAAAAAATGCCGGCAAATAAGTTGAAATGCGTACTATCATTGTGATTGCATTAAAATTTGCTTGCAAAATTGGACATTAGTGAGTTAATTTTAAAACTCGTCCGGATTAAACGTATCAAGGAGATACTACAACCATGAAATTAAAACTCGTTGTTGCATCAATGAGTGTACTTGGCCTAGTGAGCTGCCCAGTGTTTGCAGGTCACATGTCCAAACACAAACATCACCAGAAGGTGGTGAAACAAATGGAAGCTACCCATGACTACAAAGATTACAAAGACATGGGACCAGCAGCAGAAGTTTGCATGATCAGCGCATCATCCATGACTATGAACGAAATGTCTCAGAACATGGGCCGCTCCATGCCAAACCCTTGCAACCCAGGATGGTTCAACCGCATTCAATTTAGCGGCGGCCTCAATGTTGATTTAGGCAAGTTTGGCAATCGTAATGCCAACTACATGGGTGAAAACTATCAACGTTTCTCACTTAACGATGCCTACTTGAACGTTGCTGCGTCCGTTAACGATTGGGCGAAAGCGTTTGCAAGCATCAGCTACAATACAGCGACAATCCATGATCCAAATGTTGGATTTGGCAACTCAGCAGTAGCTGAATATAGCTCTGCTTACAGCAACAACGTTGTATCAGGCGGATCAAGCACAGTTCAGCTTGAACAGGCTTATGCAACATTTGGCAATTTCGATATGTCACCATTCTTCCTTCAGGTCGGTAAACAGTTCCAGGATTTCAGCCGTTATGAAATCCATCCGATTACCCGCAGCCTGACGCAGGTTCTGTCTGAAACACTGGCAACCTCATTGGAAGGCGGTTTCATTGCTAATGGCTTCAACGGCACCTTGTTTGCCTTCGATGATCCACTGGCAAAAGTTGGCCAGACCAACAATCCTACAAACTACGGCTTGGCATTAGGCTATAATCAGCCTAGCGACCAGCTTGGTTGGGATATTGGCGGCGCTTACCTGTACAACCTGATTGGTGTTAATGACGTTGCTTATGCTGTTAACCAGAACAATATCATTGCTGGTACTGGTAATGGTAATGGCGGTTACAACACCCGTGTTGCAGGTACAGCATGGTATGCTGACGTAAACAGTGGTCCATTCACCTTGGGCGCTCGTTATACAGCAGCACTCCAACGCTTTAACCAGACAGATCTTGGAAAAAATGGTAACAATCCAGCAATTGCTACAAGCAACACTGGTGCGAAGCCATGGGCTGCAGGTATTCAAGCTGGTTACGGCTTTGATGCTTGGGGTAAAGACCAAAATATCTATGTTGGTTACCAAGCTGCTCGCGAAACTGCTGGTATGTTGACACCAGAAGCTCGCTGGGTACTCGGTTATGGTATTGAGATGTTCGGTAAAAATACCAACCTCGGCATTGAATGGGATCGTGACCTTGCATACAGCCAATCAAATGGCGGTACCGGCAACAATACGAACCTCGTGTCCGTACGTTCAAGCGTTAAATTCGGTTAATCCGATAGACGAGCTGCCTCACGGCAGAAAAAACCCGCGAAAGCGGGTTTTTTTTTGGGTGAAACTTTCTAACAACTCACCTTATTATCCACCACCGAATCATACCCAGTGCTATCGCTGGTCTGAGTATTGACGAAAGTGGCACCTGAAATCGTTGCATCAGTGATATTTGACTTCGTGAGATCTGCTTCATTGAGATTAGCGCAGGTCAGATCGGCTTTCACAAAAATAGCCTGCATCATTTTGGCACTGACAAAGGATGCATAGGTTAGATTGGTATTGGAAAGGTCGCTTTGTTGCAGTTCTGCGCCAGCCAGGTTGGCATGGTCGAGGTTAGCGCCGTTCAGATTGACTTGATTTAGCTTGGCATTGGACAAATCAGTGTAACTTAAATTTGCGCCAGCCAAATTCATTTTGGATAAATTAACCCCGGAGAGGTTGCTATGTGAAATATTGGCGCCTTGTAAATCAATTTTACCCGCAATAAATGGATAGTCGCGTAAATCAGTGTTGGATAAATCCAGCCGGATGGTTTGTGCGTTTTTAAGTGCGATTAATTTTTCCAGATCTTTCTGGTTAGCGGCAGAAGAAATATATGGTGCGGAGAGTAACGTAAAGCCGGTGAAAAATAGGATACCTAGTGTGCCCCATTCCTTGTTTGGCATCGTATGATTCCTTTTCTTTTATGGTAAACGATTAATTTTTGCACCTAATTGTGCCAGTTTTTCCTCTATGCATTCGTAACCGCGATCAATATGATAGATGCGGTCGATGGTTGTGTCGCCATGAGCGGCAAGTCCTGCTAACACCAGACTTGCTGATGCGCGTAAATCAGTTGCCATAACGGGTGCGCCATGGAGATTATCAACGCCAGTACAAATGGCGGTATTGCCTTTGAGTGCGATATCGGCGCCCATACGTTGTAATTCCTGCACGTGCATGAACCGATTTTCAAAAACGTTTTCTATAATGACACCGGTTCCTTCCGCTACTGTATTGACAGCCATCATTTGAGCCTGCATGTCTGTGGGAAATGCGGGGTAGGGAGCGGTGCTGATATCGATAGCTCGTGGGCGGTTACCCTTCATATCAAGCGATATCCAGTCTGGTCCGGTATCAATGAATGCGCCGGTTTCCTCGAGCTTGAGCAGCACTGCTTTCAGTAAGTCTGGTGATGTATTCTTTAATTTGATTTTTCCACGCGTAATGACAGCAGCGGCAAGATAGGTGCCGGTTTCAATACGGTCTGGTAAAACACGGTATGTTCCGCCGCCTATTCTGTCTACGCCGTTAATGACAATCGTTGATGTGCCGGCACCGCTGATATCAGCACCCAGCACATTGAGGAAGTTGGCGAGATCTTCAACTTCAGGTTCGCGGGCAGCGTTATGAATAATCGTTTGGCCTTTGGCAAGCGTTGCGGCCATCATGATATTTTCAGTGCCAGTGACAGTGACAACGTCCATCTCAATAGTGGCACCATGCAGACGCTTCGCTTTTGCCCGTATGTAACCGTTCTCGATAGACATTTCGGCGCCCATGGCCTGCATGCCTTTGAGATGCTGGTCGACAGGGCGTGTGCCAATGGCGCAGCCGCCAGGCAGGGAAACAATCGCTTCACCAAACCGTGTCAGCAGCGGGCCAAGGACGAGTACAGAAGCGCGCATGGTTCTGACTAATTCATAGGGTGCATGGAATGATTCCAGATGGCTGGCGTCAATTTCGATGTTGGAATGTTCGTCCAGCATAATGCGAACGCCCATTTGTCCCAGCAGATTAACGATGGTGGTGACATCCTGCAGGTGGGGGATGTTGCTGATTTTGACTGGCGAGCTGCTAAGCAGGCAGGCAGCCAGAATAGGCAGGGCGGCATTTTTAGCGCCGGAAATTTTGATTTCACCGTTAAGCGGGTGATTGCCGGCAATAATAAGTTTTTCCATGTTTACTCTTCTCCTTCAGGGTCAATTGCTTCCCATTCGTCAGGTGTAAATGCCCTGATGGAAAGAGCATGCAGGGAGCCGTCCAGTAAATGTTCTCTTACTGTATCATAAACGAGCTGTTGTTTTTCTATGCGGGATTTACCAACAAAGGCAGGGCAGACGACGATTGCGGTGAAATGCGCGCCATCACCCTCTACGTGAGCTTCAGCGCCCTGAAGGCCGGCTTCTATTAATGATCGGATGGTTTCTGGCTGCATAGTGCTCTGATACCTGATTAAATATGTTTAAATATGTGCGCATTTTTTAATATTTCTACCCGATTTGCAATCTTATTATTATAATGGCTATTATGACTGATCCCATATTACTCAATGCTGAGACCGGCTTGCTTGTGCAGGCACGTTACTTTCCTTCGCCGCATCTGGATGAGCGTCCGGCCGGTATGCCCATCGATATGGTGGTAATACACAATATCAGCCTGCCGCCGGGACAGTTTGGCACAGGCGCTATTGAAGATTTTTTCTGCGGCAAACTGGATACAGCCGCTCACCCCTATTTTGAAACAATTGCTGCATTGAGAGTGTCATCGCATTTGTTAATCGACCGGGCAGGGGAAATCATTCAGTTTGTACCCTTTACACAGCGTGCGTGGCATGCAGGGGAATCGGTTTTTAAAGGAAGAACGCGTTGTAACGATTTTTCTATTGGCATTGAACTGGAAGGTACGGATGATCTGGTTTATGAAGAAAGGCAATACACACAGCTGGCGTTAGTGATTAAGTGTTTGCTTGAGGTTTATCCGGCAATAACCCCGGACAGGATTGTTGGGCATTGTGATATTGCGCCGGGACGTAAAACAGATCCTGGTGCGGCATTTGACTGGGAATATTTAAAAGGAAAATTGTCATGACATTTGTTGTCACGTTGTTTGCGCTGGTAATAGAACGTTTTTTTGACTGGAGTCATTTACGTAACTGGTCCTGGTTTATTGCCTGCCAGCGTATGGCTGGATCGAAGTTAACCGGCAAATCGGCGGATGTCGTGCTGGCTGGCGCTATTTTGCCCGTGGTGCTGGTTGTTGCGTTTTTGCAGTATGTACTGGAAGACACACTGTATGGTGTCGGTGGATTGGTATTTGAACTGGCTGTGTTTTTATATTGTCTGGGGCCGCAGAATCTGTGGGCGGATACATTTGCCTGTTTGAATGCGCTGGTGCAGGGCGATGCAGCATTGGCAGCAGAAAAACTAAAGTCTTCCTTTGGGTTGAGTGATATGAGTTTTGCCCAGTCGGTACACCGGCAATTTCTGGATAGTTTGTTTTCTCAGGCTAATCAACGCGTTTTTGCCGTGGTTTTCTGGTTTTTTGTACTTGGACCGGTAGGCGCGGTGTTATACAGGCTGGTTTCTATTTCGGCGTCTTCTTCATTAAAAGAGGCAGCAGTGCCTGATATGACAAAGGATGCGCGCAAAGTTGAGGCGGTGATGGACTGGGTGCCGGTTCGTTGTCTGACATTCATGTTTGCGCTTGGCGGCAACTTTGCAAATGTGTTTGTGGCGTGGAAGCGGAATGTGGGAGCAGGGCTGTCGAGTAACCAAAGTATGCTAATGGATTGCGGGCTGGCAGCGTTGAATTATACCGAGGCGGACCAGCTGCCTACCGATGGATCAGTGGAACGTAATACGATCAGTCTGCTGGACCGGTCATTTTTGATTTCACTGGCTGCCATATTGGTGTTGGGTTATTTATTTTGAGGCGGTTTGCTTTTTCATGGTTATGTTTGTTTATGCTTTTTGTGACGTCTTGCGGGATGGCACAAGGTGGTCAAGCTATCCGTATTATCAGCCTCGCACCGGATATTACTGAAACACTCTTTGCGATTGGTGCCGGCAGTCAGATAGTGGGTGTTATCAAAGGCAGTGATTACCCAGCTCAGGCAGCCGGGTTGCCCGTGGTGGGTTCTTATAGCGGCCTTGACCTTGAGCGTATTCTTTCCCTGCACCCGGATCTCGTGATGACATGGGGCAATGGCTTTGCCCGTCAGCTTGCTGTACTGCGGCGCCTGCATATTCGTGTTTATATGACGAACCCGCGGCAGCTTGAAGATATACCCGCCGCTATGCGTACATTTGGCGGATTAACGGGGCATGTGACTCAGGCAAACCAGCAGGCGGCTGCGTTTGAAGCTGAACTTGCAAGACTGAAAGCACATTATCAGCGGCAAACGCCCGTCGCCGTATTTTATCAGCTGGGTGGTTATTCCCTGATGACGATTAATCATGATAGCTGGATTAATCAGGTGATCACGCTTTGCGGCGGGCATAATGTCTTTGCTGAGGCGGTAACAGCGGCGCCGGAGGTGAGCTGGGAAGCGGTGGTGCAGGCAAATCCGGAAGTGGTGATCAGCGACTCGGCCGAGCAGGGCTGGGAAACGCGCTGGCAGCGCTGGCCGGCTATTTCCGCCGTTAAACATCATCGTTTGTATACAGTACACCCTGACTGGATAGACCGTGCCGGCCCTAGGCTGGTCAAGGGGGCGGCTGAGGTATGCGGGTATCTGGAGGCAAGTCGAGCAGGACATTAATCCGGACATTATTGGTGACATAAAATGTATAATATGTGCTATAATAATAAATATATCATATAGATAATTATTATTATTCAGGACATTAAAGAGGACATTTTATGGGTTGTGATCGTGGTGAAAATCCCTCATTGATGGAGCCATTGATCGTTTCGGAAAGTGATCCTCGCCGCAGTGAGTTGATGGATTTAGTGGTTGAGTTGGCCGCAAAATCTGCAAAATTTAAAAGTTCATTGCCTGCCGCGATTCAGTCATCATTAGCTACGATGGTCAGAGCGATGAACTGTTATTATAGCAATCTGATTGAAGGTCATAACACTCATCCCATTGCAATCGAAAAGGCGTTGTATGGTAATTATGATGCGGATCCGGTAAAGCGTAATTTGCAATTGGAAGCACAAGCCCACATCAAGGTTCAAGAGTGGATAGATGGTGGAGGTCTTGGTAATGATATTTTTTCTGCTCATGCTATTTGTGATATTCATCGCCGGTTTTGTGCACATCTACCCGAGGAATTATTATGGATAGAAGATCTCGATGGTAACCAGCGATTAAAATTAATACCGGGTGCGTTTAGAGATCGAGATGTGAAAGTTGGCGGGCATATCCCCATTAGTGCTGGCGCAATTCCGCAGTTTCTTTCACGCTATGAGTTAGCCTACAGCAAGTTGGGTAAATCAGAAACGATATTGGCATTGGGGGCATCGCATCATCGTTTACTCTGGATACACCCATTTCTCGATGGCAATGGCAGAGTAGCACGGCTAATGTCACACGCCGCAATGTTGAAAGCGTTGGACTCGGGCAGTGTATGGTCTATTTCCCGAGGCTTGGCACGTCATGTAGGTGAATACAAACAACATCTGGCGAATTGTGATCTGCTTCGACGAAATGATCTGGATGGTCGGGGAAATTTGAGTCTGGAAGCATTGGTTGATTTCAGTAAATTCTTTATGACGATTTGTATTGATCAAATTGCATTTATGGACAGTGTAATGCAGCCAGAACAGTTACGCACACGCATTTTGATCTGGACAAAAGAAGAAATTGAAATGGGGCATCTTCCTCAGCAGTCGATGCAGATTTTAGAGGCAATTTTATATCGAGGTGAGATTTCCAGAAGTGAATTGTCAGGCATGCTGAATGTGACTGATCGACATGCCCGCAGGCTAACGTCTTCTTTAGTTGAAAAGGGGATACTTATCTCCGATACACCTAAATCCCCTTTTAAAATCGCTTTCCCAGCAACCTTGGCGCATCGATGGATGCCGGGATTATTTCCGGCGTTGTAGTTCAACTATTTATCAATCATACGTCATGGCAAAGTTTACGATATAATACCCAAATTAACTCTTCCTAATGCTTTGGTTTTTTGCCCATTCGGGTTAAACTTGGCCAAAAATTTCGGCCTCCAAACTGTTAAGTCAGGAATGCGTGTAATGACAAATGTGTTAAGTGACTTGGATCCTGTTGAAACGAAAGAGTGGCTAGATGCGCTTAATTCCCTTATTCAGTTTGAAGGGAAAGAGCGCGCGTCATTTATCATCCAGCAACTACTTGAAAAAGCAGGAGAAAACGGTATTTCAGGTGCTGCTGCTCTGCATACACCTTATACGAATACTATCCCGCCAGACCAACAACCGGCTTACCCCGGCGATTTGCGTCTTGAAGCTGCCATTGAAGCGTTGGTGCGCTGGAATGCCGTTGCGATGGTGCTTAAAGCGAAGAAAGAGGCGGGCGGCGTTGGCGGTCATTTGTCGTCATTTGCATCCATTGCCCTTCTCTATGAAGTGGGGATGAATCACTTTTTCCGTGGGCAGACCAAAGAGGCATTGGGCGATCTCGTGTACTTTCAGGGTCACTCTTCAGAAGGTAATTATGCCCGTGCCTATCTGGAAGGACGATTGACGGATGAACAGCTCACCAATTTTCGCCAGGAAGTGGATAAAGATGGATTGTCGTCTTATCCCCACCCGTGGCTCATGCCGGATTTCTGGCAATTTGCGACGGTGTCCCTGGGTTTGGGTATGCTGCA
This sequence comes from uncultured Coxiellaceae bacterium, assembly GCA_964583565.1. Taxonomy (GTDB): domain Bacteria; phylum Pseudomonadota; class Gammaproteobacteria; order DSM-16500; family DSM-16500; genus Aquicella. The sequence continues at coordinate 28,831 of CAZOVT010000003.1, forward strand.
GGGTATTTATCAGGGCCGATTCTTAAAATATCTTGATAATCGTGGTTTGCTGCCTGCAGATGATAGAAAAGTCTGGGTGTTTTGTGGCGACGGTGAAATGGATGAAGTTGATTCTGTTGGTGCGTTGAGTGTTGCCGCACGCGAAAAACTGGATAACGTGATTTTTGTCGTGAATTGTAATCTGCAGCGCCTGGATGGACTCGTGCGCGGCAATGGTAAAATCGTGCAGGAACTGGAAGGTGTATTCCGTGGTGCGGGTTGGAATGTCATTAAAGTTATGTGGGGCAGTGAGTGGGATGCATTGTTTGCACGGGATAAATCAGGTGCGCTGTTAAAACGCCTGAATAGTTGTGTTGATGGTGATTTGCAGACGGCAAATGTGCGTGGTTCTGCCTATATGCGCGACTTTTTGTTCAACACAGAAGAATTAAAAACTTTATTTGCGGATGTTTCAGATGAAGAGTTAATGAATTTGAAACGTGGTGCGCATGATCCTGTTAAAATCTACGCGGCTTATGCGGCAGCTACACAACACAAAGGCCAGCCTACCGTGATTTTAGCGCAAGGCGTGAAAGGTTATGGGTTAGGTACAGGTCTAACAGAAGGCAGAAACATTGCGCATAACCAGTTGGAAATGTCTGCGGAAGAATTGAAAACATTTCGTGCGCGTTTTGATATTCCATTGTCCGATGCTGAATTAATCGATCTGGATTTTAAACGACTAGATAAAAATAGTCCTGCAAATGCCTATTTGAAGGCGCAGCGGGAAAAGCTAGGCGGTTATTTGCCTGCACGGCATGCTGTTTCGCAGCCATTGACGGTGCCAGCGCTGGCGGCATTCGATGCTGTTTTGCAAGGATCAGGCGACCGTACCATGTCAACTACCATGGTGCTGGGTCGTATTCTTAATGTGCTGTTAAAAGATAAAGAAATTAGCGCTCGAATTGTGCCAATTTTTTCTGATGAAGTGCGTACATTTGGTTTAGAAGCGTTGTTCCGTCAGGTTGGAATTTATTCTGCGGTTGGTCAGCTGTATACACCAGAAGATAAAGAACAGTTTTTATATTACCACGAAGAAACAAAAGGTCAGGTACTGGAAGAAGGTATTACCGAAGCGGGCTGCATGGCATCGTGGATTGCAGCGGCGACATCCTACTCCACTAACAACCTGCCGATGATTCCTTTCTTTACCTATTATTCGATGTTTGGTTTTCAGCGTGTGGGCGACATGATCTGGGCGGCAAGCGATATGCGCGCACGCGGATTTTTAATCGGCGCGACAGCCGGCCGTACGACACTGGAAGGCGAGGGTTTGCAGCATCAGGATGGCAGCAGTTTACTGACAGCATCCACCGTGCCAGTTTGTCGTGCCTATGATCCTGCTTATGGTTACGAAATGGCCGTGATTTTGCAGCATGGCCTCAAAGAAATGTATAGCGATGAAAAAGACCTGATTTATTACGTGATGGCAATGAATGAACGTTATATTCAGCCAGCAATGCCAGCGGGTGTGGAAGAAGGCATTATCGAAGGGATGTATTTATTCCGCAAAGGGAAAGGCAGCAAATCAGCTAAAACAGTACAGTTATTTGGCAGCGGTGCGATTTTGAATGAAGTGATTGCGGCGGCAGATTTATTGCAGGCTGATTTTGGTGTTGTGGCGGATGTCTGGAGTATTACCAGTTTTGGCGAATTGCGGCGTGATGGTGTGGAAGTTGAGCGTGCGAATATGTTTGCACCGGAAAAGAAACCTCGCGTGCCGCGTATCGCGCAGCGATTGGAAAAACATGCAGGCCCGGTCGTTGCCGCAACCGATTATGTGCGTGCTTATGCTGATGTGGTGCGTCCTTTTATTAACCGCACGTATATCACGCTGGGTACAGACGGCTACGGCCGCAGTGATACGCGGACACAGTTACGATATTTCTTTGAAGTGGATCGTTATTACATTGTGATTGCAGCATTAACAGCGCTGCATAAAGACGGCGACGTTGAAGCGAAACAAATTTCAGCCGCCATGAAAAAATATGGCATTGATCCCAAAAAACCAAATCCGGTGACGGTTTAGTTGAGAATAGAGAGAGGGAGGAGAACGCGTTGGCACTGAAAAATATTATCACACCTGATCTGGGTGGCGCGGCGGAAGTCACCGTCATTGAAATATTAGTGAAAGTGGGCGATAGCATCACAGCAGATACGCCTGTGGCGACACTTGAATCAGATAAAGCGACGATGGAAATTCCATCCTCGGATGCTGGCATGGTGAAAGAAATTAAAGTGGCCGTTGGCGACAAGATTGCCAGCGGTTCTGTTTTGCTTGTCGTGGAAGCATCAGGTGCGGCGGCAAAAGTGGAAACGAAAGCGGAAATGCCTGCTCAGACAGCGCCAGCAAAATCGGCGCCCGCAGCTGCGCCGGTTGTTCCACAAGCACCGGCTGTGCAGCCTGATGGTGTTGTACACGCAGGCCCGGGTGTGCGTCGTCTTGCGCATGAACTGGCACTGAATATTGCCATGATTGCTGGCAGCGGCCCAAAGAAGCGTGTTTTGAAGGAAGATGTACTCGCATTTTATAAAAATCAGATATTGCAAGCTGGCGGCGGCGTGGCATTGCCCGCAGCGCCGGCGATTGATTTTTCCAGATTTGGTTCAATCGAAACAAAAGCCTTGTCACGCATCAAGAAAATTTCTGGCAAAAATTTGCAGCGTAACTGGGCAACCATTCCACACGTGACGCAGTTTGCAGAAGCAGACATTACAGAGCTGGAAGCATTTCGTCAGGCACAGAAAGGTGAACTGGAAAAGCAGAAAATTAAATTAACGCCGTTAGTTTTCATTATGAAGGCGGTGGTAAAGGCATTGAAAGAGTTTCCAACCTTTAATTCGTCGCTGGATGCCGCAGGTGAAAACCTGATTATGAAACAGTATTTTCATATTGGTGTGGCCGTCGATACACCCGATGGGCTGGTGGTGCCGGTGATTCGTGATGTGGATAAAAAAGGTGTGATGGAACTTGCAAAAGAATTAGCGCAAATTAGCGAGAAAGCGCGTAACAAGCAATTGTTGCCGGGTGATATGCAGGGTGGATGTTTTTCTATTTCCAGTCTGGGCGGTATTGGCGGTACAGCATTCACGCCGATCATCAATGCACCTGAGGTTGCTATTCTCGGTGTATCAAAAACAGCTTACAAACCTGTGTATCAGGAAGGCGAGTTTGTACCGAGATTAATGCTGCCGTTATCGCTGTCCTACGATCACCGGGTGGTGGATGGCGCAGAAGGCGCACGTTTTATTGTGCACTTAACAAATATGTTGTCCGATATTAGAAATTTATTGCTATAGAGAGGGTGTGAAAATGACGATCAAGACAGAATTAGTGGTGCTGGGCAGCGGTCCCGGCGGTTATACAGCTGCTTTTCGGGCGGCAGATCTGGGTAAAAAAGTAGTGCTAATAGAGCGCTACGAAAGCATCGGTGGTGTGTGTCTTAATGTCGGCTGTATTCCATCGAAGGCGCTTTTGCACGCAGCAAAAGTGATCGATGAAGCGGCAGATATGGCGGCGCACGGTATTGATTTTGGTAAACCGAAAGTGGATGTAAAAAAACTGCGTGACTGGAAAGCCAGTGTCGTGACCAAGCTCACGGGCGGCCTGAAAATGTTGTCAAAGCAGCGTAAGGTTGAGATTGTGACGGGTGTCGGAAAATTTATTTCACCCAATGCGATTGAAGTAACCGGTAAAGACGGCAAAAAAGAAACGGTAGAGTTTGAGCAGGCGATTATTGCGGTGGGTTCGCGCCCGGTGAAACTGCCATTTCTACCCGAAGATCCACGTATTATTGATTCAACAGGTGCGCTTGAATTAGCAGATGTGTCCGGCAAGATGTTAGTGATCGGCGGCGGTATTATTGGCCTGGAAATGGCGACGGTATATCACGCGCTGGGTTCAGAAATATCGATTGTTGAATTGATGGATCAAATTATTCCGGGTGCGGACAGTGATATTGTGGCGCCGTTATATAAACGCATTAAAGCGCGTTACAAAAATATTTATCTCAAGGCAAAAGTCACCAAAGTGGAAGCAAAAAAAGATGGCCTGTATGTGACATTTGAAGGCGGTGATGCACCCAAAGAACCAGAAAAGTTTGATCGCATTCTGTGTGCTGTCGGCCGCCGGCCAAACTCAGATGGCATTGATGCAGATAAAGCGGGTATTGAGGTGAATGAGCGTGGTTTTATTCCTGTGGATAAACAGCAGCGCACGAATGTGCCGCATATTTTTGCGATTGGTGATGTCGTTGGTAATCCGATGCTGGCACATAAAGCAATGCCGGAAGCACGTGTGGCAGCGGAAGTCGTTGCCGGCATGAAACATTACTTTGATCCGAAATGTATCCCCAGTGTCGCTTACACAGATCCAGAAGTATCCTGGGTTGGTGTGACGGAAAATGAAGCAAAGGCGCAAGGGATTAAGTATGGTAAAGGCGTATTCCCATGGGCTGCCAGCGGACGTTCATTGAGCATAGGCCGCAGCGAAGGCATGACCAAGTTGTTAATTGACGAAGAAACGCATCGTGTTATCGGTGCTGGCATTGTTGGACCAAACGCAGGTGAATTAATTGCTGAAGTTGGCCTAGCCATTGAAATGGGGGCTGATGTAGAAGATGTTGCGTTAACTATTCATCCACATCCTACACTGTCTGAAACTGTTGCGCTGGCAGCAGAAGTTTTCGAAGGCACGATTACAGACTTGTATATGCCGAAGAAGAAATAAAATAAAGACGGCTTATGCAATCACGCAGCGTACACCATTTTTCTGGGTGAAGAAGTCGTTTGTTTGTCCGTTGACATGCCTGCCTGATTAAGTGGTGCAAGCTCGTGCGTGGGTACAGGAGGAAACAGCAGGGGCTGTGCAGCAGGTATTGCTACTTCAGATGCTGCTGCAGGTGTTGTTTCGGGCGCTGCCACAGGTGTAAAGAATGCAAATAAATGTGGGAATGATTCTGCTGCAACGGGTTTTAACTTTTCTGCAACCTGTTTATCAAACTGGTTTTTGTCGATGATGATCGGGTAGCGTGGTTCGCTGGTGCTGCGGCATGTCAGGAAAAAAGCCTCGCTTGTTTCTTCGACCCGGTAGTTCGGGAACTGCTGGTTCAGTATGGCGAGTTGCTGCTGGATACGTGCCGCTGCTATATGCTCAGCATAGCTGGGTGGCGGCACTGGCACATAAGCAGGCGGCAGTTCTTCTGCTGGTATAGCATCCGGTATAGCATTAGGTGGATTAAGCATGATGCCAGCCAGTTTCTGTCTGGATTTGTCGTAAAATTGCTGTGTTTCTGGCAGCCGTCGTTTATTGCGATTGTCAGTGCCTGATAGCAAGTTTAATACTTGTGAATAGGTTTCCAGAATAGCGGTAGTACTTGAATATTCATTCATGCAAGCCAAGAGCTGTTTAAGTTTCTTGATATGGCTAGGCGTGCCAGATATTAACTTACCGGTTAACCAGTGCTGGATTTTCCAGTCAGTCGAGTTTATTTCATCTTTCATCGATAACAGACGTCGTGCGACCTTGCTGATGTAGCGGTTGACCGCTTCTTTTCGCTGGAAGTAACCAGAAAGATGTGGTGTGATCGCAGGTATGTTTTCCAGTGTCTGGTTGAATGCTTTTGATGGATAGTTTAATAACTGATTAATGTCCGCAATCATCTTTTTGTTTACTGGGCTGGGATCAGTGGCATCCAGTTTTTTAATTAATTCGATCAATAGAACCAGTAATTGTTTATCCTGCTTTAATAATTCAGGAATCGAAACGGTTAATTGAGTGCTGGTTTTTTCATTCAATGCAAGATCGGAATACATTTTTTCTGTTAGCTGGCTGAGCTGGGATACTCTGGCGTTTGCTGCTATCCGTTCGCAGTTCTCGAGATTATCTTTGGTTTTTGTGGCATTGGGGTCTATTGCTAATGCTCGTTTGAAGTCTGCGATGGCGTGATCGTATTGCTGTAGTTTCCAATAGGCATACCCGCGGTTGTTATATGCTGTCCCTGAGCGTGGGTTTAGTCGTATGGCTTTATTGCAGTCAGCGATGGCATTGTCGTGCTGGTTTAGCTCGTTATAACAAGCGCCGCGCTTGATATAAGCGTTATAATTCTCTGGGTCGATCTCTATTGCTTTAGTGCAGCACTGGACAGCATCCGCATCATGTTTTTGCTCTTGAAACGCGCGGCCTTGATCAAGATAATGCTTGACCGCTGCCTTCTTGCAGGCCTCGAGATTATCTTTGGTTTTTGTGGCATTGGGGTCTATTACTAATGCTTGTGTGAAGTCTGCGATGGCGTGATCGTATTGCTGCAGTTTCCAATAGGCATAGCCGCGGTTGTTATATGCTGCATTCGAGCGCGGGTTTAGCTGCATCGCTTTATCGCAGTCAGCAATGGCATTGTCGTACTGTTTTAGCTCGTTATAACCAGCGCCACGGTTGACATGAGCGTCATAATTTTCTGAATCGAGCTCTATGGCGTGAGTGTAGCATGTAATGACAGCAGCATAATCTTTTTTACGCCAGAATTTGTCCCCTGTTTCGAGAAGATCCTGAACGCTGCAGCTATTGAGAGTATTGTTTCTTAAGTTCACTCTGTACCTCGGTTGTGTACTGCACCTTTATTTGTCTGTTTTTTATAATCCGTTCATTTTAGGTTAAAAATAAACAAAATCAACAAAAAAGAGAAGTTTATCATCTGTTATTGTTATTGAGAGCCAGGAAGAGTTAAGCAACTACTTCGCTGCTTCCGCTTTTGGACGATTTTTTTGATTTGGCTGCATCGTCCATTTCATCTTGTTGTTGCTGCGATGTGGGCGTTTGTTGCTTTTCTTTGGCTAGTGCTGAATCAGGTTTTTTAGCGGCTGGTTTGTCATCAGTAAAAACAAAGCCGCCGTTATCTGGAGAATAAGAATTGGCTTCGGCGACACCAGATAGATTAATGGCATGGTCGAGAATCTCAGAAGGTGTTGATGGTGGGGCTGCATAAATGGCTGTTACCGTTAGCAAAGATAAAGCTAATATCTCGCACAGCCATCTGACTGTCATTTTGCTTAATTGATGTAGATGTAACTTGTTGATTTTCATATCTGCATAACCCCTCTTTACAATCGAATGCGACCTTAATTGCCATGGATAGCCGCAGCAAATAAAGCTGTATCGTTATGTTTTTATGGGGTTATTCTTATTATTTGTGTTGACCCTTTGTACAATTATAGTACACTTTATAAGGAAATGCTCTATATTAGACCTTGGTGTGATTCCATAGAATCTCTTTTTGCTGGCTTTCGCGGGCTAAAATACGTGCGAGTACAAAGAGCAGATCTGAGAGACGGTTGAGATAACGCAGCAGTTCGGGGTTATGCAGGGAAACCTGACGGTGCAGTCTGACCAGACAGCGTTCAGCCCGGCGGCAGACAGTTCTGGCAACGTGGCAGGCGGCTGAGACAATGCTGCCGCCAGGCAGGAGAAATTCTTCCAACGGCGGCAATGTGTCATTCCATTGATCCAGTTCTTTTTCCAGCCGCGTGACATGATCTGCGGTAATGGCGACACGGTCGGGCAAGTGTAATTCACCACCCAGATTGAATAAGTCATGCTGAACTTGTGTGAGAGAGGTTGTAATCTGTTTATCCTGAATGGGCAGAGACAGAATGAATCCGAGAGAGGAATTGAGTTCATCAACTGTGCCGACTGCTTCTACCAGCAGCTCATCTTTTGATATAGTGCGATCACCGAGCCGGGTGTAGCCTTCATCACCTTTGCGGGTATAGATGTTGGATAAACGATATGACATGATATATTCCTTTTAGTGCTGGGTATATGTTAAATCATGCTGCGAACATTGTACAAATCTGATTTGCCACAACTTCTCGCGATTGAAAATGCGGTTCATATTACGCCTTGGGCAGAAGAAACGTTTAAATCATGTACTCAAAATCATTGCGTAGGCTGGGTGCTTGAAATAGAAAAAAAGATCGCTGGATTTATCATCGTTGCCATGTCTGTCGAAGAGTGTCATGTTCTCAATTTATGCGTGGATCATGCTTATCAGCGGCAGGGTTGGGGAAAGAAATTGCTTGAATGTGCGCTTGCGCGTGCAGCAGAAAAAAATATTCGTGTTGTTTATCTTGAAGTGCGTCAATCCAATGCCCCGGCGATAGAGCTGTATCATAAAATGGATTTTCAGGTAGTCGGAAAGCGCAAGGCGTATTACCCCACCGTGGCAGGTCGTGAAGACGCGCTTATTCTGGCTAAATTATTATCAAACAACCCGCTCGACAGACCTGGAACATGACATCCGGACTAAAACTTGCTACATTGTCGCGCATTACCGTCAAGGGCGACTACCATGCTTGAAATCACATCTATGCGCAATTACCTTCAGGAGCTGCAAGAGCGGCTGGAAAGTATCTGGGGGTATCTTTGAAGTCGAACAAAAGCGGGCGCGGTTAGCAGTAATACGAGAAGAGCTGGAAGCGCCAGATAGCTGGAAAGATCAGGAAAAGGCTCAAAATCTGGGTAAGGAGCGGGCCCAGCTGGAAGAAGTGGTAGAAATGATGGATGATCTGCAAACGTTTCTGCGGGATACAGCCGAGCTGCAGGATTTAGCGGAAAGCGAAAATGATACGGCTGCGCAAAAAGCCATTTTAAAAGACGTTGAAACTATCACCAAAAAAATTGAAGCGTTGGAGTTTCGCCGTATGTTTTCCGGTGAAATGGATGCGAATGCCGCCTATATGGATATCCAGTCTGGATCCGGCGGTACGGAAGCGCAAGACTGGGCGGAAATGCTGCTGCGTATGTACCTGCGCTGGGGTGAGCGGCATGGGTTTAAAACAGAAATTATCGAAGTATCCGCTGGTGATGTGGCTGGAATAAAAAGCGCGACGGTTAAGTTTGACGGGGCTTATGCCTATGGCTGGCTGCGTACTGAAAGTGGCGTGCATCGTCTTGTGCGCAAGTCGCCGTTTGATTCGAATAATAAACGCCACACATCATTTGCATCTGTTTATATATCGCCTGAACTGGATGACAATATTTCGATTGATATTAATCCGGCGGATTTAAGCATAGATACCTATCGTGCAAGCGGCGCGGGCGGCCAGCATGTTAATAAAACTGATTCGGCTATACGTATTACACACGTGCCGACAGGAATTGTTGTACAATGTCAGTCAGATCGTTCGCAGCATAAAAATCGTGCCCAGGCGATGAAACAATTGCGCGCCAGACTGTATGAAATGGAGCGGCAAAAACTGAATGCCAAACAGGATGCTCTGGCTGCGAACAAGAAAGATATTACGTGGGGTAGTCAGATACGTTCTTATGTGCTTGATATGTCGCGTATCAAGGATTTGCGCACCGGCGTGGAAGTGGGAAATACGCAGGCAGTATTAGACGGTGACCTGGATAAATTTATTGAAGCAAGTTTATTAAGTGGATTGTAATTATGACAGACCAGCAACACGAGATACAAAGTGATACGTTCAGCACCCATGATTTAATTGAACAACGTCGCGCCAAACTGGCCGAGTGGCGGCAAACCGGCAGTGCCTATCCCGCAGGTTTTCACCGTGATGCATTGGCAGCATCGTTATTGGCGGCGTATGCGGACAAGCTGGAACCAGAACTGGAAGCGAATCCTGTGACTGTAAAAATCGCTGGCCGTATCATGACACGCCGCATGATGGGTAAAGCGAGTTTTACCCATATTCAGGATATGTCTGGCCGTATTCAATTGTATATCCGGCAGGAAGATGTGACACCGCCAGTGTATGAAGAATTTAAACAGTGGGATTTGGGTGACATTATTGGCGTTGAAGGGCATTTGTTTCGAACCAAAACGGGTGAACTGTCTGTTAAGGCGCATAAATTATATTTACTGACAAAAGCAGTACGCCCATTGCCTGATAAGTTTCACGGATTAACAGATCAGGAAACGTGTTACCGTCAGCGTTATCTGGATTTGATTGCGAATGAACAAACACGCAAAACATTTTTAATTCGTTCGCAAATTACCAATATTATCCGCCAGTTTTTGCAGGAGCATGATTTTCTTGAAGTGGAAACACCCATGATGCAGGTATTGGCGGGCGGCGCCGCGGCGAAACCATTTGTGACGCATCATCATGCGCTGGATATGCCGTTATATTTGCGTATTGCGCCTGAATTATACCTGAAGCGGTTGATAGTCGGTGGTTTTGAGCGGGTATTTGAAATTAACCGTAATTTCCGCAATGAAGGGTTGTCTACCAGACATAATCCCGAATTTACCATGCTGGAATTTTATCAGGCATACGCGGATTACCATGACATGATAGCGCTGACCGAGACATTGTTTCGCCGCATAGCACGTGAGGTGCTAGGCAAAGAGCAGTTCACCTATCAAGGCACTGAACTGGATTTTGCAAAACCTTTCCGTCAGTTGACATTGAAAAAGTCTATTCTGGAATTTAATCCCGATCTGACAGAAAAAGATATCAGTACACTGGAAGCAGCGAAAAAGACCGCTAAAAAACTGGATATTGCTATTCAGGAAGGATATGGCCTGGGTAAAGTGCAAGTTGAAATTTTTGAAAAAACAGTTGAACATCGTCTGATGCAGCCAACATTTATTACTGAATATCCTGCTGAAGTGTCGCCCTTGGCACGGCGTAATGATGCTGATCCATTTATCACAGACCGTTTTGAATTGTTTGTCGCGGGTCGTGAAATTGCGAATGGCTTTTCAGAGTTAAATGATCCGGATGATCAGGCAGAACGTTTCCGCCAGCAAATGGATGATAAAGCCGCCGGGAATGATGAAGCGATGCCTTACGATGCTGATTACATTACAGCACTGGAACATGGTATGCCGCCCACCGCAGGCGAAGGAATCGGCATTGACCGGCTGGTGATGTTATTCACGGATTCACCGTCTATCCGCGATGTGATTTTGTTCCCACATATGCGGCCGAAGGAATAGGCTGACTAAAGCAGTACGGATGCTTCGCCAGCTGCAATGGCAATGGTAGATTTTGTATCTGTTTGCAGTAACAGTTTGCCTTCATTATCGATGCCTTGTGCAACGCCATGTGTGGTTGTTGTTCCATTAGTGATAGTGATGTGTTTTCCTTTCAGATAATCACGCGACGGCCATTTGGGGAGAAAGCTTGTTATACCGTCGCGTGCAAACGAATTTAAATTAATTAACAAGCGATCAAGCAGTGCTGCTGCTAACTTGTTTCGGGAAATGGTTTGATTAGTGATGCTGGATAAATCGATCCATGGCTTATGAATGTGACGGCCTTGATCTGCCGGCATGTTAACGTTGATACCGATACCAATGACAGCAGTGCTGATTTGACTGGACTCACCTGCTACTTCAATCAGAATCCCGCCTAGTTTCTTGTCGTGCCAGTAAATATCATTTGGCCATTTCAGCATTAAGTCTGGAATAGACATGATGCATTGAATCGCTTCTACAATCGACATACCGACCACTATATTCAAGCCTGCTAGTTGATTTGCTGTCAGGCGGAAGTGCCATAGCAGAGATAAATAAATATTGGCTGCATAAGGTGATACCCAGGTGCGTCCCAACCGTCCGCGGCCAGCTGTTTGCTGCTCGGCAAAGCAGGCAACTGTTGTGTGTGCGAAATGCGCGGCATGTTGCAGCAGGTAATCGTTGGTTGATGGGAGCTCATTGAAGGTTAGTAGTTGTGGTAATTGTGCACGATGAGCGGGTGTCGTGTGAGCAATGATTTTTTGTGTGTCTAATAGTTCAGTCATGGCGCTTATTGTATCGTTTGAGAGGTGAGATGAAAACAGATAATGGCTATTCTTTAATAGAAGTCATGTTGGTATTGGCTATCTCAATGGTGTTGGCATATTGGGTGATGCCTGGCATGTCGGCGTGGTTTAATCGTACTAATAATGAAGTACTTAAAGCTCAGCTGACACAGGCAATTTATTTTGCCCAGGCAGAAAGTCATCATCGATACACGCCGGTAGGTTTACGCATTGAAGATGGTAAAGGCTTGTCGGTGTTTCTTGAAAAGAATAATCAGGTTATCCGGCATTTGCCATTGCATCAGCAAGGTGGAAAGCTGCATTTGCGTTCATTTCCATATTATCGTGACTATCTTTTATTTTTACCTGATGGGTTGGTTGACAATGACAATGCGACATTATGGTATTGCTATCGTCATGCAGCGTCTCCGGCTTTTGCGCTAACCTTAAGTAAATCAGGGGTTGTTCATGCTGTGGCGCTGGGGAAAGAGCTAACTTGTTGAGCGGTTGTTCCCACCAAAAAAAGCTGCCCTATTAATTGTAGCGCGACTGGATGCCAGGGGTGTCCAGAGGGGAAAAGCGATAGCTTGTCCCCTCTGGTCGCAAGCGCGGAGTAAATCCGCGCTTGCG
>CAZOVT010000003.1:41276-53232 GCA_964583565.1 uncultured Coxiellaceae bacterium
GCACAAGGATGTGCTGTTTGGCGCGCGGAAATAATAGGGCAGCTTTTTTTGGTGGGAACAATTGTTCGTTAATGCTCTTTTACCAGCATTCGTTGATGTCACCATTACCTGAAATATGCCGCTCACCTGTTGATGTGACGGAAAGAGAACCGCACATTGAATCACGAGATGCCTGTGAGTTGATGGGTGATGCTGTTAACGTAAAGTGACTGGCATCTGCTGTCAGGGTAAATTGATAATATGATTTCACTGCATCAAGATTAACATGCAGTTGATCGATGCGTGCGTTCTCGTATGTTTCTTGCTCGATATAAAATTGCTCGAGCGCCACACTTAATTGGCCTAACAAATTCTCAGCCTGCATGCGGTATGCCTGCGTGATGTGATGCGTGTAACGCGGTACGCTGATCATCGCAAGTATGCTGATGATTGCGAGTGCAATCATCAGTTCGATTAGACTGAAACCTTTCATACTCTTAATTTCAGTGCTGTTTCTGCCAGCCGTTTGCCTTGTGCGATACACAAACGCATTTCTTCATCAGACACAGGATTTTTTCCATTCGTGCCGGCGACATGTGATGAACCATAAGGTGTGCCGCCAGTGATGGTGGTGTTTAAGTCTGGTTCGCTGTAGGGGATGCCTAGCATAATCATGCCTAAGTGAAATAAAGGCAGCATCATGGTGAGCAATGTGCTTTCCTGGCCGCCGTGTAAAGAAGCAGTGGAGCTGAAAACGGTTGCTGGTTTATTAATGAGGCTGCCTGCAAGCCATAAGCCGCTGGCTTGATCAATAAAATATTTCATCGGTGCAGCCATGTTGCCAAATCGTGTTGGACTGCCGAGTGCCAGTCCACTGCAATTTTTTAAATCGTCTAATGTTGCATACGGTGCGCCGCTGTCAGGTACAGCTGGGTCAGTTGCTTCCGTGGTGGGTGATACAGGCGGTACAGTGCGGATTTTTGCTTCCATGCCGGGAACAGAATCTATGCCGCGGGCGACATATTGCGCCATTTGTTTTACTGCGCCGTAACGGCTGTAATAAAGAACAAGAATATATGACATGTCATACTCCTAAATTTTAGATAGCAACCAATCCATTACTTTTTCAGGGAGGAATTTATTCAACAGTGCCATGCACTGAGCGGGGAACCCTATAAAATAGTGGATTTTTGGATGGTTGGATTCGATGGCGTGGATTAACTTTTTTACAACGGCATCAGGTTGAGCAGTGAGAAAGGTATCCTTTCGGTCTGGTGAAAAATATGTACGTTCCAGCTTTTGATAGACCTGATCATAAGCTTTGTTTGGAATGGGCTGCAAGGTTTGCTGGTAAACTTCAAAGGCGTGAGCACGCAGCTTGCTTTGAATGGGGCCGGGATTAATTAGCGAAACTTGTACGCCGGTGCTGCGTAATTCCTGACGTAAGGTGCGGGCGTAGCCTTCCAGTGCAAACTTTGATGCGTTGTAGGCGGCATAATAGGGCAGCGTGATGACGCCTAAAATGGAGCTGTTGAATACAATCCTGCCGTGACCTTGTTTGCGCATAACAGGCAACAGCAGACGGGTGAGTTCGATAGGCCCAAAGACATTGGTTTCAAATTGCTTGCGTTCCATGTCTCGTGTGAGGTCTTCAATAGCGCCAGCGACAAGAAAACCAGAGTTATTGAAGACTGCATCCAGTGTTCCGCCAGTCATGTTCAAAACTTGATCCACGGCGCGGTGAATGGAGGTCGTGTCATTGAGTTCGAGAGGGATACTTTCTAGCCCCAATGCGCTGAGTTTTGCGAGGTCGTTTTGTTTGCGGGCGGTGGCGAAGACACGATAGCCCCGTTTCTTGAGCAGGGTAGCCGCTGACAGTCCAATGCCGCTGGAGCAGCCGGTAATTAATATTGATTTTTGAGGCATTAGCATTCCTTGAATTTATGATAATATACCACACCGCCGTACCATGGTTTAGGTTTGAGGTTGCAAGAGGTTAGTATGCCAATTTATGAATATCAATGCACAGCTTGCGGACATCAGCTGGAGGCATTGCAAAAAATGTCGGATGAGCCGCTTAAGGATTGTCCAGAATGTAGTCAGCCCTCATTGAGTAAGCTGGTGTCAGCGGCTGGCTTTCAGTTGAAAGGTTCTGGCTGGTACGTGACAGATTATAGTAACAAGGGTAAGGCAAAACAGCAGGCAGATAATCAGCCGGCTGAGACCAGGACAACAGAAACAGCAAAGACAGAAACAAAGACAAATTCTTCATCTAATGATACAGGAGCTGCATCCACATGATTGCTGCACTTCGTAAATACCTTATTTCTGGTTTGCTCGTTTGGATGCCTATCTGGGTGACACTGCTGGTTATCCGGTTTTTGGTAGATTTACTCAGCAAATCGCTGCTGCTGCTGCCACATGAGTGGCAGCCAGATGTGTTGCTGGGTTTTCATGTGCCCGGTATCGGCGTGATGATTACCTTGCTGGTTATTTTATTGACTGGTATGTTTGCCGCCAATTTTATCGGCAGCAAATTTGTCGATCTGGGTGATGCCATGGTTGCACGTATTCCGCTCGTGCGTTCCATTTATACCGGTGTCAAACAGGTGACACAGACTGTCTTTAAGCCGGGCGGTCAATCGTTTCGTAGAGTGCTGTTGGTGGAATTTCCTAAAGAAGGTGTCTGGAGTATTGCCTTTCAGACGGGTGAGGTGGTGAAAGATATTGAGACAGCATTGGGTTCGGAGCCAATGGTGAGTTATTTCATTCCAACGACACCCAACCCAACGTCAGGATTTTTTATGATGGCGCCAAAGAGCAAGGTGATTGAACTAGGCATGAGCGTTGATCAGGCGTTGAAGCTGGTTATTTCATTAGGGGTGGTAAAGCCAGGTATACCAAACGGCAAGAAAAAGTAACAGACAATGTATGTCATAATCTAAAGGTGTTTTTTCAATGCGTAGTCATTATTGCGGCAATGTAACAGCCGAACAAATGGGTCAGGAAGTAAAGTTAGCGGGATGGGTGCACCGGCGTCGTGATCATGGCGGCGTTATTTTTATTGATTTGCGAGATCGTGAAGGATTGGTTCAGGTGGTTGTTGCACCAGAGCAGCAAGATGTGTTCAAGCTCGCAGAGTCTTGCCGCGCCGAATTTGTGGTGCAGGTCACAGGCAAGGTGCGTCATCGTCCAGGAGGCACAGTAAACAAGAATTTACGTACCGGTGAAATTGAGGTCGCTGCAGAATCATTAACAATTCTTAATCGTTCAGAACCATTACCATTCCCGATTGATGAATATCACGAGGTAGGGGAAGAAACCCGTTTACATTATCGTTATCTGGATATCCGGCGGCCAGAAATGCTTGAGCGTTTAAAGTTCCGCGCCAAAATCACAAGTTATCTGCGCAGTTATATGGATGCGCATGGTTTTATTGATGTGGAAACACCTATGCTCACACGCGCGACGCCTGAAGGTGCGCGTGACTATCTGGTGCCGAGCAGAACCAAACCTGGCAGTTTCTTTGCGTTGCCGCAGTCACCGCAGCAGTTTAAACAATTACTGATGATGTCCGGGATTGATCGTTATTACCAGATTGTTCGCTGTTTTCGCGATGAAGATTTGCGCGCTGATCGCCAGCCTGAATTTACACAGCTGGATATTGAAACATCCTTCCTGAATGAAAATGAAATTCAGGCGATTATGGAAGAAATGATACGCGGCATGTTTAAAACACTGATGAATGTTGAATTGCCAACACCATTTCCACGCATGACATATGCCGAAGCACAGCAGCGTTATGGTTCTGATAAACCAGACTTGCGTATTCCACTTGAGTTAGTGGATGTCGGCGATTTAATGAAAGGCGTCGAGTTTAAAGTATTTGCCGAACCGGCAAATGATCCTCACGGTCGTGTTGCTGCCCTGTGTGTGCCGGGCGGTGCGGCGATCAGCCGCAAGGAGATTGATGATTATACGAGTTACATCAGTATTTTTGGCGCGCGCGGGCTAGCATATATCAAGATTAATGCTGACGGTAAAGAAGGCTTACAATCACCGATTTTAAAGTTCCTTCCAGATGACGTTGTAAAAGGTATTCTTGAAAGAACAAAGGCAAAGGTCGGCGATATTATTTTCTTTGGTGCAGATAAAGCAAGCATCGTGAATGAATCGCTGGGTGCGCTGCGATTAAAGGTCGGTCAGGATCGCGGATTGGTGGCGGATGACTGGCGCATATTGTGGATAACAGATTTTCCAATGTTTGAAAAAGGCGAGGGCCGGTTGTCTGCCTGTCACCATCCATTCACGGCACCGAAAGCGGATACAGTGGCTGAACTAACAAAAGACCCGGTTAATATGCTGGCACGTGCCTATGATATGGTTTTGAATGGCAGTGAAATTGGCGGTGGTTCGGTGCGTATTAACTCATCCGAGATGCAGAAAGCGGTATTTAATATTTTAAATATCAGTGATGAGCAGGCAGAAGAAAAATTCGGTCATTTGTTAACAGCGATGAAGATGGGCTGTCCTCCACATGGTGGTATTGCGTTCGGGCTGGATCGTCTGGTGATGTTGATGACAGGCGCGGCATCGATTCGTGATGTTATTGCATTCCCGAAAACGCAGACAGCAAGCTGTCCATTGATGGATGCACCTGCGCCAGTCGAACCGGCGCAGTTGATTGAGTTGGGTATACGAGTTGCGACAAAAGTAAAAGAGTAAGAGGTAAATACAATGGCCGGTCATAGTAAATGGGCGAATATTAAACGTCATAAAGCAAAACAGGATGCCAAGCGCGGAAAATTGTATACAAAAATTATTCGCGAATTAACGGTTGCCGCGAAAATGGGCGGCGGTGCCGATCCAACAGTGAATCCGCGCTTGCGCGTCGCATTGGAAAAAGCGCAAGAAGCGAATATGACAAAAGATGTTATCGATCGCGCTATTAAGCGCGGTGCTGGCGGGATGGAAGGCGAGGAAGTAGAAGAAATTCGGTATGAAGGTTATGGGCCCGGCGGCACAGCATTGATTGTTGACTGCATGACAAATAATCGTAATCGTACGGTAGGTGAAGTGCGCCATGCATTTTCCAAAAGCGGCGGTAATCTGGGAACAGATGGTTCGGTTGCTTACTTATTTAAAAAACAGGGTGAGATAACATTTGAGCCGGGTGTGGATGAAGAACGTTTGATGGAGCTGGCATTAGAGCTGGGCGCGGAAGATATTATTATTAACGATGATAAGAGCGCGGAAGTGATTACCTTGCCAGAAAATTTTCTCAGTCTGAGAACAGCATTGGTAAACGCAGGGCTTAAGCCGGCAGCGGCTGATGTCACGATGCGAGCCTCTATTAATGTGACGATTACGGATAAGGAAGTTGCAGAGAAAGTGATGAATTTGATTGATACACTGGAAGATCTGGATGATGTCCAGTCAGTGTATTCGAATGCGGATATTGCGGAAGAAGTGCTGGGCGAGATGGATTAGAGATGTCATCGATGCTCCTGCCTTCGCGAGGGTGACAGTGGTGGCAACAAAGCTGGATAGACTGTAAGACGACAGAAAAAACAACAAGGACGTCACATGACCATTATCATTGGTGTTGATCCGGGTTCCCGTAATACAGGTTACGGTGTCATTCGTCTTGATGGTAACCGCCACATTCATCTTGCCAGCGGCCATTTAAATGTGTCGGCTTACCCGGTGCATGAACGTCTGAAACGAATATTTGTTGGTTTGCAGGAAGTTATTCAGCAATACCAGCCGCAAGAAGCAGCTATTGAGCAAATCTTCATGCATGAGAATCCAGGATCAGCGTTGAAACTGGGGCAGGCACGCGGTGCGGCGATTGTGGCGCTGGATATGCCGGTGAGTGAATATTCTGCCCGGCAAGTTAAAAAATCAGTTGTTGGAAACGGTGCTGCTAAAAAAGATCAGGTGCAGTTTATGGTGAAACGTTTACTGAATCTGGCTGATAAACTGCAGGCAGATGCAGCTGATGCGCTTGCCATTGCTTTGTGTCATGCCCAGGCGCGGAATTTGCGGCGTCTGGGGCTTGAGTTTTAGTGTTTTTTGTTTTTGGTTGGTTTTTTTTCTATCATGTTGCGGCTGGTAAACCATTCTTCGCCGTAGGAAACAAAAATTTCTTCACCCTTGCGAATGGTTCTGGCGGCTTTAATGACGGCCAGCTTGCGTTTGGCGTAGATATTGTAATCGGCGTTTGGATCATCGGAGTGATTATAGATAACGCCAAATCCGGTGAAAATACCGTATTTGCCATTCACATCAAAATAGTAATCTTCCAGTGTTTTATCGCCGCCGCGAGAAACGAGGATGTAACACTCTTCAATAATCTCACCTTTCTTGATGGTTTTTTCAGCAAAAACGCCATAGCCGTGAGTGCGGGATTTTTTAACGATGACTTTATTCAAAAATAACTGTTTTTTCATTTTATGTCGGTACTCTATATTTTTGATGTGCATTGTACCGCGCAACCCGCTGGATGCAATATAAACTATATCGCATCCTATTGATAAATTGATCTTTATGGTCACTTAATACTCACTTCCCGGATATAGATTATACTGCAATAAATAAGAGGCAAATATGAACGGGGATCCATGGGGGTAATATGGCTTCAAGTAGACGAGTGGTGACGTATGCGGGCGCAGTGAGCGAAGCGCTCAAAAAGCATCATGGCAGCAGGATCGGAGCAGAGCGAAGCCTGGATAGTTTGCTGCCGAGTGAGAGAACCAGAATATTCGATAGCAATGCTGAGCGTCAGGTAAATATAAATGATGCTGTCGGGTATTTTTCAGCCGTCATCAGCGATCAGTTTGGTAAACAAATGATAGGTAAAAAATCAATGACTGTTAATCTCAAAGCTGTTTCGGCGCTGCTTGAGATTATTCATCATGCCGCAAAAGAATTTCTATTTAAGGACATGGTTATTGTGGAAGAGCTGGGAAAAGTGGTGGATCCGGTTGTGCGGGCGCAATGTGAGCGGGATCTGGTGGTTGCATTTACAAATACAGCGCTTGGAAAAGTGAATACGGATGCTGCTATGGCTGCGTCTCTGGAGCCTGATACAGATGCCTATCTGCAGGCATCATCATACAGGGCTTTTTGTCTTGTGGTTACCAACAATAATAATATGAAACCAGAGGATGTATTGACAGCGGTGCAGGACGGCGCTAGAGCAGTAGTGAAAGATAGTATGATGCACCAACTGGGTATTGTTAAACATGATGATGGTTCATTAACGATACCGGAAGGGGTGGTTGATAGAATAAAATCGGTTGATTACAAAATGCTTGTGAAGCAAGGTGTAGTAGCAAAAAACATGCCATTGCTGCAAGAAAATTCGGATAAGGCATTTAAGCGTGTTATGTATGATGTGATTGCTCATGTGTATCGTGAGTTGAAAAAGCGGTCTATCGGGGAAGCAAGCAAATTTCTGGCGCAGTTCGATAAAAAAACGCGTGAGTATGTTGATACACATATCAGCATCCGGTTTGCATCGCAATCAGGATCAACACAAGGTGTATTTGGAGTGTCTGTGCCTGCAGCAAGAGCGGCAGCAGCAGCTGCGCCTTCATCTGCCTCTTCATCTTCATCTGCATCATCAACAAAAAAAGGGCAGGATTCGCCGCGTTCTTATACGCAGCGTATTGCAACACCCAGAAAGGCAAGTTTGTTTGCAGATACTGTATCATCGTCAGATGTGCAAAAACTGGATGATGAAAAAAGGCCGCTGGAGCGTGCCGATTCTATGAACATAACGCATCGAAAATTGCACAAGTAAATCTCTCTTTTTGTCATCGATTCTCGCCTGTTTTTAGCATAAGATTGACGTATCACTTTCAGGGAATGGTCTATGATCGGTCAAATTCGCGGCATTATCGTGGAAAAACAACCCCCTCAGCTTATTATTGATGTGCATGGCATTGGCTATGAAATCGATGTGCCGATGGGAACATTTTATCGACTGCCTGATATTGGGCAGGAAGTCACGCTGCTGACTCACTTTATTGTGCGTGAAGATGCGCAATTGCTGTACGGTTTCTATACACGAGACGAGCGGCAGCTTTTTCGAACGTTATTGAAGGTTAATGGTGTGGGGCCGCGTCTCGCGCTGACGGTTTTATCCAGCGCCGCGCCGGAAGAATTTGTACGGTGTGTGTTGAATAATGATACCGCTAGTCTGGTACGTTTGCCGGGTGTGGGTAAGAAGATAGCAGAACGGTTGGTGATTGAAATGCGTGACAAACTGAGTGACTGGTATCAGGCACCGGCGGGCGAAGGGGCTGTGCTGGCGACAGAAGAGAAGCGAGGTCGCCATCAGGCCTTGCAAGATGCGATTTCTGCCCTGATTACGCTAGGCTACAAACAGCCGGAAGCAAACCGGGTGGTCACTAAAATTGATGATGGTGCAGCGGCAAGCGAAGAATTAATCCGCCGCGCCTTGAAGGAGATGATGTAAGTTTTAATCTGCGTTTGGTTTTATGTCTTGTTAGTGGTTGCGGTCGCAACTTTCTGATTTTTATCAAATTAGTCTTTTCGTGCCAGTTTGTTGCGCACACCAGAAATATTGTAAAAATTGCAATATTCCAAAATAAGGTATATTCTATGTCATGGGATGTTACATTTTCTAATAAAGCTTTTAAGCAAGCGCTGCTCTTAAATGAGCGAGTGAGGCTTGTGCTTCAGGTGCTGGTGCAGGATTTAAAAGTGTATGGACCGGCTCCTGGCAAACATTGGTCTAATTATGGCAAATTATCGGTTGGCCGTGCTGAAGATGTTCGACATTGCCATTTGATTAAAGGTAATCCAACCTATGTATGTTGTTGGAAAGTGAATAAACAAGAACAATTGATCGAGGTGTATTATGTCGGCACACATGAGAAAGCACCATACTAGGGAAGCTGAGAAGGTCATTCATTTTCATCATGCCGGGGCTGTATATCGTATTCCTAAGAAGTTAATGGAAAAGTACCGAGTTGACGAAAAAAAATCAGTTAATGCAGATGAGTTATTTGTTGATATAAACAAAAAATACACAAAACCTGGTGCCTTGTTGCGTGGCATTCGTATTCGCGAAAATTTGACGCAAGTTGAGGCAGCAAAAAAGCTTAAAGTTACTCAATCAGATATTTCGCAGATGGAAAATGGCTCGCGCCATATTGGACGAAATATTGCTAAACGTATTCAACAATTATTTGGCATCGATTACCGTGCGTTTTTGGCATAAAATCAATATTTGTAATGGTGAACCTATTTGCCGCGCCTTGAAGGAGATGATGTAATGCAGACGGACAGAGTTATTTCACCGGAGCAACAGGAAAATGATCCGCTTGATCGTGCCCTGCGCCCCCGGCAATTGACTGACTATATTGGCCAGCATGCTGTGCGCGAGCAAATGAGTATTTTTGTGCAGGCGGCTAAGGCGCGAAAAGATGCGCTGGATCATGTGTTGATTTTCGGGCCGCCGGGTTTGGGCAAGACGACGCTTGCGAATATCATTGCTAATGAGCTGGGAGTGAGTCTAAAGCAAACCTCTGGGCCGGTGTTGGAGCGGCCGGGCGATGTGGCAGCGCTGCTAACCAACCTGCAGGCTGGCGATGTGCTGTTTATCGATGAAATTCACCGCTTGAGCCCAGTGGTTGAGGAAGTGCTTTATCCGGCAATGGAAGATTATCAGATTGATATCATGATAGGTGAAGGGCCCTCTGCGCGTTCTATTAAACTGGATTTACCGCCATTCACGCTGATTGGCGCGACGACCCGTGCCGGTTTGCTGACCTCGCCTTTACGGGATCGTTTCGGGATCGTGCAGCGTCTGGAGTTTTATCAGACGGTTGATTTAACCCAGATTGTGCTGCGTTCCGCAGCCATTTTAAATGTATCGATAGATGAAGCGGGAGCGGCTGAAATTGCCCGCCGTTCACGCGGGACGCCGCGAATTGCCAACCGCCTGCTGCGGCGGGTACGAGATTATGCCGAAGTGAAAGCAGACGGGCTGGTATCAGAAGATGTCGTTAAAGCAGCACTGGATTTTCTCAGAGTGGATAATCTGGGGTTTGATATTATGGATCAAAAGCTGCTGCTGGCGATGATTGAAAAGTTTGATGGGGGGCCGGTGGGACTGGAGAGTCTTGCGGCGTTTATTAATGAAGAAAAAGGCACGATAGAAGATGTGATTGAGCCCTTTTTGATTCAGCAGGGTTTTATGCTGCGTACGCCCCGCGGCCGGGTGGCTACCCGGCACGCCTACCTGCATTTTGGTCTGACGGTGCCGGATAAAATACAAGTACCCCAGACAGCGAATTTGTTTGAAGGGGTAGAATCTTTTTGAACAGCATTTGCGTCTTGCCCGGCCAGATCATAGAATACTCTTTAGGGCTGATATTAAAATTGCTTGTGTGAATACCCACATGCGGCTAGTACCCTATCCTGATGTACCAGTGCTAGAAACAATACGGAGAATGTTATCGTGAATTATGATGCCAGTTTGCTGAGTTACTTCCTGCATGCCGGAATAGTGGTCAAAGTGGTGATGCTGTTACTGGTGGGGGCATCCATTTTTTCCTGGACCTATATTTTGCAGCGAGGATTCTTTTTTAATGGTATGAGTCGTGCTACTGGAAATTTTGAAACAGTATTCTGGTCTGGTGAGGATCTGGCTAAGCTGTATGCCAGGGAAACGAGCCAGAAGCACTCCCTTACTGGGCTCGAAGCGATATTTTATGCCGGATTTAAAGAGTTTTTGCGCTTTCGGAAAGATGCTGGTGCAAAAGTTGATATTGTTATTGAAAATACCCGCCGGGCAATGAGTGTTGCTCAAATGCGCGAACAGGACAAAATGGAGAGATACCTGCCCTTTCTGGCGATTATCGGCTCAACCAGTCCCTATGTTGGTTTGTTCGGCACGGTATGGGGTATCATGACGGCCTTTAGTGCGTTGGCAACGGTGCAGCAGGCTTCCATTGCCATGGTAGCACCAGGCATTGCCGAGGCGCTTATTGCTACAGCGTTGGGATTGTTCGCTGCGATTCCAGCAGTAATCGCTTATAACCGTTTTGTTAATGACATTGGTAAATTAACCAGCCGCTTTGATGCGTTTGAAGAAGAATTCACGAACATTCTGATTCGACAGATGCATCAGGGGCACGTTCGTTCAGAAACAGCGGGGTAATCTTATATGGCACATATCCATCAACCGGGAACACGGCGTGCAATGTCAGACATCAATGTGGTTCCATTCATTGATGTCATGCTGGTGTTATTAGTGATTTTCATGATTACTGCTCCGTTATTAACGCAGGGCGTTAAGGTTGAGCTGCCAAAAACCCAGGCAAAAGCAATGATGGAGAAACAGAAGGAGCCGCTGATTGTAACAGTGGATGCCGAGGGGAAATTTTATTTCAATCTGGCGGATAAACCCAGTCAGGCTATTCCACCGCAGACATTAAGTCATCTTGTGACCACGCAGTTAGCGGGGCAGACTGCGGAACAGCAGCGACCAGTCCTTGTGCGCGGTGACAAGAATGCAAATTATGGCAAGGTGGTTGAGGCGATGGTGTTGCTTCAGCAAGCTGGGGCAAAAAGTGTTGGATTAATTACACAGCCGTCTGATCTAGATAAAAAAGCCGCGGGTTGATGTGATGAGATGGCAGGAACAGCAGGAGGAAGCACCAGACGCGAAGTATTTTTACATTTCTCTGGTGCTGCATGGCATTATTCTGTTGGCGCTGATATTGGGGGTGGATCATGTTACCCTGATGCCGGTGATTGAAAATACGAACCAGCATGATGTTATCAGTGCTGTTGTGCTGGGGGATACACCTAAAAGTAACATTGTCCCTGATCAGCCTGCGCCGCCTCCCCCTCCAGTTGCCATGGAAAAACCCAAACCGCTACCTGCTCCACCGCCTAAAATAGTGATACCGCCGCAGCCAGATAATGATGTCATTGC
>CAZOVT010000003.1:53242-87624 GCA_964583565.1 uncultured Coxiellaceae bacterium
AGAAAGCGCTGGAAGAAAAAATGCTGCAAGAGAAAAAACTAGCGGAGAAAAAGCTGCGTGAGATGGCGGAAAAAAATCTCATGGCGGATATTCTGAAGCAAAGCAAAAAGCAGCAAAAAATCAGGCAAAAACAGATTGAATCCAAATTCCAGAAAACATTGCGTGAGCAGGCAGAAAAATCATTGCGGCAGCAGCTGCTGGATGAAGAAATTAAGCTAAAAGGCACACAGACACGATTGGCGCAGGGTGTTGTTGATAAATATAAGGCGCTTATCATCCAGAATATCAGTGAACACTGGATTGTGCCGGTACAGGCAGACAAGACGCGGTATTCAGTGCTCCTCATACGTGTCGCGCCGGGCGGCGCAGTACTGGATGTTCAGATAACCAAAAGCAGTGGTGATCCGGCACTGGATAGTTCAGCCAAGGTGGCTGTGTTGAAATCTTCTCCGTTGCCAGTTCCGTCAGACCCAGAGGCATTTGAGCCATTCAGGCAATTTGTTTTAAAGGTGAAGCCGGAAAACATCATTGATGGCGGGCTGAGCGCTATCTAATGGCCATCCATGGATGACGCCGACCCCAATCGCTGTTAAGATATAATACAGTAACTTTCTAACATCACGACAAGGAGCGTGTGTGTTGTTGACACAAATAATGCTCGGCATCATGGCGCTCGTTTTGCTGGGTCTCTGCAGCTACCTCAAATGGCAGCTGATGAAACGTAATGTATTATTGAAAAGTGCGCATGCCACCGAGAAACAGCTGCGTGACAATCTTGGTCAGCTGGAACGACAATGCCATCTTGCTCTGGAAGATCATGTTACCGGCCTGCCGACCTGGCCCGTGTTCGAAGAGACATTCAATCGGGTTATGGTAGAAAGTGAACGCTCCCAGATGACAGCGGGTCTGTTATTAGTTGAGATCAGTGATTTTCCGATGCTGGCGGGTGGCCTGGATAGCAAGAGTGGACATGCTGTTCTGAAAGAAGCCGGCAATCGCATCCGTCTGGTTTTGCGTAAAGTGGATACCGTTAGCCGGTATAAAAATGCAACGTTTGGTGTCATGGCAACTCAGCTGGCAAAAGCGGAAACGGCGGCGATGGTTGCCCAGCGTATTTTGCAAACACTTGCAGAACCTTTTCGTGTTAATGATCATGAATTATATATTGATGCCAATATAGGTATTGCTATTTACCCCTCAGACGGTACGGATCTCGACGGCTTGTTGCGGGCAGCGCAATCAGCTGTTGGTGCGGCGAGTGAGAGCGGCAATCATGTTTATCGTTTTTATCAGGAAAAAAATCAGATTGTCAGTCAGCGGGAGCTGTCAATACATGTAGATGTTAAACGAGGCAGTATCTTTCAGGAGCTGGAGTTGTATTATCAGCCGGTGATTGACTCAACGACGAAAGCTATTCTTTCTATGGATACACTGCTTACCTGGCGGCATCCAGATCTAGGGTTGATTGATACACAGGAGCTTTATTATCACATTGAAAAGCAGCGTAGAGAGAATGATTTTTCAGAGTGGCTGTTTAAAGCGGCATTTCAGCAATTTGTTCAGTGGCGTGAATTTGGATTTTGTCCGGCGTTAATTAGTATTCCTGTTTCAATGCGGCAGCTTGAAGCAACATCTTTTATTTATCATTTAACACAGATGGCGCAAGCAAGCGGGTTTAAGCTGGAATGGTTGCTGCTGGAATTAAAAGAGACTAATACGGAGCCGTCTTTTGATGTGCTTGAGAAAGCTTTTAATATGCTGAGTTATCTTGGCATCAAACTGGCGATTAGTTATGCGGGCGTAACATCCTTTTCATTTTCATATTTGCGGCATATTAATGTTCATTACATCGTACTGGAGCAGAATTTTATTGATGATGTTGAGCATAATCTGCGAACACAGGCTATGTTAAAAGGGATGAAAGCACTGGCAGATAATTTAACTTGCCAGCTGGTGGTGCGCGGCGTTGAAAACCAGCATCAGGCTGCATTATTGAGTAATATGGGCTGTTCTCTTTTGCGAGGTTCCTTATTTGGGGAGCCGGTAAGGGATTGTGATGTCAGGGTTAAAATAGCGCCGCAAGTATGATATAAAAGCGGGCAATAAGCGGTGTTAAGTAACGGAGGCATGATTCATGCGTAAAGTGATTGGTTGGTTACCCCTCTTGGTTGCCCTCTTGGTTGCAATGGCGCCTTATTCAGCTTCGGCACTGTTAAGCCTTGAACTGAATCGTGGTATGGCGGGTGCTATTCCAATTGCTATTGTGCCATTTGGTACCCAGGGTGCTGTGCCGCCGCAAAATGTGTCTGGCATCATCACCAATGATTTGCAAAATAGCGGCCGTTTTAAGGTGTATGGCCAGAATGTGTTAAAGCAGTTTCCGACTGATATTACTCAGGTTTCCAATGCTTATTTTCGCCAGTTAGGTACCGATGCCGTAGTCATTGGCCATGTGAATGCACTGAGTGATGGTCAGTATCAGGTCAGTTTTCAATTGCTGGATGGATTGAGCGGGCAAGTAACGCCAAATGTAGCGCTGGGCAAAACCTATACGGTTTCAGGTACATCGCTGCGTGCTGTTGCGCATCATATCAGCGATTTGATTTATGAACAGATGACGGGGGTGAGGGGTGTTTTTTCAACCCGTCTGGTTTACGTTGTTGTGCAGCGTGCGCCTGGTACGCCGGCCAGATACTTGCTGGAAGTAGCAGACATGGACGGTTACAATCCCCGCCCGTTGCTGGACTCACCGGAACCGGTTATGTCACCAGCCTGGTCGCCTAATGGCAAACAGGTTGCCTATGTGTCATTTGAGAACAAACAGGCAGAAATTTACCTGCAGAATGCTGCAACCGGCTCGCGTCAGCTGCTAAGCCGTTTTCCGGGTATTAATGGTGCACCAGCCTGGTCGCCAGACGGCAGGAAACTTGCACTGGTGCTGTCAAAGGGCGGCACACCCGATATTTATGTGATGGACATTGGTTCGCATGCCTTGACGCGGCTAACGAATGATTTTGCTATCAATACAGAGCCCTCCTGGTCGCCAGACGGGCAGTCATTGATTTTCACCTCTAACCGGGGCGGGGGACCGCAGATTTACCAGATCAATCTGGCATCCAGAGCGGTTACCAGAATGACCTATGATGGTGATTATAACGCCCGTGCATCCTATACGCACGATGGCAAGCATATTGCGATGATTCATCGTGTGTCTGGTATTTACAAGATTGCTGTGCTGGATCTGGACACAGGTACGACCCGGGTGTTGACAGGTATGACGGATGACAGTGCGTCGCCCAGCATCGCACCAAATGGCAGCATGATTCTGTATGATACGCGCCATGGCGGGCGTAATATGCTGGGGATGGTATCGTCTGATGGCCGTATCCAGCTGCTTCTGCCGGCACGTAATGGCGAAGCTCAGGATCCAGCCTGGTCGCCATTTTTATCCTAGGCGGATAACTGTAATCTCATTGACGTATAGCCCTGATTTCAGGGTATACTTTTTTAAATTGATATTTTTATTACGCTTACGTTTATGGGGAGTCAATAATGAAGCTTAAAAAGTGGATGAATATTGTACTTGTGGGCTGTGGCATTGCGACATTGGCAGCATGCTCTTCGTCACACAAAAATCAGGATCAGCTGGCTGTTAACGATGCAAACTCTGCTTATGGCGCACAGGCATCGGGTGTTGATGACGGCGATAATTTTGGTGATCGGGCTGGCGGCAAAGTGCTGGCGAAACGCGTTTATCATTTTGATTTTGACAGCAATGTCATTCGTTCGGATGACAAGCCGGCGATTGATGCGAACGGTACTTACATTGCATCGCGTCAGAGTGCAAAAGTGATGCTCGAAGGTCACACTGACCCGCGTGGCAGCCGTGAATACAATGTTGGGCTGGGCGAGCGTCGTGCCAAGGCTGTTGCACAGGCACTGGATACGAAGGGTGTGAATCCATCGCAAGTGCGTGTTGTCAGCTACGGTGCGGAAAAACTGGCAGCACCAGGCCATACCGAAGAAGATTACCAGAAAGACCGTCGTGTTGCGTTAGTCTATCTTAAGCGGTAAGCCATGAGAAAACTCACAACGTTTATCAAGTTTGTCAGCGTGGCGGTGTCGTTAGGCATCGCTGTGCCTGCTTATGCTGAATCCGCGCCGGTGTATGATGTGGACTCCATGCCGCAGCAGTTTGATTCATCTGCGGCTGATCAGCCAGATTTGCCACCGCCGCCACCACCAGGGCAGGAAACATTTGTTCCCATGCAGTCTAATAATCAGTCATCTCAACAGCCTGTGGTGTATCAGGGAGAGTCATCATCCCCCAAAGGTACGGTTGAGCAGCGTATGCGGCGGGTAGAGCAGCAGATTAACAATATGCAAAACAGTGAAAGTGCTGCCAGACTCGATGCCATGCAGGAGCAGATGCAGGCAATGCGCGGACAGATGGAGCAGATGACGCATGATATGCAGCAAATGCAGGCGCAGCAGAAAGCGATGTACAGCGATATCGATAAGCGTTTAAGTGAAAAGAGCGTCTCTGTACCTGTTGCTGACAATAAGGGTAAAGCTGCAAAACCGGAAATAGCGGCGGTACAACAGGATGACAGTCCCGGACTGACACCTTCTGCGAAATCCAGTCGTCAGTCAGCAGCAAAAGCGGAACCCAAGGCTGTGGCAAAATCTCAGGATAAATCTGACAATCAGCCGAATGTTGCAGAAGAGCAGCAAATTTACCAAACGGCTTACAACTTCATCAAAGCCAAAAAATATAATGAAGCGGTAGCGGCGCTGCAAGGTATGCTGAAAAAATACCCATCAGGCCAGTTTGCTGCAAACGCACATTATTGGCTGGGTGAATTATATGGCTTGATGAGCAAGCATGATCTTGCATTAGCCGAATTTAACACAGTGATCAAAACATACCCGGATAGCCCGCGTATGTCTGATGCACAGCTTAAAGTCGGTTTGATCTATGCCTCGCAATCGCAATGGCCAGATGCAAAATCCAGCTTCAAAACTGTTATTAACCGTTATCCAGGAACGGCATCCGCAAGACTAGCATCGGAACAGCTAAAGCAGATTAAACAAGCAGGGCATTAGTGGTATCTGAAAATCGTTTACGCATTACGGAAATCTTTTACTCTCTTCAAGGTGAAACAAAGACAGTCGGGTTGCCGACTGTCTTTGTTCGTTTAACAGGCTGCCCATTACGCTGCCAGTACTGTGACACTGCCTATGCGTTTCAAGGCGGCAACTGGCATGACATCGACGCTATTCTGGCTGAAGTACAGCAATATGGCGCACGTTATGTGACGGTGACGGGCGGCGAGCCATTGGCGCAGAAAGCATGTATTCCATTGCTTAAACAGTTATGTGACGCAGGCTATGACGTGTCACTGGAAACTAGCGGTGCAATCGATGTTTCGGTTGTTGATCCGAGGGTCGTGAAGGTTATTGATATCAAGACGCCGGGTTCTGCGGAAGTAGAGCGTAATCTCTGGGGCAACATGGAAAAATTGCTGCCGCATGATCAGGTGAAATTTGTTATTTGCGATGATGCGGATTATGAATGGTCTAAAGAAGTGATGCAAAAATATGATCTGGCATCGCGCTCGCATGTTCTCTTTTCGCCGAGTTATCAGCAAATGGATGCCGGGCGTCTCGCGGACTTTATTTTGCGTGATCGTCTTCCTGTGCGTTTGCAAATCCAGTTACATAAATATCTTTGGGGTGATGCTAAAGGTAAATAGGGCCATTTGATTCTGTTCAAATTTTTATCATAGCCGGGCTATAATAAGTAATAAGCATAAATTACAATGAAAGCATTGATCTTTTTTCTGAAAACAGTAATATATAGCGCTCTGCTTCAGTATGTTACTCCATGGGTCGTTAGCTCAGTCGGTAGAGCAGCAGGCTTTTAACCTGTTGGTCCTGCGTTCGAATCGCAGACGACCCAAATTTATACCTGATCATCATTTATTCATGCTATAACATCTATCTGGGGTGACTTACTCAGGGGAAATACTGCATGAATTCTCGTTCGCTTAAGTATCGATTGATGGAGCAATACAAAGTAGTAAAGACGATTCAAAGTGATACTACAGCACATAAAACCATCGACCTGATTCAGAAAAAACATTTAAATAACGCGGCACAGCCGTCCCATCCAAAACGATTTTTCATGAAGCGTGAAAAAAAATGCAGAGAACCACTCGCTGAAGTGATTGGGCTTGAAATACTGCGGTATTTGCTTTCTCACCAGCCCAAAGCAAGTCTGCTGGTGGATAATGCGCCTAGCGATGTGAGTGATTATCGAAGACTGTATATTATTTCGAGAGAGATTGATGGATTTAAACAATTTTATAAATTTGCATTATCAGACCTTATAGATGGCATTTGTGATGGAACGTATAGCGGGTTGGGTGAAGAGCTGGTTGCCACGTTATTTGTTGGTGATGATGATTTTCATACAGCGAATGTTGGTATAGATAATCAAAACAGAGTGGTGCGGATCGATGGTGGTTTTTTCTTTGAATCCGATAAAAAATTAACCTCGATGGATATTGATGCGCTGCCGCTGCTTGATGAATCGTATCCAAAAAACTGGCTGGGAATAGCATCCTGGAATGAGAAAAAGAAAAAAAGTGATATGAGAGATACGAGCAGGCAGGCTTATGAAAAAATCAGTCATCAAGCCGGTTTTCGACGTGAAGTTAACCGCATGCTGTTGCGAATTCTGGTACAACCGATGCCATTATTAAGAAAACTGATAGATGCTTATGATGCGGATGATGAGCTGAACAATCGAATCTATGTTTATCTATATTGTAGACAAAGTGCATTGCAAAAAGCGGCTGTGGGTAATGAATCTTTCAGGCAGTATCTTTTTAGTCAGGCATCACTGGAAGATCTTGGCGAGTATTTCAGCTCTGCAGTTAATTTTAAAACGATTGGCAGGAAACCATTTTTGCAGGATCAGGATATTGAATACATGACGGCTTGCCATTGTGATTTGCTTAAGAGCGCAAGTGTTTTTTTGCAAGATCATCAATCTAATCTGATTGAACATTTTTATCGGTATGTGTGCGATAGCGTCAGCGGCTATTTAATTCATACCCGTAGCGAATCAATGAAAACGGAACTTGTAACGTTGATAGAGCAGCGGAATGCTCAACTTAGGGCAGCTGCCCGCCATGCGCCTGACGATCAGGGTAATCAACCTGTGGCTGCTCGCACACGCAGTCATGCAGGGTCGAGTCAACACTCTCCCAGATTATTTGCTGTGGAACAGGCAAAGCAAGTGCCAGCAGGAGAAAGCAGATTGATACATATGCTGAATAGTCACCCTTGAACTTGCTATAATAGACCTTATGTAAGAGGGATGAAGCAATGAAAGAGGTTAATGCAAATGAGAATGGATAAGCTAACCAGCAAATTTCAGATGGCACTGTCAGATGCGCAATCCATGGCGCTAGGACAGGATCAGGCTGTGATTGAACCCCTGCATGTGATGAAAGCGTTGCTAGAAGAAACAGATGGCGGTATCAGCCGCATGTTGACCAAGTCAGGTGTTAATCTGCCAAAATTTCGTGCTGATATTGATGCCGCGATTAAACGCTTGCCAAAAGTTGAAGGTACAGGCGGCGAAGTACATATTTCAAATGAACTAAACCGGGTTTTAAATTTAACGGACAAACTGGCACAAAAACGCAAGGATCAATATATCTCAAGTGAGTTATTTCCTTTAGCTGTCATAGAAGATAACGGTATGCTGGGTGATATGCTGCGTCAGTGCGGCGGTAACAAGGCGGCGTTGGAAAAAGCGGTAGAAGAAGAACGAGGAGGCCAGACGGTGGCAGATCAGAGCGCAGAAGATCAACGTAATGCATTGGCTAAATATACCATCGATTTAACCGAGCAGGCATCCAAAGGCAAACTGGATCCGGTGATTGGACGGGATGCGGAAATTCGCCGCACCATTCAAGTGCTGCAGCGCCGTACTAAAAATAATCCCGTATTGATTGGTGAGCCGGGTGTCGGTAAAACAGCGATTGTTGAAGGATTAGCACAGCGTATTGTGAATGGTGAAGTGCCAGAAGGATTGCGCGATAAAAAATTACTGGCGCTTGATCTGGGAGCATTGATTGCGGGTGCTAAATTTCGCGGTGAATTTGAAGAACGGTTGAAAGCGGTACTGAAAGAGTTATCCAAACAGGAAGGCCAGATTATTTTATTTATCGATGAATTGCATACCATGGTCGGCGCTGGAAAAGCAGAAGGTTCGATGGATGCGGGTAATATGTTGAAACCCGCGCTTGCGCGTGGTGAATTGCATTGTGTCGGTGCAACTACGCTGGATGAGTACCGTAAATATGTCGAGAAAGATGCGGCACTTGAGCGTCGATTCCAGCGTGTGTTAGTCGAAGAGCCGTCTGTACCAGATACGATTGCGATATTGCGCGGTTTGAAAGAGCGTTATGAAGTGCATCATGGTGTGGAAATTACTGATTCAGCCATTGTCGCGGCGGCAACCTTGTCGCATCGTTACATCACTGATCGTAATTTGCCGGATAAAGCGATTGATTTGATTGATGAAGCAGGCAGTAATATCCGCATGGAAATCGATTCCAAACCTGAAGTGATGGATAATCTCGACCGCCGTATTATTCAAATGAAAATAGAGCGCGAAGCATTAAAAAAAGAAAAAGATGAGGGATCGAAGAAGCATCTGGAAAAGCTGGAATCAGATCTCGATAGACTGGAAAAAGAATACGGCAAGCTGGAAAAAATCTGGAAAGCAGAAAAATCATCATTGAATGATGCGCAGGCAATTAAAACGGAACTGGAAAAAGCGCGTGTTGATTTTGATAATGCCCGTCGTTCTGGTAACTTGTCTAAAATGGCAGAATTACAATACGCCAAAATTCCTGAGTTGGAAAAAAAATTGATTGAAGCGGGCAAATCAGAGAAAAAAGAAACGCGGTTGTTACGGAATAAAGTAACGGATGAAGAAATCGCCGAAGTTGTTTCCAAGTGGACGCATATACCCGTTTCAAAAATGCTGGAAAGTGAAAAAGATAAGTTGATACATATGGAAGATGCATTGCATAAACGTTTGATTGGACAAAGTCAGGCAGTGAGTGCGGTATGTAATGCTATACGCCGTTCACGTGCGGGACTGGGTGATCCCAACCGTCCAATTGGTTCGTTTATGTTTCTTGGCCCGACAGGTGTGGGTAAAACAGAATTATGTAAGGCCTTGGCATCATTCATGTTTGATACGGAAGATGCAATCATTCGGCTGGATATGTCTGAATTTATGGAGAAGCATTCCGTATCGCGATTGTTAGGTGCGCCGCCGGGTTATGTCGGTTATGAAGAGGGCGGCTATCTGACGGAACATGTACGCCGCAAGCCGTATTCAGTGATTTTGCTGGATGAAATTGAGAAAGCGCATGTTGATGTATTCAATGTGTTGCTGCAAGTACTGGATGACGGGCGTTTGACGGATAGTCAGGGACGGACAGTGGATTTTAAAAATACGGTCATTGTGATGACGTCGAATCTGGGATCTGATTTGATTCAGGAGATTTCCAAGAGCGGTGATTATTTTGATATGAAAGAAGCGGTGATGGGTGTCGTCAGCAAGCATTTCCGTCCTGAGTTCATCAATCGTGTTGATGAGATAGTGGTGTTTCATCCACTGGATAAAGAGCAAATCAAGACGATTGCTAGAATTCAAATTGACCGGCTGCGGTCACGGCTGGCAGAGCGTGAATACGGTATTGCGATTACGGATGCAGCGTTGGATTATTTGGCCGCATCGGGTTATGATCCTGTATATGGAGCCAGACCGCTGAAGCGTTCTATTCAGCAGCATGTGGAAAACCCGCTGGCCCAGCAAATATTAGCGGGTAAATTTGCACCGGGTGATACAATTAACATTGAGTTGAAAAAAGATCATATCGAGTTTAACAAAGTGGCAGCAACGGTATAAGCATCATCTAAGGGAAGGATATTGACATGTACAAACATGTTTTATTTGCGACAGATCTGACGGAAGACACCGAGTTTCTTATTGAAAAAGTCCGCTCGATTCGTGGATTGACAGGTGCGAAACTGAGCCTTGTTCACGTTGTGGAACCATTACCCGGCTACAGCTATGCGTATCTTGGCATTGAAGATATTGAAGGCCAGTTGCTGGAGGAAGCACGCCAGTCTATCAGCAAGCTTGCTGAGAAGCTAAATGTTGCACCGAAAGACCAATTCATTGAAGTAGGACCAACCAAGACTAAAATCCTGGGAACAGCGGAACAGATTGGTGCTGATCTGATTGTTTGCGGCAGTCATGGCCGGCATGGTTTGTCATTATTGCTAGGTTCGACAGCAAATGCGATTTTGCATGGCGCCAAGTGTGACGTGTTGACGGTCAGGTTGCCTGAAGAGCAATAGGTGATGATTTTCACTTTGCCGGCTTAGCTGGTTCCCTCTCCCGACCTCGGAGATGATAGATGCTCAGTAGTGGTTTCGGGAGAGGGTCAGGGTGAGGGGACGATCTAATCTGCTATGATGGTAAATATGGATTGCTCGAGAGATTAAATGGAATACAAAGACTACTACGCAGTATTAGGTGTTGATAAAAAAGCCTCAGCTGATGAAATCAAACAGGCATATCGTCGTCTTGCCCGCAAATACCATCCTGATGTTAGTAAAGAAGCAAATGCTGAAGATAAATTCAAGAATCTTCAGGAAGCATACGAAGTATTAAAAGATTCCGCAAAACGTACGGCTTACGATCAGCTTGGTGCTAATTGGAAAGCTGGGCAAGAGTTTCGTCCGCCACCAGGTGGTGGTCAGCAGGGGCGCTATTATTACTCCAGTGATGGTGGTGAGTTTTCTGATGCTGATATGGGCGGGTTCAGTGATTTCTTCACGAACCTGTTTGGGCGTGGCCGCGGCCACGTTGATCGTGGTGAAGGGAGAGGATTTCAGCAGCGTGGCAGCGATCAACGAGCAGTCATCCGCATTACGCTGGAAGAGGCTTTTCGGGGAACCACTAAATCTATTCAGCTGCAGATGCCCGAGATTGATCTTGAAGGTAATATCAAGCAAACAAGCAAAACCTTAAAAGTGACTATTCCAGCCGGCGCTGCGCAAGGCCAGCAATTACGCTTATCCCAGCAAGGCGGCCCGGGTATAGGCGGTGCACCAGCAGGTGATTTGTATCTGGAAATTGATATTGAACCACATCCGCTGTTTTCCCTGAATGGCAGAGATGTTTTTCTGACCTTGCCTGTCACGCCATGGGAGGCTGCATTAGGTGCTGACATCAAGATTCCAACCTTGGGTGGTCAGGTAGGAATGAAGTTGGCGCCGGATTCACAGTCAGGACAAAAGCTGCGTTTAAAGGGGCGCGGTTTGCCGGGTTCTCCTGCGGCAGGTGATCAGTACGCTATTTTAAAAATAGAAGTGCCACCACCCAAAACAGATGAACAGCGGCAGGTGTACCAGAAAATGGCTGAAGTCATGCCATTTAATCCACGTAAAGATTGGCCGGCTTGAGGGATGTGTCCATGACTAAAAATGAAATAATCATCATTGCCGATTATACCAACGCAGAGCCGCTGACGCTGGATGAATTCTGCGAAGCCTGCGGCATTTCAAATGAATTTATTCAGGCATTGATTGAGCATGATATTGTGCATCCTCGTGGCGGGCAGCCCCATCAATGGCAGTTTGACCTTGACGAATTACAGCGGGTAAAAGCGGCGCAGCGATTACAGCGTGATCTGGAAGTGAATATGGCTGGTATTGCGTTAGTGCTTGATTTGCTCGATGAACTGAATGAATTACGTGCTCATACGCAGTTGATTGAGCGGCATTATTTGAAGCGGAAATAAGCTTTGTCACCCCCGCGTAGGCGGGGGCTCATTCCTAACATGCACCAGTGTCTGGCATGACAATAGATATGACAATGAAGGTGATTAACAGCCTACCCCTCAAAATTCTTCGCAACAAAATCCCAGTTTGTTAATTGCCAGAAATTTTCTACATACTTCGCACGCAAATTGCGGTAATCAATGTAATAGGCATGTTCCCAGACATCACAGGTGAGTAATGCTTGCTTGCCGTCTTTCATTGGCAATCCCGCATTGCTGGTGTTAACAATTTCCAGTTCACCTTGCGCGTTTTTCACTAACCATGTCCAGCCGGAACCGAAACAGGTAATGGCAGATTGTGTAAAGGCTTTTTTGAATTCATCAAATGAACCAAATTTTTTATTGATTGCATCAGCGAGCGCACCACTTGGCTGACCGTTGCTTTTTGGTGTCATGCAATGCCAGTAAAATGTGTGGTTCCATACTTGAGCTGCATTGTTAAACATGCCGCCGCTGGATTTCATGATGATATCTTCCAGAGACATGGAAGCAAATTCAGTGTCTTTAATCAGATTATTTAAGTTGGTCACATAAGCCTGATGATGTTTGCCATAATGATATTCGAGAGTTTCTTTAGAGATGTACGGCTGTAGTGCGTCTAGTTCATAAGGTAATTTAGGTAACTCGAACATGTGTGATTCCTTTTAGATAATTTCGTCATTTCGTTTTGTTAATACATCATAGCCGGAGTCAGTTACCAAAATGGTATGCTCCCATTGGGCAGAAAGACTATGGTCTTTGGTTACCACTGTCCACTGGTCTGGTAATAATTTCACATCCCGTTTGCCGGCATTAATCATGGGCTCGATGGTAAAGATCATGCCTTCTCTTAGTATCTCACCTGTTCCCCGATTGCCATAGTGCAGCACATTGGGCGGCTCGTGGAATCCTTGACCAATACCGTGACCGCAGTATTCACGCACGACGCTGAAACGGTTTTTTTCCGCGTGCGCCTGAATGGCAGCGCCAATGTCACCCAGATGAACACCAGGCTTGACCATTTTGATGCCGATATACAGACATTCCTGCGTGATCCTGATCAGGCGTTCGGCCAGAATGGATGGCTTGCCGATCACGAACATTTTGCTGGTATCGCCGTGATAGCCATCTTTCAGGACAGTAATATCGATATTGACGATATCGCCGTCTTTCAGCTTACGGGGCCCGGGAATACCGTGACAAATCTGGTGATTGACGGAAGTGCAAATGGACTTGGGAAAGCCATGATAATTTAATGGGGCAGGAATGGCTTGCTGATGTCCTGTTATATAGTCATGGCAAATAGTGTTTAATTCATCGGTGGTGACCCCCTCGCGAACATGAGGGGCGATCATCTCGAGGACGTCGGCAGCGAGCCGGCCAGCAATGCGCATTTTTTTGATATCGTCGCTTGTTTTTATAATAATCTCGGACATGATGAACCTGTTGTTGATAACCCAATGTCTATGGTATAAAGGCGAGCTTTATTAAGCAATATTTTACTTTATTAACGCAGTCCACACGCGTGTCAGAACTCTTCACCGGGTGCTTTATGCTTGATTTTTAAGCAAAAAGTTGGTGAACAGGGCTCGCGGAGGCATAACCCGAAGAGGAAAAACCATGCAAGTATCAATGCAGGAAATGTTAAAAGCTGGTGTTCATTTTGGTCACCAGACCCGCTATTGGAACCCAAAGATGTCATCTTACATCTATGGTTCCCGCAATAAAATCCATATTATTGACCTTGGCAAGTCCATGCCGTTGTTTCAGGATGCATTGAATTTCCTGAGCGGTATTGCGGCCAAAAAAGGTAAAATCCTGTTTGTTGCTACCAAATACGCGGCACAGGAAATTGTGCAGCAGGAAGCAGAGCGCTGCAAAATGCCGTATGTGAACCATCGCTGGCTGGGCGGCATGCTGACGAACTACAAAACGATTCGTCAATCTATCAAGCGCCTTAAAGAGCTGGAAGCAATGTTTGATTCCGGAAAATTTGGCCGGTTGACCAAGAAAGAAATTCTCAACCTCGAACGTGAAAAAGACAAGCTGATGAACAGCCTTGGCGGTATCAAGAACATGGGCGGTATCCCGGATGCCATATTTGTGATTGACGTTGGTCACGAACGAATTGCAGTCAATGAAGCTAAACGGCTGGGTGTGCCTGTTGTTGGTGTGGTGGGTTCTAATAATAACCCGGATGACATTGACTATGTTATTCCAGGTAATGACGACTCCACACGGGCAATTCGCTTTTACGCGCGCTGTGTTGCAGATGTCGTGCTGGAAGCTCGTGCCAGCATACAGGAAGCAGATGAGTTTGTTGAAGTGGATGTAGATGCAGGTGTTGCGTCAGCTGATGTTGACACGGCTGGATTGGGTGATGCATCTGATGAAAATGAATCAGCCAAGTAACGAGGTGACGAGTATGACAGTTATAATTTCAGCGGCGCTCGTCAAAGAATTGCGTGAACGCACAAGCGCCGGCATGATGGAATGTAAAAAAGCACTTGAAGCAAGCGGCGGCGATATTGATCTTGCCATTGAAGAGCTGCGTAAGTCGGGTGCAACTAAAGCTGGTAAAAAAGCTGGCCGTATTGCTGCAGAGGGCGTTGTTAAAATCGTGACAGCTGCTAGTGGCAAGTGTGCCGTGATGCTGGAAGTAAATTGCGAAACTGATTTTGTTGCTCGTGATGCTAACTTCATCGGATTTGTTAATGCCGCAGCTGAAACAGCTATTCATCACAACGTGCAGGATGTGACAGCATTATTGGCGCTGCCGCTGCATGGCCAGTCGCAGCAGACAGTTGAAGCTGCCCGCCTTGAGCTCGTGACAAAAGTGGGTGAAAATGTTCAGATTCGACGCATAGTGATCAGTGATGTGGGAGCAGCGGGTACAGTTGGATCCTACACGCATGGCGGCCGCATTGGGGTAGTGGTTGAGCTGGACACAGACAACAACGATCTGGCGCGGGATATTGCAATGCACATTGCAGCCAGCCGGCCGCTGGTTGTTTCACCTGAAAATGTGTCGCAGGATGTCATTGCAAAGGAAAAGGAAATTTATACCGCGCAGGCAGCATCCAGTGGAAAGCCACAGGAAATCATTGAAAAAATGGTTCTTGGCAGGCTGAAGAAATATCTGGATGAAGTGAGCTTGATCGGACAGCCTTTTGTGAAAGACCCAGATGTAACGGTGGGCAGTTTGCTGAACAAGCATCGAGCCAAAGTGACTGGTTTTCATCGTTATGAAGTTGGTGAAGGTATTGAGAAAGTCGTTGAAGATTTCAAGGAAGCAGTTATGTCACAGGTTCAGGGCAGCTAAACAGCGCGGCTTGATGTCTGTGATTTAATTTGAAAAACCAATCTGACAGGTGATCTATCATGGAAAATACTGCAAAACCGATATACCGGCGTATTTTGTTGAAACTGAGTGGTGAAGCGTTACAGGGTGATCACCTGTTTGGCATTGACGCCAACAAGCTTGCGCGTATTGCACAGGAAAT
Source organism: uncultured Coxiellaceae bacterium (assembly GCA_964583565.1). Lineage (GTDB taxonomy): Bacteria > Pseudomonadota > Gammaproteobacteria > DSM-16500 > DSM-16500 > Aquicella. The sequence continues at coordinate 68,670 of CAZOVT010000003.1, forward strand.
TGTTGGTGCCATGCAGCTTGGTGTGCAGGTAGCGCTAGTGATTGGTGGCGGCAATCTGATTCGCGGCGCGGATATTTGCGCTGGCGGCATCGATCGTATTTCTGCAGATCAAATGGGTATGCTCGCAACGGTGATCAATGGGTTGGCGCTGCGGGATGCCTTAATGCGAAAGGCAGTACCCGTGACATTAATGTCAGCGTTTGCCATTCCTTCCATTGCCGAGCAGTACGACCGCTCACGTGCGCAGGAAAAATTACAGCAAGGTTCAGTTCTGATATTTTCCGCCGGTACAGGAAACCCGCTGGTTACAACAGATTCCGCCGCTGCTTTGCGCGGTATAGAGGTTGATGCGGATATCGTGCTGAAAGCTACCAAGGTTGAAGGTGTCTATGATGAAGATCCTATCAAGAATCCAAAAGCTGAGCGTTATGAGTACCTGAGCTATGAGGAAGTCATTGCCAAACGGCTTGGTGTCATGGATTTGACAGCGATTTTATTGTGTCAGGATCATGGTTTACCGCTGCGCGTGTTTAATATGAACAAGCAGGGTGCTTTGAAACGTATTATGCTGGGTGAAGATATAGGCACGCTTATCCGCGGGCCGGCCTTATAAAAAACATCAAGGAGTCATATCCGTGAGCAATATAATAAAAAATATTGATGTGCGTATGCGTAAAAGTGTTGATGCATTCAAGGGTGAAATTGCAAAGCTTCGTACCGGGCGTGCCAATCCGGGTATTCTGGATCATATACGCATTGATTACTATGGGACAGAAACACCATTGAATCAGGTTGCTAATATTACGGTGACTGATGCCAGAACGCTTACCATTATGCCGTGGGAAAAAAACATGACGCAGCCAATTGAAAAAGCCATTATGAATTCAAATCTTGGCTTGAATCCTGTGACGGCGGGTATGGTGATTCGTGTACCCATGCCGGCATTGAATGAAGAGCGCCGCAAGGAATTAATCAAGGTTTTGCGTAATGAGGCTGAATCAGCCAGAGTTAGTATCCGGAATGTTCGTCGTGATGTGAATACAGAATTGAAAGAGTCGCTTAAAAATAAACAAATCACTGAAGACGAAGAGCGTAAAGTGGCAGATGAAGTGCAAAAAGTCACAAATAAATTTGTTGCTGAAATTGATCAGATCGCAGCGGCAAAAGAAGCTGATTTGTTAGTGATATAAGTCATAATGACACTCGACATCACAAACGCACACGCCAACAGGCCCCGGCATATTGCTATTATTATGGATGGCAATGGCCGTTGGGCCAGGAAGCGGCTGCTGCCGCGGGTGGCAGGTCATCGTGCGGGCATTGACGCTGTGCGAAAAGCCGTCCGGATGTGCGCGAAGCGGCAGATTGAAGTGCTTACCTTGTTTGCGTTTAGCAGTGAAAACTGGAATCGCCCCCCTCAAGAAGTGGGTTTTTTGATGGATTTGTTTTTAACCGGATTGGCCAGGGAAGTGGGTTTGCTGCATGAAAACAAAGTACAGCTTCGTTTTATTGGCGATCGTGCGCAGTTCAGTGGAAAGTTAAGATTGAAAATCGCCGAAGTTGAGGCATTGACGCGGCAAAATGCCGGGATGGTGCTGATTATTGCGGCAGATTACGGCGGCAAGTGGGATATCTGTCAGGCTGTCCAACAGTTGGCAGCAGAAGTGGAGGCAGGCAGGCTGGGCGCTGAATCCGTGACACAAGACTTGATTGCCAGCAAATTATCATTTGCTGACTTGCCTGATCCTGATCTTTTTATTCGTACCAGCGGTGAGCTGCGGATTAGTAATTTTATGCTATGGCAGCTTGCATATTCTGAATTGTATTTTACAGATATACTGTGGCCTGACTTTGACGAGCAGGCGCTGGATGACGCCTTGCTGCATTATGCCGGTCGTGAGCGCCGGTTTGGTAAAAGCAGCGAACAATTGCAAGCGAAATAATAAAAAGGGAACGGATTCATGTTAAAGCTGCGTATTATTACCGCACTCATTCTTATACCTCTTGTTGTCGCATTAGCCATCTATTTGCCTCCTCCGGCATTTTTTCTGTTCACGGCGCTTATTGCATTGGCTGGTGCCTGGGAGTGGAGCCGGTTGATGGAAATAAAACGCAGCACGGGCCGTATATTGTATCTGGTGCTGATGTGCCTGATGTTTTTTAACAGTATCTATATTTCATCGCACGTCATTTTAATAGCAGGCGGTGTCTGGTGGCTGGTTGCATTGTTATTGGTTGGCGTATATCCCAAGCTGTCCGGCATTTGGGGGCGCGGTGTCATGCTGCGCGGCTTAATGGGTATGATGGTACTGCTGCCATGCTGGCGTGCGATTAACTATATCCGTAATCAGCAAGATGGTTTATACGCGCTTTTATTTTTATTTGTATTGATATGGGGCGCGGATACAACGGCGTATTTTGTGGGTAAAAAATGGGGGCGTCAGCCGCTCGCAGCGCAGGTTAGCCCAGGCAAGACAGTGCAGGGCGTCGTTGGTGCGCTGACATTTACAGTAGTGGCAACACTCATTGTTATGTGGTTGTGTCAAACGCCCCGTGTCATCATGCCGTGGGGAGTCGTATTGTCATTGCTGACAGTTATTTTTTCAATTGTTGGCGATTTATTCGAGAGTGCGTTGAAACGTAAGGCGGGATTAAAGGACTCGGGCAAATTGTTGCCAGGTCATGGTGGTTTGCTGGACAGAATTGATAGCTTGACGGCTGCGGCACCCGTGTTTGCGCTTGGTGCGTTGCTTCTTGGCATGTATTTGAGATAACAAGGTTTGTAACGGCAGAAATAGCTGGATTTTAAATATAAAAGCCAAGATAATTGGCGACTCTTGTATAAGTAACGCTTGAGTTATTAGTAAACACAATGAAGAAATTATTATTAATAGGATTGTTGATACTGCAATGTCTGACAAGTAATGTTGTCTGGGCACAGCAGAGTTTTGTAATCAGGGAAATACGCGTTGAAGGAATTGAGCATCTTAATGCAGCGACGGTTGAAAGTTATTTACCTGTCAAGCGCGGTCAAACCCTTCGTCCTTCACAAACAGCTTCTGTTTTGCGTGCTTTATACAAGTCGGGATTTTTTGAACATATTACGTTATCACATGAAGGCAACACATTGATCATTCATGTGGTTGAGCGCCCCACGATTGGCCAGCTTAAGATTACCGGCAATTCTGTTGTGCCTACGGATAAATTAACATCCGTGATGAAATCACTGGATGTGGCGGAAGGCAGTGTATATAACCCTTCTGTGCTGGAGCGGATTCGCCAGAGCTTGTTAAATCAGTATTACCAGCTTGGACGTTATAATGCTCGTGTCGATGTGAAAACATCCTCCATGAGCCGTAACCGCATTGCAGTTTCATTTGTTATTTCCGAAGGTGTCGTTGCCAAGATCAGGCGCATTACCATTATTGGTAATCATGCATTTAGCGAAAGCGCCCTGATCAGGCAGCTGGATATTTCTCCATCGGGTATAGTCACGATTGTTACCCAAAGCGACCGATATTCAGAAGAAAAACTTGATCTCAGTATGGAAAAGCTACGCAATTACTATCTGGATAATGGATACTTGCGAATGGATATCAAATCTTATCAGGCGCAGGTTTCGCCGGATAGGAAAGCAGTCTATGTGACAGTGGTCATCGATGAAGGTGAACCATATACCGTTTCCAGTTACGATATTCGTGGTAATTATGTTGTTTCAAAAGAAGAGTTGAATAAACTCGTTTCTATTCGTCAGGGCGATGTCTTCTCCAAGCAAAAATTACTGGATACTAATAAAGCGATATCAAATTATATGGGCGGCCGTGGATATATGTTTTCCACGGTGAATGTGAAACCGCAAATCAACGATAAAAATCATACAGTAGCGTTGATTTTTGACGTGAATGCGGGCCGGCGTACCTATGTGCGTCATGTGACGTTCTCAGATAACACAAGAACAAACGATGTTGTCTTGCGGCGTGAAATTCAGCAAATGGAAGCGGCGCCGGCATCGACAGTCAAGCTTGACGAATCCAGGCAGCGATTGACATTGTTGCCGTATATCAAAGATGTGGATATGTCGGTTAAGCGTTTGCCTGAGGATGAAAATCAGGTGGACGTGAATTATAAAGTCAAAGAAGATAATTCAGCGCAGGCATCATTCAAGGTTGGTTATTCCCCAGTGTATGGGGCGATTCTTGGTGCCGGTCTCAATCAAAAGAATTTCTTTGGTACGGGCAATACGCTGGGTATTAACTTCCAGCGCAGCAGATATGAACAGTTCTATGGCGTTGACTACACCGATCCTTACTATACTGAAGACGGCATCAGCCGAACACTGAGTTTTTCTGTTTCCAGGCTGGATCCGGGCGCGGCTGAAAATGTGAACGGCAGCTATACCACCAACGAATATGATCTCGGTGTTTTGTATGGTATTCCGATTGGTCAGGAGCAGGGTGTGTTTACCCGTCTGCAATTGGGTGCGAGCTACCAGAATACACTGGTTAATTTGATACCTAAAAACCTGTCTGCTCAGGTCAACACCTTCACAACACGAAATGGGCGTCATTTTCAGGAACTTGATATGAAGGCTGGCTTGTCCAGAGACAGCCGTGACAAGGCGATTTTCCCAACATCAGGCTCTTTCCAGACATTATTTTTAGATGGGTATGCGCCGCTTGCACAAGATTCGCTCAGTTTTTATACGCTTAATTATTCTGGTAAGTGGTATCAGCCGATAGCGGCGGAATTCATCCTGACCAGCAAGGCAAATCTGGGCTATGGAAATGGTTTGCATGGTGTCAGTGACTTCCCATACTTCAAGAATTATTTTGTCGGCGGTATTGATTCAGTCAGAGGTTATCTGGGATATACACTGGGGCCGCGTGATTCAACAGGCAAAGCCTTTGGCGGTAATATGCTCATTGATGGGAGTTTGGGGCTCATTTTCCCGAATCACCTGTCAGATAGCTTGCGTACCAGCGTCTTTATAGATGGCGGTAACGTCTATAGTTCATTGAATAATAGAGGGTTTGGCGGCCAGAGCACGAATGGTGGTTATGTGCGGTTTTCAACGGGTGTGGAAGCAGATGTGTTGACCCCATTTGGACCTATCGAACTCAGCTTGGCGACGCCGATCAACCGTCGACATGGCCATTCCAACATCCCGGGCGACAATCAGGATCTATTCCAGTTTGCCTTAGGTGCAAACTTCTGATAAATATGGCATTATGTCTAGCCTATTGTTGTCAGTTTGTCTGTTGCAGCGGTTGGCTTGGGATAAGACTGAGTTATGCGGGTGCAGTGCAATCAAGGAAAAAACAATTACTATTTTGGAGAAAGTTATGAAATTGACAAAGAAGATTGGGATTTTGGCAAGTACATTATTGCTCGCGTGTGGTGTGAGTGTGTGTCAGGCGGCAGACGCGCCAGCGGCACAGATTAAAGTTGCGGTTGTCAATGTGCAGCAAATTTTGCAACAGTCACCACGTGTTGCTGATTTGAGTAAAAAGCTGGAAGGTCAGTTCAAAGGTCGTCAGACTACGATTAACAATGAACAAAAAGCGTTGCAGGATTCGTTGGATAAACTCAAGAAAGATTCTCCAACCATGAGCAAGGCTGATCGTGATGCAATGCAGAAGACAATTGAAAATAACCGTGCTGAACTGGTTAAGAAAGTTGTTGCTTACCAGCAAGATCTGCAGAAGGAACAAAACAAGATTATGCAGGGTATCCTGGGTGATCTGAATGGTATCGTATCAACGATTGCAAAAGCACAGCAGTATGCACTGGTTCTGGATTCACAGGCTGTTATTTTTGCAACCGATGGAAATGACATTACAAAAGACGTTGCCAAGAAGTTTAACAGCGGCAATTAGTTCTTTTTGAGTTTTAGGTAATCATAATCTCCCCCATATTTGGGGGAGATTTTTTTATGAGACAGGTGAATGCAATATACATTATCTGAATTGACGGCGGGACTGGATGTCACTATCCAGGGTGACCCGGATTGTTTGATTAGCGGTGTTTGCACTATTCAGCAATCACGCCCGGGGTGTGTCACATTTCTGACGAACCCGCATTACCGTAAGTATCTGGCGACAACAGATGCATCAGCTGTGATTGTAACGCCGGATGATGCTGAGCATTGTACGGTTAATAAGATTGTTAGTCGTAATCCGCATTATACCTATGCGCAGATTGCGCGGTTCTTTGAGGAAAAAACCAGTGTTACTGCTGGTGTGCATGCGTCTGCCATTATCGGCGGACATTGCAATATTCATCCAGCGGCAGTGATTTCCGCAGGCGTCGTACTGGGTGATCGCGTCACTATTGGAGCAAATGTTGTCATTGGCCCAACGTCGACGCTAGGTGATGATGTTAGTATTGGCGATGATGCTCAGCTGGATGCACGCGTCACCGTGTATTCCGGTGTCAAGATTGGCAAACGTTCGCGATTAATGAGCGGCGCGGTGGTAGGTGGCGATGGTTTTGGTTTTGCAAATCATAATAAACAATGGCACAAAGTACCGCAGTTAGGCAGTGTGATGGTTGGTGATGACGTGGATATTGGTGCGAACACAACGATTGACAGGGGTGCTGTTGGCGATACCGTGATTGGCAACGGTGTTAAACTCGATAACCTTATTCAGGTCGGTCACAATGTGACGATTGGAGAGAATACGATTATTGCCGGTTGTGTGGCGATTGCTGGCACGACAGAAATTGGTAAAAATTGCATGATAGGCGGTGCCAGCTGTTTTGCCGGTCATTTGACCGTTTGCGACAATGTGATGATTACAGGGATGACGGCGGTCACGAAATCCATACTGGAGCCGGGTATTTATTCGTCTGGTATTGTTGGTGCAGTTCCCAATCATGAATTCCGCAAGAATAATGCGCGTTTTCATCGTCTGGAAAATTTAATGCAGCGTGTAAAACAACTTGAAACAGAAATAAAACACTTAACCGAGAGACGTGAACAATGAAGTATGCAATGGATATACATGAAATATTAAAGTATCTGCCCCATCGTTACCCGTTTCTTTTGATAGACCGCATTCTTGAAATTGACATGGGTAAATCCATCGTGGCATTGAAAAACATCAGCATGAATGAAGCGTTTTTTGCCGGGCATTTCCCGTCGCGTCCTGTTATGCCTGGTGTACTCATTCTTGAGGCAATGGCACAGGCTGGCGGTGTACTGGCGTATAAATCCAGTAATTCCACGCCAGAGGATGGGACATTGTATTATTTTGCAGGCATTGATAATGCGCGTTTTCGGCGAGTGGTAGAGCCGGGTGACCAGCTGCGTCTTGAAGTGAAAGTGCTGCGTTCCAAGCGTGATATCTGGAAGCTTGAGGGGCGTGCTTATGTCGGTGATGAATTAGCTTGTTCCGCTGAGTTTATGAGTGCCTGTAAATCGCAACGGGAATAATACCGGTTTAGTGAGGTGATGCCATGATTCATGAAACAGCAATTATCGATCCATCTGCCAAAATCGCCAGCAACGTTTATGTTGGCCCTTATTCTGTTATTGGAAAAGGCGTTGAGATTGATGAGGGCAGCTGGGTTGGACCGCATGTTGTCATACAAGGCCCGACCCGCATTGGTCGTGAAAATCGCTTTTATCAATTTTCCTCTATTGGCGAAGCGCCGCAGGATTTGAAATTTCACGGCGAAGAAACCTGGCTTGAAATTGGCGATCGTAATGTTTTTCGTGAATGTTGTACGGTTAATCGCGGCACGGCGCAAGACAGTGCGTTGACTAAAATCGGCAACGATAATTTATTTATGGCTTATGTGCATATTGCCCATGATTGTATCATTGGCAATAATAATATTTTTGCTAACAATGCATCACTTGCAGGGCACGTGATCGTAGAAGACTACGTCAACCTGGGTGGTTTTGCCGGTGTGTTTCAACGGTGCCGTTTAGGTTCGTACAGTTTTATTGTGACGAATTCTGTCGTTATTAAAGATGTTCCCCCCTATGTGAAAGTGGCTGGTAATTTCGCAAAGCCGTATGGATTGAATACCGTTGGGCTGCAGCGGCGTGGATTTACTGACAGTGTGATGATGGATTTGCGTCGCGCCTATAAAGTTATTTATCGTCAGGGATTAACGGTGGCTGCTGCACTTGAAGAATTGCAAAAGGTAGAGACAGCCGAAGTCCAGCGTCTTGTTAAATTCGTCGAATCATCTACGTCTGGTATTGTACGGTAATGAGCAAGCCAAAAAAAATTGGCATCATCGCCGGTGAAGCATCTGGTGATTTGCTGGGTGCAAAGCTGATTGAATCATTGCGTGCTGAATGCCCTGACCTTCAATTTGAAGGAATAGGTGGTCCGGCGATGATGGCGCTTGGATTCACCAGTTTGTTTGATATGGAACGTTTAGCGGTGATGGGCTTTGTCGAGCCCCTGTTTCGTCTGCCTGATTTATTTCGACTGCGGCATGAGATTATTCAGCATTTTCTTAAAAATCCGCCGGATGTTTTTATTGGGATAGACGCGCCAGATTTTAATCTTGGTCTGGAATTAAAGTTACGTCAACATCACATTCCCGTCGTGCATTATGTTAGTCCGAGTGTATGGGCGTGGCGGCAATATCGTATTCACAAAATTGCCAAAGCAGTTGACTTGATGCTGACGCTGCTGCCATTTGAGGCGGCTTTTTATGAAAAGCATCAGGTGCCCGTTAAGTATGTCGGTCATCCGTTGGCAGAACAAATCCCGATGCATCCTGACAAAGCGGCTGCCCGCCGTGCATTGTGTCTGGATGAGCATGCAACCTATGTTGCGTTATTGCCGGGGAGCCGTAAGCAAGAACTACGCTATATGTCGGAACCTTTTTTGCAGGCCGCCAGACTGGCCTGGCAGGCGCGGCCTGATTTGCGTTTCTTAAGTTCCCAGATTAATGAACAGCGCTACCATGAATTTTATGCCAGTTTTAAGCAGTTCACCCCAGACCTCCCGTTAACCATTTTTACCCAGCGTTCTCATGACGTCATGGCCGCTGCCGATATTGTGCTGGTGACATCTGGTACGGCTACCCTGGAAACCATGCTATATAAGAAGCCGATGGTGATTGCTTACCGTATGTCGCGATTTACGCATCAACTGGCTAAATGGCTGGTGAAAACCCCCTTTGCCGGCTTGCCAAATCTCCTGGCAAATCAATTAGTTGTGCCAGAGTTAATTCAGGATCAGGTGAAGCCGGAACTGATCTGCCAGCATATTCTGGATTATCTGGACCATCCTGGCAAAGTAGAACATCTTAAGAATACCTTCATACAGCTGCATAAAGACTTGCGCACACCATCCAGCCGTTGTATATCTAGAGCTATACTTGATTTAATGTCCACATAATAAACAGCTATAAGTGATCAGGTAAAATATCAGCCTGACGCTGGATCAATTTAAATAAGTCAGCATTAACGATGAGGTGGGTAATGAGCAATACGCGCAGCGTTAGCTCGCCACCAGGGAAGGATGGTGATGATGTAGCGGACTTGATGTCCGAATTTGTAGGGCTCTGTTCTGATGATGCGGCACTTGCTGCTAATGAGGTTACTGAACTCGCGGATGAGTTTACAGATCTATGTCCATCAGAGACAGTAGGGCCGGATGATGATATCGCGCTGTCAACAGCGTCAGCTAATGCTCCTTCATCCTCACTTCCTCCATGCAAGCGTGTTTTACGTATCGTCTGGGATGCAGATGGTTGTGCGTATAATGATGAGTATCGCAGGTCGTTATTCTTTTTTATTCATGAAGTCAGAGATGAAATTGAGGCTATCGAGAAAATTAAAGATACCGATGAGGGTAAGCGGCGTGTTTCTGCATTATTAGACAGGTTACATACAAAAGTCGGCAGCGGTGAATACAAATTTAAACCCAATTTGGATTTGCGAGATCAGGTTTTACAGGAAGACGCTTTTCAACAGGTTAGCAATAGTCTGGCGCAAGTTGGAAAAAATCGTCTGATAGAAAAATTAAAAGCGATGGGATTGTCAACCTGGTGCGAGCGAGTTCTCAGGGAAAAAGACAGTAATAGTGTCGAGTGGGCGGCAGTTGAAAAGAAAGTGGCGGCGCTCAATAATGCATTCGCAAGTTTGTATTTTAACTGGCTGAAAAGCAATCATGCGCTTAACTGGATCATGCAGGAATATATCGCTCAGTTAAATAATCTGCATGAAAATTTTCATCCATTTATTTTTGCCGGTACGAATATGGCATTAGCCGAGCATTTGTTTGAAGATAAAGATAAATATGATGAAGTTGTATTGATGGTTGGGTCGAATAGACAATCATATGCAGATGATCAATATTGTAAGTGGGTAAATTCAACCGGTTCTATTTTTAAAGATTTAGATGGTTACCTGCGGGTTCTGAAAGGGATATTTCCAGATAAGCCCGTTACGATTGATCCTACTACCATGACAGATATTCGGCATCGCCTGATACCTGGCGAAACCTTTAGGCGAATATTGTCAAACGATAAAGACCATGCGAATCATCATTGGGATGAGCGAAAAGGAACAATGATATATTCATTTTGTCATCGTGCTGCTGTTGAGCATGCAGGAACCAATATTGCAGTTAAATTTATTGATGACAGAGAAGATATTATTTCCGGCTTATATAATTTATTTCATGATCATCCCTATCTATTGCCAGCGGGACTGACGCTTGAGCTGATGAGATATACTGGCCGAATTCATTCACAGTTTTATGTAACAGGAACAGGTGACATTGATCAGGATTACATGAGCAGTTCTGCTATTTTAGTCAGTCTGAGCCAGGCAGTATCGCCTGATGGATCCCGTGTCATGTTCGATTCGGTTGCCTCGTTGTCGGACCCTGAGGTTGTGCGCCAGTTTTTAACTCGTCGGGAAGCAGAAAGAAAGCAATCAGCATCTATGATGTTGTCGGCTGGCGGCGGGTCATCTTTGTTTGCTGAGAAAGATAAATGGAATGATAAAAAACAATCACGAAGTTTGACATTACCAGCTAATCATTAATAAGAGGCATTATATATTATGCAGAATCGCCAATTAGAATCTGGAACTGAAGGAATATATGTTGCTTTAATGGACGCGGATGGTTGTTTTTATAATGTTATTTTTGATGTGTTGCTGCGATATATGATCGCTGATCATGGTCACGAGATATTTTTGGACGATGATATTATCGAGGATGATAAGGAAATTAATAGAATCATCGGTATTATTGATAAGACAGGTGATATTTTGCTGGAAAGATATGTCAGTGAGGGTACTTTATCGATGTCTTCCGCGCTGGATAAAAAAATATTATCGATTTATCATGAATTCATAACAGAACAGTTTGGTGCTGATGCTGCTCAATGCAGTAAGAAGGTGAAAATTTCCGCTATTAAGCGGGCATTCATTTTAGACTTGCTTGAAACGGATGTTGGCCGCAATATTTATAATACATTATTGCTGGTTGCTAACCAGCGGTGGGTTGCGCATGTTGAAGGCTGCGTCAAATCACATTCATATCGCAGTTTGCTGCTAATGTCGGGATCAAACAGACAATCTTATAAGCTGGAGTTTGTAAATAGCGTTAATAATGGAACCGGTTTTTTTGTGACGGATCTTCTTTCAATATCGGCGGCATTTGAAGAATCTATTAATCATGAAAATGCAAAACCAGTTAAATGCTGCATGGAGCCGTTTTTGCTGGCGGATCTGTATGCGGGCAAATATGCGGGCGATAGTCTGGGATTGATTATTAAGGAACAGGAAGCCAGAGAGGAGCTTACCGACAGTAATCAGCCGATTAAGCATAATGATTATGTGTTTGATGAAACAAAATTTACGTTGATCTATGCGGCGGCGCATCACGTCGCATCCAGGCATCCTGATGATCGGGTAACCATAGCATTTTTTGATGATAGAAATGACATACAAAGCGCACTTATCGCTATTTTTTCAGCAAATTCCGATTTGCTGCCTGAAAATGTTTGTATTGAATTTTGGCCTTATACAGGCAAGATGGCTGATCAACCTCTGGATGTTATCAGGGGAACCAGCACAGTGATTGATTGTCAGTATTATGAAAATGTAAGGCGCATTATCGAATTATGCGGTGGAAACCTGAATGATCCTGCTGGTGCAACGATCGATACCGCTAATATCTTTATGCGGGATGCTGCCATGCTTCTCTTGCAAAAATTTAAAACCATGCGCAGCAGTGTGAATCCTGCGTTATATGAATTCGGGTCGCTGTCTGAGAATGCGTCAACACTGTTTGCAGCATCGGCAGCCGCCGCAGCCGCTACGACTCTTGCTGGTCGTCCGGATGATCTGTTAGCTGATCAGGGTCAACCTGCTCATCGCCCGGCACTCGATGCTGCTCGGACGCCCAGTCCCCCAGGTCGATAAGCTTGCATCGTTCTGAACAGAATGGCCGGAATTTGTTTTCAGCTTGCCAGGTTCCCTTCTTTTTACAGTTTGGGCAGGTGATGTCAGATTTTTTGATGGTCATTTACGTTCCACAATAAGTAATTACAAATGGCAGGTTGTCATTATACTGCAATGGCCGCTTATTGATATCAGGAATGAAAAACCGGACGCTGAGGAAGTGCCGCCCGATGCTGACCTCTGGATAGGTGGCTAAATTTTTATCAACCTCTATTCGTATCATGCGTAAATTTGACTGGGGATCCAGCAGCTCCTGATGGAAGCCGTGGGTCGCCACTTTTTTTTCTGATTTGCCATTGTTACGCACCAGTTCCAGCACTAACGTGATAATCATCTTGATCTGCTCGAAATCGCTTAGCCAGTCCATGATAGTCTGATAGCGTACTTCTTCTGGCTGCTGCAGCCAGAAATGGTACATGGGTATATCAAAGCTGCAGCCGCCACCCGGTGTGGCTAGATGGAGCCGCAGAGAATTTAATAGTTCAATATCCCGCACTCGTTGTCCAATTTTTCCGCTACTATCGATTAGTATGCGAGAGAATTCATCAGTTTTTTGTATAAGGTGATTTAGCTTTTCTTTATCGATCTCTTGAGCATTACCATAGCGCATCAGGTTTGTATGGTGCTGGCCAAGTTCCTTGGCTAATTTGGATTTGAGATCAGGACGGTCCAGAATTTGCAGCAGATTAATGATGGTCGTTACGATACTGCGTGTGCCCGGGATGGAACGGTCACTGAGCAAATGGTCAACCTGTTGGAATAACTGTTCTAGCCGCAGGCAGGCGCGGATAATTTCATTTAGCGGATGCTCGTAAATGATCATGTCTATGCTGCCAGATTACCCTAAATATCGATTTGTCAATAATAACATGTTTTGTTTCTAAAATAGACAGGTATAGTGAATTATTTTTGGGTGGTTTGAGGTGTGTCTGGGTAATGAACGGGTTGATGATAGGTGGGCAGTCTGATTAAATGGATTTGGTAATATTTACATGAGTTGTTTTTAATATTTTATAGGGAAGGAAGTATATGCCAAAAACACGTCACAAGAATCGTGCTAAACCAAAGGGGTTGGTTGAGCGTTATCTTTATGAGCATCGTAAGAGTGTTGATGCCAGACACAAGGAACACAACCTGCTTGTCGAGGTAGGAGAGAATCAGGAACTTTTGGCTGTGCTGACTGATCCGGCAACAGGATGGTATAAAAAATTCAATGATGGTACGACAGATTTACATCTTGCAGCGGTTCGCGGCGATGTTGAATATATCAAGCAAATTTTTACTGAAGCCCCTGACCGTATGCTGGAATCAACAGTTCGCAATGAAAGTGTATTGAGTTGGGCAAATTATTTTTTGCAGTACGACGTTGTTCGTTATTTGCTGGCGAATCCTGCCTTCGTGCTGAAAATGGAGCTGGAACCTGCTGTGGAGAGGCAGCAGGATTTGGTGCGTGGGCGTGGATTATTGGCAGAGGTTGATGCGCAGGCGGACTGCATGCAGGAAGACAGTATGACAGACGATGATGACTCTGATGTTGCCATAGACAGCGATAGTGACTGGGAGGAAAGAACATCGCTGGTTCCACTCTTTACACTTGAACGGCAGAATGCGGTACCAGATTTATCTGTTCTGTATGATGAACCGCCTGTACCCTGTAAACTTCAGCGGCATAACGCTGTGCTGGATTTATCTGCCGCAGTTTCCCCGGCAGCACTGGATGTACCAGTATCACATGGCGGCGTGCTGGAAACAGTCATATCAGTCAACTCAGCCATGCTGGAGTTTATTCATCGTGAATTTGCAACATTACATCAAGATGTTCGGTCAGACCTGATTGAATTGCAGCATGAGTTACAAATACAAATGCAGCGGATTAATGCTGCGGTTCATCAGGGCTGGTCTACTGTGGATCAACTAACAACGGATTTGCTGGGATCCGTGAGTTCAGTGGTGGCTGATATACAGCCTGCGGCGTGTTTGCCAGTCATGCCGTGTATCTCCATGTCGTCGTGTGGTTTTTTTGCTGCGTCTGCTTCATCTTCATCTGTAGATGACCAGCATCAGTCTATTGAGATGGTGGACTTTGCGGAGATGACAACAATGAGACAGGTTAACTAGGCATCAGCTGTCAACCCCCGGCCTGTGCCGGGGGTTGTTTGTTAGCGGTTTTCCGCAGCCATTTTCAAATATTTTTGATGCAATGCGGATACCTGGTGACTGGTGTCCTCAGGCAGCCCTATGTTGTGAATAATATCGTGAGCGCGGTCGGTACGCTCCTTTCGCTTGGCTTGAGCATGCAATATTTTTAATACCATGTCCTGTGTCATATTATCTCTGGCCATCGTGCGTTCGATTTGCAATTCTTCTGTTGTGTCGATTACCAGGACACGATGTACAAGAGAATCAAATTCGACTTCAAGCAGTAAAGGGATAACAGCAATGCAATAGGTAGATTCCAGTTTGCTGACTTGCAACTGTATTTCTTCTTTAATGATCGGGTGCAGTAATTCTTCCAGCCATTGCCGTTGATCAGGATCGTCAAAGATGATCCGACGGAGAGCTTGCCGGTCTAGCGAGCCATCTGGATTGATGACTGTGTTGCCAAAATGCTCTTCAATTTTTTTAGCGGCAGGAAAGCCGGGCATGGTAATATCGCGAGCAACGACATCCGCATCAATGATTGGAACACCCAGGTTCGCGAAGAGGCCTGCGATGAACGATTTGCCAGAGCCGATACCACCTGTTAAGCCAACGACAAACATAGTATTCACCTTAAAAGAGCGATATGTAATATTCCATTATTTCGTTACCCCAAAGCAAGGAAATCCATGCTGCAAATGCAAGATAGGGGCCAAAGGGTAATGGCACGCTTTTGAAACTGCGTTTTACAATCATCTGGGTTACTGCTACCGCAACGCCGCAGAATGAGGAAAGTAACACGATCAACGGCAGCATTTTCCAGCCGAGGAACGCACCAAACGCGGCAAGAAATTTATAGTCACCTTGCCCGATACCTGTTTTGCCAGTGGCATACCCGAAGAGTCCCTGAATGGTCGCAAACAGTACGTAGCCTGTGATGGCGCCGATAATAGCATCATGGCTGGTAACAAATACATTAAAGAGGCTGGCAAAGAGACCTGACCAAAGCAGGAGTAAGGTTAACTGATCTGGCAGCAGGTGATGGTCGATATCAATAAACGTGAGTGAGATACAAATCCAGGTAAACACCAGCGCGGCCATGGTTTGCCAGGTGCAGCCAAACCGCCAGGCAACGTACACTGACATGAGACAGGTCACTAGTTCAACCAGCGGATAACGGGGTGAAATAGGTGCTTTGCAAAAGGCACATTTGCCAAGCAAAAAGAGATAGCTGAAGACAGGAATATTGTGCCACGGCCGTATGCTGTGTTTGCAATGCGGGCAATGCGATGCCGGCAGGCAGAGTGACAGCTTTTCAGGATCGGGCTGCGGCTTGAGACCGAGATAGATGCGGCATTCTTCGCTCCATTCGCGCTGCATCATTCGCGGCAGGCGAAAGATAACAACATTCAGGAAGCTGCCAATAAAAAGCGACATCAAGGCGACAATGAGCAGAAAGATAGATTGATTTTCGGCAATAAAATACAGAGTATCCATCATTATAACGTGCTTCCTAGTTTGAAGATGGGTAAGTACATCCCAATCACTAATCCACCGATTACAACACCAAGGGTTACCATAATCAAGGGTTCCAGTAACTGGCTGAGTTGATTCATGGTGTGCTGCATATCCGCTTCCATTTTATCTGCAAGATGAAGCAGCATCGTATCCAGTTTGCCGGATTCTTCGCCGACTTTTATCATCTGGACCATATAGGCAGGAAAGCAGGAGACAGACTGCATGGCTTGATGCAGCGGCAGGCCGGCATGAATGCTGGTCTGCAGGTATGCCAGCTGTGTGGCCAGAGAGGATGATCCATGTATACATAGCTGGATGGCATCGGGTAATGGTATGCCGGCAGAAAATGTAATGGCCAGATGACGGGTGAATCTGGCGAGCATCAGCTGGCGATGATGTTTGTTGATCATGGGTAATCGTGGCAGCATGTTTTCCCATGCGGTAGATAGCGATACATCAGGAAGAAAATATAACCACACCGCTGCTGCCGCAGCAGTAAATATGATGATGATTATTGCCTGATGACGTAAGAAGAATGAGATGGCAAAAATGATTCGTGTCCATCTGGGCAAGACAATGGATGATGTTTCAAATAACGCCGCAAAGTGGGGAATCACAAACAATAGCATCCCTAGTGTTATCAGGCATGCAACGCCAGCTGTTAAAGCAGGGTAAAAAAGCGCGCGTTGAATCTGCTGTCTGAGAGCATATTTTTTTTCAAAGTAGTGCGCAATGCGCTGCAGGCTATCGTCCAGTTTGCCGGTTTCTTCGCCTATCCTGATTAACTGGCAGACAAGCGGGTTAAACCAGTGACTGTGCCGTACAAATCCACTGTGCAGGGATTTACCGGCAAGCATGTCATGCTTGAGTTGATGGAGTAAAGAAGACAGCTCGTTATGTTGCTGGCTGCTTTCAAGGATGTCGCAGCTGCGTACGATGGGAACGCCAGCGGCAAACAAGGTGGCGAACTGACGCATGAGCAGCATGATATCGACGAGTGATATGCGTTTCATGTGCCTAGTATCCTGCTGCATTCAGCATGGCTGGTGATGCCGAGCTGGATTTTACTCAATGCCGCTGCGTGTAATGTTGGGCCGTGTGGCGTTAGTGTTTTTGCCATGGATAAACATTCGAAGATTCCTGTACGCCCATTGTAGCCTTCGTGGCATTGCGGGCAGCCTGTCGGCAGGCAACTGTTTGAGGCGGTATCTGGCTGTTTGCAATGCGGACACAGTGTGCGTACCAGTCGCTGGGCAATGATGAGAGATAGACAGGAGGTTAGCTGCTGGCTATCGACACCGATCGCGTGTAAACGGGTAATACTTTCTTCGGCATTATTGGCATGCAATGTTGCAAGTACCAGATGCCCGGTTTGGGCTGCTTGCAGGGCAATCGACGCTGTTTCCAGGTCACGAATTTCGCCGATCATCAACACATCTGGATCCTGCCGCAACAAGGTACGTAAGGCTGTCGCAAAATCCAGACCAATGCGAGGATGTACAGCGATCTGATTAATGCCATCCATCTTGATTTCAATCGGGTCTTCGACGGTGATGATATGCCTGCTGCTATCATTTAATTGATGCAGCGCGGAATACAGCGTCATGGTTTTGCCGCTGCCCGTAGGGCCGGTGACCAGCATTAAACCTTGCGGCTGAGACAGGCTGTATGCAAATGACTGTTGTTGTTCGGGTGTCATGCCTAGCGCATGAATCCCGAGTGTCAGGTTATTTGTATCGATGAGGCGCAGGGCAATTTTTTCACCGTGCAGTGTAGGGCAGGTATTCAGGCGGATATCTACTTTGGGGTGCTGTTTAAACTGGAGGCGGCCATCTTGTGGCAGGCGTTTCTCGGCAATATTGAGGCTGGCGAGGATTTTCAGGCGGGTGACAATGCGGGTTGCGAGATGGTTTGGAATGACGGCTGCTTCATAGAGCAAACCCAGACGGCGAAAGCGGATGCGGTATTGGTCAGACTGGGGTTCGATGTGGATGTCTGAAACCTGATTGCTGACAGCATCCGCGAACAGGTGATCGAGATAGGCTGCGACGGGTTCATCAGCGGGATCCAGTATGACTGGCGGCAGGTCAAACCATGGTAACTGGCGAGCGGGATCAGACATGGCAGTATCCTTTATCCAGACAGGAGCCGGAAACAGACCAGCGGCTGCCATCCTCGTTGGGCGTCAGCATCAGGGTGGCATCTTCGGTGAGGCTGGAACCTGTTGCCGTGATGACGCCATTTGAAACGGTAATGTTAGCGAGGTTGTTTGAGGGGGTGGGGGTGGCTGGGATGCCATGACTGCCGTTGGTGAGTTCAGCGGATGGTATCCCTTCTTGCAGAGCTAGCGTGACAGCTGATTTGAATGCATCGGCGTTAATCATCACCTCCGCAAATCGAGCCCGCCGCGTATACGACTGATACGAGGGTAATGCTAGCGCCGCCAGTATGCTGATGATGCCGATCACGATCATTAGTTCGATTAGGGTGAAGCCTTTAGTTGGGTAATGCCGTGATTCCGTCGTTGCAGGGAGCGTTTTTTGCGACGCGGTAATCCACCTTGGATGAATAAAAATAGTGCACATAAAAACTCCATTCAGAGGGTATGAAAGTGTGATGGATGAGGGGTAGTAAGAATAAATAGGGTAGAGAGTCGGAAAGTGGGTGGGGGTGTGGAACAGAGGGAGAGATTTATACCGTTGTTTCAATGGGTAAGCAAGCACAATTTGCTGGAAGATCAGGGGACTTTTAATTATACTGCGCCCTCATCTTCATATCACGCCGACGTAGCTCAGTTGGTAGAGCAACTGATTCGTAATCAGTAGGTCTGCAGTTCGATTCTGCACGTCG
>CAZOVT010000004.1:0-81239 GCA_964583565.1 uncultured Coxiellaceae bacterium
CTTTACCAGCGACATCTGTATAAGTGATGGTTTGCCAGCCAAGATACTTGAGTGCCAGCGTATCCATGTCATGCCGGCTGCCGGTGCTGTCCAGAATGTAGGATTCCAGCATCGTATCATAGGCAACACCCTGCAGATGGATATCGTAGTTTGCAAGCACCTCCATGTCATACTTGATGTTCTGGCCGATTTTTTTGATCGCGGGATTTTCCAGCAACGGTTTTATTTTTTTCAATACCGTTGAGACAGCCAGTTGTTCTGGTGCGCCGGGATAATCGTGTCCGACAGGAATATAGACGGCATTGCCGGGCTGAATGGCAAACGATACACCAACAAGCTGAGCTTGCATATAATTCAAGCTGGTTGTTTCTGTATCAAAGGCAAACAGTGAGGCATCATGCAGCCTGGCCAGCCAGGCTGTCAGTTGAGCATCAGTTGTGATCATTTCATAATCCGCATATTTGCCCGTTTTATGTGCTGCTGCATGGTCATGCTGCTGGGGCGATTCTTTCAACAGGTCTGCTAGCCAGCTTTTGAATTCCTGCTCCTTGAATAGCGCGATCAATTTTTCTTTGTCAGCCGGTTTGATAGCAAGATCACTGAGTCCGAATGGTAATTCGACATCCCGTTTGATGGTGACCAGTTGTCTGGTCAGAGGAATCTGTGCAAGCGAATCGCGTAAATTGTTGCCAACTTTACCGTTGATTTTATCAGCATTGGCAATAATATTGTCTAATGATTCATATTCATTCAGCCACTTCGCAGCTGTTTTTGGCCCCACCTGTGGTACGCCGGGTATATTATCCGAGGTATCGCCGACTAATGTCAGATAGTCAATGATTCGTTCTGGCGGCACACCGAATTTTAGTTTTACGGCTTCGGGATCAAGCAGCGTATTTGACATCGTATTGATTAAGCGGGTGTGCGCATTGACCAGTTGAGCCAAATCTTTATCGCCGGTTGAAATAAGTACATCTGTTTTGTGTTTGATCGCCTGATCGGCCAGTGTACCAATAACATCATCAGCTTCAACGCCCTCGACCATCATCAGGGGAATGCCCATGGCGTGAATGATATCGTGAATAGGTTGTACTTGCTGGATAAGTTCATCAGGCATGGCTTCCCGGGTTGCTTTATATTCTTTATAAAGTTCATCCCGAAACGTTTTTCCTTTTGCGTCAAAAATGACTGCCATTTGCTCAGGTGTATAATCTGCTATCAGACGTTTGAGCATATTGATCATTCCATAGACGGCACCGGTGGGATTTCCTTTTGAATTGGTGAGCGGCGGTAGTGCATGGTAAGCGCGGTATAGGTAAGATGAACCATCCACCAAAATGATGGGTTTGTTCTGAGTTGTCATGTGACATCCTGATGCTAAATTTGGGTATCATGATATGAATTCGCTTCCAAATGCGCAATGGGTATATAATGCTGTGCTTATCCAGGAGGGAGAATCTAATGTTAAAGGTCGCTGCGGTTATATTTGGCATTTGTTTTCTTGGCATTGGTGTCTGGGAATTTTTCAATGTAGGCAAGACGCTGCTGCTTTTTGATTATTTCATCATGAGTAGTGCATATTATAAACTGCATTTTGTCTGTGGTATTGTGGCCTTCGCCGTGACAACGAGTGATTCACTGACCAGATTATATTTTCAGATTCTGTGTGCTTTTTATGGTAGCATCGCATTGCTCGGATTTGCGAATGGTAGTGATCTGAGTTTGGTCATGCTGCAGGGGAGCAGGGCGGATGATATACTGCATGCCGTGCTTGCCGTTGGTATATTGGTTCTTCTCAGCGTGGCGCCAGAATGATCTTCCTGATCAACGTATGTTTGTGTTTATAAATAATTAAAGATGGAGAGTGACTCACAAGTGGACATCTCGCTTTGGGAAAAGTGTCTGAATTCGCTTGAGAATGAGTTTCCTTCTCAACAATTTAATACCTGGATCAGACCATTACAAGCACAGCAAGACGGCGGAAAGCTTATCTTGCTGGCACCGAATCGTTTTGTACTTGACTGGATCGTCGAAAAATTTTTAAACAGGATCAATGATCTCGTTAAGCAGTTCAGTGATAATGCATCGATGACAGTGCATCTTGAAATTGGCAGCAAGCGTGGTGATGCAGTCACGCTGCCAGCTGCTGCACCGGCGGCACCCTATGCCGCTTCGACAAAAGAACATACAATCACATCCGACACAAAAGTTTACCAGAGTAATTTAAACAAAAATTTTACGTTTGTTAATTTTGTAGAAGGCAAATCCAATCAACTGGCAAAAGCTGCTTGCCAGCAAGTCGCTGAAAATCCTGCCATTGCTTATAATCCGCTGTTTCTTTACGGCGGCGTCGGATTGGGTAAAACGCACTTGATGCATGCCATTGGCAACCAGATTATGGTCGATAATCCAAAAGCTAAAGTACTCTATTTACATTCAGAGCGGTTTGTCGCTGACATGGTAAAAGCATTGCAAACTAATTCAATGAATGAATTCAAACGCTATTATCGTAATGTCGATGCGTTGTTAATTGACGATATTCAATTCTTTGCGGGTAAAGACCGCACGCAAGAAGAATTTTTCCATACGTTTAATGCGCTGCTTGAAAGCCAGCAGCAGGTTATTTTAACGTGTGACCGCTATCCAAAGGAAATCAATGGTGTTGAAGAGCGTTTGAAGTCACGTTTTGGCTGGGGATTAACAGTTGCTGTCGAACCGCCGGAACTGGAAACACGCGTTGCCATTTTGATGAGTAAAGCGGAACAGACTAACATTGATCTTCCTTATGAAGTTGCCTTTTTTGTTGCTAAACGCATACGTTCAAATGTGCGTGAACTTGAAGGTGCATTAAAACGCATTATTGCGAACGCACATTTTACCGGCAAGGCAATTACGCTGGATTTTGTTAAAGAAGCGTTACGTGATTTATTAGCATTGCAGGATAAATTAGTGACGGTTGAAAATATACAGCGCACGGTTGCTGAATATTATAAGATTAAAGTTGCAGATTTATTATCAAAACGCCGTAATCGTTCTGTTGCACGTCCAAGACAAACAGCGATGGCGCTGGCAAAAGAACTGACTAATCACAGTCTGCCAGAGATTGGCGATGCATTCGGCGGCCGTGATCATACGACTGTATTGCATGCTTGCCGGATGATTGCGGGTTTGCGTCAATCGGACGCAGATATTGATGAAGATTACACAAATTTATTGCGAATATTAACTACCTAACGAGAGATGATACCGATGGATATCACTGTTTATCGTGAAGCGCTGCTTAAACCATTACAGGCAGTAAGCGGTGTTGTTGAAAAGAAACAGACACTGCCAATTCTTTCCAATGTTTTATTGTCAGTGAAAGATGATCACTTGTTACTGACTGGCACCGACCTTGAAATAGAACTGGTTGGTGTTGTTAAACTGGAATCCAGGTCATCGGAAGGCATCACGACTGTCTCTGTGCGTAAATTATTTGATATTTGCCGTACGCTGCCTGATGGTAGTTTACTGCGCCTCACACTGGAAAAAAATTATCTGGTTGTACGCGCGAGTGATAGTCGTTTTATGCTAAACACATTACCAGCGCAGGATTTCCCAACGTTGGAGACAAGCGAATATCCCATTCAGTTTACGATCAAACAGCGCTTTCTTAAGAATCTATTTTCTAAAACCCATTTTGCAATGGGTCATCAGGATGTACGTCACTATCTTAACGGTGCTTTTCTGGACATTGGCAAAGGCGCTATCAAGTGTGTCGCAGCAGATGGCCATCGATTGGCATTATCAACCATTCATGATGAGAATATTGGGCAGGTACAAGCCAATGTTATTTTGCCGCGCAAAAGTGTTCTGGAGCTAACGAGATTGCTGGCAAGTGATGATGACAGTGATGTAGCCGTTAATATAGGTGAAAGCAGGGTAAGAATTAGTACGCCTGATTTTATATTTACCACAAAACTTATTAATGCCCAGTATCCAGACTATAACAGGTTAATTCCACGCGGTTCGCAGACCGCAACAGGCGATCGTGAAGTGATCAAACAGGCATTAACACGGGCATCTATTTTATCGAATGAGAAATTTCGGGGTGTCAGGTTTCAGCTCGAACCCAGCAAACTGCGAATTACTGCAAACAACTCGGACCAGGAACAGGCAGAGGAAGGCTTATCCCTCGACTATGCTGGTACCAGTATGGAAATTGGCTTTAATGTTGCTTATTTACTCGACATTATGTCGGCCATCTCCTCGAAACTGATACGTTGTGTCTTTATGACCCCAAATGACGGCGTATTGATTGAATCGGCAGATGACGATGAAAGTATATATGTCGTGATGCCAATGCGGTTGTAAAGTTGTTATCTTCTGGGAAAATGCCGGTAAGTTCTGGTATTGAGTCGTTTGATGGATGGATCCCTGCCTATGCAGGGATGACAGAGGGTATGCACAGGGGTGACAGTGTGGGTGTGAAAGTGTCATGCTGCTACCTTGTCGCCCCCGCGAAGAGCCTGTCCTCACGAAGGTGGGGACGGGGGTCCATGTGTTTGCAGTTAAAAGTTATTATCTTCTGAGAAAATGCTGGTAAGTTCTGGTATCTGGTCGTTTGATGAATGGATCCCTGCCTGCGCAGGGATGACAGAGAGAAGCGCAGAGGATGACAGAGAAGGGCGAAGGCGGGGGCCCACGTATTTGTAGCTAAAAGCCGCTATCTTCTGGTAAAATGCTAACAACTTCGGTTAACTTGCACATGCCAATTACATCGCTGTCCATAACAGATTTCCGGAATCTCGCAGCAGCGGATCTGACGCCAGACACGCATGGTTTAAATATTATCTGTGGCAAAAATGGCAGCGGAAAAACCAGCCTGCTTGAAGCTATACATTTTCTTGGTTACGGAAAATCATTCAGAACCTCTGTAGCCGCTCGTTTAATAAAGCACCAGACTGAAAAATTTTCCTTATTTAGTCAAATAATTAGCGACAATCAAACTTCCTTGCCCATTGGTATTGAACGAACAACAGCAGGTTTTTCCCGGTTGCGTATTGCTGGCGCTGATGCTGGCAGCGTTGCTGAATTAGCTAGTTTATTGCCAATACGTGTTATGAACTCACAATCGCATCAATTACTCGAAGCTGGCCCTGTTTTTCGGCGAAAATTCCTTGATTGGGGTCTTTTTTACCAATCTGCAGCATTTTTTACTGTGTGGAAGCAATTTGAGCGGGTATTAAAACAGCGTAATGCCGTATTAAAAGCGCGGCTTCCAAAAAGAGAGCTAGACGTATGGTCAGAAGAGATAACCCACTATGGTTGCCAGCTAGATCAGTTACGCCGTGATTATATTAATGAATTACGCCCCTTATTGGCGGGATTAATGGATGAGCTGTTGGGTATATCCACGCTGGATGTTCATTATTACGCGGGTTGGGATGAATCAATGGATTATGGCGCTGTTTTGGCCGACTCATATTACGATGATATGCGTTATGGGTGTACGCAGCATGGCCCTCACCGGGCCGATATGGAGGTGCAGTTCGACGGTCTTTCTGCGAAGCATTTTTTATCAAGAGGACAGCAAAAACTGCTTATTTGTGCTATGATACTCGCCCAAGGTATGCTGTTGTCAGGCACTGTAAATAAAGGCCCAATCTATCTTGTGGACGATCTGCCAGCGGAGCTGGATGAGTCTGGTGGGAAGAAGCTGGTTTCCTTGTTGGCCCGGCAACAGGCCCAGGTGTTTATTACAGCAATTAACAATGATGTCATGCAAGGTTTGATAGGTGTTGATTCGGTATCGTCTGTAAAAGTGTTTCACGTGGAACATGGTTGTATCAGTGAGGGTTAAACAGTAGGAGCAATGGTAAGGTGACTATGAATTCCGTAGAAAACTATGATTCCACTAGTATTAAAGTCCTAAAAGGGCTGGATGCTGTTCGAAAACGCCCCGGTATGTATATAGGGGATACAGAAGATGGCACAGGTTTGCATCACATGGTGTTTGAGTTGGTTGATAATTCCATTGATGAAGCGCTTGCCGGGCATTGCAATACAATTTGGGTGACGATACACCCGGATGAATCGGTTTCAGTCAGAGATAATGGACGCGGTATTCCAGTCGATATACATGCTGAAGAGGGTGTATCAGCTGCTGAAGTGATCATGACCGTGCTGCATTCTGGAGGGAAGTTTGATAACGATTCATACAAGATATCGGGTGGTTTGCATGGCGTGGGCGTATCGGTTGTCAACGCATTATCTGAAGAATTACATCTGGTCATTCGAAATCGCGGTAAAGTTTACGAGCAATATTATCGCCATGGCGTACCTGTTGCTCCATTAGCAGTCATTGGCGAGACAACAGAACGCGGTACTGAGGTAACATTTAAGCCAAGTGCAGAAACATTTAAAAATATTTCGTTTAATTACGATATTCTCGCAAAGCGATTACGTGAATTAGCGTTCCTGAATACATTTGTTTGCATTCACTTGATCGATGAACGAAGTGGTAAAAGTGATAATTTTGAGTATAGCGGTGGACTGAAGGGCTTTGTTGAAGACTTAAATAGCAATAAAACAGCTATTCATCCGAAAATATTTTATTTTGTTGCAGAAAAAGACCGAGTCACGGTTGAAGTGGCTGTCCAATGGAATGATACCTATCAAGAAAAGCTATTTTGTTACACAAATAATATTCCGCAGCGTGATGGTGGTACACATGTCGCAGGTTTTCGCAGCGCATTGACGCGGGTATTGAATAATTATATTGAAAAAGAAGGGTATTCGAAGAAAGAAAAAGTTGCGACCTCAGGTGATGACTTGCGTGAAGGTTTGACGGCTGTTTTATCAGTGAAAATGCCAGATCCAAAGTTTTCATCGCAAACAAAAGATAAACTGGTGTCATCAGAGATCAGAGCGATTGTTGAATCACTGATGAATGAAAAATTTCAGACATATTTACTTGAATCGCCTCAAGATGCAAAAAGCATTGTTGGTAAAGTGATAGATGCCGCACGTGCGCGTGAAGCTGCACGTAAAGCGCGTGAACTAACACGGCGTAAAAGCGCACTTGATCTGGCTGGTCTGCCGGGTAAGCTGGCGGATTGTCAGGAAGAAGATCCAGCACGATCAGAATTATATCTGGTAGAGGGTGATTCTGCAGGTGGATCTGCAAAACAGGCGCGTGATCGCAAGTGCCAGGCAATTTTACCATTGAAGGGTAAGATCCTGAATGTTGAGAAAGCACGTTTTGACAAAATGCTGGCCTCAGCTGAAGTAGCAACACTGATTACAGCATTGGGTTGCGGTATTGGGCGTGAAGAGTATTCGCCAGACAAGGCACGCTACCATAGTATTATTATCATGACTGACGCTGATGTGGATGGATCGCACATACGTACCTTACTTCTGACCTTTTTTTATCGTCAAATGCCTGAGTTGATCGAAAAAGGATATATATATATCGCACAGCCACCTTTATTCAAGGTGAAGAAGGGTAAACAGGAACGGTATGTCAAAGATGAAAAAGCATTAAATGAATTGCTGACGCAGACAGCATTGGAAGGGGCAATTGTTCACACAGGCGATGGAAACCGGATAGAAGGACAAGCTCTCGCGAGCCTGATAGACGAACATCAACAAATTGTTAATATAATCAATAGACTATCAAAGCGATACCCGGCAGATATTTTAACAGCCATCATGTATTGCTCTCCATTAACGATTGAAAATCTTACCCAGCAGGTAGTTGTTGAACAGCATTTGAAAGAGCTGGAAGCACGTCTTAATCAATCCAGACCAGCTACCCTGTATTACGAAACCAGCATATCGCATGATGAAGAACGCAAAGAGTGGCTGCCGCAAATCACTTGCGTTAATCATGGGGTAACGCATAATTACCTCATTAATAGGGAATTTATTCATTCTGCTGACTATCAGAAGCTGACGGAATTTGGTTCAAAGATGAAAATTCTGTTAAAGCCAGGTGCCATGGTACAGCGTGATGAGAAGAAAAAAGCCATTGCCTCGTTTAGCGATGCTATGGAATGGTTGATCAGTGAAGTGAAAAAAGGTCAAACAATTCAACGGTATAAAGGGTTGGGTGAAATGAATCCGGATCAGTTGTGGGAAACCACCATGGATCCCGAACGCAGGGTGCTCTTGCAGGTCAAAGTGGAAGATGCCGTAGCGGCCGATCAGATATTTACCACATTAATGGGGGATGAGGTTGAACCAAGGCGTAAGTTCATTGAATTCAACGCGCTTGATGTGGTTAACCTGGATGTTTAAATCGTTATAGACATAATGTTAAGCTGGCTATTTAGGACTATAATAAAACAGTAAGTGTTGTACATCGCTATATTTGAAATACCATTTGAAATACCGATTCAGGTTCAGATAGTCAGGGAAGTGTATAGAGCGAGGTATGTATGGCAGAAGTAGGAACGACATCGCCACCACAGACTGAAGATGAGATTGAGAAAGCGCAGATGGCGCTGCTCGAGCAGTATGCGGGGGCGACCAGAACAAAAGTAGTCACCAGCCCAGCTGATCTGGACGCCAAAGATAGAATTATGGATGAAATGCTCACGTGGTGCCATGAACAGCAAAATATTGCTGTTCTTCGAAGCGCTACTATTCTCTCTACCGAACCAACGTCGCGTGCGGTTCAAAATTGTAAATCCTTACTAATTAGTCGTGGTATTCATCCGGGTCAGGTATTTGCTGCAACGCCCGCTTTATTGGGTTTGTTAATCGCAAGCAGCACGGAAGAAGAAAGTTCAAAAAAAAATAAAACCGAAACCAGTGCTGAATTTAGTGACCAGCAACGGCATTTGCGTGAGTTGGTTTTTGAAGCCATTAAACAAAATGTCAGCGATATTCACATACAGGTACGAGAAACAATTACTAAAATCCGTATGCGGCAACATGGCGAATTAAAAGTATTCGCTGAATGGTCAGAACGTTTAGGTAGAGAAATTGCCTCTGTCGCTTTTAATAAAGAAACCGATCACGCTACATCGCATTTCAATCCATTGGTGCCGCAAGATGCTTCCATGCCATTGAAGATGCAAGGCAAAGATATTCGTTTACGTCTTGCGAGTGTGCCCGCGCACGGCGGCTTTGACATGGTTATGCGTGTATTGGCCACGGGCGAAGAGAAGGGTAAAACGTTAGAACAGTTAGGCTATACACAGAAACAAATCGAAATTATCAAAATGGCGGTCAAGTTGCCGTATGGCGCTATTATTGTGGCGGGGCCGACAGGTTCCGGTAAAACAACTACGCTGGCAAGCTGTATGGAAATGGTAGAGGAAGTACAAAAACTTTATACCATTGAAGATCCCGTCGAAAAAATTGTACCAGCAGCAACACAGATACCGGTTAACACTGAAAAAGCGGATCGAGGCTTTGCCATGATGGGCCGCGCTGCGATGCGTATGGATCCTGACGTTATTATCCTTGGTGAAATGCGAGATGAAGACACGGCAAATGTGATGGTTCGTGCATCCATTACAGGACACTTGGTGTTAACAACCTTACACACCAATCGTGCGACAGCAATTGTGACACGTCTGGTGGATATGGGTATTTCACCTGCCCTGTTAAGTGATAGCAGTGTATTGCGATGTTTAGTGTGTCAACGGTTGGTAGCAACAGTTTGCGCGGGATGCGCCGTTCCACTGCGTTCATCCGTGCAGCATCACCCATTTTTACCATCATGGGAAGCAGTGTTAGGAAAAGATATTATTGATAGAGCCAAAGCTCGCGGCCCGGGTTGTGCCAAATGCCATCGAACAGGGGTTGGCGGCCGTCTGGTAGTTGCAGAAGTTATCTGGGTAGATGAAGATGGTAGAGCATTTGTGCAGCAATGCGATACGCTGAACTGGGAAAAGTATCTCAAGGAAAATGGCTGGGAAAATTTTAGAGACCGTGCTATTGATTTAATTCAACAGGGACTAATTGATCCGTTCGACGCTGAAAAAGTCACAGGGCCTATTAATCCAGCGACACAACAGCGAGTATTCAAATACGTATAATTGAATAAGAGTAAACGATTATGGAAATAACAGCTGAAGGTTTGAAAGGGTATTTGAATAAAGCAGTACTTGCTTTCAAGCATTTCCAGTTTGGCGGTAAAAAGCAGCTGGAATTTCTTGAGGATCTTTATACGCTGATTAATGATGGTATCCCTGCAAACCGTGCGGTTGAAATGATGGGGATGGTAAGCGTTGGTATTAACAAGGAAGTAGCTCAAGCATTAGCTGAAAAAATTGGTGAAGGTCAACCGCTGGCAGATGGTATGGCCGAATGGTTTTCAATCAATGTCGTCGAGATTATTCGTGTCGGTGAAACGGGCGGCGCATTAGCGCAAACAATGAAATCAGCGATTAATACATTGACGCAGCAAGGCTCAACCATGGGCGCAGTCTATGGTGCGCTAGGTTATCCGCTATTTGTTATTGCCATGGCGTGCGGCGTTATTCTTTACATGAAGAATCAAGTGTTAACTAACTTTGAGGCAATCAAGCCTATCGCTAGCTGGCCGCCAGAAGGACAGCGGCTGGTTGCCTTTGCTTATTACATTTCTAACTGGTGGTGGGCATTTATTATTGGAATAGTCGCTACTTTGTTAATCCTGAAATATGTCATGGCTAATTATGTTGGAGAAGTGCGCCCGCTGCTCGATAAATATCCCCCGTTTAGTTTTTACCGTCGTTTAACTGCCGGCCGCTTTCTGGAAACACTGGGTTTGCTGGTGTCAAATGGCGTTGTATTTAAATCAGCGATTAAAGTGATGCAGATGCAGGCGACACCCTACATGAATTCACATTTGACCATGATGGAACATTTGCTTAGCATGGGTAAAACGAACATTGGTGACGTGCTGGCAACAGGCCTGGTTGATAGTCAGGATTTAATGCGGTTGAGAATTATGGCTGAAGTGAAAGGATTTGAGCATGGTCTGGTTCGGATTGGTGTGCGCGGAACGGAACAGGCAACCTTAATGATGCACAAAATTGCAAAAATTGGCGGTGGTTTGTTATTAGCAGTGGGCGGATATATGATTATCGTGATTGTGCAGGGACTTTTCATGACAGGTATGTCACTGGCAAGCTAATCTACAGAGGCATTGACTGTGATGTACAACAAACGAAAGCAATCTGGTGCGACTATTTTGGAAGTGCTATTGGTATTGGCCATTGTTGCTGCGATGGTTCTGTTGGGTATCAGGCAATATGTAAATTACAGACGAAGCGCAGATGTGGAACAACTCAAGCAAACCATCGATATTATTTTTAAAGGCATGAGCGATTTTTATAGAGCGAATTGCTTTGGCCAATATAATCCTGCCACCAATAGATATACATTTAGTGTTTTTCGGACATCTGCCGGGAGTCCATTAGTGACTACCACAGCCAATAATACACTGGTTATTAATATGGATACGCAGCTGCGTGGTACGCCCAAATATATTAATCTGACCGATAACCAGTTCCGGTCCCCCTTGATTGACTACACAAAATTTCAGCATGGTTTTCATTTGCAGTTTGTTAGAGGTTTTCTTGATGTTTTTGTTTGTACAGAAGGTATAAATGCAACTGGTATAGATCCAGCCTCAGGCTGTACCAAGAAAGTAAAAGTAGGGCAGGTTGTGGTATGGACACCTCAGGTCACTGTACAGCCTTCAGCCGCTATAACAGCCCAGCAGCTTCGCAATGTTGCTGATGCAACGTGTACAACAAATGTGGTTGGGACGTATACTACTCCCTGTCCATTGAGTTCACCTTCAAGCACGGCAGCTGTATCCTGGATGCGCCAACCTTCCATGCCAACAAGGGGTACGACGTCAACGTATTCATTTTTAATGCCGACTCTTAATGCTTTTACGCAAATGTATCAATCCGATGGCATTTTGTATCTGACAAGTACGCAACCAAATGCAACAGGTACCAGAGTTCATTACTTATATTGCAACTAAGCAGGCAGGTGGCTGATGAGAAGTATGTTACGTAAAATGCAGCATGGCGCGACTCTTGTCGAGGCAATGTTAGTACTGGTGGTTGCTTCCATGATTATATACATGGGATTACAGTATACCATTCAAAAATCAGAACAAAACCGGATAGATCGAACGGCGTTGCAGATGCAGCAAGTTTTGCATGCTGCGCTGGCTTATCATGTTACCAATGGCAGGTGGCCGTCAACACCGAACATTAGTTCCCTCTCAACTTTTTTGACACCCGGTATGGTTAGTCCATGGGGCGGCCAACCCTATCAAACGGCTGTTACAGCAACTGGCACCACAAACATGTTTTACGTTCATACGGCAATAACGAGCACTACGCCTGGCAAAGCAGCAGCCTATGCCAGAATCATAGCTGGCTTGCTTCCAATGTCATATATGACAGCAAGCAGCCCGGTTGGTTCAGCACCGCCTGCTGTGACGGCATGCACATCTGCTACAACAACATGCAGGGTGGTCGCAGCGATAAATCCGCCGGGACAAAGCACGACTAACGCGCGAGGGATTAACTGGGCGGGTCTGGTAAGGCATGGTGGTTGTGTACCTGTGCCGGCTTGTCCTGTTGATGAAAATGGAAATACGATGATACCGCAGGTGATGGTAGTCCCTGTTTCTATTAGTGGTGTCAATGGCCCGGGGGACAATAGTATTAATGGTGGGATAAACACCGATGTTTATCCCATCAGCAATTTTACTGCCTATGCGAGAGGACCCGCTGCACCTGGGGTTGAACCGCCTCATTGTGTTGGTACTTGGGCAAATAATGCTGCGTGCCGTACCCACGCAGATCCGGGAATGGGTCTAGGTTATTGGCGTGCCTGCGTACAGATTGTTACAGAAAAAGGGAATGTAGTTGCAACGCGAACCGGTTCTGGTCTTAATGCTGTTGCATGGGGTAAGCACGTTGCATTATTGGCGATGACCCGTTGCACAACGTCGACTGAACCCGACGGCGGTGGGTTTACAGTCTTTACTAATTGATAGCGTATCAGTTGAATAACTCAAACCAGCGGCAGAGGAAAGTGATGTCTTATAGAAAATGGCAAGGTACAACGTTGGTAGAGACTATGCTGGTGCTGGTGGTCGCAGCGATGATTATCTATATGCTGCTGCAGTACACCATCCAGCGTGCGGAACAGAGACGTGTGGAAAGAACCGCGATGCAAATGCAACAAATTCTGGCAGCAGCGCAGGCGTATTATAGTCTGAATGGAAACTGGCCGTCTTCAGCTCAGCTGCAAGACTTTGTGACGCCAGGACTGCTCAATAGCAGTCCGTGGGGTGGTGGAGCATATCTCACACGGATTGCACCGGCAACAGGTATCAACCAGTTCTACGTGTATACCACAATAACCTCAACATCTCAGAAGTCAAGGTTACTGGCTGCTCAGGTTGCAGGTTTGCTGCCAATGGGATTCGTCACAGGCGCAGGCGCAACTCCACCAGTGGTTAGCTTATGCATTGGTGTATCCTGTAGAGTGGTTGGTATGGCGAATGTACCTCCTCAAATGCTGAATAGGGCACGCGGCATTACCTGGTCAGGTTTGGTGCGGCATGGCGGCTGTATTCCAATGATACCTTGTCCTTCTGGCACGACACCGCAGGTGATGGTGATGCCCGCAGGGATTAGCGGTGTTAATGATCGGAGTAGTGCTAGTATTTATCCGATCAGTAGTTTTACGGCTTATGCCAAAGGGCCTGTTGGGCCTGGTGTTAGACCGCCTTATTGCGACCTGCCTGCCACCTTTACCACAGAGATCACTACCCACTGCGAAGTATTCGAATCGACATTTGGCCATTGGCGTGCCTGTGCAAAGGTTATTACAGAAAAAGGGGATGTAGCTGAAACGCGAGGTAATATCTGGCCTGGCAATGAATGGGGTAATTACATAACATTGCTGGCGGTGACACGCTGCACAACAACCGGAGAGGCAAGTGGCGGCGGATTTACTGTATTTACCAATTAGCAAACTGAAAATTCAAGGTGTACATTGTTTATTACTTGATAACTAAAAAGTTTCACGATATCTTGACAGATAGGATCGTTGAGATAAGGATGGGACGTCAGATCATGAATAAGCATAGATTAATCGTCAGTCTGATTTTACTGGCCATACCACTTTATGTTCTTGCCGGGTGGGAAATCTCAAAACCAGAATCCAGCATTCCAGCCGAGCCTTTTTTTCAGGCAGGCAAACAGCAAAATACTGCATTTCTTCCTGCTGCCTATAGCAGCAAGGCTTTTCCTAACCAGTATGCCAATCTGGGTCAGCCAGCACCTGTTTATGCTGTCAGTATCAGCGGCTCATTGAAAGAAAATCTGGAGCGGATCATGAGCCGATACCATTGGCGCGTGGTCTGGAAGGCACCATACGATTATAACTTTGATGGTAGAGTGACTGGCTCCAGCCTGCCGAATGTGGTAGAAAAATTATTGCAGCCTTTTCCTGTTCAGGCGGTGATGTATATGTCTAATCGCACATTGGCTGTTGTGCCGCGAGCATAATGTTGGTCAGATGATTTAGAGAAATAGGAAGATAACTGATGCTTAAAAAATGGATTGCCCTGCTTATCACGACAGTGTTTGTGTTATCTGCCTGTCACTCACAATTGTATAATCAGACACAAGGCAATGTCGCGGATGCCAAGATCAAGACTAATCAGGCGTTTAAAAAATCGGATGATTCAGCAAAAAAACAGCCGCCGCTGTTGGTCCGGAATGGACTTTATGTCGATACGTCTCCGCGGAGTCTTTCCAG
This sequence comes from uncultured Coxiellaceae bacterium, assembly GCA_964583565.1. Classification (GTDB taxonomy): domain Bacteria; phylum Pseudomonadota; class Gammaproteobacteria; order DSM-16500; family DSM-16500; genus Aquicella. The sequence continues at coordinate 14,782 of CAZOVT010000004.1, forward strand.
AGACCCATCGTGGATGGAAAACCATATCGTGATGAATGGCGATAGTCTGCCATTTTCCTATTTTAGCCGCACCATTGCCAGCGGTACGGGCAGCGGTACGCTCACCAAATATCAGATTGGTCTGGATCCGGCACTGAAAGTTTCCATGAACTATACTGGTTCCATTAAAGGCGCGCTGGACATGCTGGCGACCAAGTCAGGTTATGTTTACAGCATTCGTGGTAAAAACATTTACTGGCAAGCGATTGTCACCAGAACGTTTGATATTGCCTTCATGCCTGGCGGTACGGATTATTTAATGGGCAAAACGGGTGGTGGCGGTGGTGATGCTGCTGCTGGTGGCGGCGGCAACGGGGGTGGTGGCGGCACAGTGAGTGATTTTGCTACCGGCGGCGCGTCGCAGTATAGTAATCTTAAGGGTACGCTATCTGTCTGGGATGATTTGAAGACGACGATTGGGCAGTTGCTTTCACCACAAGGTTCTGTTGTTGTGTCTCAGTCAACCACATCGGTGACAGTCAGTGACAAGCCGACGAATGTTGAACTGGTCGCACAATATATTGCTAATTTGAATAAAAATCTTTCCAGGCAAGTGCTGGTTAAGGTTCAGGTTCTGGAGGTAAATCTAGAAACTGGCTACGATTTTGGTATTAACTGGCAGTTGATTACCAAAGCCTTCCATAACTCGCCATTTGTTGTGAATGGAAACTATGGTACACCGATCAGTATCACGGCGTTGACAGCCCAGAATGCAGCACTGGGAGCACTCGTACCGCAATTTGGCTTGAATCCGGCTCAGGATCCAAGCGGTGGCACTGAAATACCAAATTATACGATTCTGTTTAATGCCTTGAGTCAGCAGGGTAAGACATCGATAGTCACTGAACCTCGCGTTATCTGTCTTAACAATCAGGTATCTGTTATCCAGATCACGTCAAATGAAGGTTATGTTGCCAGCATTCAGAATACGACTGTTGCAGCGGGTGGTACCGCACCAACGAGTACGGTGACGAGTCAGGTAACTCCTGCCACACTGATAACAGGTTTGACCTTGTACATATTGCCCAAGATTATGGGTGAGAAAGTTTACTTGCAGGTCAATGCAGATTTATCAACCAAAGAAGCGCTGACTTCATTCGGACCATCGGATTCTCAGGTTCAGCTGCCGCAAGTAACACAAAAGCAGTTTAATCAACGCAGTGTCATCAAATCAGGTGATACCCTTATTTTGTCTGGCTTCAGGCAATTGATTAACAGAACTGGCGCAAATCAGTTTATTAATTCACAAGCCTTGGGTGGAAAAGCAGCGTTGCAAGGCAGCAGGGAGACAATTGTGTTGATTACGCCAATCATATTGCATGGAACTGTCTGATGCCGTATATCGCACGAGAAGATGGCGAGCATTTTGTTATACCGTCTTATCGGGATGTGCTGTCTGCTAAAAATAAGGGTCAACTCAAGAAAGATATACACCTGCTCAGTCAGAGTTATGGTGAATATATTACCCTGCAGAAAAAGAATGCGATGCAGTATGAAATTGCATTTTCGCCAGATACAGGATATTTGCTGGGCGAGACGGTCTGGCAGCATTTTAATAAACCAGACGATATGATTTATTGCGAAGCCATTCCGGGTTCTGCAGAAGTCATCATGGTGATTGTAAAAGATAGCAGTGTGTATCTGGATGGCAGTTTTCCAACTGAAAATGTGAGTGAAGAGCTGGTCGTTTTTCTGACGCAGCAAGCGCATTTTGATATATATACCTATGGTGATGTGCCGATAGCCGATTCACCTGAGGATGGAAAATTTAGCTTTGATGCCAAATCGGTCAAAACATTCACACGGCTTGATAATCCTGTTTTTCCAACGTTGCCGTTGATCCCGGCTTATAAGCTCCAGTTAGTGGATGTAGCGTTAAAAGCACATGGTATAGGTGTCGTACCTATTATTCCAATCGTTGCAGTTGCTATTATTGCAGGGTTGGGCTGGTATTTGTTTGGCACGAGCTCAGAGCCTGAGCAGGTTCAGGTGGTGGAACAGGTGGTTAATCCCTATGATGGCTATATTAATACCATGCATTCGCCATTGCCGAATGAAGAGGTAATGAAGTTTGTTGCTGAATTAAAGAAACTGTTGTTGCTTCCGGGGTGGGTAATAACAGAGGTAACCTATAGCGGTGGACAATTAACAGCTAAGGTATTATCAAGTGGTGCTACAGTCGAAAGTCTGTATGATTGGGCAAAAAAAAATAATGTGAAGGTGATACTGGATAAAGCAACTTTTTCAATAACAGATACAATAACCTTAACAGTAGCAGACAGATCAAAAACAATTCACTCATTAGACGATACAATCGCTATATTGCTGGATAGATTAAATAAAGTTTATCTGGGCAATCATGTATCAGTCGGCGAAGTAGAAGATAATCAGGTGTTTAAAAAAATGGATATAGGCGTTAGTTTAGAGAATTTTGCGCCATTATTTATCGAGCTGATGGCCAAACAATTTAAAAATTTGCCGCTGGTTGTGAAAGATATTAAAGGTTCCGTTGAAAATGGCAGATTTAAAGGTGTGATTTCTTTAACTGTGCTGGGTAACTAACCAGCGCACAATAACAATGGGATGCTCTTGCTATGGATAATAAACAGAAAGCAACTATTGGTGCTGTAGTCGTGATGGTTGGTGTGATTGGCTATATGGCTATGGGCATGTTTGGAGGCGATTCTTCAGCCTCTGATCCAAGTACACAGGCTGCTGCGCCGATGCCAACGCCAACTGTTGCACCGGTGGCGAAAGAAGATCCTACCAGCCAGGTTGCGCCGGAAGAGCTGCAGCGGCAGCAACAGATTCAGGCTCAGTATATTGCCACGCTGAATCAGACTCAAATGGCAAAAGCACAACAGGATTTATATGAAGTTAATCAAAAGATAGCTGATGCGCAGGCAAAAACGATTGAGAGTCAGGTTAAAATTGTTGGTTTGCTAACAGCACCGGAAGAAGCGGGAGCGCCGCCAACATCGGCCGCTCAGCCAGTCAGTGGCCAGGGGCAACCTGCACCGGGTCAGGAGACTACATCTGCACAGGCAAGTGTATCGTCCAAAGATGTTAAATATGGTGTTGTCTCTATCTCAAAATTGCAAAATAAATGGGGTGCAGTTGTATCCTATGCGGCAAATCTTTACAGTGTGCATGCAGGTGATGTGTTGCCGCCAGATAATTCTACCGTTGTATCAATAGACAACAGAGGCGTGGTGCTTGAGAAAGACGGGATGCGCACAAAAATATCGATGGTTTCAGGTATCTAGACAGACGCTGCCTGTATAAACGAGCGTTGCCGGCCCAGACATTTGAATGGGCTGGCTGTTGTCAGGCCACCCAATGGTTAAGCTGCCGTGTCGAAACGCTACTTCCACTTCTTTATCCAGCCAGCCGTGAGTAATACCTGTTACCACAGCAGCACAGGCATTGCTGCCGCAGGCATGTGTTTCCCCGAGTCCGCGTTCGTAAGTACGCAAGCGTATATGTTGCGGGTTAATAATTTGCATAAATCCAACATTTGCACCTGATGGGAACGCATGATGTGTCGAAATAAGGTTGCCTGACGAGTACATGTTGATACTGTTGATGTCTGATACTTTTAATACGGCATGCGGGTTGCCGACGGATAGCAGGCAAATGTTATTAACTTGCTGGCCGTCATCCAGTGTGAGTGTGGTATCTGGATGGGTAACTGTCGGTGCTCCCATCAGAATGCTTATGTGGTTGACGATGTTACTCTGCAAATGGATGCTGGCAGGGTAAATACCAGAGAGTGTTTCAATAGTAAAAGCGGTTTGGCGTGTGAGATTGTTTTCATAAACATATTTTGCGATGCAGCGCAGGCCGTTGCCGCATTGTTCTGCTTCCGATCCATCAGCATTGAATATGCGGCAATAAAAATCAGCTTTACCAGACGGTTTGATGATGAGCAGCTGATCGAAACCAACACCGGTATGGCGATCAGCAAGCTGAGTAACAGGCAGATGAGCATCATCTATGGATTGATTAATGGCATCAATTACCATGAAATCATTGCCGAGGCCGTGCATTTTTGCAAATTGAATGAATGTCGTGGTCATGGCTGTCCTGTTTTCTTGGCAGCATGTGTGTCGGGCAGGTATAAGTTGCCTGTCTGACCGCAGCTGCTTAACAGGCTGAGTAATATCACGCATGTCAGACAGCGGAAGATAAATGTCATCATGATGGCTTGACCTTTTGATTGTGTGCGGACACGACCGTTTCCAGCATGGCTGGCAGTAATGATTTTCCCAGTTCGACACCCCATTGATCGAATGAGTTAATGTTCCAGATCACACCCTGAACAAAAATCATATGTTCATATAAAGCGAGTAATGAACCCAGGGTGGCGGGGGTGAGCTGGTTGAGAATCAGCAGGGTTGATGGTTTATTCCCCGGAATAACGAGATGGGCTGCTAACTCATCGGCTTGATCAGCGGGTATGGTATGCAGCAATTCCGCGTGAGCTGTATTTTTTGTTTTACCTGCGCGCAGTGCTTCAGCCTGACTCAATGCGCTGGCCAGTAATAAATCCTGATGTGTCTGGTCGGCAGGATGATGTGGCTGGCGTATCAGGATGAAGTCAGCAGGTATGAAGGCTGTGCCCTGATGCAGCAGCTGGTGATAGGTGTGCTGTCCTTCGCATCCTTCCTGGCCGATAATGACGGGACAGGTCGCATAAGAAAGGGCATGACCTGATTTGGTGACGCATTTACCATTGCTTTCCATGATTGCCTGCTGCAGGTAGGGAATAAGATGGCGCAGCCGGTAGGCGTACGGAATAATGGCATGTATCGTGGCGTTGAAGAAATTGATGTACCAGATGCCTAGCAGACCCAGCATAACAGGCAGATTTGTTTCAGGCGGTGACGCAGTGAAGTGCTTGTCCATCTGATTGGCACCCTGCAGAAATTCATTGAATTGCTCAGGGCCAATCAGCAGCATCAGCGGCAGGCCGATGGCTGACCAGATGGAATAGCGTCCGCCTACCCAGTCCCATAAAGGGAAAATATGTTCATCGGCAATGCCAAATTGACGGGCGAGATCCGGCCTGGCAGTCACTGCAACAAAATGTTGTTTGACGGCGGCTGCGCCAAGCTTGTCGGTTAGCCATGCTGCGGCACGGCTGGCGTTGGTGATGGTTTCGATGGTGTTGAATGACTTGGATGACACAATAAATAAAGTGGTTTCAGGGTCAATTTTCTGGAGAACATCATTCAACAGGGCGGGGTCTACGGTTGAGACAAAATGGAATTGTAATGCATGCGTCGCAAAATCTTTTAGTGCTTCGACAGTCATCATGGGCCCGGTATGTGAGCCGCCGATGCCGATATTAACGATATGCTGGAAAGGTTTGCCAGTTGCGCCGCGTAATGTGCCATCATGCAGGCGAATAGTTAAATCAGCCATTTTGAGCCGTGTCTGATGAATAGCCTTTGCAATGTCAGTGTCATTGACCAGAACAGGATGGCTGGAAAGATCTCTTAATGCTGTGTGCAGGGCAGGCCTGTTTTCAGTGGTGTTAAGGGCATCACCTCGAAATAGCGCTTTTATTTGCTCAGTTAAACCAGCCTCTCTGGCAAGTTTAAAAAGCAGCGTCAGTGTCTCGTGATTAATGCGGTGGCGGCTATAATCCAGTGTGATGCCAGCGGCTGAGAGTGATGCAGAGGCATCATCCCGCATATGTATATGATGACTGATCAGAGCAGCGTGATGCTCCGCGAGTGCTTGCCATGCTGGTGTGTCTGTAATGGGCTTCATTTGATCAATGTGTACACTTTAGATTTGGCCATGTATATTATATGATACATACGAATGGTGCTCAACAAGGATTAGAAAGGGTAGCGATGATGGATGAAATCCTGCGGCAACTGGAAACAAAAATCAGGGGCTTGATCGAGAAATACGATAGCCTGAATCATTCCAATCAACAGCTTAGTCAGGGTACAGTGTCTCTTGCGCGTGAAAAAGAGGCGTTATTGCTTAAACAGCAAAAAGCGGCGGCACAGATTGAAGGATTGGTCACTAGATTAAAATCAATTGGGAAGATGCCATGAATGAAAAAATCGTTCATACAAACGTGGAAATTTTAGGGAAATATTATTCAATTCGCTGTCCTGAATCAGAATTAAATTCATTGCAGGATGCCGCAGCCTATCTTAACAAGAAGATGCAGGAAGTTCAGGACTCAGGTAAAGCGATCAACCTGGAGCGTATTGCTATCATGACGGCATTAAATATTACGAATGATATGCTGCAGGCGGGAACGCAAAAAAATAATCTGCTGGATAAAGTTAATCAGCAGATAACACATATACAAACCAAACTGGAAAAAATGATCTCCAAACCAGACCAGACGGAGTTCCTTTATACAACCGAGTAAATCAGCATTAAGACAGCTCTATCGAGAAAAACGCTGTCATGTTCCAGCCCCGGATCGATTGGTTGCTGCCAGGCAGGCAGCGGCACATTTGCATGCTTTTTCATATTATCAGTCTTCGCAGCATATCGCCTGCTATTATGCCTATAAAGATGAATTTATCACGACCCCATTCATAGAGATGATATGGCGTGACAAGAAACAGTGTTATCTGCCGGTGCTTGATGCGGACAAACAGCTTGCATTTTTTCGGTATGATAAACGTGATCCATTAAAAGAAAATCAGTATGGGATACCTGAACCCGTTAATCGTGATGCACAGATAGCAGCTGTTGATCTGGATCTGGTTATATTGCCTTTGCTGGCCTTTGATGAGCACGGCAATCGTCTGGGTACTGGGGGTGGTTATTATGACCGGACATTTTCGGTACTACATGATAAACAGCAGAAGAAACCATTTATGCTGGGTGTTGGGTATGCATTGCAGCAGGCAGACAATCTACCTGCTGATGAGTGGGATATTAGACTAGATGGTGTTTTGACGGAGAAGGGTGCCCGATGAATGGCAAATGCTAATCCGCGGTAGGCTACAGAGTAGTATAATTGGTTGAAATTGACTTAATTCCGAAAATGTCGTACAATTTCGGAATACATTCCGAGATTTAAATATGCCCGATTTCAAGCGCCTGCTAAAAATACATAAAAATCAAACACTTTTCTTGTTTGGGGCAAGAGGAGTTGGTAAAAGCACCTTGATTCATGATGAGTTTTCCCCGGCATCGACATGCTGGATTGATTTACTAGACCCTTTCGAAGAAGATCGCTTCGCCAGAAACCCCAATGAACTTAAGGCGATCGTTAAGGCTTTGCCAGATAATGTGACACATGTGGTGATAGATGAAATTCAGAAATTACCCAGGTTGCTAGATGTTATACATAGCCTTATTGAGACAACAAAAAAATGTTTCATATTAACTGGTTCCAGTGCGCGTAAATTAAAATATGGCGGCGCTAATTTATTGGCAGGCCGTGCATTTGTTTATCACTTGTTTCCATTCTCATTTTTAGAATTAAAAGACAGATTTGATTTTTCTGTTGCTATGCGTTTTGGATTGTTACCTAAACTTCTTGACTATAAAACAGATGAAGAAAGATCTTTATTTTTGCAGGCATATGCGCTTACTTATCTCAAAGAAGAAATAAGGGCTGAACAACTTACTAAAAACCTTGATGCTTTTCGGCGATTTCTGGAGGTTGCAGCGCAATGCAATGGAAAAATAATCAACTATTCTAATATTGCTCGAGATGTTGGTGTGGATGATAAAACAATTAAAGAATACTTTACGATTCTTGAAGATACGCTGGTTGGGTTTATGTTGGAGCCTTTTCAGCATTCTTTCAGGAAGCGGCTCAGTCAGAAGTCGAAATTTTATTTCTTTGATGTTGGTGTGGCACGCGCATTATTACGGCAATTATCATTACCATTGCTGCCGGGTACCAGTATGTATGGCGAAGTGTTCGAGCATCTGGTGATTCTTGAATGTATAAAACTGGCAAGTTATTTTCATCCAGAATACCGTTTCTCGTATTTAAGAACAAAAGATGACGCAGAAATTGATCTGGTTGTTGAGCGACCCGGACTACCATTGCTATTTGTCGAAATTAAAAGCGGTGATGATATTCAAGAATTGAGTTTAAGAACGCTGTTTATGATTAAAAAAGAAATAAAAAATTGTGAAACAGTTTGTTTTTCTAATGACAGGCGACCCAGAAAGCTAACGGAAGATATATTGGTTTTACCATGGCAATTGGGTGTTGAGCGATATTTTTCAGGGTCAGATCTTACATCTTGATAGTTACGGTAGGCATGTTAAATGTGTGTTGTTAAAACACAGTATGCGATGAATCGATAGTCGCGACAATCAACCCGACTAATTCACGAATAGCGATAAAGAACATCGTATATTCAAGATTGGTGCTGGTTGTCAGCATGGTTGTGATTCTGTTCCAGCGTTCCATCGAGCGTTGATTTTTATCCATCCATAAATCAATTAATTTTATCGGGTCTTTTTCTTTAGCATCGCATTTCATGATGGCTAAGGTCAGAGTACGTTGTGAAATATCCAGCTCATCGCGCAATGCAAGGCGTGCTAGTGTATTCCAGTGCCCTTCGCGGGAATCAGTATTGATTTGATCGCGATACCAGACAAGGTTAATTCTTTCGCCGGCATGAAAATAAACTTTTGCCGTTTTTTCCAGATCAAAATTGTGTTTGGTGGCGACCTCAATAATATTTAGCGCTGTATAAATGGCACGATAGGTGGCGATGCGCATGGCAATTTCTTCAGAGATACCAGTCTGTACAAAGTCAGCGATTAATTTTTTCATAAAAGTACTGGTAAGGCCGGACATAAGCGATGGTACCATTTTTTCGAGTTTTTGTACGCGCGTTCTATAATGTTCGATGGTGCTGCGTAAATCATTTTGTAAATGTTTTCCGTGGAGAAACCAGCGTGTGGCAAGATTAATAAGATTACGAATATGAAAAAGCATATTATATTGGTCTGGCATGGATATTTTAAAATCCAGAGACAAAATAACTTTCTGCAGTTCGGATTTGTTAAAAATTTGTGATGCAATCGTGTGAGCTTTGATGATCTCGGTGGTTGTTGCGCCAGTTTCCATTTGCAGGCGATAAACAAAGGTAATGCCCATTTCATTGATAATGCGGTTGCTGATTTGTGTGGCGACAATGTCTTTTGCGAGGCGGTGGTCATTCATGATGGATTTGTATTTTTTACGCACGGCAGGCGGAAAAGCTGTTTCCTGCAATTCTTTTAGATAAGGATCATCTGTCAAGTCAGACTTTAAGATCTCTTTTTTGATCGCTATTTTCGTGTAGGCAAGTAAGACAGCTAATTCGGGGCGTGTTAATCCATGCCCGGATGCTTTGCGTTCAGCTAATTCTTTTGCTGAAGGTAGAAACTCGATTGAACGGTTGATAATTTGCTGGTTTTCCAGCTCCTGTATGTAGTTCATGTGCAGGCCGATATTTTTGGGGGCATGATATGCAGAAAAGCTCATGACCAATGCTTGATAGAAATTATCACGTAATACAATTTCAGCCACTTCATCGGTGAGCGAGATAAGCAATTTGTTGCGGTCTTTGATAGACATTTTTCCCGATTGAACCTGTTGATCGAGTAGAATTTTTAGATTAACTTCATGATCAGAGCAATCGACACCTGCAGAATTATCAATGAAATCGGTATTAATTAAACCGCCATTCAGGGCAAATTCAACGCGGCCTAATTGTGTAAAGCCAAGGTTGCCGCCTTCGCCGACAATTTTGCAGCGTAATTCATTACCGTTAATCCGGCAATATTCATTGGTTCGATCGCCAACATCGGCATTAGACTCGTTCGCTGCCTTGACATAGGTTCCTATACCGCCATTAAATAATAAATCAATCGGTGCTTTTAGCATGGTACGGATAAGTTCGTTAGGCGTCAGTTCATTTTCCTCGGTGGCAAATATTTTTTTCATTTGCGGGGTGAGCGTAATAGATTTCAGGCTCCGGCTGAAAATACCGCCGCCCTTGGAAATAAGCTTGGCATTATAATCCGCCCAGGATGATCTGGGCAGATCAAACAAGCGGGTGCGTTCATAATAGGAAATAGTTGCATCGGGTTCAGGATCAATAAAAATATGCCGATGATCAAACGCCCCAACCAGCCTGATATGTTTTGAATAAAGCATACCATTGCCGAATACATCGCCGCTCATGTCGCCAATGCCAATCACCGTAATATCGGTTTTTAAAGGATCAATATTGAGTTCACGAAAATGGCGTTTGATGGATTCCCATGCGCCGCGTGCGGTAATCCCCATTTTTTTATGATCATAACCATTTGAACCGCCAGAGGCGAAAGCATCACCGAGCCAGAATTCATATTCTGCTGATACGCTATTTGCTATATCAGAAAATGAAGCTGTTCCTTTATCTGCGGCGACAACCAGATAAGGATCGATGTCGTCGTAGCAAATGACATTGACGGGCGGGATAAATCGTTTATTTTTAATGTTGTCAGTAATGTCGAGCAGGCCGCGTAAAAAAGATTTGTAACAGGTGATGGCGTCTGACGTTGGGTTTTTAATAACGAATCCGCCTTTAGCGCCAGAGGGAACGATAACAGCATTTTTAACAACTTGTGCTTTCATCAGGCCTAGCACTTCCGTGCGGAAATCTTCTGGCCGATCAGACCAGCGCAAACCGCCGCGGGCAATCTGAGCGTTACGCAAATGGATGGCTTCAAAGTCGGTTGAATAGACAAATACTTCATACAATGGAACAGGCTGCGGCATGTCCGGCAGTTTGCGTGAATGGAGTTTGACAGAGAGATAGTTCTTAGGTTTATTATTCGCATCACGTTGAAAATAGTTTGTGCGTAATGTGTATTTGATTAAATCCAGCATGCGCCTGATGATTTTATCCTCGTCAAGACTGCTGACTGACCCCAGTGATTTCAATATGGTTTTTTCAATTTTGCCGGCTTGTGTCACAGCCTGTTTGCCATTTTTGGGGTTATGCAGCGTTTCAAATAAGTTCACAAGGTTGGTGGTGATAGCTGGATTATTAATAAGCGCTTTTTCAATATAGGGCTGGCTAAAACGAAAACCAGTCTGGCGTAAGTATTTGGCATACATTCTCAGTATGGTTATCTGCTGCCATGACAGGGCGGCGGATAGCACAAGATGGTTGAAGCCATCATTTTCGGCAATACCAGCATTGACTTGTAAAAACGCTTCCTGGAATAAATGGATGACATGATCGGTGGGTGAGGCGTGCGTTGTGCTAACAACAAAGTCGCTAATCCACAGAGATTGATTATTTTTAAGAATAATTTGATAGGGATGCTCGTTTTCTGTTCTAAGGCCAAAATTTTCCAGCATTGGCAGTACGTCGGAAAGAGCAAGCAGTTTGTTAAATTGAAAGAGGCGGATATGTATGCCAGCTGATTGCTTTAGCTGGCTGATATAGAAGCTGAGTGCTAGCAGCGTTGATTCATTCAGCTTTTCCAGATGTTCAATATCATGCGCAGCTTGCCGGGGTGTGTAGTCATCTTTGTAATCATTGGGGAAAGCCGATGCATATTTTTCATGCAGAGCCGCAGCAGATTTTTTGCTAACCAATTGATTTAATTCAGATTGTAGCCTTTCATTCCATGCCTGCGCCATGTTGCTGCCCCTTGTCCTGCCAGCGTCCATACTATTTATTATACCCGAAATTGGCTAGTAAATGGGTGGGACAGGGACTAGAGCTGAGCTAAAACAGATTCCAAAATTGTTTTTTTGGTATATCCTCAATAGGAGTGTCACGCAAGGTTGAGATGCGCTTATATTTTTCAATTTCCTTGCGTTGGGATATGGATAGTTTAGGATGCGACTTCCTGAAGGAGGCGAGAAATTTGTCCAGGCTGCTTATATAATAACCTAGCCCAAGAAATTCTCTGATACTGAACATGTTGTTGCCGCTCCTCTTGTTAATGGAGTGAGTATATCAAAATTGAGCATTACTTCAATGGAGCTTGAATGAGAGTGCGTTATTTTAACAACTTCTTGCGGTATGGTTTCCTGCTATCTTGTTTGTTATTGGCCACCATCGGGATGTCGCTGGCATTTGCAAAAGTAAAATATAAACCCCGGTATGTTGCTCCAGCTGTTCCAATATATGGCAGCGCTCAACTTGGCAATGAATTGAATTATCTGATTAATGCGAATGCAGCCAATGCGTCGATAGGCGTATATGTTAAGTCAATGAAAACAGGTGCCACCTTATATACGCGAAACATTAATACATTAATGACACCAGCCAGCACGATGAAAATAGTAACAGCAGAAGCGGCTTTATTGTATCTCAGTCCTGATTATCGATTTTCAACACAATTACTGACGGATGCCAAGGCAGTTAAAAACGGCGTGCTGCAAGGAAATTTGTATATTGTATTAAGCGGTGACCCGACATTAACGTATGGAGATTTGCTGGATTTGATGGAGACACTTAGAAATCAGCAGATTACAGCTATTTACGGGAATGTTTATATTGATAATACAGCGTATGACGAACGATTTTATGGCCCTGGCTGGGAATGGAAAGATAAAAGTTATTGCTACGCGGCGCCTATTAGCGCGAGTATTATCAATCATAATTGTCTTCCATTGAAAGTAACGTCTTCCAGTACAGCGGGGAAGGCGGCACAAGTTACAAAGTCACCCGATCATTTTTATCCGGAAATCCGTAATACAGTCGTGACAAAATCAAGCAAGGCACGCTGCGGTGTTCGTTTGTCAAAAGAGCCTGACAGTGCGTTGACAATTGATGGCTGCATGCCGCGAGGTCAGTATGAGTGGGGTTTAAGTTATGTTGTCACAGATGTACCTAATTATAACCGCGCTTTATTCAAGAGCGTGATGGGGAAAATGAATATTAAAGTTTATGGGTCGGTGACGTTTGGAACCGCCGCGGTCAGGTCGTCATTGATTGGAACACATGTATCAAAACCGTTGCGGGATTTGATTAATGAAATGTTGAAAAAATCAGACAATGTTATCGCTGGTGCCTTGTTCAAGAAAGTAGGGCAGCTGTATTCACAGCATCCTGGCAGCTGGGAAAATGGCAGTGCTGCTGTTACACAAATCCTGGCAAACCGTGCAAATGTAAACACAGCCGGCATGCGTATTCTGGATGGTTCTGGTTTATCGGCGGGCAATATGGCGACACCAGCACAACTGATGCAGGTATTGAATTTTGCATTTCATCATTATGGTACCAGTTATGAATTTGTTTCTGCCTTGCCGATTGCAGGCGTTGATGGCACGCTGAAGCATCGCATGTGGAATATTGCCCGTAAAGTGCGTGCTAAAACAGGTACCATTTCCGGCGTGGTTAGTTTGGCTGGTTATACAGTTGCTGCGGATAAAGAACCTCTGGCGTTTGTCATTATGGTGAATGGTAACAAAGGCATGACATGGCGTTACCGTACACTGGAAGATAAAATTGTCACATCCTTGACTCGGTATAGGGGCTGACATAGTTGTCCAATATCAAAAACAACTGGCTGCTTATATTGTTAGTACTCAGTTTGTTTGTTTTTATTGCCGTGATGTATATAGGTAATATCGGCATTACCTATGATGAAACACATTTTATTCATGCGGCGCTGGGCGGGGTGACGGGTGATCTTATTTATGCCCGGTTTCACGGGCTGCCGCTGATGATTATGCCTTATTTGGGTGCATTAAAGTCGTACCTGTATTATCCCATTTTTAAACTATTCGGTGTGAATGCGTATTCTATCCGCATTCCAATGATTGTGGTTTCAATCATGACATTAATTATCTGGTATGAAAATGCCAGGTTGTTAACTGAGAATAGATTGTTTTCAATGCTGTTCTTGTGGCTGATTGCAACGGATCCATTTTTTATTATGTATTCGAGACTCGATATTGGCCCCACTGTTTTGCAGAACGTTTTTATTGCTGGCGGATTATGGTCTTATTTGCGATACCTGCATTCAGGATCATTTCGAATATGGCTGCTATTTGTTGGATGTGTTTTGTTAGGCGAGTTTAATAAATTAAATTTTATCTGGTTCCTACTGGCGCTTGGTGGTGCTGGTATTTTGTTGCATCGCAAAACACTAAAGCGTTATTTTCAGCGGGATAGAAAAGCAAGTCTGGTGCTTTTGTTATTCATATTAAGTCAGTTAATCATTGGTTTTAGTTTGATTGTGCCAGCTTTATCCGGATTTCATATCGGTAATGTAGGGCATCTCAGCCTGATTGAAAAATTGATATACATGATCAAAGTTTATTGGCTTGCATTTAATGGCTCCTACATGTATGCCGTGTTATTTGGAGGCAAAATAGTTGTTTCATCATGGGTTGTCATTATTGAAATAGTTGCGATACTGGTTTGGCTGTTGCTGATGACCTTTGCGCGTTTAGGTTTGTTGAAGCTAGGCAAGTCACAGGCAGCTAGAAAATGTATTATTTTATTATCGGTTATTTTCATTATTGAATGGATACAAACTATTATCACGCCGCAGGCAAGATTGCCTGAGCATGTGATGGTGATGTGGCCCTTGATGCATTTGATTTTTATCGCTGTGTTAGTTGATTTGTTGAAAATGTTTGGCAGGCATGCGGCTATTATCTGCATGGTATTGGTTGCAGTGGTTGTTTTATCTCAATTAAGTGTTGATTATACATATTTGCTTGTGCTGAAAAGTCCACCCGCTACGATTAACAGGTTATATTCACCGGCAATTAATCGTCTGAGTCATTACATTAATTCCCATATTGATGAATACGATGAAATATTGTCCGCAGATTTTGGTCTGAATAACCAGCTGGTTGGATTAGCTCAGGGAAATGAAAATCGGAAGAAAATGCATGATATATGGTTTTATTTTGTGAACAATCCTGAGTTGATTGCGAGCCGTAATATGATGTATCCATCGATGAATCAAAGTGAGGCCAGCAATTTAAATCAATTGTATGTCGATTATTTTAAGGGTAAGCACGTATTACTTGTCGTTTATTATCCTGAAATTATCGAGGGGATAGTTGATCAGTTATATTATTTTGCTAACTATCATCATCTGGAAATGACTTATGCGGGTGAAATTGATGATGCCCACTATTATCCTGTGTATATATTATACAGGATTAGATCTGGGGGTAGGGAAATCCCCCCAACTGGCTGATTATTTGCTATGATATAAGTATCAGCAGGGCGAACCGGGGTGTTCCGGGGGGTGTTCCGGAGCGCTGGGTTTTTTAAAAAATTCGTTTAGGATGAATGGGTTATGACAGACACAGTGAGTCTTGATGATAGAGTACAGCGTGTCAAAACGCAGCCTGTTTTTGCCAGTTTGACGGACAAAGAGCAACAGGAGCTGGCGGCATTGTTTGTTGAAAAAGCCTGTGTGCCGGGTGAGGTTGTAGTTGAGCAAGGCAAACCAGTCGACAGCGTGTTTCTGATTGTATCGGGTGAGGCGGATGTTCGGATAACAACAGTAGAAGACGGTGCATTAAAGGAAACCTCTGTTGCCACGTTGAAAGCAGGCAATGCGATTGGTTTAACAGAAACAGGATTTTATTCTCTCAGCGGCAAACGTACAGCAACCGTTGTTGCTAATACAGATATGGTATTACTTTCACTCAGTGTAGCTTCTTTTAATGGCTTTGCCCTGGCTAATTCTCACGTTGGCGAAGTCATGCGTAAAAACGCATCTAACATGGTTGAGCTTTAAAATTTCCCGCATAATACGGCGAAGGCAATTGTCGCTGCTATGCCACCCATGAAATAAACCATTTTTTCTACTAATGAACCCGATCGTTTTTTATGTGGTTCACGTATGCTTTTTTCAAAGCGGCTGATTTCCTGCCGGTGTTTGGATTCTTTCAATACTTCATAAATCAAGCCGGGCATTTCTGGTAATTGCTCAGACCAGAGCGGAAGGTTATCGCGAATACGCCGCAGGAAGGAGCGGACACCAACCTGTTTGCGCAGCCATTTTTCAATTTGCGGTGCAGCAGATGTCCAGAGATCCAGATCAGGCGCCAGTTGGCGGCTTAATCCTTCAATGCTTAATAATGATTTTTGCAGCAAAATTAATTGCGGCTGAATGTTGATATTAAATTGTCGTGCAACCTGAAACAAACGTAACAATAATTTTCCAAAAGAAATATCGCGTAATGGCTGCTCGAAGATAGGCTCAGAGACAGCACGGATGGCACCTTCAAATAAATCGATGCGTGTATCAGGCGGCAGCCAGCCGCAGGCAATGTGAAGTTCGGCTACTCGTTGATAATCGCGTTTGAAGAAAGCAATCATGTTTTCCGCGATATAGCGCTGATCATTTTGATTTAGGGAGCCGACAATACCAAAATCAACCGCAATGTATGTTGGATCATCGGGGTTGCTTGTCGAAACAAAAATATTGCCCGGGTGCAGATCGGCATGAAAAAAACTGTCCCTGAAAACCTGAGTGAAAAATATTTCCAGACCGCGTTCAGCCAGCTTTTTCATATTCACGCCAGCGCGTTTCAGGCTGTCAATATCGTGGATGGGGATGCCGTGTATGCGTTCCATCACTAAAATGGACGTGCGTGTATATTGCCAGTGTATGGTTGGAATATATAACAATTTTGAATTTTTGAAGTTGCGTTTTAACTGGGTTGCATTTGCACCTTCGCGCATTAAATCGAGCTCATCATGCAGTGTCTGAGCAATTTCATCCACTAATTGTGTTGGTTTGAGATGACGGGCGCGGCGTGAATAGCGGTAAGCTAGAGTTGCCAGCGTCATTAATAAATCCAGATCCTGATCAATAATATTTTTTATGTTGGGACGCAATACCTTGACGACAACAGAGGTGCCATCGAGCAGTGTTGCTGCATGTACCTGTGCAATGGAAGCGGAAGCAAGCGCATTTTTATCAAAAGAGGCAAAGACACTTGATAATGGTGTATTCAGGGCACTTTCAACGATAGCGGCAGCTTTTTTGCCACAAAATGGCGGTACACGATCTTGCAGCAGGGTGAGTTCATTCGCAATGTCATCTGGCAATAGATCGCGCCGTGTTGAAATAATCTGGCCGATTTTGACATAGATAGGCCCTAGCTGCTCCAGTGCGAGCCTGATGCGTTCCCCGCGGGATAGTTTTTTGCGTAAGAGCCAATAATAGGGATTTAAGTAAACGAAAAAACGCAGCGGTGCAAACCAGGATGATCCAAGAATAATTTCATCGATGTTATAACGCATCAGGATAAAATTAATGCGGGCAAGACGGAACAGGCGCGTTATCATATTCACGTATTCACCTCATTATCGGCAAGTAATGATTGTATCTGCTGGATTTTGCTTTCTATACGGTCAGTATCCATGCGTAGTGTATCAATATCACTAAAAAAATCATTTAAGGCTTCGCGTGCCGGCAGCCAGGCTGCTTCTTCATGGAGGTAATCGTTGATATTGGCGGTTACTGAATGACTACTCTCCTTTAGCCATGTACCCATGCGTCTAACCATGCTTCCAATGTGATAAGCAGGCGCATCGCCAGTGATGTGAGCCAGCTGTTCTTCCCAGTCAATTTGCAGACGATCGAAGATATCGATAATTTGCTGCCCAAGTTCGGCATCCCCTTCAATGACCACATCATCCGCAAAAAATTGCTGGCGGTTTTCTTTGGTGATCATGGCGGCAAGTAACTGCCAGGGTGTGCCGCGCAGTGTGACATCAGGTGTGCCATGACTATCGGTGGTTAACTGGATACCTGTTGCTGTGAATTCACCATAAAAACGCAACTGAAAAGGCCGCAGTTCAATCGCTATTTTTTTGCCTTGCAGGCGGGAAATGTGATGTTCAGATTCGGGATCCAGCTGCAGATACCGGTTAATCGCCTGATTAAATAAATGTAGAAGGTTATGTTTTAGCATTAGTACTTGAAACCTTTATGCAGTGCGACAATACCGCCATTTAAATTGTGGTAATCCACGTCTTCAAAACCCGCTTCTTGCAGCATGGATTTTAAGGTTTCCTGGTCGGGGTGCATTCTGATGGATTCAACCAGATATTGATAGCTGTCGCGGTCGCTGGCAACTAGCTGCCCTAATCTGGGGATGACATGGAAGGAGTAAAGATCATACAATTTATTAAGTATCGGAGACTGCGGGTGTGAGAACTCAAGTATGAGCAGTTTTCCACCCGGCTTGAGTATTCTGTACATGGATGATAGCGCAGCGGACTTGTTGGTGACATTTCTTAATCCAAACGCAATGGTGATGCAGTCAAAATAGTTATCGGGAAACGGCAGCTGCTCAGCATCCGCGAGAACAAACTCAACATTGCTGATGATGCCTGCGTCAGTCAGGCGGTCACGGCCGACTTGCAGCATGGCTTCATTGATATCTGTTATGACGACCTTGCCCTGTGAGCCAGCCAGCCTGGCAAAGGCTTTGGCCAGATCGCCTGTGCCAGAGGCTACATCGAGTATATATTGACCATTCCGCACGGCAGCCTGAGCAATCGTGAACCGTTTCCACAGGCGGTGCATGCCCATGGACATCAGGTCATTCATGAGGTCATATTTAGGGGCGACAGAGTGAAATACTTCGGCAACCAGCGAGGATTTCTCTGCTTCAGGGACTTCCCGATAACCGAAGTGTGTGGTTTTGTGCGGCTGATGCGTTGACATAGTGCTGCCTGATTAAATAGGAATGCTGTTATTATACGTGATTTTGGCATGAAGTCAGCCTGATAGGCTAAAGTGGGATAAACAGGAGTGCGGATATGAAATGGACACGGTGGGGTTGTCAGGTGGGGCAGGTGATTCATTGTCTGGAAGATGAACGCATTCCATTGGGTAACTACATACTTGGGTTTGTGTTTATCATCTTTATACGGGATTTTTTTGAGGCTTTTTCCCGGCGCATTCATTATTTTAATTTTTCGTCAGCGTTGCTGGCAACGGATCTGATTCATTTCACACTGTCATACACTCTGTTAGCGCTATTGTTGATAGGGGTGCTGCATTGTATGACACATCAAGCTATTTCAAAATTGATACGTGTGGTACTGGCAGGGTTTGTGCTGATATGGATTTGTCCTTTGCTTGATATGTTAATATACCGGCATACAGGCGTTAATCTTTTATATATACAACCAGAGCAGGGTGTTAGCAGTATTACGAGATTATTTTTTACCTATTTCGGTGATTTTCCCGGCGTATCGCTAGGACTTAAAATTGAAATTTTAATGGCATTAATGGGTATTTACATTTATTGCCGATTTAAAAAAATAAGTGTTGTTAATAGCACGATAACAACCCTTTTATGTTATACCACAATATTTTTATGGGGTTCATCACCCTTTCTGGTGGAATATATATTGTGGTTAATGGGGTTTTCGTATGCGTTTTCCAGCCAGTTAATGGTGAATTTTTACCTGATTGTGTTGCCCCCGGCGGCGTGGATAATCGCCTATTTGTGGAAACCCGCATGGGTTCGCGCTTTGATGAAGGATATGCGTTATTTGCGCGTGATGCATTATGAATTGATGTTGCTGCTCGGTGTTGTATTAGGGCTAACGTATTATCATTACAGTATCATAGAGCTATTGCGATTGGATCAAGGTATTGTTATTGACGTGATATTGACAATGCTGAGTTTATTATTTGCTTCCGTATTTTCAATCATCACGAATAATATAGCTGATGTTGAAATTGACAAGATCAGTAATCCGGCACGTCCATTGGTGGCAGGCAAGATACCTATGTTGGTATACCAGCGTCTGCAAATGATATCATTATGCTTATCCTGGTTTTATGCATGGATGGTTAATGCCCATGTATTTTTGATCATGAGTGTTTTTATGGGATTGTATTATGTGTATTCCTTGCCGCCTTTACGATTAAAGCGAGTCATGTTGTTATCAAAGCTGGTGATATCTATCAATTCATTAGCATTGGTATTAATCGGCTATGTGTTAATGCAATGGTCTCTGGAAGGATTTCCGGCGGTGTTGTATGCCATTCTTCTTATTGGGTTTACGCTGGCAGCAAACTTTATTGATTTAAAAGATGTGAAAGGCGACCGGGCTGGCGATATTGTTACACTGCCAATTTTTTTAGGGGAGAAAAGAGCCAAACAAGTGATAGGGGCTGCTTTTTTTACAACCTATGTTTCGTTTTATTATCTTTTGCCTTATTATTTTCTAATGCCGCTTTTTATTGCAGGCGGCTTGATACAGTTTTATCTGATTAATCGATCCAGATATCGAGAATCCTATGTGCTGATATTTAATAATGCCAGCATTTTTATGCTAATGATTATTTTATTTTGGTTTGGTTGACTGCATCTGGGTTGATGATTCCAGTAACAGTATTATTTTTTCTTGCGAGAGCGGCGAGGCGCATTTATCCAGGATTGTTATCATTTGAGTAAACTTGGGATTTACGTCAGGAGATGCTTCATAGTTAAAGGCGGCAGCTTTGTTTTGCGGCGTGTATAATTGCTGATAAATAGTATTATTTATATAACAAACGGTGCCTTGATGTTCACTGTTTGTGAGGGCTGCCATTCTAAATTCGGCTAATATGCAGTTGCCTAATGCATCATTAAAAAAGAAAATGATACCATCATGATTAATGAGATAAGTGACTTTTTTTAAGGTGTGTTGGTAGCAATCGTGGCCCGCCATATAAAAATCTTTAACAAGTTCACTTTCGCTTCCAGATTGGGTAAAAATAGTTGCTAATTTCTGCTCGGTACGACCAACAGCGCTGATGGATGTTGCAGGCTGTCCGAATATTGATGTTGTTAATAGCGTCAGTATTGCCATGATCGTGCAATTAAATGTTAGGTAATAACGAATTTTTTTATGCGACATATAACTATCCAGTTTGTTATGGGCAAGGACCGCTCTGAAATACAAATTGACGGGGAGCGCAAATCAATCGTACCTTGTTAATTGGGTTGCTGTTTGACTGATAACCGTTGTATTTGCGGTAACGAAATTGAGCGTTAGTCTGTTCGGTATCACCTGTAACATCATTTGCAAAGTAAATTTTGGCAGTACCCCAACCTGTTACATCAGTGATCATACTTTCAGCGTATAATGTGGTTTTTACGACACCAGCATTGAATATGGTCTTCGATTGATTATTTGTGTATTGGTTAGGTGCTGCTATTGATCCAGTATAAATACCAATAGGTACCTGACCAAAAGGACATTTAGGGAGCCATGGAGATGAGGTAGGAGAGGGAACTGATGGATATCCAGTGCTGGCATTCATAACGTCAGGATGATTTGGGAACGGTAATGTTGTTGAGCTGCTTCGATTGATAACAAATCTTTTGCACATAACGTTGCTGTTTTGAATGTCGGGGCTGCTGAGCTCTGTAGAGGATATAGGGCGTGCTTTAGGTTGTGTGCTAGCGAGTAGTAAAATGACCGCGACTGCTGCCATGCCAAGACATAGAAGGATATTGATTTTTTTTATATGTGCATCGTGCTGATTCATATTGTTACCTTCATCAATACGGTTCATTTTATAAATTATAATCTGTTCCTGGGGAATTTGTATGTGCACCCTCGCCTGTGGTACTGACATTTTCCCAGTTGAGGCTGCCTGTTATGCAGTGAATTCGCAAGCCATCTTGTCTATAGTATTGTTTTATCCACTTATACTGGGTGCACCGATAAGAATAGCTTGAATCGGCATAATCACAGTATGGGGTAAATCTGAAATGAGCGCTTGTCTGTAATTTGCGATCCCATGACCAGGAGTCAGTCACTGGACTGCGTGTTCTGTTGGCGGGAACAGTGGGCGGGCTCTGACGTTCCTCGATGCCTGCTAATTGATAATTATCAGGGCATTGCAGGTCTTTGTCTGGTGTGCCAAAGTAACTAGTCGTGCTAGTGTTATAATTTGCCTCACCGGGGATGCTGGTGAAATTCATGTTAAGGTACTGCCCTTTTATTTGTAAGGACGGGGGTGGGTCTACTTGGGTAGAGTCCTTGCTGGCGGCATGAGTGATGGTCGATAGGAGCAGCAGAAAAACCACCATGACCACATGAATGGCCGTAGCAGTGACTGTGTGAGAAATACATTTTGCCGAATGACTCATGTACTCCTCCATTGAATCTGTGGTTGTATGCTCCAGCAAACAATGTCATACATGCTTGGGTTTTGTAGTATTTTACTTACATAAAATGAATACCCAGCACTTTTGATGATGTTTTCTACCCAGCTGAAAGGCCCGCCAATTGTATCATCAAACCCTTTGGAGATGAGAGTGGGCGCGGCGCCTCTGATATAACCATATATAACATTAATGTGCTCAGTAGTAAGTAGCAGATTAATCTTCGTGCGTGTTATAATAGAACCCAGTATGGGTATGTCACCTGAGAATGATTGCGATATGTTTTGTTGAAAAGTAAATACGGATGATCCACTGCTGCATTGAACGTTGGCATTATAGGCTCTGGCAGGACTGCCTTGATTTGTTCCTTGAGCCTGAGTGCGTGTCATGATGATAGGTTTAGTGTTGGGATAAGTTGTTACATAGTTATCATATACAGAAAAAAAATTGGTTGAATCATTGGTGGCGAACAAAGCTGATGGCGTTGCTAGTAATATAACGCTAGTAAAAGAACAGAACCCGATATCTTTCAACATGCTAATTAGCTTCATGACTCCTCGTGACTTATCATCAAAGCCTGTATCTGTCATATATACCAGTATAGCAGATATTTAGTAGCCTGCACAGGCAAATATTTATATAACCTTATGTATTAATGAATAATTTTTATGATCCTGTTGCGTTGAGTGCCGCCTCTTCCCGCCGCAGGATTTCACCGGCCAAGGCCAGATAGGCAACGGCACCCTGTGATTTGCCATCATATTGCAAAACGGGAATACCGTGGCTGGGTGCTTCTGCGAGCCGGACATTGCGTGGAATGACGGTGCGATACACGCTGTCAGGAAAATGCTGCAGCAATTGGGCTGATACATCAAGTGCCAGACGGTTGCGGCCGTCGTACATGGTGCGCAGCAAACCTTCTATTTGCAGGCGCTGATTAATGGTGCCGCGTACCTGTTCGATGGTGTTTAACAGGCCGCTTAAACCTTCGAGTGCAAAATATTCACATTGAATTGGAATCAGGACGGAGTCTGCTGCCACCAGTGCATTAACAGTTAAGATGCTTAAGGATGGCGGGCAGTCGATGAGAATATAATGATAACGATCGCTCACGCAATCCAGAATGGATTTCAGGCGCTGCTCACGCTGAGCTGCCTGTAGTAATTGCATTTCCGCTACAATCAATTCCTGATTGGTGGGAAGTAAATCAAAACCCGCTTCGGTTTTTAGTAAGGCATCGTTAATATCGACTTCATTGCATAATACGTGATTGGAGGTGTGTTTGATCTGTTCTTTGCCAATGCCGCTGCCAACAGTGGCATTACCTTGCGGATCCAGGTCAATGAGCATGACGTTGCGTTTCATGGCGGCGAGAGAAGCTGCCAGATTAATTGTTGTTGTGGTTTTGCCGACGCCGCCTTTCTGGTTTGCGATTGCAATGATTTTTCCCACGGTTCATCCTCTTATGTTTGAACTCATTTCAACGTGAGGCAAATAACATGCCGCTCAACATCGATGCCTTGGATCTCAATACGCTGCAATGATTGTACCTGTATTTGTGCGGGCAAGTCAGCCAATTCATCGTCTGGTATCTTGCCTTTCATGGCGATCAGTTTACCATTCGGATTGAGCAAGTGCGCGGTAGTGCTCACAAAAAGAGGCAAACTGCCAAATGCACGGGAAAGGATATTATCAAAACCATGTGTTGGGTGAAATGCTTCGCCGCGTTGATGTACAACCTGAACATTTTTTAATTGCAACTCTGCTACTACCTGAATCAGAAATCTGGTTTTCTTGCTATTTTTGTCCAGCAATGTCCATTGTTGTTCTGGGTGAGTGATGGCGAGTGGAATGCCCGGCAACCCTGCGCCGGTGCCAATATCTAAACAGTGAGTTCCGTGTATATAGGGTGCGACGACCAGACTGTCAATGAGATGCAGGTAAATCATGTCACGGGGAGTTGTAATGGCAGTGAGATTGTAAGTGCTGTTCCACTTCAACATTAATTCAAGATACTGCACCAGTGATGGTGTCATCGCATCGCTGATGGAAATGTTATTTTGTTGCAGGGCAGCGAGCAACTCGTTGTATTTGATGGACATGGTTATCCCGTTTTCTTATGACATCGCTTCAAATGCACGAGCAACAGGGAAATCGCCGCCGGTGTCATGCCTTGTAACCGCGCAGCCATGCCTAATGTGGCAGGGCGTGCGGCGCTGAGTTTTTGCCGGATTTCGGTAGATAAACCGGCAATGTCGGTATAATTTAAATCGAATGGTAATTTTGTATTTTCCTGCCGTGATAAGCGTTCGATTTCATCGGTTTGTCTGGCGATGTATCCTGCATACTTCGCCTGGATTTCAATTTGCTCTGCCGCTTGTGTGTCCGTCAGGCCGGGGCCAATGTCTGTCAGCTTCATCAAATCAGCATACGTGATACCGGGGCGGCGTAATAAATCAATCAGATGATATTCACGTGTCAGCGGCTGTTCAAGCAACGGTTCCAGTTCATTGGCCGCTGTGGTATTGGGATGAATCAAAACAGATTGCACGCGTTTACTTTCAGATTCAATCGCATCACGTTTTTGATTGAAGGCTTGCCAGCGGCTTTCATCAATGACACCCAGTTCATGTGCTGTGGGGGTGAGGCGCAAGTCGGCATTGTCTTCACGCAGTAATAAACGATATTCAGCGCGGCTGGTAAACATGCGATAGGGTTCCTGTGTGCCGCGCGTGATCAGGTCATCGATCAACACACCGATGTAAGCTTCATCGCGGCGTGGTGTCCACGCTTCCAGTTCACGTACATAACGTGCAGCATTAATACCCGCGATAATGCCTTGTGCGCCTGCTTCTTCATAGCCCGTCGTGCCATTGATTTGCCCAGCGAAAAATAATCCTTGAATCGCTTTTGTTTCCAGCGATGGTTTGAGGTCGCGCGGATCGAAAAAATCATATTCAATGGCATAGCCCGGACGTGTGATGTGCGCGTTTTCAAAGCCGCGGATCGAGCGTATAAATGCGATTTGTGTGGCAAACGGCAAACTGGTTGATACACCGTTTGGATACAGCTCGGTGGTGGTCAAACCTTCTGGTTCCACGAAAATCTGATGGGATGTTTTATCCGCAAAACGATGAATCTTGTCTTCGATAGAAGGACAATAGCGCGGTCCTATGCCTTCGATAACGCCGGTGTACATGGGTGACTCTGACAGGCCGGCACGGATGATGTCATGTGTTTGCTCGTTGGTATGCGTGATGTGGCAATGTACCTGTTGTGGATGTTCGCTGGCATGACCCATGAATGAAAAAACAGGCGTAGGCGCATCGCCAGGTTGTGATTCCATGACGCTAAAATCAACGGTACGGCCATCGATGCGCGGTGGTGTGCCGGTTTTCAGGCGGTTGATCCGGAATGGCAGGTCGCGTAAATGGGCGGCCAGTGTTTTCGCTGGGGGGTCGCCAGCGCGGCCAGCTTCATAAGCATTGAGACCGATATGAATTTTACCCGCTAAAAAGGTACCCGCGGTTAGAATGACAGTGCGGGAATACACTTTCAGACCCATTTGGGTGACGACGCCAGCAATCTGGTTGCCTTCGATAATGAGGTCGTCCACTGCCTGCTGGAATAAGGTCAGGTTGGGTTGGGTTTCCAGTTGCTGACGAATGATTTGTTTATAGATGACGCGGTCGGCTTGTGCGCGGGTGGCGCGTACGGCAGGCCCTTTGCTGGCATTCAAAATGCGAAAGTGAATACCGGCTTGATCAATCGCACGCGCCATGATGCCGCCGAGTGCGTCAATTTCTTTCACCAGATGGCCTTTGCCGATACCGCCTATGGCTGGATTACAGGACATTTGTCCCAATGTTTCAATGTTATGCGTGAGCAGCAGCGTGCTTGCACCCAGACGTGCGGCAGCCAGCGCGGCTTCTGTACCGGCATGACCCCCACCCACAACAATGACATCAAATGTATGCTTCATATGCTTTAAAAATAACCACATGCCCGCAAAATTGCCTATTGTATCTCAAAAAGAGTAGAATCCTGTACAATTAAAATGGTCGCTTCCACGAGGAAACACAACAAGGCCGTTCTTCCTCGTGGGAGCGATTGCAAATCTGAGGGTGTTATGAAAAAAGTGGCAGTCGCGGAAGCGGATATCGTTATTTTTGGCGGTGGAGTGGCAGGACTATGGCTGTTGAACCGCTTGCGGCAGTCGGGATTTTCAGCGCTGCTGTTTGAATCCGGCTCGCTGGGCGGCGGTCAGACTAGCAAAGCACAAGGTATTATCCATGGCGGAATGAAGTATGCCCTCCAAGGTGTCTTTTCCAAAGACGCACAGGCAGTAGCAGACATGCCGATGCGCTGGAAGCAGTGTCTGGCTGGTAACGGTGAAATTGACCTGACTGGCGTCGAAGTCCTTTCCGCGCAGCATTATCTCTGGTCGCCGGGAAAATTTACTTCGAAACTGGCTGGTTTTCTGGCCAGTAGTACACTGAGCAGCAAAGTGGAAGCACTGCCGAAAAATAAATATCCGGCTGCATTTCAACATGCAGCTTTTAAAGGCGAAGTATATTCACTGGATGAAATTGTTATCAACGTGCCTGATCTGGTACGTGAGCTGGTGAAGTCAAACCAGGATGCTGTTTTTAAAATTGAACCACTTTGTGAAGATGGACTTAAATTCGATGAAAATGGCAAGTTGGTTTCCGCCACTATTTATATGGCGGGTAAATCAGTCGACGTAAAGGCGCAGCAGTTTGTCTTTACCGCAGGTGCCGGCAATGAAATGATTATCAAGCAATTAAAAAATAATGATATCAGCATGCAGCGGCGTCCATTGCATATGGTGATGATGAAAACACCTTTTAACTCACCGTTGTATGCACATTGCTTGGGGCTGGGCAGCCGGCCGCGTCTGACAGTCACCACGCACTATATGCAAAATGGCAGCGCGGTTTGGTACATCGGCGGTTTGTTAGCAGAAGAAGGTGTTGGGCGTGACAGCGCAGCACAAATTCAGGCAGCGAAGGATGAACTAAAGGCATTGTTTCCATGGCTGGATTTTACCGGCGCGGAGTTCGCAACATTTGTAGTGGATCGCGCTGAACCGCTGCAAAAAAATGGTTTCAAACCGGAAACATCATTTAGTAAATCCGTACAAAACATGATTATAGCGTGGCCGACTAAACTGGCGCTTGCGCCCAAACTGGCAGATGAAATCATGCAGCATATTGTTAATGCGCAATTGGTACCGCAAATGTTTGATGCACGTGAGCTGTGCTCGTGGCCGATGCCGCCCATCGCCCGTCCAGTATGGGAGGAAGTATTTTGCAAAAACGTCGCGTAGGTTTAACGAATATGGATGTCAGTGTGATTGGATTGGGCACGGTTAAGTTTGGCCGCAATCAGGGTGTGAAATATCCTGCCGCTTTTTCATTGCCAACGGATGCAGAGTTGGCAAATCTACTATCGATAGCCGTAGATGCAGGTATTAACCTGATTGATACCGCGCCTGCTTACGGCACCAGCGAAGAACGCCTGGGTAAATTGTTACATGGCTGCCGTGCTGACTGGATTATTTCAACCAAAGCGGGAGAAGAATTTGTTGATGGCGAGTCGCATTATGATTTTAGTGAGCACGCCGTGCGTACAAGTGTAGAGCGCAGTTTGCAGCGATTAAAAACGGATTATCTTGATGTTGTGCTGGGGCATTCTAACGGCGATGACATGCGTATCATCGAACAGGATGAACTATTTGTTACATTTGATAAATTAAAAACCGAAGGCAAGATCCGTGCGTACGGTATGTCAACTAAAACACGAGAAGGCGGACTAGCTACGCTTGCTTATGCGGATATTGCGATGGTGACGTATAACCAGAACGAGCATCAGGATAAAATGATTATTGAACACGCGCATCAACAGCGTAAAGGTATTTTTGTAAAAAAAGCATTCGCAAGCGGTCACCTTGCAGCGACAGACAGCCTGCGTTTTGTATTGTCTGAGCCGGGCGTGACCAGTGTGATTATCGGCACGATTAATCCAGTGCATCTGCTGGAAAATGTTACCGCGGCGTTTTCTCCTTAATCATCTTGATTTTCAATGTGTGTAACGACTTTTCCAACCCAGCAGGGTATGGCTTGTCATCATAAGCTTGTAAAAATGCGTTTACTGCAGACACGGCATTTTCTCTAATCGTATGAATCGATGGTAATGGTTCAGTCAGTTTGCCATTACGTAAAACTGGCATCAGCAAATCTACATAGGCATCGTAGTCGTCGAGTTGTATGTTTTTCCCATTAGCATCAAACAGTACGACATCAGGATTGTCGCTGATACCAATATCAAGATCGTAAATGACATCCGCGATATATTGCTCATTGCTGAAAAAACGGCGGACTTGATGACGGCCGGGATTGGATACTTTAATTTCCTGTTCGGATAATTTCAATTTTGGCTGCCAATAACCATGCTCATCTTTCAATGCAGATAATTTATAGACACCGTCTAGCGCGGGTTGATTATAAGATGTTGCCAGATTGGTGCCGACGCCCCATGCGGTGATATAGGATTTATTTTGTTTGAAATCCTGTATGACATACTCATCAAGTGAGTTGCTGGCAAATATAATGGTTTTTTTGAATCCGGCATCATCGAGTAATTTTCTTGCCTGTTTGCTTAATGCCGCCATGTCGCCAGAGTCAAGCCGGATACCTTGCAGGTCAGCGCCTTCCTTGCGCAGCGTTTTGCCGGTTTCGATAGCATGTTTGACACCTTCAATCGTGTTGTATGTGTCAACCAGCAAGATGCAATTATGCGGCATGACATTTGCATAGGCATTAAAAGCAGTTTGTTCATCATTAAATGCCGTTACCCAACTGTGTGCGTGCGTGCCGCGTACAGGAATATCAAATAACTTTCCTGCCAGTGTGTTGGAGGTTGCATGACAGCCGCCAATGTAAGCAGCGCGGCTGGCGGATAATGCGCCATCTGGCCCTTGTGCACGGCGCATGCCAAATTCAATGACTGTATCCCCGGCTGCTGCGCGGCAGACACGGGTTGCTTTAGTTGCGATGAGCGTCTGGAAGTTAATAATATTCAGCAAGGGCGATTCAATTAACTGGCATTGTAATAATGGACCTTGTACGCGTAATAAAGGAGTGTGTGGAAAGACAACCGTGCCTTCCGGGATGGCATCAACATCGCAGGTGAATTTTAATTTACCCAGATAGTGTAAAAATTTGTCTGGAAATAACGGACTGTTGTTCGCATTTTTAAGCGTGCTCAGATAATCAAGGTCATCCTGTTTGAAATGCCACTGGGTTAGAAAATCGATAGCTGATGCCAGACCGCAGCTCAATGTATAGTTACCTTTGAAAGGGTGGTGGCGAAATAGAAGGTGAAAAGTAGACTGTTGTTCGTGCATATCCAAACGCCAATAACCGTAAGCCATTGTTAACTGATAAAAATCAGTCAACAGAGGTGAGTAGCTGTAGGGTTTGGTCACACTGTTCTCCTTAGAATCGTTTTTAAATTTTAAATATGACGTAAGCACATTATAATGATACTTTGCTGATAGCTCCCATCTTTTTGATGGGATGGTTAATAATCAATCACGTAAGGTTATGTTATGTTCATTAGGAAATTGTTGCTGCTAGCCGGGCTGAGCGTATTGTTTACCGGGTGTTCAACCTGGGGAGATATGCAGACGGGTAATGTGCCAGATACAACAGCTGGCAAGGGAGAGCGGTATTTGCTTGGGTATGGTGTCCCGCAAGATAACCAGAAGGCATTTGTTTATTTTAATAAAGCGGCGAATGAAGGGGATGTATTTGCCCAGAATGAGCTGGCGTATTTATATGCGTCAGGTAAGGGAACGCCGCAGGATAATGTGAAGGCCTTTGAATGGTATAAAAAAGCGGCAGCAAGAGGATTGGCCAGTGCTCAATATAACGTAGGATTAATGTATATGTATGGCATTGGAACGGCACCTGATAAAGCGCAGGCAATGACGTATTTTCGTCAGTCTGCCGCATCCAGCTTTGAGCCTGCGCTTAAGGCTGTCGCTCGGTATCAAGGGTAATGGCGCACGCTCCCCGCAAGCGTTTTGGGCAGCACTTTTTAGCTGACCAGACGATCGTTCAGCGTATTGTGGCGGCAATAGCACCGCGGCCGGAAGACCATCTGGTGGAAATTGGGCCCGGGCAGGGAGCATTGACGCTGCCTGTGTTGAGGCAATCTCATCATCTCGATGCGGTAGAGCTGGATCGGGATTTAATCCAGCCGTTAAAAGACCGCTGCCAGCATGCGGGCAAACTGATTGTGCATGAATCGGATGTGCTTGAGTTTGATGTTGCGTCGCTGTATCAACATCAGCGTAAGCTGCGTGTGTTTGGTAATCTGCCCTACAATATTTCGACGCCGTTAATTTTTCATTTGCTGGATTATCATGCGTTAATTGCTGACATGGTGTTCATGCTGCAGAAAGAAGTCGCATTGAGGCTGGCTGCCAGCGTAGGTACGGCAGATTATGGCCGTCTTAGTGTGATGGTGCAGTATTATTGCCAGACAGATCTGTTATTTGATGTGCCGCCAGAAGCGTTTTATCCACCGCCTAAAGTGTATTCGAGCATTATTAAACTCGTGCCATATCAGCAGTTTCCTTACACAGCAAATGATCCGCTGGTTTTCGCTGCCGTGGTGAAACAGGCATTTGGCCAGCGCCGAAAAACGCTGCGTAACAGTTTAAAGAGTATGGTCACAGATGATATATGGGAAACATTATCCATGCGTTCGGATGTGCGCGCAGAAAATTTAAGCGTGAGAGAGTTTGTTGAGATTGCGAATGCATTAACAGGGAAATAAAGATGGCGACTTATGTCATTGGTGATGTGCAGGGCTGTTATATTGAATTAGAAAATCTTTTGTCGTTAATTGAATTTATGCCTGAGCGGGATGTGTTGTGGTTTACAGGCGATCTGGTTAATCGGGGTCCGGGTTCGCTGGAGGTGCTGCGATTTGTGAAATCACTGGGTGAAAGACATATCACCGTACTGGGTAATCATGATTTGCATTTGCTGGCAGCAGCCTATGGTGCTGGCCATCTATCGTCAGGTGATACACTGGACGCTATTCTAGCGGCGCCTGATAAAGACAGGCTGATCGACTGGCTGCGGCGGCGCCCGCTGATTCATGTCGATGAAAAGCAGAATATTGTGTTAGTGCATGCGGGTATTGCGCCGTGCTGGCAAATTGATGAAGCAGCGCGTCTTGCGCGTGAAGTGGAATCGGTATTGCGCGGCGACACGCCAGACATTTTTTTGCGTAACATGTATGGCAATCAGCCGGATCAATGGCAGGAAGAGCTGGAAGGTATTGAGCGTTTACGCTGTATCGTGAACTATTTCACCCGTATGCGGTTTTGCTATCCGGATGGACGTCTTGAATTAACATACAAAGGTGAAATAGCGGGTAAGCCGGCAGATTTAATCCCCTGGTTTGATGTGCCTGACCGGGTAAATACGGAAACCGATATTATTTTTGGCCACTGGGCGGCGTTGAATGGTAAAGCAGATTTGCCGCATTTATTTCCGCTGGATACAGGTTGTGTCTGGGGCAATTGCCTGACGGCATTAAGACTGGATGATTTCAAACGATTTAGTGTGCCGAGTTTGTCTTCATCTTAATATATCAACGGCGAATTCGATTCATACTCAAAAATGAATAAGCATGTGCGTTCTGTTCATCAGCCTCATGCCTGATCCGATCGGTTTCATGCCACTCGGATGGGTTAATATCAGGAAAGAGCGTGTCCCCGTCTACCTGTTGATGCACGATAGTGAGGTAGAGCTGATCAATGTACGGCATTAGCAATTGGTAAATTTCGGCGCCGCCAATAACGAATAGGAATTGCTGGCTATCCATGATGTGTTCAATCGCTTCATGAATAGATTGAACGGTGGTACATCCTTCTGCTTTGTAATCTGGGTCACGCGACATGATCAGGTTAAGTCGATTGGGTAGTGGTTTGCCAATGGATTCATGTGTTTTGCGCCCCATTAAAACGGCATGCCCTGTCGTTAACCGTCGGAAATGCGTCAGATCGGCAGGCAGGTGCCAGGGTAATTGATTATTTTTACCGATGACACGATTTTCAGCCATGGCAGCAATGGCGGCGATAACGGGTTTTCGTTGCATAAAAATTAACCTGACAGGGTGGTTATATAAGTGACATTTAATCTAGCATGAAAATGAGATTTAGCCTATCCATGGAGCTGTATCGAGTGACTGGATGGGAACTTTTGGTTACTATGTTCATTTTTATGCGGCGGTTATCATGAGCGAGAAATCATTACCTACTTACCAGAATTTAAGCCGGGCGCTTGATCAAACATCTTTCAAATTGCATCCTTCTCAGGCGCATGGATTGGTATGTGGTTTGCTCTGTGGCAATTCAAAAGACACAGCGGCATGGGAGCAATGGGTGACGGGCGGCGAAGAAACGCAGTATACCCATGAAATCTTGCAAAAGCTTTATGATGCCAGTTTGAAACAGATGAATGAGGTGTTATTTGATTTTCAATTGTTACTGCCGCCCGATAAAGAGGCGCTTCCGGTTCGTGCAGAAGCCTTGACGCTTTGGTGTCAGGGTGCCTTGACAGGGCTGAAGCTGGCGCAGGTGCAGCTTGTTGGCAGGGAATCAGGTGAAACAACGGAAGCGATTAATGACCTGATTGAGATTGCGAAGATGAATTTTGAAGAGGTAGTTTCAAGTGAAGAGGATGAGTCTGCCTATACGGAGTTGGTTGAGTATGTGCGTGTAGCCGTTATTTTGATATATCAGAATTTGCATGCGGCAACAGCAGCACAGCAGCCAACGAATGCGACTGGGCATCTGCACTAATTAAGGGGAAATGCATGATTAAAAAGTCAGAATACGCAAAGCGTCGAAGTGAATTGATGCGCAAGATCGGGCCCGCAGGTATCGTGATTCTGCCGTCCGCGCCGGAACGATTGCGTAATGGTGATGCAACGTATGCTTATCGCCAGAATAGTGATTTTTATTATCTGACTGGTTTTGATGAGCCGGAAGCCGTGCTTGTGCTGGCGCCGAAACGGAAGGGAGGTGAATTTATTCTCTTTAATCGAGTCAGAGATCCGGATCGGGAAATTTGGGATGGTCCTCGTGCTGGGCAGGAAGGGGCGAAGCGGGATTTTATGGCGAATCAGGCATTTCCATATAACGAATTACCCTTGATGCTGCCGGAATTAGTGGAAGGCCGTGAAACGATACACTATCCGCTCGGCCTGAATCGTAAATTTGATAAATTGCTGATGATGGGTGTGGGTAAGATCCGTTCTAAAATACGCAGCGGCATGCAGTCACCAGTAGCATTTGCTGATATTACGCCAACGTTACATGAAATGCGGCTTTTCAAAAGTGCGGCAGAGATAGAAGTGATGCAGCAGGCGGTTGATATTACGGCCAAAGCTCACCTGCGTGCCATGCAGGTATGTAAACCCGGCATGCATGAATACCAGCTTGAAGCAGAATTGCTGCATCAGTTTGTTCAGCATGGCGCCCGTTTTCCAGCTTACAATTCCATTGTTGGTACAGGCAGGCACTCATGTATTTTGCACTATGTAAATAACGCGGCAAAAATTAAAGATGGCGACATGGTGTTGATTGATGCTGGTGCGGAATATCAGAATTATGCGGCTGATATTACTCGTACATTTCCTGCAAATGGCAAGTTCACAGGCGAGCAGCGTGCTATTTATGAGTTAGTGCTGGAATCGCAGCTGGCTGCTATCAAAGTAGTAAAACCAGGCGCATTGTGGACAGCGCCGCAGGCGGCCATCGTTAAAGTGATCACACAGGGATTGGTTGATCTTGGCATACTAAAGGGTAATGTCGATTCATTAATAGAGCGCAAAGCGTATTTCCCATTTTACATGCATAACTCCGGACATTGGCTGGGTCTTGATGTGCATGATGTCGGACGATATCGTCTGGCCGGGAAATGGAGATCATTTAAACCGGGCATGGTATTGACGGTTGAGCCGGGTATTTATATTTCATCTGATATTCCAGGCGTGCATAAACGCTGGCATAACATTGGCGTGCGAATTGAGGATGATGTCGTTGTAACAAAAGCAGGCAGACAGATACTCAGCCAGCAAATACCAAAAGCAGTTGCTGATATTGAAGCTGTGATGGCGTAACGCGAATGCGTTTTTACGATGTTATTATTATAGGCGGCGGCCTCGTAGGTGCGGGATTTGCAGCTGCGTTACGCGAAACGGATCTGCGTATTGCGGTGGTGGATGCACGTCTGCCAGCTAGCGATGATCCCCGGTTGTTTGCGCTGAATGCGGGGAGCTGCGATTTTCTGCGTAATATTGGTATCTGGCCGGTTATTGCATCCGAAGCAGCATCTATCAGGCAGGTGCATGTTTCATCGCGGGGCCATTTTGGTGCTGTCCGGCTGAAAAGTGAAGATGTCAACTTGCCATTTCTCGGCAATGTGATTCCCGCCTGTGTTATTGAAGCTGCACTCAATGCGCAAATGACGTCTGCTTCCACGCTTGATATCTATCGTCCTGCAACGCTGTCTGCACTAGAGCAGAAAGATGATGGTGTTGATGTCGTGTTATCAACGCAGACAGATGATATTTGTCTGTATGGAAAGCTGATTATCGGCGCGGATGGGACTGAATCAACCGTGCGAAAACTGGCGGGTATTCAGGCAGATGTAGTTGATTACCGGCAAAGTGCGATTGTCACGCGCACACAGCTTGCCCGCTCGCATCATCATATTGCGTATGAGCGGTTTACAGATAATGGTACGATAGCCATGCTTCCATTGTGTGAGAATGAATGTGCAACAATATGGAGCGGTAAAAGTACAGTGATGGATGAACTGATGCAGTTGAATGATGATGATTTTACGTCGAGGTTGCAGCAGGTGTTTGGTTACCGTCTGGGTCGTTTATTGCAAATCAGGCGGCGGCATACATTTCCGCTGCGTATGATGCGGGCAAAAACAATGACATCTGGCAATGTTTTTTTGCTTGGCAATGCGGCACATACATTGCATCCGGTTGCTGCTCAGGGGTTTAATCTCGCCGTGTACGAAGCGGCCATGCTGGCCGAAGCGATTTTAAAGGCGGTCAAATCATCGAAATTTGTTACGCAGACAGATTTGCAGATGGTATATGATGCTATCAGACAGCAGCAATCAGCCAGCATCAGTATTTCACATCAACTTGCGGTGAATGTTTCTGCGCAGACAGGGGTAATACGTAAATTACTGCCATATGGATTAACAGGGTTTGATCTGGCGATGCCGCTTAGGCGTCAGTTTATCAGAAAGATCATGGGAAGAACGGGGCGCGTTCCGCGTCTGTTGATGAGCGAAAATGCATGACGAAAAAATTATCCAGATATGACATTGAAATTGAAGTTATTGCTATTACACGGCAGTTGCTTGAAGAATCTGGCGGCCGTTACAGGCGTGAAATTAAACTGGATGCATCGTTGCAGCGGCATCTTGGCATTGACAGCCTTGGGCGTGCCGAATTATTTCAGCGTATTGAAAAAGCATTTGATATTACGGTGCCGGACAGATTGCTGGCGGAAGCTGATACGCTCGATGATATTGCGGCGTTTCTGGAGACGACATCGCCGGGACTAAAGAAATCGATTGCGCGTCATGTTGTTACGCAGCATCATTTTATTTCTACGCTGGATCCATCTCAATGTAAAACATTACTGGATATCATCTGGCTTTATGGGGTGAATTCACCTGCCAAACCACATATTTATTATCAGCATGAAGATGGCACGGATGAAGTGGTTACTTACGGGGATTTGCTGGATAGGTCGTTGCGGATTGCGAATGGATTGCGTGAACGCGGGCTTAAAGAGGGTGAAACTGTTGCCATCATGCAGCCGACAACTCCGGACTTTTTTTATATATTTCTGGGAACGTTATTTGCTGGCGGTGTGCCGGTTCCCATTTATCCTCCATTTCGCGTGCATATGCTGGAAGCGTATGCGAAAACGGAAGCGCGCATATTAAAAAATGCAGAGGTGCGTATTCTGGTGACTTTCTCCGCGGCAGAAAATCTTAGTCATTTGTTGAAGTCATTTGTGCCCAGTTTGAAGCATGTCACCACTGTATCTGAATTGATGCAGCCAACACCATTGGCAAATCCGTATAGTGCCAAGTCTGATAGTTTTGCATTTATACAATATACGTCAGGCAGTACATCGGATCCTAAGGGTGTATTGCTGACACACTACAATTTGCTGTCAAACATCAGGGCGTATGGAAAAGCAATCAAGGTAACATCAGAGGATGTTGCGGTTAGCTGGCTGCCACTATATCACGATATGGGGTTGATAGGCATGTGGCTGGGGAGCCTTTACTATGGTGCGCCGCTGATATTGATGACGCCGTTTAGTTTTCTTAATCATCCTGAGCGCTGGTTGTGGGCTATACACGATCATCGCGGTACCGTGTCTGGCGCACCCAATTTTGCTTATGAGTTATGTGTGCGTAAAATTGATCACAGTCTTATTGAAGGGCTGGATTTAAGTTCCTGGCGTATGGCGGCAAATGGCGCGGAAAAGATATATCCGCATACGCTGGAAATGTTTGTGAAAAAATTTGCACCCTATGGTTTTAAGCGTCAGGCATTGTTACCTATGTATGGTTTGGCAGAGTCCACAGTCGGTCTTGCTATCCCACCGTTAGACCGCGATTTTCGTCTTGATCACGTGGATAGAAAAAATTTTGAAGAACATCGTGCTGCTGTTCCGACAGATGAAGATAATCAACTGTCATTTGTTTCATGCGGTTTTCCAATTGAGGGGCATGAGATTCGCATTGTTGACGAAGATGGTTCGCTGCTGCCGGAGCGCCGTGTAGGATGCATACAGTTTCGCGGTCCATCCAGTATGCAGGGATATTATAATAATCCACGCGCGACACAGGCTATTTATCATGATGGCTGGCTGGATAGCGGTGATCTTGGTTATCTGGCGGAGGGCGAAATATTTGTCACTGGCCGCCGCAAGGATCTGATTATTAAAGCGGGACGGAATTTATATCCCGTCGAAATAGAAGAATTAGTAGGGGCGGTACCCGGCGTGCGTCTTGGATGTGTGGCTGCATTTGAAGTGACAGATGAAAGGCGGGCGGTAGAAGAATTGATTATTGTCGCAGAGACACGCGCACAATCTAAAATAGAGCGTGAAGAGATTAAACAGAAAATCAAGGAAGTGATTGCAACAGCGCTTGATATAACGCCCGATCATATTATTATGGCAGCACCACAGGTGGTGCCTAAAACATCGAGTGGTAAATTACAGCGTTCAGCGTGTAAGAAAATGTATCTGGATGGCAAGTTAGGTAAAACATCAGCACCCGCCTGGCTGCAAATTGGCAGATTGGCTGTTCAAAGTGGTTTGCGTCGTTTGGTCACGGGCTTGGGATATTGTGCAAAATTCATTTATTCAATGTATGTCATCACTATATTTCTTGTGACGGTGATACCAGTTTATTGTCTGGTCAGGGTTCTTTCAAACAAGCAAGTGTCGAATTTATGTCATGCTTACACAAAATTATTGCTGCTGCTTTGGCTTTGTCCGGTCAAGGTGGTAAACAAGGAAAATTTAACAAAAATATCGCCAGTGATTTATACACCTAATCATGCGAGTTATATTGATGCGATTGTTGCCATGGCAGTATTGCCGGCTAATACACGTATTATTGCTAAAAAGGAAATATTTTCAGTACCGTTACTGCGTACCTTCTTAAAAAAATTAAATTATTTACCGTTGAATCGCACCGATTTGCCGCGGGGCGTGGAAGATACCAGATTAATGGTGGATGCCTTAACGTCAGGTGATTCCGTGTTAATTTTCCCGGAAGGAACGTTTGGGTATTCGTTTGGTTTGAGGCCGTTTCGTCTTGGCGCATTTAAACTGGCAGCGGAAACGGGCGTGCCTGTTTGTCCTGTCGGGGTAAAAGGAACGAGAGTGATTTTGCGTGACGATGAAAAATTAATGCGTCCCGGAAGAATAGTTGTCACTGTTTGTGAGCCAATCGAAGCGGCAGGTTCCGAATGGCAGGATGTAACGCAGCTGCGTACAAAAGTCAGGGCGGAGATTGCCAAATACTGCGGCGAACCATCGCTAGACTTTATAGCGGCACAAATTGTTGCGCCTCCTCGCGTGAAAGAAACAAGGGGCTAACTGTATGGCAGAAACAGCCAAACAACATTCTGTTGTGTCGATTGCCGCCTGGTGTCTGTATGATTGGGCTTGTTCATCATTTTCGATTATTGTGACAACATTTATTTTTTCCACTTATTTTACCACTCAGGTTGCCCAGGATAAAATTGTCGGTACCTATCAATGGGCAAACGCAATGTCTATTGCGGGATTGATTATTGCTTTCTCAAGCCCGTTATTTGGTTCCATTGCAGATCATGGCGGTTATCACAAGCGATGGCTGTTTGCGTTTACAGCCATGGCGGTTTTGTTTAGCGGGTTATTATGGTTTGCCTATCCGACACCGAGTGCTGTGTATTCTACGTTATTATGTGTTGTGCTGGGGACAGTTGGTTACGAAGTGGGGCAGGTTTTCTACAATGCATTTCTGCCGACTCTCGCGCCTAAAAAATATTTAGGTCGTATTTCAGGCTGGGGCTGGGGATCTGGTTATCTTGGCGGGATAGTAGCCCTGACCATTGCATTGTTTGTATTTATCAAAACAAATGTATTGTCACTGGATACCACAACCGCTGAGCAGATTCGTATTTGCGGGCCGTTTGCTGCTTTATGGTATGGATTGTTTGCGATCCCATTATTTATTCTTGTTCCTAATCTTTCGCAGGGCGGAAAACCGCTGTCACAGGCTGTTCGTGTCGGCATCAAGGAGCTTTTAAAGACAGTTCGCAAATTACCCAGAGAAAAAAATATTTTACTCTATCTGACAGCGCACATGGTGTATGCTGATGGCTTGAATACATTATTTGCATTCGGTGGTATTTATGCCGCAGGAACATACGGCTTGTCTTTTCAGGAAGTATTGTTATTCGGTATTACCATGAATATTGCAGCGGGTTTTGGCGCGATGTCGCTGGCGTGGGTGGATGATTATCTTGGTTCAAAACCCACTATTTTGTTTTCACTCGGCTGTCTTTTTGTGTGTATTGTGCCCTTGCTGTTTATGACGCATAAGTATCTGTTTTGGTGCATGGCGCTGGTAGTAGCTGCCTTTGTCGGCCCAATACAGTCCGCCAGCCGTTCATTGATGGTACATTTGATCGCAAAAAAACAAAAGTCTGCTGAAATGTTTGGACTCTATGCTTTATCAGGAAGAATAACGGCTTTTGTTGGCCCCTGGTTATTGGGGGTAGTGACGCTATCCTTCCATAGTCAGCGAGTGGGCATGGG
The DNA here is from genome assembly GCA_964583565.1 of uncultured Coxiellaceae bacterium. Taxonomy (GTDB): domain Bacteria; phylum Pseudomonadota; class Gammaproteobacteria; order DSM-16500; family DSM-16500; genus Aquicella. The sequence goes on from CAZOVT010000004.1 coordinate 54,402, forward strand.
AACAGTGTTAATATTTTTTGCAGTAGGTGGCTTGTTATTACTGCCAGTAAAAGTTGAGAAGTCGGAATACAGGCGCTAAACTACAAGACATCAATTGGACTGTTCCCGCTGAAGCAGGAACGATTGCAATATGACTTTACTATAGAAGGTAACCAGATGAGCGATCATATTCACGCAACGACAGATGATTCATTTGAGAATGATGTTATTGACTCCACACAGCCAGTCCTCGTTGATTTTTGGGCACAATGGTGCGGGCCTTGCAAGGCACTGACACCCGTGCTGGAAGAAGTTGCGCAAAAGTACGATGGCACGGTTAAATTTGTAAAGCTGGATGTTGATAGTAACCCATCCACGCCACCAAAGTTTGGTGTTAGAGGGATTCCAACCTTGATTTTATTTAAAGATGGGCAGGTTAAAGCGACTCAGGTTGGGTTGATCAATAAAGCAGAATTGATTAAGTTTATCGACGTAAATTTATAGAGACTTTTGGCGCAGAGTGCTGGATATTTGTTCCAAATAGTGATATTTTGCCGTTATTAGGGCGTGTAAGCAGGTCCTAGATAGTCTCATTTTACCCATTGTACTATCCCATTGTTTGCGGTTATTTTTTAAAAATCAATATGATATTCTTTATTTTAGGGTTTAACTCACATGAATTTAACTGAGCTTAAGAAAAAAAGTGCGGCGGAGCTAATTGCGCTAACTGACCAGTATGGGTTGGAAAATATGGCCCGCTCACGTAAGCAAGACATTATTTTTGCCATTTTGAAAGAGCATGCCAAGCGTGGAGAAGATATTTGTGGAAATGGCGTACTCGAAATTCTTCAAGATGGATTTGGATTCTTGCGCTCAGCGGAATGTTCTTATCTGGCCGGTCCAGATGATATATATGTTTCTCCCAGCCAGATACGCCGGTTTAATTTACGCACAGGTGACACTATTTCCGGCAAAATTCGTCCTCCAAAAGAAGGCGAACGTTACTTTGCCTTATTGAAAGTAGATGAAATTAACTTTGAAGCACCAGAAAATGCAAAGAACAAGGTGCTATTTGAAAATCTAACACCGCTATTCGCAGACAAGCAATTAAAGATGCAGTTAGGCAACGGTAGTACAGAAGACATTACCGCGCGTATTATTGATCTTGTGGCGCCATTTGGAAAAGGACAGCGCGGCCTGATTGTGTCACCGCCTAAAGCTGGTAAGACAATGATGCTGCAAAACATGGCGCACTCAATCGCACATAACCATCCAGACTGTTATCTGATTGTACTGTTGATCGATGAGCGGCCGGAAGAAGTGACCGAAATGGCGCGTTCTGTTAAGGGTGAAGTGATTGCCAGCACCTTTGATGAACCCGCAAACCGCCATGTTCAGGTAGCGGAAATGGTAATTGAAAAAGCCAAGCGTCTGGTGGAACACAAACGTGACGTTGTTATTTTGCTGGATTCCATTACACGTCTTGCACGAGCATATAATACTGTTGTACCTGCCTCCGGTAAGGTATTAACCGGTGGTGTGGATTCAAATGCGCTGCAGCGTCCCAAACGCTTCTTTGGTGCCGCGCGTAATATTGAAGAAGGCGGCAGTTTAACCATTATGGCGACTGCGCTGGTTGAAACAGGCTCCAAGATGGATGATGTTATTTATGAAGAGTTCAAGAGTACAGGTAACATGGAAATTCACCTCGATCGCCGCATAGCGGAACGTCGTGTTTATCCGGCGATTAATATTAATCGCAGCGGTACTCGCCGGGATGAAAAATTTGTATCGAAAGAAGATCTGCAAAAAATCTGGATCTTGCGTAAATTGCTGCATCCTATGGAAGAAGGCGCTGTCGAGTTTCTTATTGACAAGATGAAAGATACAAAAACAAACGAAGACTTTTTTGACGCAATGAAAGGTTAGAAGTAACAGTCGTTTCCGCTAAGAGAAGCTGCCCTATTGTTTCTGCGCTCCAAACAGCACATCCTTGTGCTTTAGGATGCCATCCATGGCATCCAGTCGCGCTGCAACAATAGGGCAGCTTCTCTTAGCGGAAACGACAGTAGAATCAATAAAGAGAATAGACGTTTATGCGTTACTGGCTATTCAAATCCGAACCAGACTGTTTTAGCATCGATGACCTGATGCGCCGCCGCAATCAGACGGAGCATTGGGACGGTGTGCGTAACTATCAGGTGCGCAATATGCTGCGAGATGATATTAAGCCAGGTGATAAAGGCTTCTTTTATCATTCCAGTTGTGCACCACCAGGTATTGCCGGCATCGTTGAAGTGGTCAAAGAAGGTTATCCAGATTCAACCGCCTGGGATATTCATTCAGATCACTTTGATCCCAAAAGCACGCCGGATAATCCCCGCTGGTATATGGTCGATTTGAAATTTGTTGAAAAATTTCCTCGGCTAATCACGCTAGATGAAATAAAGAAGACACGTGAATTGGAAACAATGCTGATTACCCGCAAAGGCAATCGGTTGTCGATTACACCTGTAACCGAGCACGAGTGGAAAACGATTGTTGCTTTGAAATAATATTTTTTCCTAAGCTCTCACTACCTTGTCACCCCTGCGAACAAAGCTCGCCCCCCGCACAGGCGGGGGGCGGGGGCCTATGTATATTTGTTGAGTGCTTAACTAATCTTCCCATCAGTTACCGCATGACGTTGACGTTTTTCAAATGGGCGGCCAGCTTTTGGTGCCCGCTTTGTAAATGGACGACTGTTATCGTTGTCGCGTCTCGCTGGTCTTCCTTCAGCTGAATACGATGTACGTTTTTCGCCATTAAATGGTTTACGACGTGATGCACCGTCTGAAGAATAAGATGTACGTCTTTCGCCATCAAACGGTTTACGGCGCGGCGCACTTTCAGAAGAATATGACGTGCGTCTTTCACCATCGAATGGTTTGCGGCGTGATGTGCTGCCTTCTGAAGAATACGATTTGCGTTTTTCACCATCAAACGGTTTCCGGCGTGATTCACCAGTTGAAGCATACGATGTACGCTTTTCGCCATCAAAAGGTTTGCGGCGACGCGTATCTGATCCAGTGTATGATTCTCTCACTTCATTATTAAACGGCTTGCGACGCGAGTTGCCATTCTCAGAAAACGAGCCGCGCTTGCCACCACCGAAACTTTTTTTGCGTTCGTCTGCGTATGGAAAGGAGTCATCGGTGTTACCAGATGAGTAAGGGTTGGCTGCATCCCGTTTACTGGGAAAAGTTTTCTTTTTAAACCGTTGACCGAAGCCACCTTCTGATTTGTGTTGACGTGGTCTTTCTGGTCGAGTGTTTTGCGATGCAAAAGCATCTGATTCCTGATATTCCTGACTGTTAGGTGTACCCGGACTTGATTTTAACTGTATGCGTTGACCAATGAATCGTTCAATGCTTTTTACATGGCGAAGATCTGATGGCAATACAAATGAAATGGCAATGCCTTCTTTACCTGCGCGCCCTGTGCGGCCAATCCGATGGACATAGTCTTCACAGAATTTTGGTAAATCATAATTGATGACATGTGTAATATCGTGAATATCAATACCACGCGATGCTACATCCGTTGCAACGACAAATTGAACTTTGCCGCGGCGGAAATTTTCAAGTGTCCGGGTTCGTGCATTTTGACGTAAATCGCCATGCAGTGCCGCGGCTGAAAAACCATCAGCACAAAGTTGATCGGCGAGCCTATCCGCATTCACTTTTGTCGAAGAGAAGATAATGGCTTTAAACATATTGCCTTCGCTGAGTAATTCTTTTAGCAAACGCATTTTGTGATGAGGACTGTTGGCTTTATAAAATAGCTGTTCTACTTTGGCTGCAGTGACGGTGTCTTCAGATAATGCAATGCGGACAGGGTCTCGCAATAAATGACGCACAACAGTCGTCAGTTGTTTATCAACGGTTGCGCTAAATAAAAGTGTCTGACGCGCACTTGGGGTGAGTTTTGCAATATATTGCACATCATCAATAAAGCCCATGTCGCACATGCGGTCTGCTTCATCCAGAACGAGCATGTTAATCTCGGAAAGATCGACTCGCTTTTGTTCAATATGGTCCATCAAGCGTCCTGGTGTTGCAACGATAATGTCCGCGCCGCGCTGCAAATCTCTGATTTGATGATGATAGGATGCGCCGCCTACCAGACTGGTAATGTTGAAGCGGCAAAATTTTCCATAAAGCGTAGCCGCTTTAGTGATTTGGGTTGCCAGCTCACGTGTTGGCGTGAGAATCAGGATGCGAGCTTTTTTTGTTTTTGTGTCAGACTGCAATAAATGATGAAGCGCTGGTAGTACAAATGCTGCTGTTTTGCCAGTACCGGTTTGTGCCGATACAACGACGTCTTTCCCTTCCATAATGACAGGAATAGATTTTTCCTGAACCGGGGTTGGGTTTTTATAGCCACAGACTTCAATAGCTTTTTGAATCGATGGGTCTAGATCTAAGTTTGAAAAATTCACGTAATATGTCCTCATTGTCTAAATAAATGCAAGCCTTAAGGTCGTGCATTCTTGCTAGACAAGAAAGACCCCAGTAGCTGGCTGCTAATGTGTATCATCGCCAATCTACTGTTGATCAATTAGGTAACCCATGGAATATTAACGATAAAATCGAGAAGGGTTCTATTGGTGATGATAAATACTCAACCTGTCTATATGAACATTATTTTTTCAAAAATGCAAGGGGTATTTTAGGTATTGTTATCCCTGCAACTACTCTGTCATCCCTGCGCAGGCAGGGGGATCCATCCCTCATTCTACACCTTGCTAACATCAAAGCTCAGCACATCCTGTATACGAGGGAGTTGAAGCGCCAGCATCACCAGTCGATCAATGCCAAGTGCGACCCCTGCGCAATCAGGCAGCCCGTGTTCAAGTGCCGCCAGAAAATGCTCATCCATGGGTAATTCAGGCAAGCCAAGTTGTTTGCGTTTACGCAGATTGTTTTCAAATCGTTTACGCTGTTCACCAGCATGTTGTAATTCATGAAATCCATTAGCTAATTCCATGCCGTGAAAATACACTTCAAAGCGTGATGCAGTACGAAGATCATGTTCGGACAATCGTGCCAGCGCGGCTTGTGAAGCAGGAAAATCATAAACAAAGACAGGCGCTGTTTGACCTAACTGCGGTTCAATGCAATGTGTCATCAAGATATCCAGCCATGTATCGTTATCCTGAATGTCTGTTGCGACATCAATATGTTGTTGCCTGGCGCAAGCGGCGAGATCAGCGGCTGTGACAGATAAAGGATCGATAGAAAGATATGTTTGAAATAGCGACTGGTATGTTGTGCGTGTTGCACGTGGTGTTTTTAAAATGAATTGCAGCAATTCATCCATCTCATCCATTAATTGATGATGATTAAAGCCAACTCGATACCATTCCAGCATGGTAAATTCCGGATTGTGCAGATGCCCGACTTCACCCTGACGAAAGGCTTTCGTGATTTGATAAATAGAGCCGCTGCCAGCAGCCAGCAAACGCTTCATTGCATATTCGGGAGATGTTTGCAGGTAGCAGCGTAACTCGGGTTCATTCGGATGTGCCTGAAATAAGGCAGGTATGCTTTGGATGAATGGCTCTGTGACAGATGTGCCGCACATTAATGGCGTCTCAACTTCTAGCACATCGCGCGCAGCAAAAAAATCACGAATGGATTTTAAAATGCTTGCGCGTGCACGTAATGTGTCTATGGATGCTGAAGGCTGCCAGTTATTCTTTTGCACGGGACATGTATTCGCCGGTGCGTGTATCAACCTTGATTAGCTCACCTTCCTGAACAAATAAGGGAACACGAACCACTGCGCCGCTTTCCAGTTTGGCTGGTTTACCACCGCCGCCAGACGTGTCGCCGCGTACACCAGGATCGGTTTCCACGATTTTGAGAATGACGAAGGTTGGCGGTGCAACCTGGATAGGTGTGTTGTTCCAGAGTGTGATCTTGTATTCAGCTTGTTCCTTGAGCCAGATTTTGGCATCGCCAACCTCGACTTCGTGAAGAGCATATTGTTCGTAGCTTTCTACTCCCATGAAATGCCATTCATTACCATCGGTGTATAGAAATTGAGCGTCAATTTCGACGACATCAGCTGACGGAATGCTGTCGCCAGATTTGTAGGTGCGTTCGATGACACGGCCGGTTTTCAGGTTACGGTAACGCAGGCGGTTAAAGGCCTGCCCCTTGCCGGGTTTGACGAATTCATTATCAACAACGACACAGGGGTCATTATCGATAATGAGCTTCATCCCGCTTCGTATTTCATTCATGCCATATGCACCCATTTTTTGCTCCTGATCGTGTTGAAAATGGCATATCATACCGCCAGCGTGGCAGATGGGCAAATAAGTCATGCTATCTAGTGCGGCAGCAGATCCAGGTTTGCGAGCCAGGCGATAAGTGATCGTATTTCCAGCCCATCGGGATAGGTTTTTTCTCTCGGTAATTCTTTTACAAGCTGGATTTTTTTTGTCGTGGGTAAAAAATGGCTGAAATGAGAAAAGCTGGCTGCCGGCGTTGAGTCAGATAGTTTAATTTCTAATATCAGGGTTGGTTTGTTATCGATGCAAATTAAAAAGTCGAGTTCTTTGCCGTCTTTCGTACGCAAATAATGTAAGCTAGCGTTGCTGCCTGTTGTATCTTCAATAAACTGTAATTCTTTTAGAAGAGCGCAAGCAACCATGTTTTCCAGTCTGGTTCCATCTTCTTCGGCATAAGTGTGGTCATAAAAATAATATTTTGGTTCTTTGAGCAATGACCGCGCAATATTTTTGTGGTATGGGTTGACTCGGAAAATGATGTATAAATTTTCAAGTAACTGTAACCAGCGTTTAACGGTATTGGGATCACGTTCTAAGTCACGTGCCAGATTCGCATAAGAGACAGATGATCCGATGCGGCTTTTTAATAATAGTACTAATGTTTCTATAGCCTGAATATCCCTGCCTGTGTACAGATCAATTAAATCATGACGCAAAATAATATCCAGATGGCTGCGACGCCAGCGTTTGTAATAAACGGGGTCATTCTTTAAAAAGGGCTCAGGGAAGCCGCTGCATTGCCACAGTTGTTCAAAGATAGATGCTGGATCACTTGTTTGGTATTGCAATATTTCCTTTAAATCGAGAGGATGCAAACGAAACTGGAAGTAACGACCAGCCAGCGAATCACCTAATCTTTTATGCATATCAAGACGGGCACTGCCTGTTACTAGTAGTGATGGTGGGATACCTTCTGTGTCATAAATACCTTTTAACCAACGTTTCCAGTTATTCATTTTATGCAGCTCATCAAAGATGATGAGTTGTCTTTTTCTATCCCAGCTTTTTTCTTTTAGAATAAGCCGCGACTCTGCTGAATCATAGTTTAGATAATCAAAAGATGTTGTTAACTGTTTTGATAGGGTTGTTTTTCCGCACTGGCGTGGTCCAGTTAGCAGCACAATTTTACTGGGAAGGTCTTTTTCAATGTATGTTTGCAGGTATCGTTTCATCTGACTATTATGACACTAGTGCCGGAATAGTCAAGACCAAAACGGAATGAGTGTCTAAATAGCCAGAGAAAATAATTATATAACCCATTGTAAAATAATTATTTATTAAATTTTCGCAGCCAGAGATTGACGAAAAATAGAATGATGACGATAAAGAGAGCTATCTGGAAATAATCCATGAATGCTTGCCGGTAGATAGCTAATTTTTCGCTTAACTCAGTCACTGTGTCGGGCACATTCGACAACTGGGCAATCAGGCCGGCGAACATGCCGCCAAAACCAGTCGCAACAAACCAGACACCCATCATGACGCCAGCCAGTTTTGGTGGCGATAGCATGGTGATGGCGGATAAACCAATTGGCGACAACAGCAGCTCACCGATAGTGATTAATAGATACGCGCTGAATATCCAGAGAGGGTTAATCAAGCCGTCAGTATTAGGGAAGTAAGTGCTGATGCCAAGCAGCAGAAAACCGAGCCCGGCAAATAAAATACCTAACATAAATTTGTTAATTGGGGATGGATTTTTATCGTTGCGTCCTAATGTATGCCACGACCAGGCAAACAGAGGGCCCAGTAAAATGATAAAAATACTTTCAGATGCGTAGAAGACGGTGGTGGTGAGATGGATGCCAAGAAAATCTTTATTCACCAGCCGGTCAATGAACAAATTGGCTGAATAAAACATTTGCAAAAACAGCATCCAGAAAACAATCGACGAGAGGATGAGCGTATTCAGGATGAGCATACGTTTACGATCATCGGGTGTCTGTTGTATGGTTAGCAAACATAAGCCAGCCAACAGAATGATGCCAACAGATGGTAGCAGCCAGGTAGAGAGTGCGTGTACTTTTAATAAAAAGCTTAAGCCAACAATGACGAACAAGGTATAAAGTATAAATTTTTGTTTAAACCCGGCAGGCATGATGGGTGGGTGCTGGTTGCCGGTGATATGCGGCTGCCCTAAACGAAAGGTGATCAAGCCAATGATCAAGCCGATGCTGGCCAGCGCGAAGCTGACATGCCAGCCGAAGTATTCTTTTATATAACCGGAACTAAGGCCAGCCAGTAGTGAACCAATATTGATGCCAATATAAAAAAGTGTGAAGCCAGAATCACGTTGTGGGTCGTTGGCAGAATATTGGGTGCCGAGCAGGCTGGAGATATTCGGTTTGAACATACCATTGCCGACGATGATAGTGGCGAGTGCCGGGTAGATAAAGAAATCTGCATGCGGTAATGCCATTAATGCATAGCCTGCAATAAGTAAAAAACCACCCCAGACGATTGCTGTTCTGTATCCAAGCAGATTGGTTGCCAGGTAGCCCCCGACTAAGGGCGATATGTAAACCAGCGCGGTAAAGGTGCCGAGGATGGTATAGCTTTTGCTGTCTGAGAACCCAAAGTATTGGGTCATGTACAATACGAGGAGACCCTGCACGATATAAAAGCCAAACCGTTCCCACAGTTCAGTCAAAAACAGATAGGGCAATGCTTTAGGCTGGCGTGATAGTGTTGTGTTCATGTAAAGCTCCCTGATAGATCAGCGCACTAAAAAAGTCTGGTGTTTGCGAACGCAGCGTCAGGGGTCCCGCTGGGGGGTGGCGCGAGTACGCAAACACCAGACATTTTTAGTGAATCAATGGACAGTATGACGGTGTTAGCGCTTGGGTGCAATGTAGGCTCCCAGAGACTGGATACGGCTAGCGATACCCTGAAATGCAGCGTGCATCGGATTAATAATGAGATTGTACTCTTCATATACCGCCTCCTTGCCTGAGACCTGCTGGGGGATTTTTGTTAGAAAAAATGTGCCTAAATGTATTTTAACGGAGTCGCTTATCCTGATACTGGATTATCTGCATACCTGTTTGATTATGTGAAACTCATGCTTGCTGTGCCACTGTCCAAATCATATCTCAACGAGTTAGCTTGCAGAATTAACTGTTCCAGAGTTAAGGCACGTTTTTGAGAACAAACATCCCCCAGCAGGTCAGAATCAGGAAATAGCTTGATGCGACAATGTATGAATTTTACCCTATCCCGCTCAACCTCAACAAAGCATCGATCGAGGGTTCGCGGCCGCGGAAAGCAATGAATGCTGTCATCGGATCTGGCACACCGCCGACTTCTAAAATCTGGTTCATGAAAGCTCGGCCGGTGGCGGCGTCGAAAACGCCGTTTTCTTCAAATTTGGAATAAGCATCTGCTGACAATACTTCCGCCCATTTATAGCTGTAATAACCCGCCGCATACCCGCCAGCAAAAATGTGAGAAAAGCTATGCTGAAAACGGTTGAACTCAGGCAGTGGAACAATCAATGAGCGTTGACGTACTGTATCGAGTACAGCCTGCACTTGCCGCGGTTTTGCCGGATCATATTCAAGGTGCAAATGAAAATCAAATAAGGCGAACTCAAGCTGGCGTATCATTTGCAAGCCGGTTTGAAAGTATTTGGCAGCCAGCATTTTTTTGTATAAATCATCCGGCAGACGTTCACCAGTTTCATAATGCGCGGCTATCAAATCAAGCGATTCTCTTTCCCAGCAGAAATTTTCCATAAACTGGCTGGGAAACTCGACTGCATCCCACAGCACGCCATTAATACCGGATACTGAAGCATAATCTACTTTAGTTAACATGTGATGCAGTGAATGTCCAAATTCATGAAACAGCGTGATGACATCGTCATGATTTAGTAACGCAGGTTTGTCGCCGGTTGGCGGCATGAAATTACAAGTGAGATAAGCAACGGGATATTGCATGACGCCTTGATCAATACGGCGTACACGGCAATCATCCATCCATGCACCATCACGTTTATGCGGACGTGCATAAAGATCAATATAAAAGCCGCCGCGCAATTCGCCAGTGTCATCGTGAATATCAAAGAAGCGTGCGTGGGGGTGCCAGGTAGTGATGCGTTTATCTTCTTTAATCGTAATGCCAAATAATTTATTCATGATAGTGAACATGCCCTGAAGGACAGTATCAACCGGAAAATAAGGACGTAATGCTTCCTGATTAAAGTGAAACCTGGCTTCGCTCATTTTTTCAGAATAATAAGCCATATCCCATGCCTGTAAATCAGTAGCGCCGTCTTGCTGGTGAGCAAATTGTTTTAACTCATCATACTCCGCTTGAGCAATCGGCTTGCTGCGTTCCAGTAAATCATCGAGAAAGTTTAATACATCGCCGGTTTTTTTCGCCATTTTAGTCGCAAGCGAATAATCGGCATAATTGTTGAAACCAACCAGATTGGCAATCTCATGCCGTACACGCAAAATGGATTCCATGATGTCTGTATTATCCCATTTGCCGCCATTTGGGCCATGATCAGATGCGCGTGTGGTGTAAGCTTCGTAAAGTGTCTTGCGTAAGTCACGATTTTTTAGAAAACGGATGCCGGTTGAATACGAAGGATATTCCAGTGTTAGCATGTAACCTTCTTTGTCACGATGTTTGGCATTGTCGATAGCGAGCTGCAATGCTTGTTCAGGTAACCCATCTAATTGTGTCTTGTCTGTGATGTGCAATGTCCATGCATTCGTCGCATCCATTAAATTTTCTGAAAATTTAGTGGTGAGTTCGCTGAGTTGTTTTTCCAGTTCAGCCAGCTGAGCTTTTTTGTCGGCGGACAAATGTACGCCTGCCAGTTTGAAATCACGCAAATCATTTTGAATGATTTTTTGCTGTGCCGCAGAGAGAGAAGTGAATGCCGTGCTTTCTGCCAGTTGTAATATGGCGTTATAAAGATGTTCGTTTTGCGAAATTTCGGTGCTGTATTCAGTTAATAATGGCAAGGTCTCATTATAGGCTTTTCTCAGGGCATCGGTTTCCATCACGGCGTGCAAATGACCAACAGGTGACCAGAGTTTGCTGAGGTCGTCGCCCATGGATTCCAATGGGTGCATCAGGTTGTCCCACGTATAGGGACCTTTGTTTGCTAGAATTTTGCTCAGTTGCTGGCGGTTTTTATCCAGCTGTGTGCGGATAAGCGCGGGAATGGCGGCTGGGTCAATGTCGTTAAACCTGGGAAGTTGTGCCTGTTGAAAAGCGTTTGCTGCCATGAGAAAGTGCCTTATTTTTAGATATCAATATCAGTGATATACTCGTTTGCTAATCCACATAAGATAATTGCTAATATGACTAACGTAAAGAAAACCAACACATTTCAACAGATTATTCAGACGCTGCAAACTTTTTGGGGTGAGCAGGGCTGTGTCATCATGCAGCCGCTGGATATGGAAGTCGGCGCAGGTACATTCCATACAGCCAGTTTTCTCGGTGCTATTGGACCTGAGCCGTGGCGGGCAGCATTTGTACAGCCTAGCCGCCGTCCAACGGATGGCCGTTATGGCGAGAATCCTAACCGGGTGCAGCGCCATCATCAGTTTCAAGTCATTTTAAAACCCTCACCCACAGACATTCAGGATCTGTACCTGACGTCACTGCGTGCGCTGGGTGTGGATACACTGGTCGATGATATTCGTTTTGTCGAAGATAACTGGGAATCCCCGACACTGGGTGCGTGGGGTTTGGGCTGGGAAGTCTGGCTGAATGGGATGGAAGTAACACAGTTTACTTACTTTCAACAGGTCGGTGGTCTGGCGTGCAAGCCGGTAACGGGCGAGATTACTTATGGACTGGAACGGCTGGCGATGGCCTTGCAGTCAGTCGATGATATCTATGACATCGTCTGGAGTGTGGGTCCGCAAGGTACCGTGACGTATGGTGATGTTTGCCGTCAAACTGAAGTGGAAATGTCGCGTTATAACTTTGAAGTCGCGGATGTGGACACGTTGTTTAATCATTTCCAGTTTTATGCGGATGAAAGCCAGCGGCTGGTTGAGGCGGATTTACCTTTGCCGGCTTATGAAATGGTGTTAAAAGCGTCACATACATTTAACTTGCTGGATGCGCGTCACGCGATTTCGGTGACTGAGCGTCAGCATTATATTTTGAAAATTCGACGGCTCTCGAAAGCGGTTGCGGAAAGTTATTATAACGCACGGGAGGCATCAGGCTTTCCGTTGTTAAAAGAGAAAATGCAATGACCAAGCAAGACGATTTTTTAGTAGAAATACACACTGAAGAGCTGCCGCCTGCCGCATTGAAAAAAATGGCAGAAGCATTTCGTCTGCAAATAATGGAGCGTTTGCAAAAAGCCGGACTTGCTTTTGCAGAAGCTAATTACTTTGCGACACCACGCCGATTGGCCGTATTTGTAAAAGATTTGCAGAGTGCGCAATCAGATCAGCAAGTCGAAAAACGCGGGCCAGCATTAGCGGCTGCATTTGATGCCGCGGGCAAACCAACGCCTGCCTGTCAGGGATTTGCACGTTCTTGCGGCGTGACACCGGATGTATTGACAACGCTTAAAACGCCGCAAGGTGAATGGGTTGTCTACCAGCAGCAAGTGCAAGGCAAGCAGGCTGTTGAGCTGCTGCCTCTTATTGTGAAGGACGCGATAGATGCATTGCCTGTGCCCAAGCGTATGCGCTGGGCAGATAAAGAAACTGAATTTTCTCGTCCGGTACATACAGTAGTTATGTTGTATGGCGATGACATCATTGAGGCGGACATACTAGGCTGCGGCATTGGCCGGGTAACACACGGCCATCGTTTTATGGCGCCCGATGCTGTTACTATTCCCAGCGCAAATGCGTATGAATCACTACTGCAGACGCAGGGTTACGTGATAGCAGACTTTGCCAGACGGCGGGAAAAAATTGCTGCACTGGCTGAAGCGGCAGTAAAAACAGTGCAGTCATCCGCACATCCATTGATGAGTGACGCGCTGCTTGATGAAGTAACAGGACTGGTTGAATGGCCGGTTGCCTTGTGCGGTAAATTTGATGCTGAGTTTTTGCAATTACCGCAAGAAGTGTTGATTTCATCCATGCAGGATCATCAGCGTTATTTTCCTGTACTGGATGCAAACAATAAATTGCTCCCCTATTTTATCGCGGTGAGTAACATTGAGAGTCATGATGCGGCGCGTGTGATTCATGGTAATGAGCGCGTATTGCGAGCCAGATTATCTGACGCTGCTTTTTTCTATCAGGCAGATAAAAAAGTATCGCTGGAATTGCGTCTCGAAAAGTTAAAAGGCATTGTGTTTCAAGCCAGGCTTGGAACGTTATATGACAAGGCGCAGCGGCTTGCAAAATTAAGTGAGTTTCTTGCCGCGAAAGCGGGTGGCGCAGAGTATGCAGAGCGCGCCGGCCAGCTGGCGAAAACAGATTTAACAACGGATATGGTAGGTGAATTTCCTGAATTGCAGGGTGTGATGGGCGGTTATTATGCTCGTCATGATGGAGAAGCAGAAGAAGTTGCCGCTGCATTGGCAGAACAATATCTGCCGCGTTTTGCAGGCGATGCATTGCCGCAGACTGCAGCAGGTCAGGCGCTTGCATTGGCGGACCGTCTGGATACGCTGTTAGGTATTTTTGGAATTAACCAGATTCCAACAGGCGATAAGGATCCTTATGGGTTGCGCCGCGCTGCGCTGGGCGTGCTGCGTATCCTGATTGAGAAAAAAATTGATCTGGATTTGCAGCAGGCGTTTTCGTATGCCGCATCGTTATATCAGGTCAAGCTGGAAAATAAGGATGCATGTGCTCAAGCGGTACAATTCACACTGGAGCGTCTGCGTGCATGGTATCAGGATCAAGGTGTCACCGCGGATGTGTTTGCATCGATTGCGGCGCTTGGCGTGATGAATCCGCTGGATATTGATAAACGTATCAAGGCCGTGCAGGCATTCAAACTGCTTGCCGATGCAGAGGCGCTGAGTGTAGCTAATAAGCGTGTCAGTAATATTCTGACGAAGTATGCAGATACTATCAGTGCTAGTGCTGTTAATCCGGCGCTATTTGAAAATGAAGCGGAAACGACATTGGCGGCACAAGTAGAACAAAAGAATGATCGTATCTCGCAATTGTCGGCAAATGGCAGCTATGAGCAGATTCTGCAAGAGTTAGCTGCATTGCGGAAACCCGTGGACGATTACTTTGATGCGGTGATGGTGATGACTGATGATGTGCCGCGGCGGGAAAATCGTCTGTTGCTGTTAACCAGGCTGCGGTCGCTCTTTTTGCATGTGGCGGATATTGCCTTGTTGCAATAGAAAAAAGTCGAGTATATTGTTACTCTATACTATCATTGGATGCAGTGTTAAGACATGGAGGTTAGCTCATGCAGGGAAAAGGGTTCGCGATGAGAGCGGCGGCGGGTTTAGCAGTATTACTGACAGCATCATCGGCATTTGCAAGCATGTCCATCCCCTATGGCTGGTATCTGGAGGCCAATGCTGGCTCCACCAATTTATCTGGCAAACATTATCCGGGCGATGCAAGTTCATCAGGTCTGGGCGGTAATGCAAACGTCGGGTACAAATTCTTCCCTTATTTTGGAACGGAAGTCGGTTATTCACGGTATGCAAATACCACCGTCAAGGCGCCCGACGGTACGACAGCTGCAACTGATGAGCATTACTCTTACGATCTTGCCTTTAGAGGCACACTTCCCATTTATACATCTGGTGTAGAGTTGTTTGCCAAACTTGGTATTCAGCATAATAATTCAAGCGTGACTATTGATAACCAGACAGCTGCCAGTCAGGTTGGCATTGGATCCAGCAGCCATAATCAGGTGAATGCTTACTATGGTGCGGGCGCGCAATACTATTTTATTCCTGAGATAGCTGCCGTTATCCAATGGCAGCGTGCCCAGGGAAACAGTGCAACGGGAACATTAGACCTGTTTAGCGGTGGCTTGTCGCTGCTGGTTGATTAACCAATTGATGAAATGCCCAATATCCCTAATCTCCTCCTGACATACCGCATGTCCCATCGTGTAGCTGTGCCAGGAGGGCGCATAGCCTGCCTCGGTAAGCGCTGTATACATGGACTTGCCCAGTGCATGCGGCACAATCATGTCTTCCGTACCGTGAGCAATAAAGATAGGTGTTTGTCTGTTAACTGTTTTGGCGTGCTGCAATGTGATTTCCTGCATTGGCAAATAACCTGAAAGTGCAATGACGCCGGCAAGCGGCTGGGGATAGCCAAGAAAAGTGGTGAGAGCAATCGCTGCACCTTGAGAAAACCCAGCAAGCAAAATTTGATCGCTTGTTAATCCATTAGACAATTCCTGATCAATCAGGGCTTGAATATCATTTACTGATTGCATAATCCCGGCTGTGTCGCTGGTGCGCTCAGTGCCGATAGAGGTAATGTCATACCAGGCACGCATCTGATAACCATTATTAATAGTGACTGGCCGTATCGGTGCATTTGGAAATATAAAGCGCACATTTAATGGTTTTGGTAAATTTAATTCCGGAACGATAGGGGTGAAATCATTTCCATCTGCACCTAAACCATGCAGCCATATAATAGATAAAATGGGCTGCGCACTTGGTTCGATCTCAATGCAAGAAAGAGTATTGTTTTTGTTCATTTAATTGAAATCCACTTGCTAAGTTGGTGAAAACCATACCATAATAAAGAACAGGATTAAATTGGTAACCAATCACTGACCCAACAAATTAAGGAAGGGGTATCTCATGAGAAGCTCATTGAAAAAAATGCAAGGTGCAACATTGCTCGAAGTCATGTTGGTGTTGGCGATCGCGGCAATGATTATCGTTATGTCTATTCGTTACTATCAAACAGCGCAGCAAAACCAGCAGGCAAACGCTTTTGTTTCTCAGATACAGGCAATTGTTGCAGCTGCTGACTCAATGGCAACAGCAACAGGTTCCTATACGGGTGTTATTAGTACGGCTGCAATGAGTGCGATGTTACCAGCAGGTGGCTTGATGACACCATGGGGTACCGCAATCACAGTAACCGCTACATCTACTAACGTAGTTACAATTGCTACTCCTACTGTGCCAGTGAACGTTTGTGGTTTGGCACTGCCAAAAATTAGAGCTAACTCGAAATTTGCTAATACGGCAGCAACCATACCAGCAGGTTGTCAATCTATTGTATATAACTCAAGTTTATAATTGAGAGTTAAAATAGCTAAGCAGGGTTAGATACTTAACCCTGCTTTTTTATTTATAAGAATATTAGTGGGGATGGAAAATGAGTGTCCGCAACTCAAGCGTATCATACGGCTGCGTTTCTAAATTTTTTCACTGGACTATCGCTTTACTCGTTATCTGTATGCTGGCCTTTGGGTTTTTCATGGGGAATATTCCCGATGATTATAAAGGCATGGTATATAATATTCATAAATTAACTGGCTTGACCATTTTAACACTCATGATCTTCAGAGTGCTGTGGATGTTGATTAACCCAAAGCCCGAATCACTTGCTGGAACCCGGTGGTGGGAAAAGTGGGCTGAGCGTACAGTGCATTTGGCATTATATGTGACTGTTATTGCGATGCCGCTTGCCGGCTGGATTGGCGCATCTGCCGCCAACAAACCCCCGCATATTGGCGAATTCAAACTATTATTGCCGGTGGCACAAAGCAAACCATTATCTGAGACATCATTTGATATGCACACGATACTGGCGTGTACCATTATCACGTTATTGTGTCTGCATATTGGAGCAGCACTATTCCATCATTTTGTACGCAAGGATAATGTGCTAAAGCGCATGATGTGATTTTTTATAATACTTCATTTCCGGCCCATAAAACTGTTCTAGTAAGCTAGTCAGTTTATTTATTGGCGCAGTCGCTGCAAATGGACTGTTTAAATCAGTTGTCCACTTGCCGGTATTCAAGTTGACTAACACAGCATAAGAAGGGAATGTATAATGCTTGATTCTTCCCACATGGTTTTTATTGTAAGCAATTTTTGCTCTGGCTGCAGCAGGATAATAAGCTAAAAGCCAGTGATCATATAGAACCGCTCGCTGTTTGTTCATTATAATATTATTTTCCATCGATTTTTTAAGTACGATTTGTCCATTAGCAGTGTCAATCTGAAAATATGAAATGCTTTGCTTAAGGGCAGTGGCGGCGTCAATATTATCTTTTTGAATTTCAGAAATTTTAAGACTGCTTTCCAGAAAAAGTGGTCGTTTGGCAGATGTGCAATGAGATTTATTTGACAGACAAGAAAGCTGTGATATGCCGGCAGTCTGTGTTGGAATTTGTATGTGTAAAAAATCAAGGAGCGTAGGTGTAATGTCAAGCAGCGAGCTGGGTTCTGCTCTGCGTCCAGGTATCCATGGGTGGCTGGCAAATAATTTAAACGCCAGCATCGAATGATATTGTATAAGACTAAGCACATCGGAGCCGTAGCCATAGGAAGTGTCAATGCCCATTTCACCCGAGGTGATGATGTGGTCACCGGCTTTCATGTTGCGCCTGGCATGATAGGGTGTATGTTCCAGAAATATCTTATTTTTATTGCCTTGATATAGTGCTTTTGTAACAATTCTGTCGCCCGCTTTTTGCAAAGCGATGCCATGATCAGACATGATGACAACAATCGCATGTTTTAACAATCCGTTAGAATCTAATAGCTGGATAAATTTATTAAATACATCGTCGCTATGTTGAATAGCATTTTCATATAAATAAACACTGGCTGTTGTATCGGCGGCATATTGTTTATCGTTATACCAATAGAATGGCCATGCGGTTGTATTGAAATGGACTGCAAAAAACAGTGGTTTTGTGCCTCTGGTGTGTAATTTGTTGTTAATTAACTCCAGAAAATTATCGGCATTATAAGTGTGTGGCGCATCATGATTTGCATAGTTGTAAGGGAAAAGTAATTTTCCAAACGGTGTGGGGGTGATTAAGTTAGACAAGGGAAAATCGTTGATAGTTGTTAAGATTAAATCTATTTTTTTTCCAGGTGCTCCAATCGTACTGTCAAAACCAAACTTGGGGTTGTTAATGTAATTATAGCGGCTATCATCTGTTGCATAAATTGTCTCATACCCTATATTTTTTAATAACTGGGGCAGTGCTTGATCAAATTTCAAAGAAGTCATGCTGGTCATATTTTCACGAATATGTGTCTGAACAGGATATTGCGATGTTAGAACACCAACCCATGATGGAAATGTTCTGGCAAGAGGTGTATAGGCGTGATCAAACACAGTGGAAGTTTGTAAAAATGCGCTAAGATGGGGTGTGCCGCTGCGTTGATTATTGAAATAGCTGATAAAATCTGGCCGCATGGCGTCAAAGCTAATAATGAAAATATTTGGTTTATTGTCGGTTGCAAGTGATGCAGGCGGACGCTTGGCTAATGTATTAAAGTAATTAAAATTTAAAATAAAAATCAATAATGTCACAAGTGACAAAGTAATATATTGCTTGATGCCGCATGTTCTTTTACATAATTTAATGATCGTATCAACCAGAGCTAGCGCGGTTATTAGCATCCAGATGGACGTTGTTAATATGAATATAAATTTATACTGTGAGTTTGTCAGTGTGTTATTTAATATGTTATTTCGAATAAGTAAAGAAAAAAACGAATGGGGAACAAAATTGATATTGGCTGTCAGGATGGCAGCGATGCTGATGCACCATAGTCCGATAGATAGTAATTTTGTATTAATGCGGCGTGGTGCGGCTAGATCATTCAGTGATGTAACTGTGAACCATAAAATATAAATATAAAAGGCATACAATAATAATTGCGCCGCAATAAATTGAATAAGTCCGATCGTTTCCATGGTTGAAAAATATAATTGTTGTCTGGCGGCGACAGAGAACATTTCTTCCATGTTTTCCGCATAACAGTGAGCGAAAAGAAAAAGAATCTGTGCAAAAACAAATAATACAGTTAATGTCATTATTGTCCGTAATATGTGTTTGCTATCAGTATTCATTTGAGGGTGTTTATCCAAAATTGTATTGTATTTTATTTTATTTGTATCTACAGGGATTTTCCATACTTGTATTCTGTAATAAGATTATCATCCGTTATAATCTCGAGCTCTCTGCCGAGAGCATTGAAAAAATCCTCACGTTTGGCCAAGGGTATGATCGGTGTCTTCAGGTATGCTTTAATAATTTTTTTACTTCCAGTTGGAAACAGTAACTTCCCATCCATTTTTAGCGCGGATAGAGTGTTAATCGTTTTTGACTGGCGTAACCGCTTTCGCCAGTCAAAGTTGGCGGCAATGACAAAGTTTTCATATAAAAATGCATATTTAAACACAGATGCGGCTGTTTTAAAGGCGTCAGGTGAATTTGTGGTATTGTAAGTCAAGATGGCATCTGTATTCATGTGTTGTTTAATTAACGACAAGAAATTTTGTGACAAGAGGTTTGATGCGTATGCGCGCCAATAATATGTCGTGTTCATAATAATCAAGTCATATTTATTATCTGGATGAGATCTCAGCCAGCGTCGGCCATCATCAATATATAGATGGACACGAGGGTCATCCAGGGCGGATTTTTGGGCGGGATAATCATTGATTGCTGCTAAATATCCAGGGTTTATTTCGATAACATCAATTTTCTTGACGCCTGGGAATGTGGTAACCAGTTTTAACCAGGTTCCAATCGATAGACCAATCATGAGCACATTGGCCGGCTTTTTTTGCAGCGCAGCAAGTATAATGACGCGGTTTAATCCATTAGAGTTGATAGCTGGATCAAGATTGGTGCGTCCATCATAAACATTTCCGCCAGTAACAACATCATCATTTTTGCTGCTGTAGGTTACGATAATGCCAAACTCATTCTCAATAATACGTTTAATTGGCATCATCTCGAAGTTGGCGAGAGTGGAAATTAATGAATCTCGATTTATGGCAATAGTATCGTACATTAATACGAACACAGTTAATGCACATGTCATTAAAGCCAATGCCCCGATTTCATTTTTCCAGCAATACATTGCTAGCATCATTGTTAACCCAGCGCAGATAAAAAATCCTTGTTGTGCTGTGAAAAATGTTAATAATAGAATACCAGTAACGAGTGGCCCCAGTGTAGATCCGATTATATTGGCAACATAGACACGTGAAATACTTTGACCAATGCGATTGGTTGATGTTGGTGTTCCCAGATGATGTGCGATGGGAAAAATAATTGCCTTAAGCAGGGCGGTTAGTGTGATAACGCATGCGCCTATGATGAGCTGATGCGGGCCCATCGCAAATTTAACATATATCCAGGGGCAGGTAAAATCAGACAGGCTTGATACAGCTAAAACAAGGCCGCTTATTTTCCAGAGATTCCTGGATTTTTCACAGAAAATTTTGCCGATATAAGCACCAATCGCTATACCTACAAGATAGAAAATTAGAACGAATGCAAATGCCTGCGGCAATGAATGATTGGCAAAGCTGAACAGCCTTATCCAGAGTATCTCCAGACTAAGAGATAAAAAGCCGGTACTGAACGATAGAAATCGTGCCGAAAACATTATTTATTTCTCCTGAACATAAGGAATGCTGTCGCAGCAATAATGAGATTAAGAAGTGCGGCATGATTAATAGAGGCAGGTAATGTAAAGATGTAAAGCAAGATGAATCCAGACAGATAAGCACCCGCTGCACCGCCTAGTGTATTAGCAAAATAGAGGCTGCCAACAGAGCGGCCAACATTATGATTGTAAGTGTTGACGTGTGTCACAAGAATAGGGAATGTGGCTCCCATTAGTATGGTTGGTATAGCCAGTATGATAAAACTGCTGGCAGCGGTCATTAATTTGTTGCTGCTAAATAGCGAGTTTCCAAGGATGTTTATCAAGGCCGGGCTGGCAAAACCAAAAATAGCGATACCGATTTCAATGATAATGTAGAGGTTGAGCAAGTGCTTGGGTAGTTTGTCGGAGATATATCCTCCATACAGGCCGCCAATGCCCATGCCAAACATGAAAACGGATACAATGATGGTAACAGATTCAAGGTCAACGCCAAATACAGTGAATAGCATGCGCTGCCACATTACCTGATAGATGAGAGCGGAGCATCCGGAACAAAAAAATAGGGTATATAAAACGAGGTGGGTAGCTGATGTGCTAAGCGTTATTTGACGTAACATTGAAAATGGTAATTTTTTTCTGCTGTCCATATAACCATCCTTGGTTAGGAGTCGTGCTGTTTCCATACTTAAAATACCATAAATTTACTGTCTATTCATAGTAATAATCCATCCGTTCTATCCCATCCCATACGCCACCGTCAGCACCACATTTCTGGTTGGCGCTGGATAAAAAAACGTTGTATCCATGCCACTCTGATACACGGAATAAAAATAGTAATATTTGTTGAAAATATTATCCGCACGCAAGCTTGCTGACAGGTTTTTGCGTGTATAACGCAGGTTAAATCCATACGTGGTATAACCGCCTAGCTGGCCGGTGATGTTTGCATAATCATTCGCGGCATACTGGCTGCCGGTGTAGATGGCTTCAGCATATAAATGCCAGTTATCAGACACATCATATTGTGCGCCAGCATGCAGTATATTGCCGGCGACCAGAGGAATATGCTTGTTTGCATAAATGCCGCTGCGGAATGTCGCCGCTACCAGGTTATATTGCGCATCCACCGCGATAGTTTGTGCAAGATGTTTGTTCGCTGCAAATGTTAAGCCTTGCCGCTGTGTTGGCGCCAGATTTTGATTGGAACCAAATGGTGTTTGCGGTGTTTGTAATGGGTCGTATGCAATTTCATCTTTCAGGTCTAATTGATATACGCTGACATTGTATATATCGGCATTTGTCTCAAGATGAATGCCGCTTTCGTATGAGACACCACGTTGTGTACGCAAACCGGTGCTGCCAGGCGTAGTAAATGCATTTTCATCTGCCTTGGGAAAACGAAAACTTTCCGCGCGCCGTGCATACCAGGATGCATCAGGCGATAATTGGTAAGAAATACCCGCTGTGCTGGCAAACGCCCGATTAAGATTGTTATTGACGGTGTATGATTCTAATTGACTGGATTGTCCTGCGCCTCTAGCGCCGATAGTGAATGTTGTTCGCTCATGCCATGGGATAGAAGCAAGGGTAAAAGCACCATATTTTTGCTGAGTATCTTCAGTAACACCATACAGACTGCCGAGATGATAATTGTCGTTTTGCCAGTCTGCTCCAACAGTAATGGCTGTATTATATAATTGGCCTTTGATGGTCGGTTTAATGTAATTACTATTGCGGGACTGGCTAAAGGCGGACGTTAATACGCCCTGACCAGACATTTGACGTCTTGCAATAGCGGTTTCCAGTGTCCAGGTATCGTTTAATACATGATGTTCCAGTAACTGAATGCTGCCATTCATGTCTTTGAAATAATCTGTATCGTTGGAAGCCTGCCGGCGATTTTGGCGTACTTGAGCTGCTGTGAGCGGGCCGGGATATTGCATGTTTTCATTTAGTATATTGATATTTGTTTGCAGATTGCCTGCCGCATAAGGATAATTCAGCCCGAGTCCAATGGTTTGCAGATCATAGTTATTCTGATCACGATAGTTGTCAGTGTGATTGGCGGCAGCAGAAACATGATAACGTAATTGCTGCAAGCTGCTGTTGTACGTGCTATCGCAACCGTATTGGCGATAACTTCCGCCGTGGCAGGCAATATAGCCGGATTCATCATCCGTATTATTGGTGATTATGTTGATAACGCCGCCGACAGCCTGATCACCATAACGCACGCTCTCACTGCCCGCGATAATTTCAACCCGCGTTATATCATTAAATGGAATGATATTTAAATTCGGCGGTGCAAGATCTGGATTGGTAAGTGGAATCCCATTAATAAGAATGAGTGAGTTAGTATCTGCGTTGGCACCAAAACCACGCATGTTGATGGATGCCTGACTGCCATTGCCCGTGGTATCCGTGATTTGCAATCCGCCAGATTGCTGCAATACCTGTTTCAGGTTCGTGAAACCTGAAGATTGAATTTTTTCCCGGTTGATAGTGGTTTGTGGCCCATCCAGTTTTTTATGCGCAGACAAACGCTTTGCTTGCACAACGATAGGTGAATTGTCATCTTGTTGATGGGTTGTATCAGCGTTTGCTGATGTTGAAACATAAAATAAAGGCAATAGTATGCTAATGCGCTTCATTATGTGAGCCCTCCGCTACATAAATTAAATGTGTAGCAGGTCGGTCTCCGGGCTTATATCTGAATAAAAAAATTCCTGTTCGCGCCTTCCCATGATGGTGTCACAGTGACGAATTCGAACGACAAAAGATAATTACCGTTGCGGTGGGCAGCGTTAGCATGACACTAACTTCCCGTTACCTGTTACATCGCAGCGCGGAGGATAGGTGCAATGAATGTGTGTGTCAATAGACTAACCCTCAGTTTTGCCAACATTGGTCTTTGCAAGTTGAGGAGGCGGGCTAGCATGTTTAAACTGGCACTGTTCCATGCTGGCAGCGCAATGTTTAGAGCCAGTGACGTTGTACCAGAAGCTATGCTGCTTAAGTGGTATGACGTTGTCATTGGCAAGATAAGCTTCAAGATCAGAGCCTGTTTTGTCCCGGTAATAACAATGGATAGATCCGCCTTTTCCATCATGTTGCTGCCATTCAGCCAGCGCAAATTGTTCGGCGGTCTGCCTGAATTGCTGCTCACGGCTTTTGGAAAGCGGCTGGTTGTCATCACTATCGTAGGCTTTCCATTCCGTTAATGGTTTAGACTTGACGTCTTCTACCGTTGGGCAGGTTTGGGCATAGGCAAACTGACATAGTGCAAATAGGGTCACAGCAAGAATGGGTTTCATATTCATCATGATGAGTGGTCTCCTTGATTCATTCTAGTCTGCGACCTTATTAAAGGGCAAGAATAAATATAAATGATATTATTGCAAGCCCCATCTAAATATCCCTAATACCGATAAATCTCTGGCTTATACGGTCCATCAACCGAAATACTGAGATAATCAGCTTGCTGTTTGGTTAATGTGGTTAAATGTGCTCCCAGTTTATCCAGATGCAGGCGTGCAACCATTTCATCCAGCTTCTTGGGCAGAACATGTACGCCTAGCGGATATTTATCATTCTGCAGCCAGAGCTCAATCTGAGCCAGCACCTGATTCGTGAAGGATGTGGACATCACAAAGCTTGGATGGCCAGTTGCGCAGCCTAAATTAACCAGCCGGCCTTCAGCCAGAATAGTCAGACGTTTGCCGTCAGGCAGAATCACATGATCCACTTGTGGCTTGATGTTTTCCCACGTGTATTGACGCATAGAGGCAATATCAATTTCGGAATCAAAGTGACCAATATTGCAGATAATAGCTTCATTCTGCATCTTCAGCATATGATCATGGGTGATGACATGATAATTGCCGGTGGCAGTCACAAAAATATTGGCGACAGATGCTGCTTCGTCCATCGTGACAACGCGGTAGCCTTCCATTGCAGCTTGCAGAGCGCAAATAGGGTCAATTTCAGTGATCAATACAGTTGCACCAAAGGAGCGTAATGCCTGCGCGCAGCCTTTGCCGACATCGCCATAGCCGCATACCGCCACAATCTTTCCGGCGATCATGACGTCAGTAGCGCGTTTGATGCCGTCGATAAGTGATTCACGGCAGCCATACAAATTGTCAAATTTGGATTTGGTGACGGAATCATTAACATTGATAGCTGGTACTTTCAGCTCACCTTTTTTATGCATTTCATACAGACGATGTACGCCTGTTGTTGTTTCTTCGGAAATACCTTTCACATCTTTTAATAATGCCGGATAGTCAGTGTGCATGAGCAAGCTCAGGTCACCGCCGTCATCCAGAATCATGTTGGGCGCCCAGCCGTCCGGGCCTTCAATGGTCTGGCGTACACACCAGACATATTCTTCTTCTGTTTCACCTTTCCATGCGAACACAGGAATGCCTGCGGCAGCAATTGCGGCGGCGGCGTGGTCTTGCGTAGAGAAAATATTGCATGAAGACCAGCGAACTTCTGCGCCCAGATCAATCAGGGTTTCAATCAGGACGGCGGTCTGGATAGTCATGTGCAGGCAGCCTGCAATGCGGGCGCCTTTTAATGGGTGTTTGCCTTTGTACATGGTGCGTAATGCCATCAGGCCTGGCATTTCTGTTTCGGCAATATTGATTTCCTTTCTGCCCCAGGCAGCAAGATTAATGTCGGCGACTTTGTAATCAGTTGAGATTGTTTTCATGGCGGTTACCTGCATGGTGATGTTTCCTTATGGTTATAAACCCGTTTATTAGCGCAAATAATTAAATATTGGCAGCCTTGCGCAATGCGGCCGCTTTATCTGTTTTTTCCCAGGAAAGTGAAATGTCATGGCGGCCGAAATGGCCATAGGTTGCAGTTTGTCTGTATATCGGCTTCAGGAGATCAAGCATTTTGATAATGCCGAAAGGACGCAAGTCAAAATGAGCGTGTATCAGTTTGATAATGTCAGCATGAGGAATTTTGTTCGTGCCGAAAGTATCGATGTATATGGACATGGGTTCTGCGATACCGATGGCATAGGCAATCTGGATTTCACAGCGCTCGGCGATCCCGGCTGCCACTAGATTTTTTGCGACATAGCGGGCTGCATAGGCGGCAGAACGGTCAACTTTGGACGGGTCTTTGCCGGAAAAACAGCCGCCGCCGTGTCTGGCCATGCCGCCGTAGGTATCGACTATGATTTTGCGGCCGGTTAATCCGCAATCACCCTGCGGTCCGCCAATGACGAAGCGTCCAGTCGGGTTAACAAAATAACGTGTATTTTTCAGCCATTCGGCAGGTAAAACGGGTTTGATGATATCTTCAATCACCGATTCGGTCAGTGTTTTGTGGTTAATGTCCGGATCGTGCTGGGTAGAGAGGACAACGCTGGTGATACGGTCAGGTTTCCCGTTGACATAATGAAACGTTATTTGTGATTTTGCATCGGGTCTAAGCCAGGGCAGCGCCTCTTCCTTGCGGAGTTTGGCCTGTTGCTGCATGAGTCGATGAGCATAGGTGATCGGTGCTGGCATGAGTACATCGGTTTCGTTGGATGCATAACCAAACATGAGGCCCTGATCACCGGCGCCCTGTTCTTCTTTATTCGTTTTGTCGACGCCGGCTGCGATGTCGGCAGACTGTTTGCCAAGTGCGGTGATGACAGCGCAAGAAGCGGCATCAAACCCTAATTCAGAGCTGTTATAACCGATGTCGCTGATCACATCCCGGACGATTTTTTCCACATCTACCCAGGCATTGGTGGTGATTTCGCCGCCAACAAATACCATGCCGGTTTTAACCATGGTTTCGCAGGCCACACGTGCATTCTGGTCTTGCGCAATGAGTGCGTCCAGAATGGCATCGGAAATCTGATCGGCGATTTTATCGGGGTGACCTTCGGAAACGGATTCTGACGTGAACAAAAAATCGTCTTGCTGCATAACGCACTACCTGATCAGTAACTGTAAAGGGCGCA
>CAZOVT010000005.1:0-231 GCA_964583565.1 uncultured Coxiellaceae bacterium
TTCCGCGACAGGCAGCGCGATACCCGTCGTGACAAAAACATTGATGCAGAGTGTCATGCAGGCGCGGTCTTCAAAGCCAGTGCTGCTGCTTGATGTGGCAGTGCCCAGAGATATTGATCCAGCCGTTGCGGAGCTGGATAACATTCAGTTGTATTGCATCGATGATTTAAAATCGATTATCGAAACAAACCGGCAGGGCCGTGAGCATGCGGCAGACAAAGCGCGTGAATT
>CAZOVT010000005.1:241-12844 GCA_964583565.1 uncultured Coxiellaceae bacterium
CTGCGCGTACCAATTAATTCACGCGCAGCGCTGATTTTATCAAGAATCTGACATCAATCGACAAGGTGTCGCATACCATTCGTGCTTATCGTACCCAGATTGAAGATATCTGTTACACTGAATTAATGAAGGCAAAACAGCAGCTTGCGACAGGTGGCGATCCAGTAGTAGTGCTGGATAGTTTTGCGCGGGCGTTTACCAAAAAAATGATGCACTCACCCAGCGTGCAATTGCGGCAGGCGGGTGAGGAAGGCCGTTTTGAGCTGCTAAAATTTGCCAAACAATTATTTGCTATTCCTGATCCGGAAATTGAGCGCTTATGAAACCGTCTATCGAAGCAAAGCTTTGCCATGTTGCAGAGCGTCATGAAGAGTTGAAAAAAGCATTAGCCGATCCCGATGTCACAAGTGACTTGAATCGTTATCGCGAACTGTCAAAAGAATATGCGCAGCAAGAACCGCTGGTAGACATGTATCACCGCTATCACGATTATCTGAAGCAGCTTGAAGAAGCCAATCTGCTGCTGGAAGAAGATGATGCGGAAATACAGCAAATGGCAAAACAGGAAGTCAGGGAAATCAATGAGCAGCTGGTTAAGCTGGAAGAAGATCTCGTGATTATTCTGTTACCGAAAGATCCGCATGATGAAAATAATATTTTTCTTGAAATTCGCGCGGGCACAGGCGGTGATGAAGCCGCTATTTTTGCTGGCGATCTGTGCCGCATGTACATGCGTTATGCTGAAACCCAGCGCTGGAAAATAGAAATTATCAGTGAAAGTGACGGTGAGCATGGCGGGTATAAGGAAGTCATTTTGCGTGTCATCGGTCAGGGTGCTTATTCCCGGTTCAAGTTTGAGTCCGGCGTGCATCGTGTTCAGCGTGTGCCTGCAACCGAAGCGCAAGGCAGGATACACACATCGACTTGCACAGTGGCTGTTTTACCTGAATTGGAAGAAATTGACAGTATTGATATTAGCCCGGCAGATTTGCGCATAGATACATTTCGATCATCAGGCGCAGGTGGACAGCATGTGCAAAAAACGGATTCAGCCATTCGTATCACACATATACCAACAGGTACCGTGATCGAATGTCAGGATGAACGTTCGCAGCATAAAAATCGTGCGCGTGCCATGTCATTATTAAAAGCAAAAATTCTTGCGGCTGAACGTGACAGGCAGCAAAAACAGCAGGCGGCTGAACGAAGAAGCCTGGTAGGAACGGGTGATCGTTCTGAACGTATCCGTACTTATAATTTTCCGCAAGGCCGTTTAACGGATCATCGTATCAATCTGACCTTGTATCAACTGCCCCAGATTATGGAAGGTGAGTTGGGCTCGTTGATTGATGCATTGAGTCAGGAATATACGGCTGATTTGCTGGCATCGCTGGATGATCAGGAGTAATTCTGATGCAGCTTACCTTGCGTCAGGTACTGAGTCAGGCTGCGACGGCATTGCATGCTGGTGGAATTGAACATCCGCAGCTTGAAGCAGAGTTATTACTGGCGTATGTGTTAAATACTTCGCGCAGTTATTTGCATGCATGGCCAGATGCATGCCCGACAGAACCCCAATATGCCCGCTTTATGGACTGTGTAACTCGTCGCTGCTCGTATGAGCCGCTTGCTTATATTACGGGCAAACGTGAATTTTGGTCACTATCACTGGAAGTCAATGCCGCCACACTTATTCCGAGACCAGAGTCGGAGTTGCTGGTTGAAGCGGCATTATCAATCGGGGACAGATTGCAGACACCGGTTCGGTTAGCGGATCTGGGTACAGGCAGCGGCGCGATTGCGCTGGCATTGGCGCAAGAACGGCCTGACTGGTCCATCAGCGCAGTTGAAAATAGTGCTGAGGCATTGAATGTTGCCAGACATAATGCTGCCCGCCTGAATCTGCAAGTTATTCATTTTTATCATGGATTCTGGTGTGATCCGCTGCAGGACCAGGGATATGATATCATCGTGAGCAATCCTCCTTATATCAGTGAGTTAGAGTGGCCTGACTATGCGGATGAACTGCGTCATGAACCTTATACGGCGCTGGTGGCAGGCCCGGATGGGCTGGATGCCATACGGGTGATTTGCGGGTCGGCTGGCAGATGTTTAATGGCGGGTGGTTTTTTGCTTATCGAACATGGGTTTAGGCAGGCAGCATCCGTACAGGGTATTTTTCTGTCGGAAGGATATAGTAATGTACATTCTCTGCGCGACCTGAGTGGACATGAGAGGGTGACAGTGGGTTGTTTGCTCCGATAGTGTTGCTGAGAGAGGGGTTTTTTTGGTATAGCTGTCAAACTTGGACTACAATTAATCTCAGGGTAGGAGAAACGATAATGGCAACTAAAGAAAAAGATATTTTAGAGCCGAGCTTGGAGGTATTAGGGATTGCGCCTTACAAGCAGAAAAAATCAGAAGAATACATGGGTGCGCAAATGCTGCAGCATTTCCGGAATATACTCGTGGCGTTAAGGCAGCGTTTGCTGGAAGGCGGTGACAAGATTGTTACCCACATGAAAGAAGACGCTATCAACTACCCTGATCCCAATGATCGTGCCAGCCAGGAAGAAGATTTTCGTCTCGAACTGCGCACGCGTGACCGCGAAAGAAAATTACTGAAAAAAATTGAAGAGTCTATCGAACTCGTGCGCGAGAAAGATTATGGCTATTGTGAAGTCTGCGGCATTGAGATTGGTTTGCGCCGTCTCGAAGCAAGGCCGACAGCGACGCTTTGCATAGATTGCAAGACACTGGATGAGATCAAGGAAAGGCAGCAGAAGCAGGAAGAGGAATATTAAGGATTAGCCGTTCTCGCTGACTAAATGATTAGTCTCAGGCCGAAACAAGAGTGAGGTAATGCATGGCAGCACCGCAGCAGGGTGGACAGGATAACTCCATGGGAATGTTGTGGGGAATTGCGGCGCTGTTTTTTACGCTCGCTGTTGTGTGGTATGTTTTCAAAAATCAGCTCGCATCCTTTTATCTCGCAATAAAACTGGCAGAAGCCAAACTGCTTCTGCGGGCAGCTGTTGCATTGCATCTTGATGTTTCCTATTTCGAAGAGTTGTATTTGACCATTAGGGGGCTAAAAGCGCAGCCCTCAATGATTACTTTCCAGAATTTAATGCTAGCGGGTGGTTTTGTTGGTAAGTGGATACGTATCCCGCTGGCGATTATTTTGTTTGTGTTGGGAGTTGTTATTTATTTCGGCAATACAGCGAATATATTTCGGCGAATATATAAATTACGTGACTTTGCTAATATGGAAAAAACAAACTGGCCGCAAATCGCGCCTGTCGCAGGGCTGGATCTTATTAAAGAGGATATTGCAAAAGGCCCATGGGCGATGGCATTGACACCCATGCAGTTTTGTAAGCGTTACCAATTATTGCAAGAGGTAAAGCCGCAGCGTCGTGAGGGTATGACACGTAAAGAATGGGATAAAATTGATGTCGTATTGAAACGCGGCGAGGCGAATAAAATATTTGCGATGCAGCTGGGCCAGCTCTGGCGTGGCCCGGAATATTTGCCGCCTTATGTGAAAGCATTGTTTGCTGTTTTTGCTGCGCGTATTAATGCAGATAGTCAGGCAGCTTTAAAGATTATTTATCAGCTGGCTGCTTCTTCGACCCGTTCTTCACTTGATTTTTCCGGCGTTGATGAATTGCTCAAAAAACATATTAATTCTAAAGATGTGCAGACAGTGCTGAAGTCACATGCCTATGTCATGACAGTGATGGCTTCCATGCTGGAAAAAGCGAGAGACGACGGTGTGCAGGCATCGGCAGATTTTCTCTGGTTAAAACCGAGAGACCGCCGTTTGTGGTACATGATGAATACAGTTGGAAGGCAAACACCGTTTATTGAAGTGGCGGGTATTTTTTCGCACTGGGTTGCTGAAAAGAATGCGGGCAGAAGGCTTTTTGTGCCGATGATTGAGGAAGCGACTAACGCCGTTGAGCTGGCTTTGAAAGAGGTTGTTTACAAGCCAGATGAATAAGTAAACTGGTGCAAAGGTAGTTGCTGAGTCTGGCATGCTTTTACCTAAGGAAGTGACATGAAGATTCGCGGACTGGACGAACAAAACGAATTATCACCCCAGCTATTGCTGCGTGATACACGCACGCTGGGCATGAAAATCGTTGATTTTTTCAAAGATCCAGTCAATGGTGCGCTGCTGTTGTTTAGTTTTGCCGTCGCATCATTTGTATTTACCGCTATGTGTGATTTTATCGCGCTGATCGGATTCTTCGTTTTCCTGTATGCCTACACAAGAAAAGCAACGCTGCCCTTTCGTATGCCGCAGCGTTCGAAAGCGCTTGATTATAATGATCCCTTACCAGGTACAGGAAAGCCGCGCAAAGCGCGCGGTATCGCTTTTTTTGGCAATCGCCGCCAGAACAATGATGAATTGTGGTTTAACAATGACGACATGCGTACGCATTGCCTGATTTTCGGGTCAACGGGTTCTGGTAAAACGGAAGCGCTGGTTTCATTGTCATTTAATGCATTGGTGCAGGCGAGTGGATTTATTTATGTCGATGGTAAAGGCGATAACTCACTTTTCGCAAAGGTCTTTTCCATGTGCCGCATCATGGGGCGTGAAGATGATTTGCTGTTAATTAACTTTATGACGGGTGCGCGTGACGTTATCGGTGCGCAGGAAAAGCGGCTGTCCAACACTATGAACCCCTTTTGTAATGGTTCATCCAGCATGTTGACACAGCTGGTTGTCAGCTTGATGGACTCCGGATCGCAAAGTTCAGATGGTGATATGTGGAAAGGCCGTGCGATCGTGTTTGTAGATTCCTTGATGAAAATCCTGGTTTATATGCGCGATCAGGGCAAGATTTTGCTGGATGCTAACTCCATTCGTAATTACTTTGAGTTGACCCGCCTTGAAGCGATCGTGGTAGATAAAATGTTTCCTCGTGATAATCAGGAGCCGGTTAGTCTGGCAGAGACACCGGATTTAATTCTTGAGCCGCTTAAAAACTATATTAAAAACTTGCCGGGTTATGATATCTCCAAGAAGGGTAAGCAAAGCTCGCAAGTGTTAGAGCAGCATGGCTTTATTACCATGCAGTTAACTAAAACCTTCGGTTCGCTGGCAGATACCTATGGTCATATTATTCGTACCAATCTGGCCGAAGTTGATTTGAAAGACGTCGTATTGAACCGTCGGATTCTAGTGGTGCTCTTGCCGGCGTTAGAAAAATCACCGGATGAATTAGCCAATCTGGGTAAAATTGTTATTGCCTCTCTTCGTGCAATGATGGCCGCAGGCCTGGGTGATTCTGTGGAAGGTACTTATCGTGAAATGATTACACGTAAGCCAACCAACTCACCGACACCGTATATGTGTATTCTTGATGAGTATGGTTATTACGCTGTTAAAGGTTTTGCCGTGGTGCCAGCACAGGCACGTTCTCTTGGGTTCTCAGTTATTTTTGCGGGACAGGATTTGCCGGCATTTCAAAAGGCATCCAAAGAAGAAGCCGCTTCAATCGGCGCAAATACAAACATCAAGATTTGTATGAAGCTGGAAGACCCTATGGAAACCTGGGAATTTTTCCAAAAAACAGCGGGTGAATCTTACGTCACAAAAGTGGATTCATTTCAGACAAACGCGGGAAGTTTGTTGAATAATTACATGGATAGCCGCAGTGCGTCGACTGAAAAGCGTCAGCGAGTTGATTTGCTGGATTTAAAAGAACAGCGTGAAGGCGAAGCGCATATCTTTTTTAAATCAAAAATTATTCGTGCCACCATGTTTTTTGCCAATCCGCCGCCTGCACCACGCATGCAGCTCAATCAGTTTTTGAAAGTTGAGCCTCCACTGGGCCGTACGTTGATTGAGCTCGAAGATAGAGTATCGCATTTAGGTGAAATCATTGCGTCTGGCGAAACGCTGGCACTGGAAACCGAAGAAAGCGAAGAGATCCAGATGATCGTTAATTTCATGGCGGATGGTGCAGGCGCTAATCCGATAGAAAAAGCATTATCTGCCCTGATGGCATTTCATAACCGGCATGAAGCAGCGGTAGAATCAAGTGCGGCGGCGCTTGAAGAAGAGGTACCCGTTGAGGGAAGGCTGAATATTTTCAGCAAAGTGCAGCTGGGTGATTCAGTCAAGCAGTTGGTGGGTGCCGGTCAGGTTGCTGCATTTAGTCTGCCGCTGCTTATTCGCGGTGTGACGCATGACAAAATTGAAGTGATTGAGCGGCTGCTTGGGCGTTCGGCATCCCAGGTTGGATCGATGGCAAATGAAATTATCAAAGATCTTACTTATGTCACTGATTATCCGCCAGTTGTAGATGGGATACTGATCACTGGCGATGAAGTAGTAGCTATCGCGAATGAGTTATGTGATTATGTAAACTCTCTGAAGGCAAGATTTGAGGAAGGAACGCCGTAGGCTGAGAGAGTGCAATCCAGGATGGTTACAAACATGCTGCAAGAGAGCGATACAACATCAATTCCGCTGGTTATCTTGTTAAGACACCTGTTATTACTGGCTTCCTGTCTGTTTCTTCTTGCTGGTTGTGCGTCTTCCGGAGTAGCTCGAAGTTCTGCTTCGGGTGTTGATAAAACAGTGCAAGGTTCGAAAGATCTCTATAACGCAGCTACCGATGAAAGTGATATGGCCGGTTCTTATCAGAATACCAGTCAAACCACCAAAGGCGCGATGATAGGTGGTGCGATTGGCGCCATTTCCGGAACGATGTCTTCCAGAATTGGCATTCTTCCCGCAGCCGGATTAGGTGCTGTGGTCGGCGCTGCTTTTGGTGCCTACATAGATGCTCATACGACATTGGTCGACAGACTGGAAAATCGTGGTGTTTCCGTGGTTGTTCTGGGTGATCAGGTATTGATTGTGGTTGCTTCTTCCAGATTATTCCAGCCTGCTTCAGCCAATTTGTATCCGCAAGCCTATTCCACACTGGATATGGTGGCGAAATTTATTAATCAGTATGACAAGGTCATGGTGAAAATATCGGCTTATACAAACCCGCTTGGGCCGCCGAATGTTAATCTTGCACTTTCTCAAGGTCAGGCGCATGCGGTGGAAAAATATTTACTTGAGACCGGGATGGATGCAAGGGTTATCTATGCTCAAGGTTATGGCGGCACCCATCTGGTAGAGCCGCTTTCAAAAAACTGGGATGGCAGCGATAATTATCGTGTTGAAATTACCTTAGAGAAACTTGAAGCATGATGAGGTTGGCATGTTAGGACGACGACATGAAATTGCCCGGCTGCAGAGTGATTTTTTTCGGGATCAGTTTCGTAAGATATTGCTCTGTCTGATCATTTCTGTTGTTGTCATGTTTATATTATTGACGACGATGATATACCTGATTATATCCAAGCCAAAACCAGCGTATTATGCAAATACGACAAGCGGCAAAATTTTGGATATGCCCAAGCCACTATAACATCAGGGATAACTATGGCGCTGGATGATATACAGGAAAAGTACATACCCAGGAACCATGATTTTTATCGTGAACATTATCATCATGTGATAATCGTGTTGATGGGTATTATCGTCATCATGATTATTGCTGTCGCTGTGGTGCTCTATCAGGTAGCCACCCTTCCCAGACCTCAATTTAATGCAGTTCAGCAAGATGGCGGCAGAATGCTGCTGGTGCCATATGATGAGCCAAACTTATTACCAGATACGATATTAAGATGGGGAAGCAAGGCGGCGACAGCGGCATATACATTTGACTTTCTGGATTATCAAAACCAGATTGCGGCAGTGAGGCCCTATTTTACCACTGCAGGATGGCAGGATTATTTGCGATCGGTTAGCGGGTTGATTTCGACCATTACGCAAAAAAAACTGATTGTATATGGTGTTGTATCTGGGCCGCCGGTTGTTTCCAATGAAGGGCCATTGAAGGGCAGGGATTATGTATGGCGTATCCAGATACCTTTTCTGGTGACGTATCTGAGTGGCAGCGACAAAAAAACAAAGAATTTTTATGTGATACTGACCATTGTGCGTGTGCCGACTGATGTTAATCCTCAAGGTATAGGCATAGATCAATTTGTGATGGAGTAGAGCATGGAAAAGCAGGATGCAATGGTGTTGATAGTTGCGCGTAATGCGTTTTACAGGCGCCTGTATTATTTATCGCTGGCTGCATTCGCTCTATCGCTGCTTGCCGTCACGATCCTGATCATTGTTATTTCGTTTTTGATGCGCAATCCGGTTCATCCATTGTATTTTGCAACTGATAATGTGGGTCGTCTGATTCAGATTGATCCTGTCGGCAGGCCGAATTTGACGGATGCTGAAATAGTTCAATGGGTTAAGGATGCGATTGAGGCGTCATATTCTTATGATTATATCAATTACCCCGGGCAGCTTCAGGCGGCACAAAAGTATTATACAACCTATGGCTGGAAAAAATATATGCAGGCTTTGACACTCTCCGGTAACCTCACGGCGACCAGAGAGCGTAAATACATTATTAATGCCAAAGTGACGCAGATGCCGCGGTTGCTGCGGCAAGGCAGAACCAGCAGTGGTATCTACTCCTGGGAATATGAAATGCCCCTGCTCATTTCCTACATGCTTCCACCTTATGATGGATCCCTTGGCTTCACTAATCGATTGAATATTTCAGTTATTGTGCAGCGACAGCCTGCGCTTCAAGGGTACAAAGGATTGGGAATTGTGCAAATGATCGCAACTTCACGGTAGCGTATGGTACTAATGGGATGACACATGGCTGAAGAAAAATTGGCAGTGGTAGAGTTGCGGAATGAATTTTATCGGGACAGTTTTGGCAGACTGGTGCTTATTATGGTCGGTTTTTGTGGTGCGATTGTTCTTTTGATTTTGCTCTCTATTTATTTATTGATGGATAAACCGCCTCCAGTGACATTCCCGGTGTCCGATCAATGGCGTGTACAGCCGCCAGTGCCAGTGGATGAGCCTTATATGACAACATCGGATCTCCTGCAGTGGGTAAATGATACGATCAGGCAATTATTTGTTTTTGATTTTAATAATTACAAGGAACAGTTAAATGTGCTAAAGCCATATTTTACAGAGGATGGCTGGAAGGTTTATTTAAACCAATTGAATAACTATGCAAATTATAATAATGTTCAGAAGGATAGGCTTTTTATTAATGTTGAACTTGCAAGTGCGCCGACTATCTTGCAATCACCGGATCCGAGTGTAAGCGGTGCTTATAGCTGGCTGGTGCAAGTGCCTATTATACTTAAGTATGCTGGGGGTGTTAATATTCCGAATAAGTCAATTGTTTTGCAAGTGTTAGTCGTCAGGGTGCCGACATTGAATAATCTGAATGGTGTTGCAATTGAGAATATGATCGTTGATCAAGGGGATGTTAAAAGCTAGGAATGGCAACAGCAACAGGATAAGGAATGGACTGCATACATGGTTAATATTTTCAGGACAACGCTTTTACTGTTGAGTGTGCTGAGCGCAGTTTCCTTTGCTGCAGATCAGCCAGGGTCTTCACAGCAGGCATCAGCTGATGAGTTTCAGCGTTGGCTGGATGGTAATGGTTATGCTCAGAATCAACCCGGACAACAGGCATTGCAAGGGAATACAGCCAAACCGGCCGAAGCTGCAAAACAGCCGCCCGGTGTTGTTACATTCGAGCAGAGTCGGCAGATCATGCTTGATTCGGTACCCGAGCGAGTACCAGAGCCCAGTGAAGAATCAGTTGCCGCGTTTAATGCGATGGTTCAGCAAAATATTCCATTGTCACCCAAACAGATAGTTCAGCTGCGGCAGCACATCGATACAACCCAGCGTGCGGCAGCGGTGACGCCGAATATTCCGCCCAAGCCCGTTTCCAGCACCCTGATGATTAATCTGGCGCCGGGAACTACGCCGCCGGCAGTACGTCTTGCGCAAGGTTATGTGTCTTCACTGGTTTTTGTTGATTCGACTGGGTCGCCCTGGCCGATAGCATCGTTTGATATTGGTAATCCGAAATCTGTCGGTATTCAGTGGGATGGTAAGAGCAATATCCTGCTGATACAGGCGATAACGGCATACAGTGACGGTGATATTGTTGTGCGGCTGGTTGGATTGCCTACGCCTATCACACTGGAACTGGTTTCAGGGCAGCGAGTCGTTGATTACCGTGTTGACCTGCATGTCGCCGGACTTGGGCCCAATACCAAAGAATTACCTACGGGCACCGATCTGCCTGGCAGTGCTAACCAGTTATTGCTTGGTGTGCTGGATGGTGTTGCGCCCGCAGGCAGTAAGCAGCTGGTTGTCCATGGTTCAGATTCACAAGCCTGGCTGCTGGGAGAGCAGATGTATTTGCGTACACGCATGACGGTACTGTCACCTGGCTGGGTCGGTAAAATGGTGAGTCCTGATGGCATGATTGCCTATCAGCTCCCGAAAACATCGTCTGTATTAATATCGAAATATGGTTCACCGGCTGAACTTAAGATAGAGGGATTCTGATGGCGCTGGATCTTTCCAAATTAAATTTTTTTAACAAACTGGATGCACGTGCAAGAGTGCTGGTTTTGTTTGGCGGCGTTATCGGTGTGCTGGTTCTTATTTATGTGGGAACACTCTGGTTATCTGGCGGCGAAGATACAGTGGGTCCATCAAAAGTTGCGACAGCGCCTACAACGCTTCAGTCAGTCCCGGGCGGCCAGTTGACGCCTGAATATTATCGGGCGCTTTCTCAGGCAGATGTGAAAGCGGC
This sequence comes from uncultured Coxiellaceae bacterium, assembly GCA_964583565.1. Taxonomy (GTDB): domain Bacteria; phylum Pseudomonadota; class Gammaproteobacteria; order DSM-16500; family DSM-16500; genus Aquicella. The sequence goes on from CAZOVT010000005.1 coordinate 10,975, forward strand.
GGAACAGGCTAAAATGACTGGATCAAGTGCCATCCCGACGCTTATTAATCCCGGGGAACAAAAAGGCGGCGGTGCCGCGCAGTGTAATATCATTTGCTCTGATCAGTCAGCCAATGTTAAGTCATTGCTTAATGACTGGGCCAAACAAGGTAAAATTCCACCGGAGATGGTGGATCAACTGGATCAGGCTGCAAAAAAAGCGGGTTCACCGGAAGCTTATGCCAATGTGCTGGATGAGATGGTGAAAGGAAACAAGATAACACCAGAGCAGGCACGCGAATTGCTGGAGCAATACAAGAAGCAGCATGGTAATTCATTGCTGCAGGAAAGTGCTGGCGCCATGGATGGGATGATTAAATCGGGTCAGTTATCGTTAACAGCGGCGAATGAATTATTATCGGCACAAAAAACGGGTGAATCACCAAGTGATTATGCCGGGCGTTTGCAAGGGATGGTCAGAGAAGGCAAGTTGACACCGGAAGCCGCCCAGCAATTACTGGCGCAATATACGCAGCAGCGCGCCAAAGAAGTGACAATGCAGAGTGTGGCTATTTTGCAGGGCTGGGCGCGGCAGGGGCAAATTATGCCTGAAGTGGAAAAACAGCTGATTGATCTTGAAAACCAGATGGTTTCCATGAGTACCTTTGAGTCAACAGTGAAAGGTCTGGTTTCACAAGGCAAGCTTGCTCCGGTGGTGGCGGACAAAGTGATTGATGAGTACCGGCAGCAGAAAGCTGCGATTGGCCCAACGGGTGCGGTTAATTCGATGATTGCAAATGCGGAGGCACCGGCTTATCAGGAGCTGGATGATTTATTGAAGACAGGAAAGATTACTCAAGAGACGGCCCAGGAACTGGCAGGCATGATCAAAAGTGATGTCAGCATGGAAGAGTTTACGCGTGCAGTCGAAAGGATGGTGACGCAAGGTAAATTGACGCAAGATATTTCGAAACTTAAGATCGCAGATTATCAGGCAGTAAGAGCGGCGCGGGATACAGCAAATAAACTGACATCACTGCAGCAAAATAATGGCACAGTTGCTCAGTACGCAGATGCCTTAAAGCAGGCAGTCTCATCTGGGTTAATTACGTCGGAGCAGGCGGCTGATTTAATGCGGCAGTATCAGGCCATTACAGCCAAGGCAACACCAGGCGGTACGGGTGCGCGAACCAGTGAGTTTGCGGCACTGCAGCAGCAAGTGCAAAAAGGAACATCGTCATCACGCCTTGTGACTGCCAGCCAGTTTGCGGCAGGCCCTTCTCCTGCCGCATCAGGTCAGGGATTATCACCTGAAGCTAATCAGGAGCGGATTGCGCGCATGCAGGGACTGGTAACAGCCATGGCCGGGCAGGCGCAGCAGTTAGTCACATCCTGGCAGCCGCCATCGATGGATCATAAAGAGCGGGCAGAATCAAAAGCTAAAACAACGGGTGATGCTTCAGGTACTGGCGGTGCTGCTGGTACGGGTGCGGATGGCAGCTCATCATCGACAGCAGCGCCGGCACCTGTTCTCATTAAAGCTGGAACAGTTATCTTTGCTGTGCTGGATACGGCGGTTAACAGCGACTACCCGGATAGCCCGGTCATGGCGACTATTGTCGAGGGTAAATACAAGGGTTCGAAAGTGCTTGGCAAGCTGACGACAACAAAAGGTGTGTCCGGCCAGCTTGACAGGGTCAGCCTGAACTTCACCATTATGAATGAAGACAGCTGGCCGCAATCTAAAACAGTCACAGCATTTGCAATTGATCCTGATACGGCACGTACCGTACTGGCAAGTAATGTGAATTATCATTACATGATGCGTTTTGGTGCGATCATGGCAACGTCATTCATGCAGGGTTATGCAAGCGCGGTCAGTTCATCCGGT
>CAZOVT010000005.1:12854-73849 GCA_964583565.1 uncultured Coxiellaceae bacterium
GGTGCAACGACAGGCGTTGGCTTGAATGGCACGCAGACGGCATCCAATGCTGTCTATAGTCCGACAGACAAAATTACCATGGCAATTGGCCAGATCGGCAAGACGCTGAGTGCTGTTACGCAAAATTATGTCAATCTTCCGCCGACTGTCAAAGTTAATGCCGGTGTCAGTCTGGGCATATTATTCATGTCTGACGTAACGTAAGGATTATTGTAAATTTATACCATGGCCGCAGGCTATACTTATAACGGATATAAGCTATACTTATAACAGGATAGGTGGGATAGTTAGGGGTAAGGAAGCAGGGAAGGAGGGCATATATATGCACGATCGTAATGGTGACGATGAAGAAAGTGAATATCGCTTCTCGGATGATGATGCAAGTTATGAAGCAGAGCATCACGAGGAGGTGCATTCGTCAGAGCCTGCAGTGTCTGCGAGTACCGGAAGCAGTAATGCCGGTATGAAGCGCATGGCGATTGGCGGTGTTGCTGTTATTGCACTTGTCGCTATCGTTTATAAATTTGTTGCGCCAACAAGCACTCTTCCATCAACAGATATAGTCGAATCGTCTGCTACCCAGCAGAGCGAACCCATGCAGGCAAATGTTCCCTCCATGACGCTGCAGGCAGCGGCATCACAGCCATCAGCGCCGCAAGCAGCCGTACCTCAAGCTGTCATGCCGCTGGCAGAATCACCTCAGGCAGCCGTACCTCAAGCTGCCGCTGCTGCCCCATCGGGTTTGCCGGCACCCGGCTCACAAATGCAGGCATCAGGTTTGCCAGCACCTGGTTCACAAATGCAGACAGTAGCTGCTCCACCGTTGCCTGCTCCTTCTGCACCAGCTGGTGCAATGCAGCAACCGGAAGCCATGCCAACAGTGGCAGCGGGTACCCAGATAGCCGCGCCAACACCGCCGCCAGCCATGATGACGGATGTTATGCCTATGCAATCTACGGCAGCAACACAAAATCTGATGCAGGGCTCAGGGGTTGATTTGCCGCAAAACAATGCTGCTACAAATGCAAAAATTGCAAGCCTCGAAGCGCAATCTGCGCAGTTAATGTCGCAGCTGCAAGAAGTATATACCCAGAAATTGAGTGATTTTTCGAGCCAGAATAAGGCGCTGCAGGATCAGGTTCAAACATTGAATTCGCGCGTGGCCAGTCTGGAGAGTGAGCTAAAGCGGATGGTGCAGTTGCTGCAGGCTCAGCGCAGCGGCCAGCCAACAAGCCAGCGTGGACCAGGTGATGCCGTGCCAGCTCAACAGCAGGCACCAGCGGCAGAAGCGGCTACAAACTATAATGTACAGGCTATCATACCAGGTCGTGCATGGTTGAGGTCGCAGAATGGTGAAACGGTCACAGTGGCGGAAGGTGATGTTGTTCGTGATCTGGGACGTATTACCAAAATTGATCCATATGATGGTGTTGTCGAAATTAATACGGGTAGTAAGCTTGTTTCACTATCGTATGGTAATGCGGGATAGTTGTGAAATATGAAGAAGCGAGGCGGCTGTCATGATAAATGGTAGTTCACTTGGCCGGTTTCGGTCAGTTGCCTGTTACGTTGCGGGTGTTGCATTGGTAGCGGTAGTAGTGCCTGTCTATGCTCAGCAATCTAGCGTGAGCCCGGTCAGTTCATTATCAGTTCAGGATATGCTGGTTAATATATCCAAGCAGGTGCCAAACCTGATGCGGCTGGTGACAGCTGTCGCTTATGTGCTGGGCATGTACATGATTATCGCGGGCGTTATTAAAATGAAGCACTTTGGCGAAATGCGTACTCAAATGTCACATGAGCATAGCGTTATGGGTCCACTAGTGATGCTGGTTATTGGTGCGGCGCTGCTTTATCTGCCCAGTTCGGTACAGGTGGGGATGAGTACCTTCTGGACGGAACCAAACCCATATGGTTATGTGAAAAAAAGTGATGAATGGCATGATTTCCTTAAAGTATGTTTTAGTATCGTTCAGCTGATAGGTACAATTGGATTTATCAGGGGATTAGTTATTTTGAGTCATGCCGGAGAAGGTCGAGCCGGGCAGGGCGGATTAAGTAAGGGGATAACACATATAGTCGGTGGTATTCTCTGTATTAACATATTCCAGTTTGTAGAAGTAGTGCAAAATACATTAGGATTGTCTGGTATATCGTTTTAAGTTTTCATATTAAAAAGGAGATAGTAATGAAAAAAGTGTTTTTTCTAGCGTTATTGGCAATAACATGTTTTGTGACAGGCACCGTTGCGTTGGCGCAGGTATCAGGTATTGGTTCGGTTGCCGCGCAGGTTACCAGCAATATTGCCAACATTGCCAGATTGATTACAGCGGCTTCTTACGTTGCTGGAATGGCATTTGTTGTGGGTGCTATCGTGAAATTTAAAGCGCATAAAGACAACCCAACCCAGATTCCTATTGGTACGCCGATAGCACTTTTATTTGTTGGCGCGGCATTAATTTTTGCACCAACGGTATTTAGAGTGTCTGGCGGTACCTTGTTTGGTGCCAGCGGTACTGTTGCAGGTGTATCTGGTATTGCATCATTTGGCGCAGCAAGAGCGGAATAGGGTGATATGCATAATCTTGTGCTGGCAACGAATTTGGTAGGATGGAGATTGTTTGCCAGACGCAAGATGGATCGGGCATTTCAGCCGATGCAGCAACAGATTCTGAAGCGGGATGCTTATACTTGCCAATATTGCGGCTTTCAGGCTCGACAGTATCAGGATGTTGTTAATCTTGACGGTAATTATGCGAACAATAAATCCAGTAATATGGTGACCGCGTGTTGTTTTTGCAGTCAATGCCTGTTTTTGCAGGCGATTGGGCTGGAAGATACGGGGGGCGGTCAGTTAGTGTATTTGCCAGAAATGACACAGGCTGATCTTAATAGTTTTTGTCATGTTCTTTTCTGTGCAATGGATAATAATACTGGCTATCAGGATACAGCCCAGTCAATTTACCGCAGCTATAAATTCCGCAGCCAGCTGATAGAAAACAAGTATGGCGCAGGCATGAGTAATCCCGCGGTGATGGGGCAGGCCATTATTGAATATCAGCGAGAGCATCCAGAAACTAAGATTGGCATACTGAAAGATTTACGTTTGCTGCCATCACAAGCTAAATTCAGGGTGCAGATGGAGGCATGGGCAGCCGCAGCACAGCAAGAGTTGGGTACAGAAGGAGCTGCGGGATCTGTGGCTGGAACACAGCCAGTATAAATGGCATGATGGAACAGAACCTAAGCAAGATCTAAGGACGGATGCATGCGTGATCGGAGCTTCATAGATCCATTTCTTGATAGCATAGATGCTATTCTTGCCTGGTTTAGCACGGAATTGAAGCAGACCGTTGAATCCTATTGTGATCTGGAAACGGCTGACGATACACACACGCTTGTTGCAAGAGATGGTTCGCTGCTCTCTGTTATCCGGGTGTTCGGCGTGACCAAATTGATTGGCGAAGAAGAATTTGCTGAAATTCATCAGGGGCTCACCCAAAGTTTACAGGCAACCCTGAAGCGCCCGGGTCACGCGGTACAAGTCTATTTTAATTATGATCGTGATGAGGTGCGGCTGGAGATAGAGGAAATTCTTTCTGCGGCGCATGCTACGGCAAGACGTCTCAAGCTGGATCTGGACGATTTATTTGCTGAGCGGGTGAATTACATTTCGCGCTATTGTGCGCATGAAGAGCTATATATTGTCTTGTGGACACGTCCTTATTCATTAACGAATGAGCAGATCAGCAGGGCTTCCAGCGAGAAACTGAATTTTATTCGGGATAAGAAAATCCCGCCTTTCAAGAATGGCCAGAATTTACTTGCGGCTATTCCGGATTTGAGAGAAGCGCATACGTCTTTTGTGCGGTCTATGGTGACTGACTTAAGCGCATTAAGTATTTATTGTGCGTTGTTAAATGTGCATAGCGCTGTCTATGCCATGCGGACGTCCGCTGATCCTGAATTTACGGCGAAAGAATGGCGACCTGTGCTGCCGGGCGATAAAATACCCATTCGCGAAACACGCTCAGCATCAAATGATTTATCAGGTTTAATGTATCCGCCATTAGCCAGACAGATATTTCCCAGAGATGCAAATTCTATTGATTTGCGCACCATACGCATAGGTGAGCGTATTTATACCCCTATTTTTATTGATTTGTTCCCGCAGGAAGTAAAATCTTTTATCGCGCTTTTTGCCCGTACACTGCCAACGCGAGTGCCATGGCGCATTTCATTTCTGATTGAGAGCGGCGGTTTGGCTGCATTGAGTTTTAAATCTGTGATGGCAGCGATTTTGAGTTTCACATCCGCCCAGAATGCGCTGATTCACGACGCGGTTCAGTTGCTGCGGTCTATTGATGTTAATACGGATAATGCAGTTGTTAAATTGCAGGTTGCTTTGGCTACCTGGGCGCCTGAAGGAAATATTCGATTACTGCGTACCCGAGCCGCTGAACTGTCAAAAGCCGTTGAAGGCTGGGGTTCATGCGAAGTGTCTGAGGTATGCGGTGATGTGTTTGCCGGTGTGGTATCCAGTTCACTAGGTTTTTCAGCGAACAGTATTGCAACACCGTCTGTTGCGCCGCTGACGGATGCAGTTTATATGCTGCCATTCGCGCGCCCTGCTTCCACTTGGGAAAACGGTGCATTGTTGCTGCGTTCACCGGATGGCAAGCCGTGGCCTTATCAGCCTGGATCATCCAAGCAAACGACCTGGATTGATTTGATGTATGCGCGTCCCGGTTCTGGTAAATCGGTACTGTCCAATGCGGTGAATCTGGCGCTTTGTCTCTCTGGCGGTATTACGCGATTACCGCGTATCGCAATTGTGGATATTGGGCCATCGAGCAGCGGGTTGATTTCATTATTGAAAGAATCATTGCCGCCAGACCAGCGGCACCTCGTTGCCTATCATCGATTGCGTATGACGCCGGAATATTCGATTAATCCATTTGATACACAATTGGGATGCCGTAAACCGTCGCCTCAGGAACGTGGGTTTTTGGTGAATTTTGTTACCTTGCTGGCAACGCCGCTGGGTGCAGAGAGACCTTATGATGGTATCTCGGATATGGCAGGGTTGGTCGTTGATGAAATGTATAAATATCTTAATGATGAAGGGAAAGCGCATCCCTATACGCATGGTATTGAAACCATTGTAGATGACATCTTAAGTGAAATTGGTTTTGTGTTTGATGATCGTACAACATGGTGGGAAGTCACTGACGCCCTGTTTTTGGCAAACTTTCATCATGAGGCGATGCTGGCACAGCGTTATGCAATGCCGCTGCTGGCCGATGCTGCTGCCATTTGCCGTACACAGGTGATCGAAGATTTATACGGTCAGGTAAAAGCACCGACGGGTGAGCCGTTAATTCAGGCGTTTAGCCGTATGATTTCCAGCGCGATACGTGAATATCCTATTTTATCGAATATCACTAAATTTGATATTGGTGATGCGCGTGTTGTGTCGCTCGATCTGGATGAAGTTGCTAAAAGCGGCGGTGACGCTGCTGACCGCCAGACGGGTGTCATGTACATGCTGGCGCGTTATGCGCTTGCACGTCATTACTACCTGACAGAAGATGGCATCACAGATATACCGGAAGCATACCGCGATTTTCATCGTCAGCGGGTTTCCGATATTCGCGAAGATGCCAAGCGCATTGTCTATGATGAATTTCACCGTACCTCGAAGGCGAAAGCCGTGCGTGATCAGGTTATTCTGGATATGCGTGAAGGTCGAAAATGGAATGTGCAGATTGCGTTGATTTCCCAGTCACTGGATGACTTTGATGCTGTGATGGTCGAGTTTGGTACCTCCATTTTTATTATGGATGCGGGCCCAGAGCAAGCGATCAAACGTTCAACCGAAATTTTTGGTTTATCCAATACCGCGCGTATTGCATTGAAAACACGTGTGCATGGGCCGCGAGAAGGCGGTGCGACATTTCTGGCGCAATTCTCTACGAAAAACGGGATGAATACACAGCTGTTAACCAATACGCTGGGCCCGATTGAGCTATGGGCGTTTAGTACCACGGCTGAAGATGCGCGGTTACGTAACAAGCTGTACGTGAAGCTGGGGCCTAAAGAAGCGCGGCGGGTGCTGGCAAACCTGTTCTCGTCAGGCACAGTGAAAAACCTGATCGAAGCACGTTTGGCTGTGTTGAAGGAAACAGCGGGTATGATACAGGAAGGTTCAAACCTGAGTATCGCAGACCAGCTGCTGGATGAAATTCTGGATGCTTATTCCAGAAACCCTGATGTGAAGAGCTTGCCGAAGTAGGGACTACCCCAGCACTTCCCCAAAAAAATCCTTCATCGCTTGCCACGAACGCATATCAGCAACTTTGTTATACACAGTACCAAAACCAGGGTCATTAGCTTGCGGGTTAGTAAATGCATGCATAGTGTTGCCATACATATGCAGCTGCCAGTCAACGTTGGCAGCCGTCATCTCATTGCCAAACGCCATTACCTGATCTGGTGTCACCATAGGGTCGTCATAGCCATGCAGGGCGAGCACTTTAGATTTAATGGTTTTACCAGTGAGATTGTCAGGCGCATTCAATAAACCATGAAAACTGACGACACCTTTACAATCAGCACCCGTGCGGGCAAGATCCAGCACGCATAGTCCGCCAAAGCAGAAGCCAATCGCGCCAATGTTGGCAGGATCGACTGGCGAGAGTGCTTTGACCGCATCAAATGCAGATAAAATGCGCCGTTGCAGCAGGGAGCGATCTTGCAATAGAGGCTGAATCAGCGCAGATTTTTCTTCCGTCGTCTGTCCGGTTTTTCCATTGCCATACATATCCAGCGCAAAACCAAGATAACCCAGCTCGGCAAGTTTTTCTGCCTTTTTGTGCGCGAATTCAGTTTGGCCAGACCAATCATGTGCAATGATAACAGCAGGTATTTTTTTATTATGTTGATCATCAAATATATAATATCCTTTGAGTGTGGTATCGCCGCACTGATAATCAATTGATTCTTTTACTAGCATATAAAACCACTCCTATTGAATTATTCTTAACTCAAATGTTCAGGTAGATGGAAATAATTTAAATTTAGCGATAAAAAGGGGTTGATCGTTCCATTGACATGCACAATATATTTTGCCGCATCTTGATTTTTAGACAAGTTGATGACCATTTCTTTTTTATTAATCATGCTATCGTACGACTGGTTGATCAGCTTAAACCATCCCCAGGTGCCAGGATAAGATTGCTGGATCATTTTATTATCCGCCATGGCAAGCTGGATAATGGTTTGATTGGCGTGGTTGTTTGCAGGCCATGAAAATTGATGCGTCTGGCCGGCACTGGATGCGTCATTAACAAACACCTTATCGTTAATGGATAGTTTTATTTGTTGAAAGACATTGTCGACTTTGTAAGGTTGTAATGTGAATTGCACAAATAATTTATTGTCATTATTTGGGAAAAAGATTTGATGTATGCGCGTGGCAAGTTGTATTTCACGCAATGCTTCAGCAGAAAATGGCAATGGTTTACCGTCAACCTGTTTCCAGCGCCATTCTGGTTTGGATGTGTCGACAAATGGCATGAGATAATGACGGTAAAAATTCATTACGATACCAGGGCTGCCAAAAAACAGGGCAAAATTGGTGGTGTCAACCTCAGTTTTGGATGTGTTGCTGAATGGATACCGATTGGCAATGTATGTTTGATAAGCAGGGTTGACCTGTTGCTGCCAGGATAAATCGATGTATTTATTACCTTGCTGCATGAGGAGACGCAAGGTTTCATCCGCGATATTATTTAACCATGATTTTAGTGGTTCTGGCTGAGTGCTTGCCACCAGCTTAAGCTGGGTAATCGGGTTTGCCGCATTTGGGTTTTTTACTCTGGCGGCAAGTAATTCAAAAGCAGCTTTGTTTTTGTCTGGCGAGCTTTCAATGTAGGAAAGATAGCGGTGAATATTGCTGAGGCCAAAGAAAATTTGATAGAGCTGGCGTTTTGACGCCTGTGTTTTTTCAGTTAGCAATCCTAAATTGTATAATTTAAGGCTGTTTGAAGCGATAGGATCAAAATAGGTGTTGGTGTGCAGTGTTTGCAGTAGTTTTAACAGCGGCGAATCATTGCTGATAAACTGGGTAATCAGGGCATTCATTTGAGTAAGATTATCGGGGTTTGCCGGATGAATCGTTGACAGCAGGTTTTCCCAGATACTGACATAATTGGTAACATATTTAGTTTCTAATTGCTGGATAAGTGTGTTTGTTTCAGCTTCGCTGGCTGTCCTTGGAGGCACCCCTAATATCCAGTTGCCGTGTGTGATTTCATTTGCGGCTGTTTGAATTTCTTTTCGATAAATAAATGGAAACGCTCTTGCAGTGAACATTACGGGAATTTGAATATTATCTTGCCGGCTGACTAGTGTGGGCGAGGACGCGGTAGCTTCAAAGCTGATGGTTTGTTTACTGTTGTTGTCAGCGGAATTTTTTAGAATGATATATCCCAATTTATCCATGGGTATGCTGTACAGGTAATGTCTGGTTGACTGGATGCGTTTCTGGTTTAAGATGGCGGGCGTCCATTTTTGCGCAAATGCAAGATATACGTAGTTGATTAATTGATTTTGTTGTTTGATGTTGAATGAGCGGGGTAATGTCTGGCGCAGGGTGGCTATTAAAAAATTAAGCTGCATGTGATCCGGGTAACCCAGCATCAAATAAGCTTTTAGCGCTGTATAGACATTTTCAGTTTCTCTATTAATAGGTAATGACAGATAGTTACCAAGGTAATTTGCCAGCTCATTGATAAATAACCCGGATAATGCCTGCTGATAAAGAATAGCGGCGTTATGTTGAGTGGTATTGATATAGAAATGAGGGGCAAGTGACCATCTGCCAGCAGGTGTTTGCAGGGAAACGGCAGTTTGAAGTTGATTGAGCAGATCAATGGTTTGCTCAAGACGTTCGTCTGCGTTTGATGTTTGTTGTATGAGCAGCTCATGATTCGTCACCATGATGTTTAATGCCTGCAGGTAACGGTTGCTTTGCTCGAAATCATGATGAATAAAAATGCTGGCTAAAGACAGCAGGGCAATGCCGCATACGCCAGCAAAATAGTGGTAGATATTTGCCGGGCGGCCGATGATTTTTCTGGATGATGCTGGCTTGACGATGGTTTGTTCAATCAATTGTTTCGTGAAATAGGGTTGTGAGGATGCGGGCACCTTATGTATGAGCTGGATTGCCTGTTCTGCGCTTGAGACAAGTTCGTGCGCGGTTGTGCCAGATTCTATTGTTTCATGCGGGGCTTGTTGTTGCGAGCTTGTTAGAAAAATATTGCTGATCGTTAATTTATTGGTATTAAATTTTTCAATTAAAATAGCAAGGTAATGACGCAGGTTTTCAACGCGCAGAGGGAATTCTTTGATAAGCGATTTTGCTTTGTGATCGTATTCATGATAGAGACGGGATAATAATTGTTCGTTTAATCGCTTAATCAGGGCATCAAAACGCTGATTGAAATAGTCGAGGCTGTCTTTGCTGTGTGTTAATGGTGGAAGTGAAATACCCCAGGCATGGTTAATGTCTTCTATACTGGATTCACTAAAAGACTCGATAAATCCATCAAGCAGATCACATTTCGTGATGATAATCTGGCATGGTACAGGGTCGGGGAATATTTTTTTTAATTCGTTAATTCGCAGGCATAAGCTGTCAATCAGGGGCTGGTACTGTTTGTCATATTGTTTGAGAAGTGCTGGCAGCGGTAAAGCTATCATGATGCCGTTTATGCCGTGCTTTCCCCGCCAGCAGCGAATAAGGTGAAGCAGAAAACGCCACATCATACTGTTTTGGGGAGCTACTTTTAAATAATAGCCAGGTACATCAATCAGGCAGCTGTGCCGTGTTACCCACCAGTCAATAGTGTGGCCTGGCTCTGTTGTGCCGCGCGGTTGTTTGCGCAAAATAAAATGGGAGTCAGATTCGGCCAGCAGGGAAGATTTGCCTGCATTGCCGGGGCCAATCAACAGGTACCAGGGGAGCTGGCGTAAACGGATTGTCCGGTTTTCTCTGGTAATAACCGTGCCAGACAGGAATTTCATGAAGCCGGCAAGACGCTGCCGCAGCTCAAAAAGCGCTTTTTTCAGGTGAGGGTCGTTGCTTGCAAAGGGGGTTGGTGCATCCATATCCATGATCAGGTATTTCAGCAACCATAAAAGAAAGACAATCGCGATCAGCGACATTTTTTTTGTGGCGGGCGCCAGAATGGGTACACCATTCCATCTTAGCAGCGGACCTGCCAGCCAGATGCCGGCAGCAATTAGAAACAATACGCAGAGTTGTTGAAAAATTCGTCTGACTTGATCGTTAATCAGAAGGCGAACGCGCAGCGTGTTTATCTGGAAAATGAGCCTGTTTTTGAAGTCCATTTGTTAGTGCAGTCCGCTAGTATTTTCATTGGTATGATAGAAGATTAGCGGTGAAAGATGATTTGAGCAAGCAGGTTTTATCTAAACAAATACCGCCCCGTATACTGGTGTATATCTGTATACGGGTAGTAATTCGGCAATATTAGTCCAGCAAACCATACATCTTGAGTTTCTTTCTCAAGGTGCCACGACTTAGTCCGAGCACAATTGCTGCGCGAGACTGATTGTCTTTGGTGTATTCCATGACAGCTTCCATTAAGGGAGCTTCTACTTCGCCCAAAATTAACTCATAAAGGTTACTTGGAGTCTGACCTTTGAGTTGTGCGAGGTAGCTTTCTAACGATTGGCGTACGCTGTCATGCAACGGTTGGCTCTTTTGCGTTAGTTCAAATAATGTTTCATTTTTTTCTAAAGTATTGGTCGTCATAATTTCCCTCGATAGTATCGGGATCGTTCATAATGCAGCAAGTAGTTTACCCATTGTCATATGCTAGATCAATCATTTTTTGGACAAAATGTTGCAATCAGCCTTGCTTGTGGATGAAGAATATACGACTAATGGCCAAGATGCTAGTGTTTTTTTATGGGGCGTATCAAATCGGTTTGTAAAAATAGTTATAATTTTCATGTAGTTATAATTTTAATGGTGATTTTTTTTGCATTTATGGTCTGGAATTTGCAAAATAGGTTTATTAAAAGGATAAGGCTATTGTGGCAGGGAGTATAATGGCGAATACAAAAATGAGGTTTTCTGATGTCTGTCTCACGCAAGCTAGCTAGTAATCAACATGTAAAGAGTATTGTTGAGAAATTGAAGGGGGTAGAAAATATCGTTTGTTACTCTCTGTGTTTGCCAACACAGTTCGCTGCCTGGCTGAATGAGGGAGGTATCAGCGCTGACGATAGGTTAGCCTTGCAACATATTTCAGATCAGATTAGCCAGTCACTTTTTAGGATGGATGCGTCATGCAAGCTGGAGATTATCAGTGAGCAAGAGGTGACTGATACTCATAGGTCGCTGTTTATACTCTCAGTGGGTATCAGGCATGAGCTTGAAAGGTGGAAAGTGAATTTGCAGGCATGGCAGCCCGCGGGAGAAAGCCTTGTTATTGCAAAGACTGCATTAATGAGCGGAGCAGGTGAATTACAGTCGCTTTTAGATATGCGCGAAACAATACTGAACTCGCATTGCAGCTGGCGTTCACTGTCTCACAGTAAAAATAATCAATTGACGGAAATCAGGAAGAAACTTGACGGCCTGAAACAAGCCCAGCAATTTGTTATCGATATGATGCTGCCGCTTATGAAGGTGGGTACAAATGCGGCTATACCACTGCATAAACATATGCATTTGATGCGGCGCGTGGGAGATCTTATTGGCAGGCAGCTGATATTAGAAGATCAGGTGTATAACCGTACCATGCTGGAGCGTTTTCAACATGCCGTGATTAACTTGACACATGTGGAAAATGGATGTGACAAGTGGCTGTTTGACGAATTAACGAATAACAGTAAATTCAGGCATGTCATCTCTCGTAGTATTTCAAAGTTGGTGCCGCTGCAAAAGAAATTAGATAGCTATCTTGAATGGCAAATCGGAACTGATAATGATCTTGCCAGGAAAACAGTCCAGTTTGGTTTGGATTGTCTTGTGATGAATAGTGTTAAAGAGACTACCAGAGAAGCATATCAGGAGCGGACCAGGCAGGAATTGGCGTTGAATCAAGCGGCATTTTTTAATGCTAACGCAAAGATAGAGCAGCAATATCAGGAATCGCTGGATAATTATAAACGCGAACATTATCCAGCCGCTTTGCAAGGTTTTTTGCAGGGAGCATTAAAAATGCATGCGCCCAGCCTGCGTCAGGCGGGTGAGATGATGCTGCAAGGTCTGGGTTGTTCCGTTAATGCTGCCGCCGCCAGTGAATTGCTGCTGATTGCATACGGGCTGGAAGATAGCAGAATAAACCGCATTTCTTTGCTGACATTTATGCATGCGGCGGATGCGTTGCCTGTGACAGACAATGTATGCCCTGATTTTGGTATTTATCCTATGGCAGATATTGAAATAGTGAAGAAAATATATTTCATGAAAACATCGGTGATGGAGCGGCTGTTTCGTTTGGGCGAGGCGTTGATCTTGATGATGCTCGTAAGAGAGAGCGTATCTGATAAAAATACAGCGGCATTTGAGCGAGCCTGTTTTTTCTTCGAACATGCGTATAAATATGTTAAGGGCGCTTATGAGCGTAAAGCAGTTTTGCGGATGGCGCATGCTGATGGGGGTGCGGAATTGAGAGATGAATGTGAGAGGCTGGAAAGGAAAATGAAACAATGTCAGCAGGATATTGTGGAGCAGTTCAGTTGTATGGATGGTGGTGTGTATTGTTCGTCTGCGCCGGCGATTATCGGGGATTTTTATAGTCGTTTGGGATTTGATGTGGTGGCTGCTGTTCCCTGCTTGAGGTCCTAGTAGATCCGTATCACTAAAAAAAGTCCCGTGTTTGCGAACGCAGCGTCAGGGGTCCCACTGGGGGATGGGTGACGCGAGTACGCAAACACCGGGCTTTTTTTAGTGAGTAAGTGCGCTACATCGCCATCCATTTTTCCAGATAATGGATGTTAACGATGCCTTTCTGGAAAGAGTTGCCGCGCAAAATATCCTGATGTAACGGGATATTGGTGCGTATGCCTTCGATAACTGTTTCATCCAGCGCATTCCGCATACGTGCAAGCGCATGTTCGCGTGTGTCGCCGTAAGCGATGATTTTGGCGACCAGTGAATCGTAGTAAGGTGGTACTTTGTAACTGCCATAAATGTGTGAATCAACACGAACACCGGGTCCGCCTGGCGCGTGAAAGTAACTGACAGTGCCAGGTGATGGTACAAATGTTCGCGGGTCTTCCGCGTTGATTCGGCACTCAATCGCATGGCCGGTAATTTTAATATCTTCCTGCGCGACACTTAATGGTTCGCCGGATGCAATCAGGAGTTGTTCTTTAACCAGATCAACGCCGGTAATCATTTCAGTAACAGGGTGCTCAACCTGAATACGGGTGTTCATTTCAATAAAGTAAAATTTTTCATCTTCATACAGAAATTCCATCGTGCCGGCACCGCGGTAGTTCATATTGCGGCATGCCTGAGCGCACAATTCCCCTATGTGTTCGCGCTGCTGCTGCGTGATGCCGGGTGCTGGTGCTTCTTCGATAATTTTTTGATGCCGGCGTTGAATGGAGCAGTCCCGTTCGCCGAGATAAACGGCGTTGCCGCGTCCGTCACCAAATACCTGAATTTCAATGTGGCGTGGATTTTGCAGATACTTTTCCAGATAGACATTGTCATTGTTGAAAGCGGCTTTCGCTTCGCTGCGTGTTAAGGCAACAGCATTAATCAGGTGGGATTCTGTATGTACAACACGCATGCCGCGGCCGCCGCCGCCGCCGGTTGCTTTAATGATGACTGGGTAGCCAATAGAGCGGGCAAGGCGGATGGTTTCCGCATCGTCATTGCCGATGGGGCCGCCGGAGCCGGGTACGCAGGGTATGCCGATTTTTGTCATGAGTTTGATGGCGGCAACTTTGTCACCCATCTGACGGATAGTGTCAGAGTCGGGGCCAATAAAAATAAAGCCGCTTTTTTCTACCTGATCAGCAAAATCGGCATTTTCGGAGAGAAAACCATAACCGGGGTGGATGGCAACCGAATCAGTAATTTCTGCTGCGCTGATGATGGCGGGGATATTCAGATAACTTTCTGCGGCGGAATGGGGCCCGATGCAGACGGATTCATCTGCAAGGCGCACATGCAGTAAATCTCTGTCCGCAGTGGAATGGGCGGCAACGGTTTTAATGCCCAGTTCTTTGCAGGCGCGTAAGATACGCAGGGCGATTTCGCCTCGGTTGGCAATGAGCACTTTATCTAGCATAGTCGTTGTCCTAAATATTACTCGATCACAAACAGGGGTTGGTGAAATTCAACAGGGGTGCCGTTGTCTACCAGTCTGGCAGTGATGGTGCCGTCTTTGTCAGCTTCAATCTGGTTAAACATTTTCATTGCCTCGATCAGGCAGATGACATCACCAGCCTTGACGTTTTGGCCGATCTCGATAAAAGGTTTGGAGCCTGGTGTTGCTGAAAGGTAGACCGTGCCAACCATGGGTGCTTTTACCGTGTGTTTGTTTGCGGCGGGCGCAGTGTCAGTTGTTTTGGCTGGCTCTGCATGAGTTTCAGCGGGCGCATGTGTCTGTGCGGGAGGGGCAGCGATCACGGACGATGGTGACGCCATCATGACCGGCATATTTTTGATTTCCCGGGTAATGCGGACGGATTCTTCGCCTTCACGGATTTCAATTTCAGCGACACCCGTACTCTGGATGAGGTCAATAAGCTTTTTAATTTTGCGCATATCCATAGTAAACCTGGGCTCCTCTCGTGTTGTATGTTAGTAGTTTGCCGAACGAGCTATTCTGCCCGACCGTGTCAATGTTGTCCATATCTCTGCATGTTACCAGAAGATACTGCCAGATGCTTGCACGTTCATTGCATGGTTGATGTGGTCAGCGGGAGCGGTTCTTTATTTTTTGATGGCAGAAGGTGACGATAGGCGGCAGTAAGGAGAGGGCGATAATGCTGTAAATAACCAGAGAGAAATTTGCTTTTACGACGGGAATGCCGCCAAAGACATACCCGGCAGTTAACAGCGATCCGACCCAGAGTGCGGCACTGATCAGGTTGTAGAGTGAAAACTGACGCAGATTCATTTTACTGATGCCTGCCACGAAAGGGGCAAATGTTCGAATAATCGGGATGAAACGGGCAAAAATGATCGTTTTACCGCCATGACGAGCGTAAAACAGATGGCTTTGCTGCAGATAATCTTTATTGATCAGGCGAGACATGCGCGCGCCAAAGGCTTTTCCAATCAGATAGTTGACTTTGTTTCCCAGCGTAGAGGCAAGGAACAAGACAAGAAAAAGGAGGTTGAGACGGAATGTTGAGCCCGTATTGGCGGCAATGCTGCCAGCTGCAAACAGGAGTGAGTCACCAGGTAAAAATGGCGTGACGACTAGGCCGGTTTCACAAAAAACAATTAAAAACAATATGATATAGGCGTAGCCGCCATAGGCGGAGACAAAGGCAAGCAAGTGCTGGTCGATATGTAACAGGTAGCTGAAAATAGCGTGTAAAGTGTCCACGAATTTATACCACATATATATCAAAACGGCTGGATTTGCCCATGATGCAATAACTGGGCGCCTGATCTGCAATATTATTTGCCAGACGAGGTCTTTTTACCACAACCCGCTTGGCGGCACAAGCAAGGGCCTGCTTAAACAGGCTGGCATTATCCTGTTCTGACGGCAGCAGTCGCTGCAGAAGTACCATTTCTTTTTTCACTTGAGCCGATTTTTGCCGCGCAGGGAACATGGGGTCGAGATAGATGATATCAGGATGGGTATGCATGGCATTATCAGGCAGCCATTGAACGGCGTCCGTCTGGATGAGCGTCATGCGTTCAATGATATTGGCTAGCGCAGGAACGGCAGCGGCACGTGACAGCGCATTGCTTAGCAGCGCATGGATAATGGGTGATTTTTCCAGCATGATGATGCGGAAACCCATGGATGCCAGAATGAAACTGTCCCGCCCCAGCCCTGCTGTTGTGTCAATGATGATGGGATTATCGCGGGGTTTGCAGCCCATTGCTTTGGCAATTAATTCCGTGCGGCGTCCAGCCAGCTTGCTGCGATGCTGCAGCTTGCCAGTACTGAAGTCGATGTAAAAAGGCTGGTATTTTTTGCTGCGTGTATCTTGCAGTCCCAGATAGTCGGGTGTCACCACCAACAGGTAGCTGTAGGCGCTGGTGTCTGTTGCGGCGATATCAGGTATGAATGGAAGATTCAGTTGAACGGCAAGCTGCCTGGCAGCAGACAGGTTTGCCGGATCCGTTGCCGCGACAGCTATCGGGTATTGGTCAGGCATGGAGGAATTGTTCGAAGCCGGTCAGGAACATTTGCACAGACATGGTCGTTAGAATCATGCCCATCAGTTTTTCGACAGCGATTAGTCCGCGTTGACCCAGTACCCTGCTCAACGCGCCTGCGAACATCAGGATAACGGTGGTGACAAACCAGGCGGCGGTCAGCGCGATAAACCATTGCATCATATTGTAGGGCGCCTGACTGGCAAGCAGCATCACCATGGCCATGGTTGAGGGGCCGGCGATTAATGGTATGGCCAGCGGCACAATAAAAGGTTCAAGAGTCGGTTTTGATCGATCATCCTGGTCGTGATCGGGAAAAATCATTCGAATGGCAATCAGGAACAGGATAATACCGCCAGCAATGGCAAGTGCGGGCTGGGAAATATGCATAGCCTGCAGGATATGCTGGCCATAAAGCAGGAAAAATAGCAGGATGAAATAGGCGATAACAGCTTCCCGGAAAATGATCAGGCGCCGCCGCTTGGGATTGACATGGGACAGCATCGACAGGAAAACAGGAATGTTCCCCAGCGGGTCCATGACAAGGATCAATGTAATAATCGCTGAATAAAGTGTCATCATTTGTAACTGATTTTACGTGATTATGCTTTTTTTAACAATTATCATCCGGGCATAAAATTATTATCGACTTGTAGCCGGGCTGCGCTATACTGATGCGCCATGCAAACACATCATCATTTTTCACACTATATCAGGTTAATGCGGCTCGACAGGCCTATCGGTATTTTTCTCTTGTTATGGCCCACGCTTTGGGCGCTCTGGCTGGCGGGTCATGGCAAACCTGACATGACTATCTTGTGTATCTTTATAGCGGGTGTTGTGTTGATGCGCTCTGCTGGTTGTGTTTTAAATGATATTGCAGACAGGAATGTTGATGGTTTTGTTGCCCGTACTTGCACGCGGCCGCTTGCTGCGGGTGATGTGACACTGTTTGCCGCCTGCCTGCTGGCGGGGTGTTTATTGCTGCTTGCCTTCCTGCTTGTCTTGCTTTGTAACCAATATACCATTGGTCTGGCAGTGATAGGTGCCGGATTAGCTGTTATTTATCCTTTGTTGAAACGTGTGACACATCTTCCGCAGCTAGGGTTGGGGGCGGCGTTTAGCTGGGGTATTCCCATGGCATTTGCCGCTCAGAACGGAGCTGTTGGTTTGTCCGGCTGGTTTTTATTTTTTACGGGTCTGGTCTGGCCGGTGATTTATGACACGATGTACGGCATGGTTGATAAAGAAGATGATCTTAAAATCGGGATTAAATCAACGGCCATCCTGTTTAGTTCGATGGATAAAATGGTCATTGGCCTGCTGCAAGTATTGTTTATTGCCATGCTGATCATTGCTGGTTTGATGTTTAAGTTACATTTTATTTATTATTTATCTTTGTTAGTGGTTGGCATCTTGTTTGGTTTTCAACAATGGTTAATTCGTAGTGTGGACAAGATGAATTTCTATCGTGCTTTTTTAAATAATAATCTGGTTGGGCTGGTTATTTTTCTGGGTATTTCTCTGAGTTATCTGACATGAAAATTGTTGCGGATTCACATATTCCCTGTCTCAATGAATATTTCGGTGCTTGCGGTGAGCTTGTTCTTAAACCCGGGCGCATTATCACGGCGGACGATGTGCGTGATGCGGAAATATTATTAGTCAGATCTGTTACACATGTTGACAGAAAACTGCTTGAACACAGCCGTGTCAGGTTTGTTGGCAGCGTGACAGCAGGCGCGGACCATCTTGATGCAAAATGGATGGCTGATGCGGGGATTATCTGGCGTGTTGCTGTTGGATTTAATGCGCCGCCGGTTGCAGATTATGTTTTATCAGTGATTGCAGCGCTTGAACGCAAACAGGTTTTGATGCCGGGTAAAATAAATGCTGCTGTTATTGGTGTGGGTAATGTCGGCAAGCTGGTAGCAGACCGGCTGGCATTATTGGGCGCTAATGTCACGTTGTGTGATCCATTGCGTGCTGAAGCAGAAAGTGATTTTGTGTCTGTACCCATTGAAGAATTGTCAGGGCAGGATGTGATTTTGCTGCACGTGCCGCTGATCAAGACAGGCAAATATGCTACGTATCATTTTATCGATAAGGCATTTTTAAAGCGTCAGAAACCTGAGTGTGTGCTGATTAACGCCAGCCGGGGATCAGTGATTAATACCAGTGATTTGCTGGAACATGGAACGCATTTGTATTGGTGCTTTGATGTCTGGGAGCATGAACCTAAAATTAATAAATCCATTCTTGAACGTGCCATGATTGCAACGCCGCATATCGCGGGTTATTCAGTGCAGAGTAAAATGCGCGGCACGAAAATGATTCATGATTTTGCTGTTGAAGCGGGGCTGATTGATACGCAGCGGTCAGTACCCATCGATTTACCGCATCAGCATATAACCTTCGCGGGCGGCCAGCATCATTGGCAGGATGTTGTGCTGGGGGTGTTTAACCCAATTGTGATGACGGCGATGATGCGTACGATGCTGCTGCCCGCAGAGGATTATGACCATCGTTTTGATGAGATGCGCGTACAGTTTAATTATCGTCATGAGCTGGCATATACCAGTATTGACTCGCATTGTCTGGTGGACTCGGATGGCGAGTTGATAAGAAAGTTAGGTGTTAATAGTTAACATTATAATCAGTACAGCGGATCGCCCTGATCATCAAGCTGTTGACTATCATTATCCGTGGCTGGTGAATCTTCGGAAGCGTTTGCATCATCATTGCTGTTGCTGCCGTTTGTATCGTCAGGCAGATAAGGTTTCATGAAGTATTCAAAAACACCATTTGGATTTTTATCTGACGTGAGTTTTCCTGTTGCGGCGTCGATACGCAGGCTAACAATGTCGGCCGGTTGTGGCGGAACATGCTCAGGTATGTTCTTGAGCGTGCTGCTCATAAACTGCATCCAGATTGGCAGTGCAGCTTTGGCGCCGTATTCGTGCAATGATTGCGGCTGATCAAAGCCCATCCAGGAGACAGCCACCAGATCAGGGTTGTAACCGACGAACCAGGCATCGACCTGATTTTGGGTGGTGCCGGTTTTACCGGCAAGATCACGACGGCCGATGGTTTTGGCTTGTGACGCAGTTCCGCGTTCAATAACATCATGCAGGGCTGATGTGATCAGATAGGCGTTTTCGGCGGAGATGACACGCGGTGCGGCAGCCTGACTGTTTTCGCAATTATCGCCGCAGGCAGAAAGTGGTTTTGCCTGATAAATGAGCTCGTCTTGCGAGTTGCGAATGGAGTCGATTGCAAAGGGCACGACCCGGAAGCCGGCATTCGCAAAAACAGCATAAGCCTGAGCCATTTGTAATGGTGTCACCATCGCAGTGCCAAGGGCCAGCGACAAGCCCGGCGGCAATTGCTGCGGTGAGAATCCGAAACGCTTGAGGTACGTGATGGTATGTGGAACGCCGACCTGACCAAGCAGGCGGATAGAAACAAGGTTGCGTGACTTGATAAGCGCGGTGCGTAACCGGGTAGGGCCATAGAATTTATGCGTATCATTTTGCGGCCGCCAGAGGCTGTTGTCATTAGGATTTTCAATGACGATAGGGGCGTCATTGATAACTGACGCCAGTGTGTACCCGCTGTCAAGCGCGGCGGAATAGATGAACGGTTTAAAACTGGAACCTGGCTGGCGCTGTGCGCTGGTGATGCGGTTGAATTTACTGTTTTGATAATCAAAGCCGCCAATCAGGGCGAGCACCGCACCATTTTCGGGATTAAGCGCGATCAGACCGGCTTCAGCTTTTGGAATCTGTGCCAGCTGTACGCCTTGGGCGGTCTGATTGATGCGTACAACATCACCTGGTTTAACAATCTGGTCAGCACGTCTTGGTGTCGGGCCAAGGTAGTCAGCATTGATTTGCTTTCTTGCCCAGGACAGGCCGGACCAGGGGATGATGGTCAGCTGGCCGTCAGCACGCAGAACCGTGATAGATTGCTTGGCAATTTCTACGACGGCAGCTGGTTGAAGACCATTAATGGCGGGTATCTTGCGCAGTGCAAGTTCCCATTCTGCCATATTGTCGAGACTGGGCTCGCCGAGATTGTTTTCAGGTCCGCGATAACCATGGCGCTGATCGTAGGCAAGTAAATTTTCGCGTACGGCTTCATTAGCATCGCTTTGCATGCTGGAATTGATTGTTGTGTAGACTTTAAAGCCGTCGGTATAGATGCTGTCACCATACATTTGCTCAAGCTGGCTGCGCACAAGCTCCGCGACATAAGGGGCTTTTACTTCAGTTGTCAGGTCGTGATAGCTGGCATTTAATGGTGCGTTGATTGCTTTATTATAGGTTTCACCATCGATATAGCCTTGATCACGCATGCGGGACAGCACATGGTCCCGGCGCTTTTGCGCTGCTTCGGGGTCAGCAAGAGGATTTAAGGTTGAGGGTGCTTTTGGCAGCCCGGCCAGCATGGCGTATTCGTCAATCGTGAGGTCGTTTAGTGATTTGCCATAATAAACTTGCGCGGCGGCGCCAACACCGTATGCACGGTTACCCAGAAAAACTTTATTGAGGTACAGTTCAAGGATTTTTTCTTTCGATAGATGATGCTCAATTTTGATGGCTAACAGTATTTCTCTTATTTTTCGGGTGAAGGTTTTGTGCCGGGTCAAGTAAAAGCTGCGTGCTACCTGCATGGTAATGGTGCTGCCGCCCTGCAATTTTTTGCCCGTCAGAATGAGTTGTACGGCTGCGCGGCCAAGTCCTGGAATATCGACGCCTGAATGCTGGAAGTAGCGTTGATCTTCGGTTGCCAGCACGGCGTGAATCAACTGCTTGGGAATGTCATTATAAGGTATGGGGATGCGTCGTTTTTCGCCAAAAGTAGCAATCAGCTTGCTGTCGCTTGAGTAGACTTGCAGGGGAACCTGAAGCTGAACGGTATTGAGCGCGTTAATGTCAGGCAATTCAAACTGGATGTAATAAAGCACGCCAGCAACCAGCGCAGCGCACAGAACCAGTGAAAGAATAATCATTTTTTTAAAGAAATTCTTAAACAGTTTTATCATGAGTATAAACAATCTTGCATTTTATGAGGGATCGAGTATAGTTGCTTCACTGTTGTCTGTACAACCTCTTCAGCCGTTTATTTCCCGCATTATATCAGTTTTTTATTGTAAGTAGATACGCCATTTTTACGCGCGTTTATTCCCGCTGTTTTCTTTTTAAGTCATAAGGATACATGATGATGAGCCTGTTATGGCGCTGCCGTAGGCATCCGGTTGGTGTGGATATTCAGCCAGATGGAATCAGGATAGCCAGATTTGGCAGATTAGGCCGGTCGGGTTTTCGTCTTGATTGTGTGGACAGGCGGTGTCTGGCGATCCCGCCGTCTGTATCCCGATCGAAGATGGACTGGGCTGCGCTAGGCGATTTGATGAACCAGATGGTGAAGGCGCACCGGCTGCAGGGTCAGCCGGCGGTTGTCAGTTTACCCGCGAGCGCTGTAAAGATGCAGCGTGTACAGTTTTCAGGAGAGTTGCAAACGTATGCGGTTGAGGCGGCCATTCAGGGCCGGCTGAGACATGAAATACCAGGACTGACGGAGATGGTTTGTGTTGATTATCTGACGATGCCGTCTGCGGGTGGTAAAGAAAAAGAAGTGTATTACGCGGCAGCAAGACAGGCGCTGCTGGCTCAGTATGTTGATTGTGCTGCATCTGCCGGGCTGGAAGTGAAGATAGTAGACGTTGATGTTTGTGCGCTCAGGCGCACGTTTAGCCATGCAGCAGGCATATCATGTGCTGAAAATACCGTACATGCCGTGTTTGTAGAAATAAAAGAGATGACAGAGTTCATTGTCTACAATCATCAAGTGATTCTGTTTCACCAATTTGAGAAAACCAGTCATCAGCAGTCCGTTGCTGCGATACTGGCTAGACAGCAGCGTCAGTTTCATACACTTTTTCCACATCTGCGCATTCAATTCATTATTGTTAGCTGCAGCAGTATGGATCACGCAACTAAACAGGATGAAAATGAGCCTTTGATGCGCTTTGTTGAACCATACGCATTTCTGGGGTTGACACCACAAACACAAGCAGTGATACGCGAGCATTCAGAGGAGTATCTGGTTGCGTGCGGACTAGCAATGCGAGAGCTGCCGGCATGGTGTTAGTTAATTTGCTGCCTTGGCGTGTACGGAAGCAGCGCTATAGACGTTATTGTTTGCGTCAGGCGATGCTGGCAGCCGCGATAGGTGTGATGCTTTTACTATTCGTGATGCATCTTTGCTTGCAGCGCTGGATAGAATTACTTGATGGCCGCATTGCCATGTTGAAACAGCAGCTTGATCAGGCAGAGCTGCGTCATCAGGGAATGAATATGGCAAGTATGCCGGGCAATGCATCGCTCAATGCATCAATGGTACGTGATATCGAAGCCGAGCAGCTAGCGTTGCAAGCATTTATTCAGCAAATGACAGATGTACATTCAGCGGATGTTTGTTTCACAGAGATAAGCCGCTATCAAAATAAAATCAGATTTACCGGTAAAGTTAGTACGGCAGAAAAATTATCTGCTTTTTTCTCTGTCTGGCCGGCGGCATCACATTTTAATCAGATTCGTATTAATCAAATGAAGCCTGATGATACCGGGCTGCTTGACGTGGCGTTTGAAGGCACCGAAAGACGTGGAGATAACCAGCATGACTGACCGCTATCGTTGGCGGTTTGCTGCTATTGTTTGCACGCTAGTGGCGACAGGCGGTTTTTTGATGGATACCTGGCCGTTGTATCAGTCTGCTAAACAAAAACAGATTGAGGAAGCGGTACTTATTAATCGGCTGCGTGATTTGCAGCGGATGACAGAGATAGTCAAATTGAATCAGCATCCGATGCCTGCATTTTCAGAAACTGGCGTGACATCACAGGTGCCGTTGCTAGCCGTGGTAACTGATGCGGCACATGCTGTAGGTGCGCAGCTGATTTCTATGTATCAGATGCCGTCTGATGATGAAAAAGGTGTATTTGGTGCCCGGGCGAAATATGTATTGAATGGTACCTATCAGGCATTAATGAGTGTGATGATGGGATTGCAAGGTGTGTCAAATCATTTATTGATACGGAATTTTACAATCAAAATGATCGAGCAAGGTGGTTACGTATTATTGCTGGATGTTTCCCTGTTGAATGTGGGCAGCGTGCCTTCTCTGCATGCCGTGATAGAAAAGCAGCATGATGCAATAAGAAAACTGCGCAATCCGTTTTGCGCAGAGGATGGTGTGCAGGCAGGCAGTGCGCAGCCTGATCAGGCACGTTTACAATCTGTATCAGTCGGGTCATTGCAGATGGCTGGTTATGTTCATCAGGGTAATCAGACGGCAGCGTGGATAAGGTTGCCGGAAGGTGAGATTGTTCAGGTTGTGCAGGGTGATGTGATTGGCCGTGAGCAGGCGCAGGTAAATGTGATTGCACAGGATCGGGTGATGCTGATGTCGGCAGCGGGTATGAGTATGCGTATTTCATCTGCTGGGGGTGCGCATGTTTGAGGGTGTTGGCAGACACATGCGGTGCTTAGTGCTCGCCGGTTGTTTGATCATGTGCGGCAATATTTTTGCCGCGGAGGCGGCGGTGACATTGTCAATGAGGGATGTCAGGTTATCTGATGCGGTGCGTTTGTTAGCGGGCTATTTTCATTTGAATGTGATTATCAGTCATTCGGTGCAGGGAACGGCAACATTCAATTTTAATCATGCTTCGCCGCAAGAGGCATTTGATACGCTGTTAGTTGCGCATGGATTATCCAGATGGCAAATTGGGAATGTCTGGTTAATCGGGCGGCAAGACGATTTATTAAAACGCAGGCAGGCAGCCAATAAATGGCATGATCTTGAAGAGTCATCATCGCCGCTGCTGGTGCATATCTGGCAGCTTCGTTATGCACAGGCCAGGATGGTGGCGGGCTTAATGAGCGAAGGGCAGCATATGTTATTGTCCGGGCGGGGATATGTGCGGGCGGATGATCGAACAAATCAGCTGTATATGGAGGATACGCAGGAAAAGATAACGCAGGCGGCAGCGTTGATCAGGCGCATGGATATTCCCGTTCGTCAGGTGTTGGTGAATGCCCGCATCGTCAGCATCGATAGTGCCGCTGAACGAGCGCTTGGGTTTGATTTTTCAGTTCGCCCGGCTGGGCAGGCAAACGGATCGTCAGAGGGGGCGGGTAAATATAGTCTTGCCATTGTAAGACTGGCGGATGGGTCTGAATTAGATGTAAAATTGGCTGCTCTTGAAAATGCCGGTCAAGCGGAACTCATTTCCAGCCCCAGTTTGTTTGCAGCAAACCAGCAGACAGCATCTATTGAATCAGGGGAAGAAGTACCCTATCAGGAAGTGAGTGAGAGCGGCGGAACGGCGATAGCGTTTAAAAAAGCGGTTTTGGGATTGAAAGTGACGCCGCAGGTATTGCCGGGAAATAAGATATTATTGCAGCTGCAAATTAATCAGGATCGTCCTGATAACAAGCTGGTCTTAAGTATGCCGACCATCAGTACGCGCAAAATGACGACCAGCATATTAACGAAAAGCGGGCAAACGATAGTGTTAGGCGGGATTTATGAAAACAGCGTTGCCTCGGGTGAGGATAGATTGCCTTTTCTCAGCAGCATACCGGGATTGGGTTGGTTATTTAAATTGCAAAAAAAACAGGTGAGTAAACGCGAGCTGCTTGTTTTTGTGACACCAACTATAGTTGATGACATTTTATGAAAAAAAGTAACAGCAGTATTTTTCTGATTGGGCCGATGGGTGCGGGCAAGACGAGTGTTGGCCGTTATCTCGCTGCGCATCTGAAAAAGGCATTTTATGATTCAGATCAGGAAATTGAAAAGCGGACTGGTGCAACGTTGACATGGATCTATGATCTGGAAGGGATGGATGGATTTCGTCAGCGTGAAATGAAAATGATCGATGAGTTGAGCCAAATGCAAAATATCGTGCTTTCTACCGGCGGCGGCTGTGTTGAAGTGCCGGAAACACGTGAGTATTTGCGCCAGCGCGGCGCAGTGGTTTATATGGAAGTGTCGCTTGAAACACAACTCAAGCGGTTGAAGCGGGATAAAAAACGTCCCTTGTTACAGGCGGGTAATCCTCAGGATGTGCTGGTGCAGCTATGGGAAGAGCGTGAACCTTATTATGAAGAAATCTCTGATTTTACTGTCATCACGGACCATCGTTCAGTGCGTGATGTTTGTGAAGATATTTTAAGCTGGTTCGCAAAGTTGTAATTCATTTATTATAAAGCGACTCGATAACATGATTTGCATGCTGGGCAACGAAGCCGGTGAAGTAATCACGCCAGTATAATGGTGTAGTGCCAGTCTGATGTTGAGGAAAGCGCCAGACAAACTCGACAAAACTGGCAGGCAGATTAACGGTTCCGTCAGCAAGCATAATGGATTGTGCCGCATCAATGCTGGAGCTTTGCGCAATACCTCTTTCTGCGCTGCCTTTGATGATGCCGCCTTCCTGATTCAGCTGTAAATTAATTTTATCCGCAATAAATGTATGGAATGCGTCCAGACTGTTGAAAGCATCAAGCAAATGGATGGAGAGGGTAAAATGATTTGTCTTTCTGCCAAACACGAGTACCCAGGATAAGAGTTCGTTGAATTCGTTGACGAGATGAAACTCAGCTCTGGTAGGCAGCGGCCAGTCTCTTCCATGCAGGTAGCGGGTAATTAGATAATATAATTCATTTGCTGCTGCACCGTTGTTGCAATTGACACGATCCAGAAGCTGTCTGGCGGTGTCCATTGGAAATGCGATAGATTGATGCGCATATTTTTCAATGATCCGGCTGATGTCCGCCGGCATTTCATGGAGACGAAAATCAGCGACAACAGCTTGCGGCAAGGCATCAACAGCGAGCGCGGTACAACTATCGCTATCAGCCATCCAGAGAAAATCATTTTGTTTGTCTGCTAAATAACCTTTCCCACGTTCTTGATAACCAATGAGTGAAAAAATATCGCGCAATACTGGTATGCCGGAGTGCGGCCCTGGTAAATCAATGATTGCAAAATGGTCAAGAGGCAGCGTAGTGATGGAGTAAGAATTGCGTAAGCAATGTTCAATTTGTTTTAACTGATCGGTTGTTTCGTAGTGTTGATGCCACAAATGATTAATGATAGATTGACGCAGTTGTCTAAGCATGGGCTTTCCTCCCATTATCGTTATGTATAATTTTGATGAGAACATTTATAACATAATTTGCAATCATTAACTATTTTCAAAAAGATTTGTGGTGTATAGTTCTTGTTTATTCAATGCCGCGTAGATGCCATCATGTTGATAAGCAACATATTTATATAATATTTTAAGGAGAAAATAATGAATAAAATCCACCGAAAAATTGGATTGTCAGGTGTGTTGTTGTTAGGATTGCCATTCGTTTATGCCCCCTCTGTCTTTGCTGCCAAACCGATTAATCTTGGGCAGCATCCTGTTTCGGTTCTGCAATCATTTATTTCATCCACGCCGATGACAGCTAATGCCGGCGGCCAGGTAACGGTTTCGGAAATAAGACGCAGCACAGATATGAAAAATACATTGCATGTTCGCGTGCAGCAACATTATGCGGGTTACCCTGTGTGGGGTGCTGATGCGGTTATTCATGTTCCTGCTGGCGCGAAAACCATGAAGGGTGTTGCAGGCGCAGCAGCGGCTGCAAAAAGTGTTGATGGTACCTTTTATCAGGATTTAAATGTTGATCTTGGCGGCGTACCCGCACAACTTTTTGGCCAGGCGCAATCACAGAAAGCCATGCAGCAGGCTGTTACTCATTTCCAGGATAAAGCTGGCAGCAAGGCACAGGTTAAAGATCAACAGAGTCAGATGATGGTGTTTGTTGATAAGGCAGGTAAAGCACATTGGGCTTATAAAGTGAGCTTTTATGTTGAGCCATCCAGAGCGGGCATGATGCCAGCCAAGCCGGTTTATATTATGGACGCAGTGACATCACAGATTTATGAGCAATGGGATAATATTAAAACGCTCGATGAAGAAATCATGGCAGTGCGTAAGGGCGGTGGATTTGGCGGCAATAAAAAAATGGGCGAGCTGGTTTATGATGGACAGGAAGGTGATCTTGCTGTGTTAGAAGTGCAGCGTAACAAGAAAAGAGGGACTTGCTCTCTGCAAAACACTAATGTAACGGTAAAAGGTTACAAGGATAAACAAGTGTCATCATTCAGTTGTCCGAAAGTTGATAACAAACATGGTGGTGTATTCTTTGATGCCGAGCTGCATGCAGTGAATGGCGGCTACTCCCCGGATAATGACGCCTTATTTGGTGGTCAGGTTATTAAAGGCATGTATAGCGACTGGTACCATGTGCCGGTGTTAACAAATAGCGACGGCAGCCCAATGATGTTGAATATGGTCGTACATGATCCTATTGATAATGCATATTGGGATGGTCAGCAAATGACCTTTGGTGATGGTGTCACAACGTTTTATCCGTTGACTTCGCTGGGTGTTGCAGCACATGAAATTAGCCATGGCTTCACAGAGCAGCATTCTGATCTTGCGTACTATGGCGAGTCAGGCAGTATGAATGAAGCTTTCTCTGATATGGCGGCACAAGCAGCTGAAGTTTATGCTTATGGCAAAAACAGCTGGCAGATTGGTCCTGAAATTTTCAAGACTGAAAATGAAGCGCTGCGCTATATGGACAAACCAAGCAGAGATTGCAAGAGCAAGAAGCCAGGCAGCTGGTGCTCGATTGACGATGCAAGTCAATATTATAATGGTCTGGATGTGCATTATGGCAGTGGTGTTTATAATCGTTTCTTCTATCTGCTCGGCACAACGGAAGGATGGGATGCCAGGAAGGCATTTGATGTGATGGTGCAGGCGAATTCGAACTACTGGACATCAAGGGTTAACTTTGTCGACGGTGCATGTGGTGTGCTGAGGGCAGCAAAAGATCTGGATTATAATGTAGATGATGTTAAAACGGCATTTGCGGGCGTTAAAATTGATACCAGCAACCGTTAATTCGAGAGATAAAAAAAGCCCTGCCAGATTCGTCTGGCAGGGCTTTTTGTTTAGGGGGAAATCCAATAGAATACCTGCATCACTTAGTGGGTTGATATAGTTGACGGATTGCGGGTGTAGTTCAATGGTAGAACGGGAGCTTCCCAAGCTCTTAGTGTGGGTTCGATTCCCATCACCCGCTTAACATGGAAGATGGATTGACAGATATGCATAAATTTAAGCCACTCAGGTTGTTTATTTGTTTAGCGGCGATGTTGTCTGGCGTTGCTGTCTATGCAGACACAAATGATGCGGGTGCCAATATTGCATGGGGTTACGCTGGCGACAAAGGGCCGCAATATTGGGCGCAATTGAGCCCGGCGTTTGAGCTTTGTGCTAAAGGTAATACGCAGTCACCAGTCAATATAGGAAAGCGAGTGGCAAAAACCCCGGCAACGCTTTCATTTCATTATGAAAATGCGCCATTGATTATTGTGGATGACGGGTTGACTGATTTAACGATTGAGAAGACACAAGTTGTAATTGCGGATGGACACAGCATTCAACTTAATTTTCC
The DNA here is from genome assembly GCA_964583565.1 of uncultured Coxiellaceae bacterium. Classification (GTDB taxonomy): domain Bacteria; phylum Pseudomonadota; class Gammaproteobacteria; order DSM-16500; family DSM-16500; genus Aquicella. Next base: position 41,856 of record CAZOVT010000005.1, read on the forward strand.
CGAAAATAAGGCAAAAGAAGCGATTATGCTGGATGATAATTTGTACCGGTTGAAGCAGCTTCACATTCATGAGCCGAGTGAGCATGAACTGCAAGGGCAATCGTATCCGATGGAAATTCATTTTGTACATCAGGGAAATGACGGCAAGGTGGTGATGGTGAGTGTGATGGTTTTGCATGGCGCCTCTAATTTGGCATTACAGAAAATAATTGATCATTTGCCTCCAGATAAAGGTATTGAACATAGTATTGAAGGTGTGCAATTGAATCCGTTTAATCTGATTCCACGCAGCCGTGAATATTACACATACATGGGATCGTTAACAGTGCCGCCTTGTTCAGAAGGTGTGGAATGGGTGGTGATGGCGAATGCAATGACAGCGTCATCTGCGCAAATTGCCAGGCTGCGGCGAGCCATGGATGGTGATAATGCGCGGTTGGTGCAGCCATTGAAGAAGCGCAGAATTTATTTTTCAAAGAGGTAGTGGAATGAAAATCGTACGTATTTTATTGTCGATTGTATTATTGTTTTTAGTTGTCGCTGCGCTGGCGCTGGGAGCATTGTATTATTTTGTTGATCCTGACAAATTAAAGCCGCTCATTACCACAGAAGTAAAAAAACAAACAGGTTATGTGTTGTCAATGGACGATAAATTATCGTGGGCCATTTATCCACGCATTGCTATATATGTGCCAAAAATGACATTAACGGCACCCGGCGAAACAAAAGCATTCGCCAATCTGCAGGGTGCCAGTGCCGCGGTTGATGTTGCTCAGTTGCTGCGCGGTAATGGCAGGCTGCTGGGAAATATTTCGATTGCTAATCTCGAACTGATGGGTTTGCATTTCAGCAACGTCAAAACGATACTGCGCTGGCAAGAAAATAGATTAAGCCTGAATCCAGTCAAGGCATCATTCTATCAAGGTAGTCTCTCAGGGGGCGCGGGTGCAAATTTTGCTAATCAATCGGATGTGCCGAACTGGAGCTGGAACGTCACCTTAAATCATGTTCAGTTTAAGCCATTAATGGCTGATCTGAATCCGGATAGTAAACTGGTGATTTCTGGTGTAAGCGATTTGCGAATGCGGGCAACTGCGCGAGGAAAATCGCGTAGTCAAATCATCGTCAGCCTGAATGGTGACGCAGTGTTTGACTTGAATGACGGTGCTATTGATGGAATAGATCTTAATTATCTGGTACGCAGTGCAGATGCGCTGATAAATAAACAGGCGCTGCCGGAACCACCGGAAGTGTTTAAAACAGATTTTAGCAGCTTGCGAGGTACGGTTGTTATCGCAAACGGTATAGCCACCATATCATCGGCACAATTGACATCACCTGCATTTGTGACGAAGGGCCAGGGAGAAATTGATTTGATGTCCAGCGCTGTTGATATGAAATTAACTATCGTGCCGCAGGTGTCAGCGAAAACACAGTGGAATGTACCTGTTATAGTAGACGGTACACTGAGTCACCCGCGTGTTGGATTAGACAGTGGGCAAATTGCCAAATATGCGATTAAACAGCAAATTGATAATGTTAAAGATAAGGCGCGGGATGCAATCAAGAAACATGTTTCTGGTGAGGCAGGTGAGTATTTGCAGAAGCTGTTAGGTCGATAATGTTGAAAATTATTTCACTTAATTTAAATGGTATTCGTTCCGCTGGCCGCAAAGGCGTGTTTGATTGGCTGGCATTGCAACAGGCAGATGTGGTGTGTGTCCAGGAGCTGAAAGCACAGGCGGTGGATTTGCAGGATAAGATATTTGCATTGCCTGGCTACCATGCGCATTATCATTATGCAGAGAAAAAAGGCTACAGCGGCGTTGGTATTTATACGCGGCACAAACCGCTGGATGTCGTGACGGGCCTGGGCTGGGAGTGTGCAGATCAGGAAGGCCGGTATGTCGCCGTCAGGCTGGGTAACATATGGGTGGCATCGCTTTATATGCCATCGGGCTCATCAGGCGAGGAGCGGCAGGCTGTTAAATTTGATTTTCTTGACCGCTATGAAACGTGTCTTCGGCAAATACGCGAGAGCGGGGTTGAGTATATTATTTGCGGAGATTGGAATATAGCGCACAAACAGATCGATCTGAAAAATTGGCGGTCTAATCAAAAGAATTCAGGTTTTTTGCCAGAAGAACGGGCCTGGATGGATAAGGTAGTGGAGGAACTTGGTTTTGTTGATGCTTTTCGTGAAGTGAATCAGGAAGCAGAGCAATATACCTGGTGGTCTAACCGCGGCAGGGCATGGGATAAGAATGTGGGGTGGCGGATTGACTATCAGATAACAACCCCTGGGCTTAAGCCTACAATAAAATCAGCCCACATTTACAAAGAGCAGCGTTTTTCAGACCATGCCCCTTTGACCATGGAATATGATATTATGGCGGGGTAAGGAAGAATGTCATATTATTCTTTGAGTTAGTTGCGGTTTAAGGCTATGTTAAGCCCGCGGGCATAAACTGAAAGAGTATGGGGACAAATGGGGTAACGACGATGCCAAGCAGCGAATTGCCTTCAGATTATGATGTCGCTAATGGACCGGATGGATTAATGTCTGTCCTCGAAGCGTTGCTGCATAAAGCAAAACAAGACCCTGCTTTTATCAATCAAGATCACTATATATTGTATCAACTGGGTAATCAGCGTTCGCTGATCAAAGTTGATATGACCAAGACGCCATATCATTTTACTTATAATGATTTACTAGGAAGACCCGCAACGAATATGGTCAAGGATACGATCGCCAGCTTTTTATGGGAAAAGTGTGGAGAGAAAGAACGTTACTCCAGGGAATCAACATAAGGGGGGAGTTATGCTGCTCAAATTTGATGAATGGAAAGAAAGGGTTTTTAAAAGAGAATTATTTAACGATATTTACGAGCATGGAAAGCAGCAAAAGCTTGCTGCGACCATGTCGGGTGTTCGCGCTCCTCTTGGTACATTTACGCATGGATTTTTTACACATAAAAAATCCACACCGGATATGCCCACTCCTGACGCCGGGCATAAGGTTGATAAGAAACCCCGATAATATTTGGTGAATAATCAACCTACCTCATCCATTGACCGTCAAGTTGGCTTTGATGTACTCTCCTCTGAGTTTTATCAGGGGGGGTATTATGTTTGGTCATTATGCTAAAACCATGACAGAATCGAGCGGTCATTATCTTGACTGGTCACGAACAGGTGAATTGTTATTGTCAGCTGCTCATCGTTATAGCTGTGATGAATTACTGGTTCGTGGATTCATTGTTGCTTCTATCGCCATCTCTGCTTATCTGGGCGCGGCTCAAAATAATGAAGAAAAAACGCATTGCTCGTCATTGACGATGTCATTTGCTGCCGGACTGACTGGCTTTGTTGTTTCGCATGCCATTGTGTTAATTCCGCTGGTAAAAAAACGCTATGAGATGAGTATGGAGTGTCAGCGGATAGCAGATGAAATTAAAAAAACAACCAGTCAGTTGCTGTATGCGAAAGAGGTAGCTGCGCTGGTTGATCATATTTCCAGGTTGTCACTGAGTGATGAACAGCATGGGAATGCATCCATGACATGGGGTACGCGCAGACGATGCTTGTTGCAACTCGTCGTGACGATAACAGAAAAATGCGCCGACAATGATTTTTGGCGCGGTACACCGGAGCAGCTGATGGCTAAGCTGGAAGGTAATACCGCAAACACGGCTCCACGCTTGCGCTAGCCAGCTATTGTTTTCTGTTTCTCAATCAGCTGACGTATGCCATCTTTAGCCAGTGCGAGCATTTGATCCAGCTCCTGCTGTTCAAATGTATCTTTCTCGGCAGTGCCTTGAATTTCAATAAATTTGCCATGCTCGGTCATGACGACATTCATGTCCGTATCAGCACTGGAATCTTCTACATAATCAAGATCAAGAATGGGTACACCTTGATACATACCGACAGATACAGAAGCAATAAATTGCTTGAATGGATTGGCAGCGATTTTACCTTGTTGTATCAGGTGTTGAATGGCGTCATGCAGTGCGACACAGCCGCCGGTAATGGAGGCGGTACGTGTGCCGCCATCAGCTTGTAACACATCGCAATCAATGGCGATGGTGTATTCACCTAATTGCGTTAAATCAACAGCGGCACGCAGTGAGCGGCCAATGAGACGCTGAATTTCCTGAGTGCGGCCAGTTTGTTTTCCTTTAGCGGCTTCCCGCTGCATGCGTGTGTGAGTCGAGCGAGGCAGCATGCCATATTCTGCGGTGATCCAGCCTTGACCTTTGCCTTTGAGGAAAGGCGGTACGTCAGGTGAAGCGCTCGCGGTGCATAATACTTTGGTGTCGCCAAATTCGACCAGAACAGACCCTTCTGCGTGTTTTGTATAGTGTCGTGTGAGACGAATGTCTCGCAATTGATGGCTGGCTCGCTGGCTTGGACGCATAAGTTGACACTCGCGGCAAAAAGGGATTTCATTATAGACCTAGCGCATGACTTGTAAAGTGGACAACAGCCCATATATGTGAAGAATGTATTAAAATTAAACTCAAGCCAGAGGAGAGTTGTTTTGGCAGATATGCATGGTACGACAATTATTTCGGTGCGGCGTGACGGCATGGTGGTAGTGGGTGGCGACGGTCAGGTGACGCTGGGTCATATTGTGATGAAAGGTAACGCTAAAAAAGTACGACGCTTGTACAATAATAAAATTTTAGCTGGTTTTGCGGGCGGAACCGCAGATGCATTTACACTTTTTGAACGATTTGAAGCTAAATTAGAAACACATCAAGGCAATTTGATACGATCTGCAGTTGAATTAGCCAAAGATTGGCGCACTGACCGCATGCTGCGCAAACTGGAAGCGATGCTGGTGGTTGCGGATGCAAAAGCATCGTTAATTATTTCCGGTAACGGTGATGTGATTGAACCAGAGAATAATCTCATTGCGATCGGATCCGGTGGTGCGTATGCAAAATCAGCCGCTATGGCACTGCTTGAACACACGAATCTGGATGCACGGCAAATTACTGAGAAAGCATTGTCTATCGCGGCATCCATTTGTATTTATACTAACAGCAACTTCACAATTGAGACCTTAAGCTAATGCTAGCCACAAAAAGTCAATCTATCGAACGAGAATCCAATATGGTGATAATAAACAAGTCAACAGATACGCCCACGCCAAAAGAAATTGTAGTGGAGCTTGATAAGCACATCATCGGGCAGGCGGATGCAAAACGCGCGGTTGCTGTTGCGCTGCGCAACCGGTGGCGCCGTATGCAGCTGCCATCGCCATTGCGTGATGAAATCATGCCCAAGAATATTTTGATGATTGGGCCGACTGGTGTTGGTAAAACGGAAATTGCGCGCCGTTTGGCAAAACTGGCCGATGCGCCTTTTATTAAAGTTGAGGCAACCAAGTTTACCGAAGTAGGGTATGTCGGGCGTGATGTTGAATCCATCATTCGGGATCTGGCTGACAGCGCGATTAAAATGATGCGTGAAAAGGAAACGATTAGACTGCGGTCTGCTGCGGAAGAGGCAGCAGAAAATCGCATTCTGGATGCGCTGATTCCACCGCCGCGCTCAACATTTGCGGGTGAACCGCGCGATATTACGCAGGAAGATGGTGCGGCACGGCAATTGTATCGGGCTCGTTTGCGTGCAGGCGAGTTAGATGACAAGGAAATTGAAATTGAGATGACGCTATCGCCTGTTGGCGTTGAAATCATGGCGCCGCCCGGCATGGAAGAAATGACCAGTCAGCTGCAAAGCATGTTTCAGAATCTTGGCAGTGAACGCAAGAAAACACGCAAGCTCAAAGTGGTGGATGCAAAAAAGATTTTGCGTGACGAAGAAGCGGTAAAATTAATTGATAATGATGAAATTAAAGCGCGCGCTGTTGAAAGTGTCGAGCAGAATGGCATTGTGTTTATTGATGAGATGGATAAAATCGCAAAACGTTCGGAATATGCAGGCGCAGATGTGTCACGCGAAGGCGTACAGCGTGATTTACTACCGCTGATAGAAGGTTCAACGATTTCAACGAAGTATGGCATGGTTAAGACAGATCATATTTTATTTATCGCATCAGGCGCGTTTCATTTTGCAAAACCATCAGATTTGATTCCTGAATTGCAGGGACGTTTGCCGATTCGTGTTGAACTCAAGTCATTAAGTACGGACGATTTTGTGCGTATCCTGACGGAGCCGGAAGCATCGCTGACAGAGCAATATTCTGCATTGCTGGGAACAGAAGGCATTAAAGTGACATTTTTACCAGATGGTGTGCGCCGAATTGCGGAAATTGCCTATCATGTGAATGAGCGCATTGAAAATATAGGTGCCAGACGTTTGCATACAGTACTGGAGCGGTTGCTGGAAGACGTTTCTTATGCTGCTTCTGATATGGAATCGAAGGAAGTCACGATTGACGCTGCGTATGTCAATGGACGCCTGAACGAATTAGTGAAAGATGAAGATCTCAGCGGTTATATCCTTTAAGGGGCTGGTGCATGGATAATGAATCGGGAAAAAAAGCAGCTGCGAAAGCCGCGCTTGAATTTATCAAGAGCGATATGGTAATTGGTGTTGGCACAGGCTCAACGGTTAATTATTTTATTGAAGCGCTGAAAAGCGTGAAAGACAAACTGGATGGTGCGGTTGCAAGTTCTGTTGCAACTGCGCAGCAGCTTAAAGCATTATCTATTCCCGTGGTGGATTTGAATTCAGCTGGGGAAATATCTTTGTACGTCGATGGTGCAGATGAAATTACGCCGGCGAAAAAAATGATTAAAGGCGGTGGTGGTGCATTAACGCGTGAAAAGATCATTGCTACTGTTGCAAAAAAGTTTATCTGTATCGCGGATGAAAGCAAGTATGTTGATTTGCTGGGTGCATTCCCGGTTGCAGTGGAAGTGATTCCCATGGCGCGTAGTTATGTTGCGCGGCAAATCGTCCAGCTAGGCGGCGACCCGGTATATCGTGAAGGGTTTGTCAGCGATAATGGCAACGCCATTCTAGATGTATACAATCTGAAACTGCTCGACCCAACTGCAATGGAGCAGGCATTAAAGAATATCGTTGGTGTCGTTGAAAGCGGTATTTTTTCCCGCCGCACCGCTGACATCTTACTGCTCGGCAGCGAGAAAGGCGTGCAGCAGTATTAACAGTTGTCGCTGCGTTACGATGCTTAGCACTGGTTTTCGCTGCTTGTGCTTGCTGGATAAGGCAGCTTAATCTAACACGTTGATTCCATTTAGTTTTCCCTCTAAAATATTTTCCCGCACAGCATCTATACTTAAAGAGAGATGGAACCTTATTTCAATTAAATGAGGTGCATATGTCGGGGCTTAATTTAACTGATGCTGAAATAAAAAGAAAATTTGGCGATGACGTATTTAAGGTCTTTCAACAGGCTGAGAGGTTGAATGTGGGTGGTACTTATGTGGGTGCGGTCAGGAATGAAACAGGACAGGTAGTTGGAAAAGAGGTGAGACAAAAAATAAATGATGGCCCTAAAGCCGAACAGCGGCGCGCTGAAAGACTTATCAGCTTGGGTAAGCGTATTGAAAAAGGAAAAATTGCCTTGCCGCCAGGTACGGATCGTAGATTGTTAGCGGCTGTTTGTTATAAAAAGACTGAAAAGACTTTTCCAAACTGTGCACAAATAGAATTGATGCGCTTGAAACAACTGGAAGCGCGCAAACCTCAAAATCAACAAAATACTGCTATCATGTCTGTTTCATATAATCCTGAAGCAATGATGAAGCGAGTGGACGATGTGTTTGAGAAGATCATGAAAAGTTCAACAACGCTTCCTGATCGATTAGATGGCGCATATGAAATTTATCAGTCTGCTAAACTGTTGTTGTCTGATCCCAAAGTAAGAGATAAAGCTGAAGAGATGATGGTTGGATCGAAGATGTTAGAGGGTAGCATGGACATAATAGCTACATCATTAAATACCAAGAGCAAGGATGTTGCTATTGCTTTAATGGAAGAAAGAATACAAAACAGAGGTTTAAATCCAGAGTACATTCCAGGCAGTGCTCGGCCAGCACAACAAACAAAGATTGCTAACCCACATGAGGCAAAAAGTAGAGGACAGTATCATTTACGTGATTTAGCAGACAAAGCTTTACGTCTGAAAAGAGAACAACTGTTAGCAGTCAATCAGGAATCCAGAGATTTGGATAAGGGTATTGCGCATGGAAGACCGGGTGCGATTAAAGAAACAAAAATGTTTACGTCAGAACAGCGTAATGCTTATAGGATATATATTAAAGATGGGAAATTTGTTCGTTTTAACAACTGGGGCGCGCATGTTCCTTGTGATACTGGTGGAATGCATTCACATAACAAAAATGGTTACGCGGCTTATGTTTTTAATGTTAATGGTGAGATATCAATCTTCAATCATGCAAAAATGAGAGATCAAATTGCTCATTCATCCATGAATGCGGGTGCCTCAGTCCTCGCTGCTGGTGAAATTAAAATTAAGAATGGTCAATTAACGGACTTAACAGGTCATAGCGGCCATTATCGGCCGACGCCTAAACAGATTTGTGCTGCGCTTAAGGAGTTTCAACGTCAAGGGATCGATATCTCTCAGGCAAAAATTCGTCTTTTTGACGCGTATCCGGGATTGACTGCATCGCGTTCTCCACAAGAGGTAGAGAAAACGGGTTTGGCGTATACTTATGATGCAAAGGCATTATTGGCTGCTGTAGAGCAAAGTGCTAATAAACACAACGAAGTTAAGTCTGGTACTGGGAGCCAGCTAGTCAAAGGTATTCCTGTTTCATCAGCGGCTGATGCAGTGATGGGGATTCCTGTAGGAACTCCTCTAAGCAAATCTGCTGCTGAGAGTCGGATAGTCAAAGGTGTTCCTGTCTCATCAGCGGCTGGTGCAGCGATGGGGGTTCCTGTGGGAATTCCTCTAGGCAAATCTGCAAAGATGAGTAAGTCTGATTCAGACTTGCCACCAACATTTAGTGCTGCAATGAAAATTCCGCTAGTGAGTAATACTTCAGCGGCTGGAAAATCTCCACAGCCAGCTAAACCATCAAACAGCTTTAATGAACAAAGGGCGCGCTTGGCAAATGAAAGACAGAAATTAGCAGGTGATAGGGTGGCAGCACCAGCGGCTGGAAAATCTCCACAGCCAGCTAAACCATCAAACAGCTTTAATGAACAAAGGGCGCGCTTGACAAATGAAAGAAAGAAATTAGCAGGTGATAGGGTGGGGTTAAATCCAGTTAACCCACTTAGAAAGCCGATTGCTGAACAAAAACGCACACCAGTTAATGATGCCAAAGCACCTCCCACTAACACAAGGTTAAGACGTCCCTGATTTAACGAAGCAGTTTAAAGCGGATAATAAATCATCTGTACCGCATTGCCATCTGGATCAGCGGCGTAGCAGCTGCGTGTGCCGTCGCGGTGATCTTTGGGCGCGGCTTTGATGGTGACATTGTTTGCGCGCAGGTAGTCGTGCCACGCATCGACATCGGCTGGTGCAGTTAAAAAAAATCCCAGATGATCCAGGTGCTGATGTTTTGCTGGCGTGAAATCGGCGGGTGCGCGATGCAGCGCAAGATTATCAGTGCCAGAACTCAAATAGATATTATCCGCATCTGGCTGCCAGACAATCTTGAATCCCAACAGATCAACATAAAAATGCGTACAGGCATCCAGATTTTTAACATACAAGGCAAGATGGCGTAGTCCGGTATGCGGATTGGGCTTTTGCATTATTTAACACTCGTTAATTGTTTGCGCATGGTTGCAATGACTTGATGATAGTCTGGCTGGCCAAAAATAGCAGAACCGGCAATAAACATATCAGCGCCGGCACTGGCAATGGCGGCAATATTATCTACTTTGACGCCTCCGTCAACGGCTAATCGAATACGATGACCGCTCGTATCAATTAAGTGCCTGACCTGCGTAATTTTTTCTAGCGCTGATGGGATAAATGTCTGACCGCCAAAGCCGGGATTCACTGACATGATGAGAATAAGATCAACTTTATCAAGCACGTGTTCCAGACAATGTAATGTGGTGGCGGGGTTGAGTGCTAAACCCGCTTTGCAGCCGTGCTGGCGTACCAATGCAAGACTACGGTCTATGTGGTGTGTGGCTTCAGGATGAAAGGTGATATTCGATGCGCCGGCTTGCGCAAAATCGATAATAAGCTGATCCACCGGGTTAGTCATGAGATGTACATCAATGGGTGCACTGATGCCATAACGGCGCAGTGCTTCGCATACGATTGGCCCAACGGTCAGGTTGGGAACATAATGGTTATCCATGACATCCAGATGCAGCATATCTGCACCTGCGGCAATGACCGTGTCTGCATCCTCGCCAAGTTTGGCGAAATTAGCCGCTAATAGTGAAGGCGCGATTTCATATTTGCGCATAAATATTCCTGTGATGATGTGGTCTTATTCCAGATTATGATACCATGCCTTTGAGGATCATTTTACCCTGAATATTAATGTTGATTGAACTGTGGCAGGTTTTACGTTTTCCGCTCCATGGTGCATCCCTGTACCATCCCGCGTCCATCCATGGCGCTAGTCGCTGCAAACGTAAAACCTGCCGCAGTTCAATCAATATTTAAGTGGATTATGTATGTCACGGCCATCTTTGCGTGTGATTGGTGTTTTTTTTGGCAGTCTGGTGTTGTTTACCTGGGGTTTGCGTATTCAGGAAGTGATTGGCTTTGACTCGCGGTTTTATCTGTTTGCGCAGGAAATGTGGCGGCATGGTTTAAGCTGGTTTCCGTCAACCTATCATCAACCCTATCCGGATTATCCCGCCACGTCCACCTGGTTGATTATGATGGCGGCGAATTGGGTTGGCATGCTGAATAAATATGCGGCAGTGATGCCGACGGCTGTTGCTGCCGCTGGTACTGTTTCGTTGACGTATACATTGGGAGAGCGCCAGCGTAAGCATTGGGGATGGTATGCAGCCTGTTTGTTATTATTAACGGCGGGATTTGTTAAAAGCGCACGTTCTATTTCACTTGATATGCTGGTAACACTCATTACTACCGCTTGCTTTTATTGCCTTTACGAAGCGGACAGGCTGCGGGAGCGAGTCAAATCGCGCTGGTTGTATTTACTGCTAGTGTTGGGATTTGCATTGCGAGGGCCCATTGGATTGGTTATTCCGACCAGTGTGGTTTGTATTTATTATCTGGTGAGCGGCCGCTATCGCTCGTTTTTTATGTTTGGATTGATCGCAGCTGGCTTGCTGGCGCTATGTTCGGCAATTCTGCTTGCATTGGCATGGCATACAGGCGGGCATGTTTTCCTGCTGCAAGTATTTAATATGGAATTTGCAGGCCGGATGAATAATTATTTTCTGCCGGTTTATTTTTATTTTGCCAGCAGTCTGGGTAATTATGCGCTCGCTTTTCCGCTGGCGGTGTTGAGTGCGGCGGGTGTGCTTTATGACGCGATAGTTAATCGATACAGAATGAAGGTTCCTTTGTTTGTGTATCAATTGATTGGCTGGGTATTGATTGTGATGATAGGGATGAGTATTCCCGGCGACAAGAAAATTCGTTATATATTACCGGTAATGCCGGCAGTTGCGCTGCTTGCTTCTTATCCGCTGATCGTGCCGGGAAACCAGCGTTATTTTGGCTGGCTGCGCATGTTGATGCGGCTGCTATTTTTATTCCTGCCTGGCTTGCTGTTATCAGGTGTGATTTGTCTCCCTTATGTGATCACTCATTCAGTGTGGGTATCCCAGATTCATTACATACCCGTTGTGCTCATTCTGGTTGTGCTGCAGTTGTGGAGTCTGCGGCGCTGGATGAAATATCATGCAGATGCATCGTTGCTATTATTTGCTGCGCTTGCGTTTATGGCAGGCTATCTGATGGTATTTGAGCCGGCGGAATTATATGTCGAGCGTGCACGTGATTTTGTGTGGCGGGTAGAGTTGATGCGGATTTCACATCGGGCTGCGTTAGTATTTTATCGGGAACAGCCAGATGGATTGCCTATTAAATATCTTATTGATACACCGGAAGAAGTGCAGCCAGTGTTTGTTGAGAAACCGGAAGCATTATTGTCATTGCCTGCTGCCGCTGTCATTATTGCGCGGGTAACGGAATTTGACGCGCTGCCGGCTGCTATTGCAAACAAGTTTGAGGTGATAGACAAGGATACATTGGGGCATGTGAATCTGGTGGTATTCAGAAGGAAGTAGAAAATGGCTGATGATTTAATTTGCATACGTTGTTTTGTATCAGGCAAGGTGCAAGGTGTGTGGTACCGTGCAAACACCCGGCAGCAAGCGGAACAACTGGGTTTGACCGGCTATGCGCGGAATTTGCCGGATGGCCGTGTAGAAGTGCTGGCTTGCGGTGACAGGCAGAAACTGGATGCGCTGTTTGACTGGCTTAAAGTAGGCCCTGAGCGAGCCAAGGTCGCTGATGTCAGCCGTGAAGAGCAGCCTTGGCATGAGTATGCAGGGTTTATGATCAGCTAATTTCAATCATTTCAAAATCAGCTTTGATTGCGCCGCATTCAGGACACTGCCATGCGGGAGGGACATCTTCCCAGCGGGTGCCGGCTGCGATACCGTCTTCCGGCCAGCCTTTCTCTTCATCATAGATATATCCGCATAACAGGCACATATAACGTTTGTAATTCATAGTAAAACCTCTTCTTTGGCAAAATAATGACCAAAACAAAGGTTACCAGTGTAAGAAAGTGGACGGCGAATGTCTAGCAGATCAGCGCACTAAAAAAGTCTGGTGTTTGCGAACGCAGCGTCAGGGGTCCCACTGGGGGATGGGTGACGCGAGTACGCAAACACCAGACTTTTTTAGTGCGCTGATCTGCTCAAGGCTGTTTAGAATTCGTTTTACGAAGCAAAAATGTCGATGTTTTGATTAAAATATGAGAGTATTTGAGGCAAATGGTTGTTCCATTAAATAATAAAAAAACAATTCAATGAAACGAGAGCAGCAATGTCTAAATCCGATAGTTTGTATCAACTCGCCCAGCAATATATTCCCGGTGGAGTGAATTCGCCGGTTCGTGCATTTAAAGGGGTAGGCGGTAATCCGGTGTTTATCCAGCGTGGTCATGGTGCCTGGCTGGTTGACGCGGATGGACGGGAATATATCGATTATGTTTGTTCGTGGGGGCCGTTGATTGCCGGGCATGCACATCCTTATGTGCTGGAAAAAGTGACAGCAGCGTTGCAGGATGGGCTAAGTTTTGGTGCGCCGACAGAAATTGAAATCAAGTTAGCTCAAAAAGTGTGCGAACTGGTACCGTCCATGGAGATGGTGCGATTTGTCAGTTCCGGCACAGAAGCAACCATGAGTGCGATACGTCTTGCCCGCGGTTATACCGGACGAGATAAAATCATTAAATTTTCTGGCTGCTATCATGGTCATGCGGATAGCTTGCTGGTGGCCGCAGGTTCAGGAGCGCTGACATTGGGGGTGCCTGGCTCGGCAGGTGTTCCAGCCAGTGTTGCCCAGCATACCTTGATTGCTGACTATAACGATTTAGATACTGTAGCGGCGTTATTTGAAAAATACGGTGACGATATTGCCTGCATCATTATTGAACCTGTGGCAGGCAACATGAATTGTATTTTGCCTGTTCCCGGTTTTCTCGAAGGCCTGCGGGAATTATGTGATCGTTACCAGAGCGTATTGATTTTTGATGAAGTGATGACTGGGTTTCGAGTCGCACTTGGCGGTGCACAATCATTGTATGGTATTAAACCTGATCTGACTGTGTTGGGCAAAGTGATCGGCGGCGGGTTTCCAGTGGGTGCATTTGGCGGCCGGGCAGATATCATGCGTTGTATCGCACCATTAGGCTCTGTGTATCAGGCTGGTACCTTGTCAGGCAATCCTGTTGCAATGACGGGGGGGTTGGCAACGCTGGAGCTGGTTGAGCAACCCGGTTTTTATGAACGGCTGATCATGCAGACGCAAAAACTGGCAGCAGGTTTAACATCTCGTGCAAACTCTGCCGGCATTCCGTTTCATGCTGTATCAGCTGGCAGTATGTTTGGTCTGTTTTTTACCGATGCGGCGGCTATTACGTCAGAAGCACAGGCAAAGCAATGTGATATTAGTCTGTTCAAGCAGTTTTTTCATGGTATGTTGGAAGAAGGTGTGTATCTGGCACCATCAGCGTTTGAAGCAGGATTTTTATCCTCGGCACACGGTGACCGGGAAATTGAATGGACGCTTGATGCGGCACAAATAGTGTTTGATGCGTTACTCAGATGGAGAAAATGTAGTTAAGAATGTCTTAAGTATGCAGTGTTATGTTCAAAGATGAGCAATAATAAAAAGGAAATAAGTATGGGCGGACTCTGGGCTGTAATAAGAGCTGGTGTTTCCTTTATCGCTACAGCAATCACGACATTATTAACCTCGCCTGAGTTAGCGAACAAGGCGTATCAATTGTTTACGCAATTTTTGCAAGGTCTTTCTCGCGTTGTTGATGTCAATATTATTCCTTACCTTATGCGTGCGTCTAATTCCAGAAAGGTACTCATGCAATCAGCGGTTACCAATCTGGTGTGTTATGCAGGTATTTTGCTGATATATGAAGCAGGTATCAGACGTCCTGTTCGTTATGGCACGCCCGCTATGGAAGATTCCTATTCCGAGTATAGCGTGGATTTTTTAATGCGTTTTTGTATAGCAGCGTATTTTTTTGTAGATAATGTCATGTTAAATGCGGCTATCATTAAAGCCAGTGCAATTGATAATCCTGCAAATGAACGCTCTTGTGATTGTGATACAACAGTAAAAATTCATGGCAAACTGGCGAGTGCGGCTTATCAATGTACGAATTATGCCGCTGTTTCTCTTGCTGAGTATGCGCTGCCTGTTGCCGGTGTCCCTTTGCGATCCATGCTATACGGCCGGTATTTTGTGGAACAAGGTGCCGGTGGAGGCATGTGCGTGGCACATCGTAATGATATTGTTAATCGTAACAATGCTTATTCATTTGGTATGGGTTTGTCGTTTCTTACCGCGTTAAGTGTATCTGGTTGTGCAGCAAGAAAAACATTCGGTGATGATGTTGTTTTGCTTAACGACGCCATTTTCTGTTTTCTGGTTCAATATTTTCTGATGTTGTCAATCCATCATGGTAAATCGCTGCCAGGCAGGGAATTAGGCGTTGATGTGAGTTATCCTGGCCGGCAGCTTACTAATGTGACTGCCAGACATGCAGGCGGCGTTGCTGCCCGGTATTTTAATACACCAGGAAAATCGCTGGACTGGAAAACGGTAGAACGGGAATTGAATCGTTATTCATCATTGTTGCTGCAGCGTTTTTTATTTGGTGCGGATTTATCTACGAAAGCTTCCCGGGAAATTGTTTTGCGTAAACCCATTCCCAAATTGCTTTTCAAATTGTATGACCCGACAATCATGAAGGCACTGGAACGTCTTGAGCAATGGCCTGTTAGAGATCTTGCGGTGAATTTAGGGCCTGTTAGTGTTTCATACAATACAATTATTAATTGGCTGCCCGCTGATTTTGTGCGGAAACATGTGCCGGATTATAAAGTTAAAACAGTGCAGTATGTATCTGACCCGCGATATCGTGAATATATTAATCAGGCGCGTGAATTTGTCAGCTGGATACGCTCTGTGCAGGAAGACAGAGAACAGATGTTAGCAGCTGAATCGGCGCGTAGAGATGAAGCGCTGAGATTTATTGATGGTGGGCGGCCTGCGTTAATTATAGAAGCGCCTGCTGCGCATGACCAGACTCCATCGCCAGTAGTGCCATCGCTGGCTGCGGAGATAAATTCTTTACAGATGACGGCATCAACCTCGACAACATTACCATCTATTTTTGCGCAGACACAAGCGCGGCCGGTTGCGTTGTCTGGACCAGTTAACAGCCCCATCGTACCTGTTTTTGATGCCGCAATGGTTATCAAGAAAATTGCTGGTTTGCCTTGCTGGAAAGATCAGGGAGCAGGTTGGGGGGGTACGAAAGTACCGGATGGTATAGAAAAGATTCGCGGTACCTGTGCTAATCTGCCCGCACTATACAGCCAGATTAGCAATAAATTTGCGCAAGGCGCAAAACGTGGATTACCTGCAAATATGACAAATGATTTTTATGTGTTAATCAGGCATTGTTATGCTTCGCAGCATGATCAGGTGAGATGTAAAGATCTGGTTGATGGATTTTGCACGCAGCATTTGAATCTGGCTGAACGTAAGCTGATAGGACTGGCGCCGCAGCAACAGCCTTTGTCAGGAACCGGCGGCAGGTTGCGGCGCTAGGGTAATTATCTTTGTGCGTTCTTAAGCAACGCCAAACGGTTTGACGATCACCAGTATGACGATGGCAGCAAGAAGCAGGACGGGCACCTCATTCAGGATACGGTAAAACACGTGTCCGTGCCGGTTTCGGTTTTGTTTGAATGCCTTGAACAAATGGCCTAAATAAAAATGGTAAGCGAGCAATAGTAATATGCAGGTTAGCTTAAGGTGAAACCACATCATGTGCATGTAGCCTTGCATGTTGGCGCTCAATAACCATATGCCAAACAGGACGGTGAATACCATGCCTGGCATCATGATACCGAAGTATAACTTGCGTTCCATGATTTTAAATCGTTCGATACTGGTGTTGTCTGTTGCCATGGTGTGGTAGACAAATAACCGGGGTAGATAGAACAGGCCGCTAAACCAGGTGACCATAAAGATGATGTGAAATGCTTTAACCCACAGCATGGTTGAATTCCTTGTATTGATGAATGCGCCTGATTATGCCTTAGTTCTTTTATTAAATCTGCTATAATCCCCGGACTGAAACGAGGTGCTTTATGTCAGAACCATTGATTTTTACCGATAATGCGGCAGCCAAAGTCTGGGAGCTCATCCAGGAAGAAGGTAATTATGCTTTAAAATTAAGGGCTTATGTCACTGGCGGTGGATGCTCCGGCTTTCAGTATGGATTTTCATTCGATGAAGAAGCACAGCCAGATGATACGGTGGTCATTAAGAAAGTAGGCGATGCTGAGGTGCAGTTACTAGTCGACCCACTCAGTTTCCAGTATCTGGTTGGCGCAGAAATTGACTATAAAGAAGACATTGAAGGCGAGCAATTTATCATTCGCAACCCGAATGCCAAGACAACCTGTGGTTGCGGATCGTCGTTTACGGTTGAGGATGATTCGGTTTAATAAACGAAAAAATCACCAGCGATAATGATCCCCACAACCCGCATGCTATCCACAAACCATGAGCACCGAGATGGCTCATCACACTCGCGCCAGCCCATGGGCCGAAAAGCAGTCCGATATTGGAAGACGTGGAATACAGCGACATATAGCTGCCGCGATGTTCTATTGGTGCAATGTCAGCGATATAACTGCTTGCAGATGGGTAGAGAACCATTTCGCCAAATGTCCAGACGATAGTCAGCACAATGACATGCCATGCCTGTGTTGCTAAACACAAGCCCGCAAAACCAAGCGTGATCAATGCGCTGCCGATGATAAAATTGCTGCGGTATGGCCATTCCATCATGAAGACATTCAGGATTAATTCCAGTGATACAATCAACAGTGTGTTAATCGTAAATAGCCAGCCATAAAAACTCAGCGGCAGTTGCAAGTCAGATTTAAGATAAACAGCGAGAGTTGATTCATGTTGAAAAAACACCATGGAAACAGGAATCATACCCAGCATGAACAGCCGTAATGCGGCGTCATGTTGCAGCCATTTGAGACTAAGTGGTGCCCGATAGGTGGGTTTGATGGGCGGTTTGAATAAATCGGTGCGGAATAAAACCAGATATAACATAAAGCAGGCAATCAAATTAGCTGCGCTGTTCGCGATAAAAAGTGCGTCAAACGAATAGCCTGACAGATAGCCGCCAATGGCGGGGCCTATGCTCATGCCAAGGTTTAGTGCCAGGCGAAATACGGAAAAAGTAACTTTATGCATGCCGGGTGTTGAAAGCTGGCTGATCAATGCTTGCGAGGCAGGGCGGTAAATACCAAATGCGAAGCCCCAGATAATACACAGACAAAGAATGGCGCTGTAAGAGTGCAGTGCTGGAAAGGCAAGCAGTACCAGACCATTGATTAACAATGAGAAGACCATCATGCGGCCGGCACCGAAATAATCAATCAGGCCGCCGCACAGAATGCCGGTGATTAACATGCTGGCACTGAATACCGCAAAAACAAAAGAGGCTGTTGCAAGGCTTAATCCAACATGCTGCGTGAGATAGATCAATAAAAATACGAATGCCATGTTGCCTGTCTGATTAAGAAAGCTGGCAAAAATGACCAGCCAAAAGGTCAGGTTAAAGTGACGTATGTATTTATAGGTGTCGGCAAGTGCTGACATGATGGATTTACTCTAGCTGGTATCTGGCACTAAACAGAGCGCCATCATGCCATATTGCCTAAATTTTGTAAAATAGTTGGCACTACTCAGCAGTTCCCGCCAGCAGAAGCTACCCTATTATTTCCGCGCTCCAAACAGCACGTCCTTGTGCTTAAGGATGCCATCCATGGCATCCAGTCGCGCTATAATAATAGGGTAGCTTCTGCTGGCGGGAACTGCTGCAATTTACTAGTATGTTGATCCACTACCACTAAAAAAGTCTGGTGTTTGCGTACTCGCGTCACCCATCCCCCAGTGGGACCCCTGACGCTGCGTTCGCAAACACCAGACTTTTTTAGTGGTATGGATCCATTTTTAATGCACTGATTGTGTTTCACGATGACAACAGGTGGTCTGCGTGGTAATTTAAACGCGATTGAATAATCTCGTGATCACATGGAATAAGGGTGAATATTGTACATATGCAGCCATTGCGAATTGCTATCATTGGCGCTGGTTTTTCGGGTACTGCACTAGCAGCAGCGTTATACCGCGCAGGTAAAGTGCCGTGCGAAATAATACTGCTGGACAAAACCGGACGCTTTGGAGCTGGTGATGCTTATTGCACACCGTATCCATTTCATTTATTGAACGTGCGTGCATGTGATATGAGCGCATTTGAAGATGAACCTGATCACTATGTCAACTGGTTGTCTTCGAATGAAGAAGTGAAACCGTATCTCGATAAAACAACCCCTATTGCCAGCCAGTTTACATCACGTATTTTTTATGGCGCTTACCTGAAACATTTGTTGCAGGTTATGCAGCAAGCGGATAATCCATTCATCAAGCTGCGTCTTGAGCCGGCAGACGTCATTGATCTGAATGTGAATGGCAAGACATCGACGCTGATATTGAAAGATGGACGATCAATAAAAGCAGATAAAGTAGTGATTGCCATGGGTAATCACTCGATGCAGCATTTCCCTTTTCCAGTTGCGGATAACATGAAATGTATTCGTTATTCCTGGGATTATCACGCGCCAAACCGGATCAGGCGTGATGATCCAGTGATGATAGTGGGAACAGGATTAACAATGATTGATACCGTGCTTACGTTGTATCATCAAGGACATCGCGGCAAAATATATGCAGTATCCCGGCATGGGCTGCTGCCGCTTCAGCATGCGGACAGCAAGACATCTTTCACATTTGACCCCGACGATACATCGCCAGATATCAGGGCGCTGACAAAATGGCTGCGGCATCACAGTGCAGCACAGGCGGAAGCGGGTGGTGACTGGCGTTCAGTGATTAATGCCGTGCGTACACACATACCAGCAATGTGGTCTCGTATTTCCATACCCGATAAACAACGGTTCATGCGTCATCTGGCACCCTACTGGAATATTCACCGTCATCGGGTAACCAGCAAAGTTGCGGATACACTGCGGACATTGATGGCGCAGGAGCAGCTGACAGTCCTTGGCGGCTATATTTTATCAGTAGATAGCGAGGAAGCTGTCATCAGGACACGTAAAAAAAATGATATTATTCGGTTGCCAGTGAAATGGCTTATCAATTGCATGGGTCCTGTAAGTGATATGAGCACAGTGCGGCAGCCGTTATTGCAGGCACTGGTTGAGCGTCGTCTGGCGGTGATAGATAGATTGAAACTGGGGTTTGATATGACAGCAGCAGGGGCATTGAAAGCACCTGACGGAAAAGCATCGCCGCAGTTATATATGCTTGGTCCTGCACGCCGCGGTGTGGTCTGGGAAGCTGGTGCGGTGCCGGAAATACGCAAGCAGACATTTGATCTGGCAAAGCATTTATTAGGATAACGTTAACATATTAAGGAAGGAAGCATGACGGCAACAATCAGCCATTTGCAGGCAGTTCAGCGATCCGGCGAACAACAGTATGCCATACAGGAACTGGCAACGTTGATATTGACGCAGCGTCAACTCTGCGATCTGGAAATGATATTAAACGGCGGGTTTGCGCCATTACAAGGATTCATGAATCAGGCGGATTATGACCGTGTGCTGACGGAGATGCGGCTGCAGGATGGTACATTGTGGCCGATGCCCATCACGCTTGATGTTGAGAAATTATTTGCGGACACATTGAGTGCTGGAGATGAAGTCGCCCTCCGTGATCCAGAGGGTTTGCTAATCGCAACGATGGAGATTAGTGATATCTGGGCGGCAGATAAAAAAAATGAGGCGCAAAAAGTATTTGGCACAGATGATGACAGTCATCCGGCCGTGTCTTATCTGTTTCGTCATACGAAGGAAATGTATATTGGCGGCACGGTAAAAAAAGCCGCGTTACCTTATCATTATGACTTTAATCATCTGCGTTTTACGCCGGCTGGATTGAAAGCGCAGTTTCAAGCACTGGGCTGGAACAAAGTGGTAGCATTTCAAACCCGGAATCCCATGCATCGTGCGCATCAGGAGTTAACGCTGCGTGCGGCAGAACAGACAGGCGCAAAGCTGTTGATTCATCCGGTCGTTGGCATGACAAAACCAGGCGATATTGAATATTACCTGCGTGTACGCTGCTACGAACATGTGTTAAAAACGTATCCGGTCAATACGGCGTTACTTAGCTTACTGCCGCTGGCAATGCGGATGGGCGGGCCCAGAGAAGCAGTCTGGCATGCATTGATTCGAAAAAATTATGGCTGTACGCACTTTATTGTAGGGCGTGATCATGCCGGGCCGGGTAAAAATCGTCAGGGTGTTAATTTCTATGATCCTTATGCGGCACAGCAGCTTGCATTAGCGCATCAAAAAGAAATGGGTATTGAAATTGTGCCGTTTCTGGAAATGGTGTATAGCCATCAACAGGCGCGGTATTTTTCAGTGGATCAATTTCCGGCGAATGAAACGCCGGCATCGATTTCCGGAACGGAATTGCGCGAGCGGTTATATAAAAATATGGATATCCCGGAATGGTTTTCCTATCCGGCAGTCATTGATGAATTACGCAAAGCCTATCCACCCAAACACAAGCAGGGATTTACGGTATTTTTAACTGGATTGCCTAGTTCAGGCAAATCAACATTAGCCAATGCGCTGGCATTAAAGCTGCGTGAAATGACGGAACGAAAAATTACCTTGCTGGATGGCGATGTGATACGTACACATTTATCGAAAGGTTTAGGTTTTAGTCAGGAAGACAGGGAAACCAATATTACACGCGTTGGATTTGTTGCCAGTGAAATTACCCGCCATGGCGGCATTGCCATCTGTGCGCTGGTTGCGCCGTTTGCACAGGCAAGAAATAAAGTGCGGGAAATGGTTTCGGAAGCGGGCGGCTACATTGAAATATTTGTGGCAACACCGTTAGCTGTATGCGAAGTGAGAGATCGAAAAGGCTTGTATAAAAAAGCAAGAGAGGGATTGGTAAAGCAATTCACGGGTGTGAGTGATCCTTATGAAATGCCGGAATCACCTGAAGTGACAATCAATACAGCGGATAAGCATCCTGATGAAGTGATTGCAATATTGATGAATCAAATTAAACAATTGGGTTATATTCAATGACGCTGACAAATCGTGCAGATGAAAAAAAGAGTGTTTATGTCGTGCTGGGCATGTCGCGTACGGGAACTAGTGCTATTGCGCGGTCTTTGCAGGCAATGGGTATTACGTTAGGCAGTAAATTAATTGCGGCAGACTCGCGTAATCCAAAAGGATTTTATGAAGATAAGGATGTGTTGTATAAAATCAATCGCGGTATTTCACGGGTAATTGGTAATCAGTGGCTGAGAGTGGACTCACTAGAAACCAGACGATTGCTGGAAAGTCCGCGGCTGCAGCAATTTAAGAGTGCCGCTATTCAGTTGGTGCATGACAGGCTGACATCAGCCATGGATTGGGGATTTAAAGACCCGCGCACAGATATGCTGCTTCCATTCTGGCGGGTTGTCCTGGCGGAAGCGGGTGTTGACGAGAGATACATTATTGCAGTACGTAATCCACTGGCTACTGCTTATTCCACTCAAAAATTCATCGGCATTGATATCTCAGCAGGATTGTTACTGTGGCTGCAGCACATGATAGCGGTTGTTGACGGTACGAAAGGCAGGAAGAGAACGATTATTGCTTATGAAACATTGATGCAGTCACCGCAGAAACAGGTGGAGCGTTTACATAAACACCTGTCAGTGCCGCATCCATTAGATGAAAGTACATTATTGCAGTATACACAGGAATTTCTCGATGTTAATTTGAATCATCATGTTTATACGAAGGAAGAATGTGCGCATCATCCAGCCATGCGGATTGCTCCTCTTTGCTTGCAGCTATATGAATTGCTGATGCGGGCGGCTTCCGATGAATTATCAATCGATAGCGATGCATTCGCAAATGAGTGGTATCAAATCAAGACAGAATATATACAGATGATGCCTATTTACAATTATGTTGAATCACTGTTGGAAAAAAACAAACGTCTGGAGCGTGAAATACGCGGTATGCGTAAATCATGGTCCTGGAAAATAATGCGGCCGCTGCGTTTGGTTGAGCAGATATTGCGTTCACGCAGGCGGACATATAAAGAGAAGCAGAGGCTATGTCTGACGAAGTAAATGTTTTATTGCGAGCGATGCGTGAGGCAGGTGACATCATTCTTGCCATACAGCGTGAAGGATTCTCCGTTGAAAGAAAAGAAAACAATGATCCAGTCACTATTGCAGACAGGCAAGCGAATGATGTGCTGAAAGCTGCATTAATGGGATCTTTCCCATCAGACGGCTGGCTGTCTGAAGAAACAGTCGATGACAGGCGGCGGTTGGAAGCGGAGCGCGTCTGGGTGGTTGATCCCATTGATGGAACGATTGAATACACAAAGTCTATCCCTGAATATGCTGTATCCGTTGCGCTGGTCGAGAGAGGCGAACCCGTATTAAGTGCTGTGTATAACCCGGCAACTGGAGAATTATTTCATGCCATCAAGGGTAAAGGTGCCTGGCTAAATGATGTGCGTATTACCTGTGAAAAAGCAGCCTGTCAACACAAGCTGATATTGCTGGCAAGCCGCTCGGAAGATAAGCGCGGCGAATGGAACAGGTTTAAACAGCAGCATGATGTAAGAGTGGTAGGTTCAATTGCTTATAAGCTGGCATTAGTGGCGGCTGGAAAAGCTGATGCAACATTTAGTCTGGGGCCAAAGAGCGAGTGGGATATTGCCGCAGGCGTGTTGCTGGTGAATGAAGCTGGTGGTTTCGCTGCCAATCAGAAACGCCGTGCATTCACTTTTAACCAGCATAATGTGCTGGTAGATGGTGTGGTAGGCACGGCGGGTGATATTAGTGATGCAGTTTATGCAATGATAGACAAGTTTTAGTCTTCTAACCGGTACAGGAAACCAAGAGAATATTCATCCACTTTTGGTGATCCTATCTGGCCGACAGAGCCATAAACTGTGTAGTCGTACTCACCGCGTACATCCCAGTTGGGTGATACAGCTGTTTGCATGCCTAAGCCAATTTGTCCGCCGGTTTTATAAATATTTGGGCCGGTAAATTTGGTCGTGATGAATCCCAGGCGTGCGAAGCCAACGGTTTGTGCGGCAATAGCCATGCCGGGAATGATGCTGGCACCAAATGAGCGGGACATTTTTGCACTTTCCGCGCCAGGTAAATGAGTGTCAGTGAGTGACGCACTGCCCGGTATAGCAAAAATTTCACCACCGAAATAGGCTTCGTCACCTACCCCGCCATAACCAAATGTCATTTTAGGGTTGACACCACGATAAGCACTGGAATTGGTCATGGAATCTTGAATCATAATGGTGGGCCCAACATAAAAACTGTTGGCTAATGCAACAGCGCTGAGGCTGAAGGTTGTTGTCGCGATAGCCGCAAGTAGTATTTTTTTTAACATAAGTTCCTCCCTGATAGAGCAATAAATTAAGGTGCTATACTACAGCAAACCCCATTCAAAATTCTACAGGAAGATACTTAGCAATAACTGCAGTATGCAGTTTGTTTTTTAGATTCACGCTTGAATCGTGCGCTGCTGTCGCATAGTTCTAATGTTACTGTCTGTAAATCATCGAGTCTTTCACCTCGTTCCAGCATCTTGTCGATGTCGGTAAGCAGGATTTGTTTTAATTCTGCCAGATCGGTTTTTAATTTCTCGGGTAAATGATCTTTTGCAATGTAATCGAGAGGGTTTTGAATAATTTTGGTAAGTGTTACGCCAGAAGCATCTGGGTACAGCAACGCATTCTGTATGTTTTTGAATAGATAACATGCCTCGCTATCGCTTATTCTGCTTTTGCTGACAATGACCATTATAAAGGGCTGGCCGGTGACTTTTTTAAAGTAATGGTGTTCATGTGAATATGGAAAGTGGATAGCTCGTAATGATTCAAGTTCAGCCCGGTTTACCGCAGGCAGGGAGTTTTTTTCCATATTTATTAAGAGATAATCTGGCACCTGCCAGAAAGTGAGTGTTGAGAGTGTATAGGGCTTGTAAGCGTCTGCAGGTACGTAATGTTTTGTTGGAATATAGGGCTGTGTGGGGTTTGTTCCATCCAGTTGATAAATAGCAATTGCCCTGATCATCATAATGAAATACCTCACCCATAAGTTTAGTTTTATTTTGTTAGTTTATATCAGCGATTGACGCAAAGTCATTCATTTAGTTTGGGCGGGCGTTTGCTGGTCAGTGTGTGGCCAGACCCAGTCAGGCATTTCCTGAGATCGGCTTCGTGCGGTGTGAGGACTTTTTTAAGCTGTGGGCTGCCCATGATATCTTTTAGGTATTGATCAACGTCTTTTTCAGGCAATGGTTGATTATTTTTAAGGGCATCTAAAAGCGTGTTTAAAAATTCCAGCCGCATGTTATTCATGCCGGCTTGAAATCCAGTGCCGAATAATCCTTCATTCAGTTTTTTAGCGCGATGAAGTTGTATGAATTCTTCTTTAATATCGGTTAGCGCCTGTATAAGCTGATTGTGTGTCGTGTCTGTACGTTTATCTGACTTGGTTGATGCTGGCTGTGATATGTTTTTTACGGCTGCATGCAGTTGCCCGCAAGCAGCATTAAGTCTCTTTATGGCATTTGCCAGCTGGTTTGCGGCTCCAAGGCTTTCGCGCAGCGCTGCTTCATCAGATAGATCAGCCGTTGCAGCAGCTGTTGTCATCAATGTTTTTATTGAGTCATCAATGAGTTCAGCAGCATCATCCAGATGATCATGCGATTCATCATCGACTGGTACACTTTCTTTTGCAGTATTCGCCATTTGCTGCATGGCTTCGGCAAGCTGCTTTGATGCATCTAGCAGTTTAGCTGCGCTGGTGGTTTTCCCTGTTGCTTCAACGTTTACATTTGCAGAGTCGAGCGGATCTTCAGACTGCATCTGATTTGTATCAAGTGTGCCATGCTGACCTGCTGGCAATGTTTCAAATACTATTTTATGTTGATTAGCTTCCGCATTTGCCTGGGCAGATTTGAGCAGTTCATCAAGCTGGTCTTTGGATGGCTCTAATATACCATGCCCGGGTTTTGGTGATTCTTCAGGCGAAAAATGCTGCGGTACAGGTATAGCGGCTTTTTCGGCAGCCGTTGTTTTGACACGGGCAGGATGGAGAATGTCATCTTTGTCATCGTTTGGTTCAAGTGAGCCGTGTTTATCCTCTGGCAGATTATCAATATCGAAAGACATAGGTGTTGGTAGTGTTGCTTCACTAGTGCCTGCCGCTTTGGCTTTAGCAGCGTGGATGATATCGTCATCATCATTTGCATCAAGCGAGCCATGTGTACTGTCAGGCAGATTGTCAGTGTTAAAAGGTTGCGCTGTTGATAATGCAACGCCTTTTGTGCCTGCAGCTTTAGCTTTAACAGCGTTGATTATGTCATTATCATTTTCGCTGCTGATAATGCCTTGTGCTGAAGGGCGGCTTGTTGACTTGTCTACTGGTTGCGATTTGGCACCACTGCTCAGTCTTGCATGTGGTGGTATGGGCTCGTTGCTCTCTATTGCGGGAGGTCTATTGGTTGTCGAACTGACAAGTTGATTAACGTAATGATTGTAAGCTTGCGTCAGTTGGTTCGTGAAACCCCCGATCTGTGCTTGCAATTGTGATGGTGATAGTGCTGGCGATGGCGCACCCAAAGCAGCAGCAATGTGTTGCTGCACTGCAGTAGCAGTTTTAGTGATGGCAGCGGCAGGTGCGGGTTGCAGAGCTAACACATTATCAATGATATTTTTGACGGATTCTTCGGCAACAACTTTATGCGTGGGTGTTAATCGGTAATATTTTCCTTGATGAATAACAAGTCGTTTATTGGGACGGTATGACTTAATGAATTCTATCATTGACGGCATGGATATATTTTCACTGGTAATCATTAATGTATTTGGATGGTGTGTTTTTGGGTTTTTTAACCACTCGCCAAATGTATCTGCTGCTTGAGATGGAATAACAGCAGACTTTCGTAAGCCTTCCAGTTCTTTCTTTTTGACTGTTTTGTCCAGATAATAGATGTAAGCCGCTGCACCGCCTAAATAATTTGGCAGTGATTCAATGGAGCGTTTGGTTCTTTTGTTGAAGGCTTTGCTGAAACGCTCATCCGGTGGTTCTGACGGCCTGCTAAGCAGGTTAATGCGCATCATGCAGGCATGATTTCTTTCGCGTGGTGAACCATGCAGCTGGATGATGGTTTCATCATCATCCGGTCCCGGCTCTGGATATAGAATGGGTTTGCTGAATTTTGTAAGTGTATCCTTGATGTCAGCCATTTCATCTTTAACGGCAAGACTGTCTGAGTGCACAGAATCCATTTTAATAATATCTGGGCGGTTACTATGAAAAAACGCCAGTTTTGTGCAGGTAGACAGTCCAGATAACTCGGAACGATGCCCACATGAAATAGCAGCTTTTGTCAGATTGGGGCATGTTTTCAAGCTGATGTATGCAGGAATGTCGCCGGTACTGATATTTAAAAGCTGAAGTGCTTCACAATCTTCAATTCGGCAAGTTATCTTGCTTTCATCAGTTTTATCTGCTGTTGTTGAAACAGAGACAGATTGCAATGACGGCAAATGGGCAAGATCGGCAGTGAATGTTGGACTTAAGGTTGAAATATTAAAAACCTCGAGTTGCTGGCAGTGAGATACGTCAAGATTGTTAATGTTGGCACCGTCGATATTCAGCCATTTTAGGGAATCGGGTAAACCGGTAATGCTGGTTAGCTTTGCACAGTCAAGAATGGATAATTCCAGTAATCCTTGCAATGCTAATCCGGAAAGATCAAGTCTGGTCATACTTTCAGCCAGATAGATTCTTAATCGTGTGATGGAGCCTGCATGTTTTGGCCAGTGTATGCGTGTTAACTTGAAGCATTTGGTGATGAGTATTTCCTCGACGTTACGAGTGCCGCCCATTAAATTAATGCTTCTTGCTGCTTCCGCCTGAATTCTTAATGTATGGAAAATATTACTCTTTACGGCAATTCTGACAAACCGACTGTCATTGCCACAGTGAAAGTCATAGCTGTTGTTACTGCCAGAGTGCATTAGATTCACCTGTAAATATAATGATACCCATATAAGTTCATTATAGTCGCGCTGTCTTATGAAATTGTTATGTCAATTAATTCAATGTGTTAGGTGGTGCTGCCTTGTCGCCTTCGCTCACTATCTGGCTTCCCCGCACCACCACACCTTTAAAGGTGCTAATCAAATGACAATGCAATATAATCAGCCAAAATCCTTAAACACAGAAATAAGTTACTTATGAGCAATCTCATCACCCTGGATAAAGTGTCGCTGGCTTATGGCCTCGATTCATTGCTAGACAATATCAGGCTGGATATCGCCGCAGGCGAACGTGTCTGTTTGATAGGCCGTAACGGTGCCGGTAAATCGTCATTATTAAAAATCATCGAGGGTACAGTACTGCCTGATAGCGGCATGGTTTGGCGTAAACCGGCACTGCGATTGGCAAAGCTGGATCAGGAAGTGCCGCAAACGACTAAAACCGTATTTGAGTTTGTTGCTGAAGGTTTGGCGGCGACGGGTGGTCTGTTAATCAAGTATCATGCTTTAATCCACCAATTTTCTGACGAGCACACGCAAGCAGATTTAACCGAGCTTGAAAGAATTCAGCATCAGATTGAAGTGGCGGGCGGCTGGCAGTATGAGCAAACAATTAATACAGTGCTAAGCCAGCTGGAATTAAATCCTGATATGCTGGTATCAGAACTTTCAGGTGGTTGGCAGCGGCGTGCTGCATTGGCGCGTGCATTGGTGGTGTCGCCGGAATTATTGTTGCTGGATGAGCCGACCAATCATCTTGATATTGAAGCTATCAAATGGCTGGAAGACTATTTGCTGAATTGTAAAATCGGTTTGATATTCATTACGCATGATCGTGCTTTATTACAAAAACTGGCAACGCGAATTATTGAACTCGATCGTGGTCAATTGACTTCCTGGCCTGGTGATTATAAAAACTTTCTTCAACGCAAGGCAGAAATGCTGCATGCGGAAGAAAAACATAATGCTGAATTTGATAAAAAACTGGCACAGGAAGAAGTATGGATCCGGCAAGGCATCAAGGCGCGTCGGACGCGCAATGAAGGACGGGTACGCGCACTGGAAGCATTGCGGCGTGAGCGGAAAAAACGCCGCGAAGTGCAGGGTAACGTTAAAATGGCGGTACATGCGGCAGATGTGTCTGGTCAATTGGTAGTGGAAGCAGAAGATATATGCCAGCATTACAATCATCAGGATGTTATTAGCCATTTTTCACTGCGCGTGATGCGTGGTGACCGCATTGGGCTGATCGGTCCGAATGGTATCGGTAAAAGCACCTTGTTGAATATATTACTTGGCAAGCTGGAACCGCAGCATGGCCACATGACGTTAGGTACAAAGCTTGAGACAGCTTATTTTGATCAAATGCGTGCTGCATTAGATGAAAATAAAACGGTAGCAGAAAATGTATCGCATGGTAGTGATATGCTTGAAATCAATGGCCAGAAAAAACATATCATTAGTTATTTGTCAGATTTTCTTTTTACACCGCAGCGTGCCCGAACACCCGTCAAGGCGTTGTCTGGTGGTGAACGCAACCGCTTATTGCTGGCGCGCTTATTCAGCAAGCCGAGTAACTTGCTGGTGATGGACGAACCGACAAATGACCTTGATATTGAAACGCTGGAGCTGCTGGAAGATTTGCTGGTGAGCTATCCTGGTACTATTTTATTAGTTAGCCATGACAGACAGTTTGTGGATAATGTTGTTACCAGTTTATTGATATTTGAAGGGAATGGAAAAATTACTGATTTTGCCGG
Source organism: uncultured Coxiellaceae bacterium (assembly GCA_964583565.1). Taxonomy (GTDB): domain Bacteria; phylum Pseudomonadota; class Gammaproteobacteria; order DSM-16500; family DSM-16500; genus Aquicella. Next base: position 71,529 of record CAZOVT010000005.1, read on the forward strand.
TGGTTATCAGGATTGGCTGCAGCAGATGGTTTCAAGTAAGCCTGTTATAAACGAAAAACCAGGTATCAAAAAAGAGGCAGTTGGTAAAAAGAAGTTATCAGTTGGCGATAAACAAAAACTATCATATAAAGAACAAATAGAGTTAAAAGAGCTGCCAGTAAAGATAGAAAAAATGGAAACTGAGCAGTTGTGCATACAGGAAAAAATTGCGGGCCCAGATTTTTATCAGCAGCCATCTGATAGGGTAGCGAAGGTAATGGAAGAGTTAAATACCTTAACTGCAAAACTGGATGAAGCATATGCGCGTTGGAATGAATTAGAAAGTCGTGTTTGAATGTGGACTACTATTGGGGATCATTACTGGAGGCTAACATGAAATTGACAAGAGAGCAGCATGAAAAATTGTCTAGTTTGGGTCAGCGTATGGTTGTTGTCATGGAGCAGTATAAAAAGTCTGACTTTATATTTGATGCGGCCATACAGTCTCTGCGTGGCATCACAGATTTAGTCAAAGAATTAATGAACTTCGTGCAGCCATTTATCAATCAGCGTCTCAATATTTCGCTTGAACTTGGGCATACTAAAAAAATTAGATTTTGTAAAAAACGAAGAATGAAACGAGATATTGATGAATTAAATGAGGTGATACAGCAAATATCATCAATCGTGTTTTCTAAAGAACTTGAGAAACAGATTGAGGTGATTTTTAAGGGTTCTCCGGTTCGTTCCATTAACGCATATGAAAATTATAGAGAGACTCAAATCAGAAATGGATTTGGTTTGTTTGAGCCGTCAGAAGAATCGCATGTTTATGATTACATCGTTAAATTTTCAGATGGTGCGGAGTTGGTGTGGCACACACTTCAGTCTGGCGCTGAACTGGATAAGGCTAGACATGAATATGATTCGCATATGCCTGCCGCTGATTACACACCGGCAAGAGCGGCAGCATCGTGATTATGATTATAAAAAGATGGGGTTGTAAATCATGGCATGCGTATTTATTTGATAAAGAAATCTGCGCTGATGCCGAATTGCTTTTTTAATCCAGCCATCTGATTTTTAGACAGAGCTCGCTCGCCATTGAGGAATTTTGATACGTTGGCCTGCCCGCCAAAAATATCGGCCAAGTCTATTTGGTGTAGATTGCTGGATTTCATTAAGTATTTAACCATATCAACTTCGCTGATATTTTTTCCAATATCGGGATAATGTTCATTGTCATACTGTTCCAGATTTTCGCCGATGATTTGCATGACAGCTGCCAATGGGTGTTTCTCGTTATCGCGAACTTCATCAATTAATTGATCAAGCATTTTTTCAAGTCTGGCGTATTCTCTGGCATTGGTCGGTTTTTTAAATGCAGAGATGGGGATATGAAATTTATGATTTGTCTTGTTATCTACGTAGTCAATTGCCAGTGCTGTCATGCTCATAACTCACCCCGCTGTAACTTGGTCTGATTTAAAGGTTTGCTGTATTCAGCATGCGTCCATATTTTCCTGACATAACAGACTTGAGTGTTATAATGGGTTGCTGTAATTAAGCGGTAGCTGTTACCACCAATGTTAAAAATCGTGTAACCGTAAACAGAATCAACGCCATTAAAATGTTTTCTTAATTCATTTATATTTTTCGCGGTAGATTCTTTCATTTTAAAATACCATTCTGCCAGTGGTAATTCAGTCTGGACATTCTCCTTGCTATAATCACGAATCTTCTTTTTTGAAATGAGGCGCAATCCTATTCTCCTTGTTTGATAATATGTCAATTTGACATATATGTCAAATTGACATAAAGATAGATGGCTGTTCGATAAAGTCTAACTATCTGATTAATCAATTTTAATATTTCTGCTTACGCTAAATGTTACGATGAACTGTACTAAAAAAGGATATTAGTTATGAAATTATCAAAGAAAGCTTTCATTTCTCTTTCGAGTGTGGGGCTGTGTTTATTATCCGTGAACTGCTTTGCGGACGAATTTCAAGGCTATATTACTCTTGCAGATAAGCTTACGACTTGTACCCCAGTTAAAATGGATCTGCCTGACCCAATTGTTGCTGGCACAGATACTTGGGAAATTAAAGGACTGGTGCAAGGTAATTGTAACTTTAGCCAGTCAGTAAATGCTAAGGAAGTTAATATTCATGAGACTATAGACTGTGTATTTCCCTTACAGGATATGAAAGTTCTGGCAGCAGAAATTAGAGAACTTGCTGGACCTCCTACTGTAAATCCACCTCCCAGCGAAGCTCAACCATTAATGAGAAAATATTGTAAGAATAGGTAGTCAGGTGCTTTAGGGCTCTACCCCAAAT
>CAZOVT010000006.1:0-72418 GCA_964583565.1 uncultured Coxiellaceae bacterium
CAAACCAATGATAGCAATAGGGATGGGCATGGCATTCGGATAAATCGGAACAAAACATGAAAGTAGTACTTGCCAGCAGTAATCAGGGGAAAATAAACGAATTAAAGGAATTATTAAAATCATTACCCATCACCCTGATTCCACAGTCAGAGCTTGGCGTGCAAGATGCTGACGAAACCGGGTTGTCATTTATCGAAAATGCATTGTTAAAAGCCAGACATGCTTCTCACGCAACAGGATTGCCCGCGATTGCTGATGACTCTGGTCTGGCTGTTGCGGCCTTAAGTGGTGCACCTGGTATATATTCCGCACGTTATGCAGGTAAACAAGCCAACTCAACAGACAATATTGCCAAATTGCTGCAAGCACTGGCACATACGCCGGATAAACAGCGGCTGGCCAGTTTTCACTGTGTCATCGCTTTTGTCAGCAGTGATAATGATCCTGTTCCACTTGTCTGCGAAGGTGTGTGGCATGGCAGCATACTGCAAATACCGCGTGGTACAACAGGATTTGGATATGATCCCGTTTTTTACGTGGCGAGCGAAAACAAGTCCGCCGCAGAACTAACACCCGAAACCAAAAATAAACTCAGTCATCGTGGTATGGCGCTGCGCAGCCTGATCAGGCGTCTACCGGAGAAATTATGTCATGCTGGCATTATCAGTTAATCAGTTGAAAAAAACCTATAGCAATGGAATCACTGCACTAAACGGAATTAATCTGGACGTGACAGATGGCGATTTTTTTGCGCTGCTTGGGCAAAATGGTGCGGGCAAATCCACGACCATCGGCATCATTTGTTCATTAATCAATAAAACCTCCGGCAATATATCTGTTTTTGGCTATGATATCGATCAGGAGCCCGCCAAGGCAAAATCCTTAATCGGTGTGGTGCCGCAAGAAATGAACTTTAGCCTGTTTGAAAAAATCTCAAGCATACTGATCAATCAGGCTGGCTATTACGGCATACCAAAACACATTGCCGAAACCCGCATGGAAAAATACCTCACTGAAATGGGTATCTGGCACATGCACAATCAACCTGTTTTTCGTTTATCCGGCGGGATGAAACGCAGGTTAATGATTGCACGCGCACTCATGAATGAACCAAAATTATTAATTCTGGATGAACCAACCGCTGGTGTTGATGTGGAACTTCGACACACATTATGGCGCTTCCTTGCCAAATTAAACGAGCAGGGAACGACTATTATTTTAACCACGCATTACCTTGAAGAAGCAGAACATCTTTGTAAACATGTCGCCATTATTGATCACGGTGAAATCATTGAACATGCCAACATGAAAACGTTGATTAACCGTTTGCAGGCACACACAGTGATGCTGGATCTGGAATCGCCCTTGTCCATGCCGCCGCTGTTAGACGGCTTCCGACATCGCATGCTGGATGATACGACCATTGAGGTGGTGATTACCCGCGGACAATCGATTAATGAATTATTTACACTGCTCACACAGCAAAACATCATCATCTCCAGCATGCGCAACAAAACAAACCGGCTGGAAGAATTATTTGTTAATCTTGTAGGGGAGAATAATAATACACATGCTTGAACGAACCGGATTCTACCCTGTCAGCATTTCTTTGCTAACGATCATCAAACGTGAAATTGGCCGCTTCATGCGCATCTGGACTCAAACCCTGATTCCGCCGGCAATCACCATGACATTGTATTTTGTTATTTTTGGTAAATTCATTGGTTCACAAATCAGGATGATTAACGGTTTCACTTATATTCAATATATTGTTCCCGGTCTGGTTATCATGTCTGTGATGACCAACGCATTCTCCAACACGGTTTCTTCCTTTTTTCTCGCCAAATTCAATAAAAGTATTGAAGAAATGCTTGTATCACCCATGCCAAACGTTGTGATTTTAGTCGGTTTCGTGCTGGGCGGCACAGTGCGCGGTATAATGGTCGGCATATTAGTCATGCTGATTGCTTTACTATTTACACACGTACCAGTGCATCATATTGGCATTGTCATCAGTATGGCCATTCTTTCCTCCATGGTATTTTCGCTCGGCGGTCTGATTAACGGCATTTATGCAAAAAACTTTGATGATATTTCCTTTATCCCAACGTTTGTGCTGACACCGCTGACTTATCTGGGCGGTGTTTTTTACTCAATAAAGCAGCTGCCCCCATTCTGGCAATCTGTGTCGCTGCTCAATCCCATACTGGATATGGTCGATACCTTTCGGTATGGTTTACTCGGCGTCTCTGATGTCAATGTCGCTCTGGGATTTGCACTCGTTATTCTTTTATTCATTCTTTTATTTGGATGGGCCTGGATACTCTTGCATAGAGGAATAGGTATCAAGGTATAATGAACGCAAATCAACTAACAAGGACTTGTTATAATGAAACAATTTATCAGCTTATTGATATTTATACTCCTTAGCATCGCTGTCGTTATGTTCATGCCTTATGCACAACAGGTCGTGCAGTTTTTAATTAGCGCACATGATTGGGTTGCTAACATACTGACGGACATTTTTACCGGCAATCCTACTGCGAACATTGCCAGAGAGTTGATTGCCCTTGTCTGTATGCCTCTGGTCGCGGGTTTAGTACCAGCGATTATCTACGCGGTCGCCCGCCGTCAATGGCTTCCCTACTTCATGCAAATCGTCTGGTTCGTCTGGCTGCTGCAAACCGGCGCACTCGCTATCGCCTACAAAGCTGGCAGCATGGCGGTAACAGGTAGTTAACTATTTCATCTCACCCATATACATACATGTTCTTTTTTAGAAATACCCAATCCAGCTGCGACAAGGCAGGCGTTGAGCCAAACAGCTGGATTGTCACTCTGCACCATAATTTAACCTATCCCATATAACTTATTGTAAAATAATAAATTATGCTAAATATGGCTTAATGCATATGAAATAAATATATGCTATAATTTCATATGAAACACATAAATAGAGGCAGTAACATCATGACTATGCCAGCCCGCAAAACACGCAAAGATCACTCTATAGAAGACAAAAAACGTGTTTTAACCAAGGCACTGCTCCGAATGATCGAGCGGCTTGATTTAAGCCGCAAAGAATTATCTGCCGTCATCGGACGAAGTGAACCTTCACTGAGTCGTATTTACACCAAGTCATTTTATATTGATCCGGCAACCAAAGAAGGTCAGCTTGCCGTGTTACTGCTGCGTCTTTACAGAAGTCTTGATACCTTGTTCGGCGGCAACACGAAACAATGCCAGACATGGTTAAGAAGCAATAATAAACATTTAAATAACACGCCAATAAACCTCATTCAATCCATTGAAGGTTTGGTTTTCACCATTCAGTATCTGGATGCTATGCGGGGAAAAAATTAATGGCAATAAACATATGGAATAAATGTGATGGTATAAAACATATTAAAGCCATCAACGAAACAGCATGGCGCATTGTAGAATCACAAGAAATCACCTCAACCAGAAAACTCGTTGATTCGCTTGAAGAACAAATTATTCTGGAAGATATGCTTGAATCAAGTAAACCAATTATTTCTAACGAACATTTATCGTTTCACCCCTTATTATATACACCATTCAGGTATCCACCATTAAAACATGGCTCGCGATTTAGCAAAAAAACAGAGCCGGCTTTGTGGTATGGATCATTAAATATTGATACAGCTATGGCTGAAAAAGCTTATTATCAATTTAATTTTATCCGCGCTTGCGAGGCAGATTTTGATATTGTTCAAATACCACTAACTGTTTTTTCAACACGAATTAATACCAACAAAGGAATAAAATTAACTGAAACACCATTTTCCGATTACACAAACATTATTTCTTCGCCTGCATCATATGATGTCAGTCAACAGCTAGGTAATGCCATGCGCGAAACAAATGTATTAGCATTTACATACAAATCTGCCCGCCATACTAACAATGGCGTCAATATCGGTTTATTTTCAATAAACGCGTTTTTGCGCAAACAGCCGGAAGCATCTTCATTCCAGACATGGCAATGCATGGTTAGTGGCAATTCTGTCGAATTTATCCGTTCAAGTTCAATCAATACGGAAACAAAGTGCTTCTCATCAGATACTTTCCTGGTAAATGGTATATTGCCATTTCCAGCAAATTAAAGGGAACTGGTATAGTCATGAAAAAAACATACAAATTAATTTTTATGTGCATGATGACGGTTTTAGCATGCCGCGTTTATGCCGAACCTGATCAACACTGGATTGATAATAAAGTTCGTGATTTTCTTAAAGATAAGCCTGTCAAGGCAATGATTTATGGCGTCTGGGTTAATGGCAAACTGATTAGCATTCAGGCGGCTGGCGAATCGATGACGGCTGTTCCCGCAACGAAAAAGATGCATTTCCGGATTGGCGGCATAACAGAAACGATGTTGACGACGTTGTTGATGCAAATGGTCGAAAAAAAGAAAGTGTCACTGGATGATAAGGTCGAACAGTGGTACCCGGATTTGCCGAATGCAAATCAGGTGACGTTAAAAATGCTGGCGAATGGAACCAGTGGATATCCTGATTACGTTTATAATAAAAAATTTGTGGATATGGCAGTTAATAACCCATTCAAACACTGGTCTAACAGCGAATTGCTTGAGTATGCTTTTGCTGAGGCTGCTTTGTTTAAGCCTGGAACCAGTCAACGTTATTCCCATACAGATTATGTCATCCTGGGCAGTATTTTAACTAAAGTGGGCGGGAAACCGCTTAATGAACTATTACAGACTTATATTTTGAAACCATTAAAAATGAAAGAGACAGCATTTAATCTCACTGCGGTCATGGCTGCGCCTGTATTGCATTCATTTAGTCAGGACAGGCTGGTTTATGAGGATGCGACTTTTTGGGATCCCTCATGGACAGCAAGTTCAGGTGCAATGGTATCAACAATGGAAGATTTGGGACGTTGGGCAAATGCCTGGATGAAAGGAAGCCTGATCTCTCAACAATCGACTCAGACACTGCGTGCGCCTGATACCATTGGGAAAGGAAAGAATACCGCCGACCGGTATTTTGCAATGGGGTTTGGGAATATTCATCACTGGTTAGTACAGAATCCACGGTTTGGCGGGTACAGTGGCATTTTCGCTGTTTTACCCGAGAAAAATATTGTTTTTATTGCTTTCAATACATTGCAGGCCAGTGAGAGTGATCAGCCTAATTATAGCATGGCGTTATGGCAGGCTTTGTATCTCAATAGTTGACAATAACCCCAAAAAAGTTGGCAATACGGTCAGGCATTTGCTGATGAAATCTTTCGGGTATTTGCCAGCCAGCATCCTGAGATAAATATTACACATGCGCATGCAAATACAGAAGTAACACAGATGATAACCAGAGTAAAAATAAGTTAACCCTATTATATGGCACATGATCTACCATCTTCACCTGAATTTTTTAACTTGTCATTAGCTTTAAGTCTGCTAAGATCGCCACAATATGTATATAATTACGACATAATGACGGGGCTTGGGATCCAATGAGACAAAGACTAATCATCACAATGTTATCTACACTGGTGCTACTCAGCACCAATGCCTATTGTTTTCAATGCCCTTCCATCATGACAGGGGTTAGCATTGTTCATCCAGTTGTTATCGGTAATGCAGGTACAGATTGGATATTGCAAGACGCGCAGGCGATACGTAATGGATGGTACATCATTCCAGATCCCGTTGCAGCCAATCACTCTGATAGAACGATTAATGCATCAGCAACACTAACCGTTTACCTGAATTCGGACAATAAAGGCCATTATTATCCTGTTTGTGAATATAGCATCGGCCGCAATAATAATAGTTATCGAATACAGTTAACACTCAATAAAATTCAGGGTAAGCCTGCAAATTCTAATTATATAAAATCAGGTAACGCATCGTACTCTTGCACCACCACGGCTAATCATCCTGAAAAATGTGCCAGTCTGGATATCTGGCAGAGACCTGTCGTCATGAATTACACAGGATAGCGGTTTAATTAAAATTTATTTCTCTTCATAATCGATCAGCAAAACTACACCCAATACGCTGTCTTCACCATAATCTTCGAAGTCAATTCCATGAGTTTTTTAATCGGAGAAGGTAATTCTTTCGCGCCCAATTCAACGGCATCATCACGGTGCCGGGCTTCATCTGCTTCCATTTGCTGTAATATTGCCTGACTGCGAAGATCTTGCGCGGGCAGAGAGTCCTGATGACCTTCCAGATGCCGGATGACCTGACGTTCGGTTTCCGCCAGAAATCCCAGACTCCAGTCATCGCCAAGGATACCCGCAATAGCACCAATGGAAAACGAGCCCGTATACCATAGCGGACTCAAGTAGCTGGGGTGACTGCCCAATTCATCCAGCCGCTGTTTACACCATGCCAGATGATCACCTTCCTCCACCGCAGCATGCTGCATTTTTTCTTTAATTTTTAACGAGTTGGTGACAGCTCCCTGACCATGATACAGCGCCTGCGCACAAACTTCGCCTGCGTGATTAACCCGCATCAAACCCGCCGCGTGCTTGCGCTCCTGATCGGAGAGATCAGCTTCCGCCACACTTTTCGCTGGGTAAGGAGCTCCCGTGGTTTGGGTATTATTTGACAAGGATCTTACTGCCTGATCAAATCCAATGCATATTCGGTCAAAAATGGTATGATGTCGTGTCATGAGGTGATTATGCTAAGAGCAGCTCAAGAATTACAAGAAAATCCTAATGGTGATAATGGTGATTTCGACTGTCTGCCTGATGAAATAGTCGTTATGATCATCCGCCAGCTTCCACCACGCGACCTGGCCAGACTGGGCAGCACAAATCGTTACTTTGCCGGCCTCGCCAAAGAAGAATTGAAGCGGCGGCTAACCCTGCATGACAAGCCAACGATTACTCAACGTCTTTTATTTTTCAGACACCAGAGACACTCGCTTGACGAGGACATTTATGAGCAGCTCCCACCAACCGAACCTTTTTGCCATCCCGCCGAAAATGCCTGCCTCTCCGCCTGCGTTTCCATCGGCTTGATCGCATTGGGCATCTATATACGTGATATTCGACCAGCAGCCATACCACTAGAGATTGCTGGCATCATCGGTTTGCTGGCCTCTATCGTCTTCATTATCAAACACTGTCGGGCTGACATAGCTGTTCATCATGATTACCAGCGCATAGGTGCCATACAAGATCTTGAATCAGGACTAATCCGTCAATTGAAACCTTAGGACAAGCGATACATAACACTCTATAATGCCGCCCATGAAAAATCGATTTCACTCTGAATTGGTCAAAAAACATTCGTGCCTGCCAGCGCGCGTGATGCGCATGTCTACGCCTCATGGTGACGTCATGACGCCCGCCTTCATGCCAGTTGGCACTCGTGCCATGCTGAATTACCTGACGCCTGCTGATCTTCACCAAAGCGGCAGCGAGATCATTCTTGGCGGTAACACTTACCACATGCTGTGCACACCCGGCATGGAGACCATTGAAAAAGCCGGCGGCATGCACAAGTTTATGGGCTGGCATAAAACCATGCTGACAGACAGCGGCGGCTTTCAGGTATTAAGCCTTTCCAAAAACGGTACGATTTGTATTGTTGATGAAGACGGCGCCCATTTTAAGCATCCAATGACTGGCAAAATCATCCATCTGAACTCAAAAACATCCATTCAGGCGCAAAAAATCATTGGCGCTGATATCATCATGGCATTTGATCAATGCACACCTGAAACTGGCGGCCGTGAAGCCGCACTGGCCGCACTCGACCGTACACATCGCTGGCTGGTGCTTTCCAAAGAAGAACAGCTAAAGCAGCCCACTTCTGCCTACGGCTGCCAGCAAGCCTTGTTCGGCATTATTCAGGGCGGCAGTTTTCGTGATCTGCGAGAACAAAGCACTGAATTTATCTTAAGTCAGGATCTGGACGGTATTGCCATTGGCGGTGAAGTGGTTGGCTTTGACATGCCAAAAACATGCGAGATTATCGACTGGGTACGCCCTATGCTGCCAGAAAATAAAATCCGCTATACCATGGGTGTCGGCCTGCATCCGCAAGACCTGATCGACGTGGTTGCCAAAGGTATCGATATTTTCGATTGCGTCGCACCAACACGCAACGCCCGTCACGGCACCTTGTATTATGGCCACATCATTGAAGAAGATGGCTGGCTGCGGTTTGATAATCAAGGACAGCCGCCGCGCATCCTCATCAAGAAAAGCATGTATGCCCAGGATGACCAGCCTATTCTACCCGGCTGTGAATGCTATACCTGCCAGCACTTTTCCCGTTCTTACCTGCACTATTTATTCAAAGAAGGCTTGATTGCTTATTTCCACCTCTCCAGTATTCATAATATTCATGTCATGCTGGATGTTTGCGCCCGTATGCGTGAGATTATCCTCAGATAGTTGACACCTACCCCAACTTCACCCTATCTTGTTAGTATGAACACCCATAACATCGTCACCGCATTTGAAATGTTTTTTCGCATTATTATCGCATGCGGATTAGGCTGTCTCATTGGCTGGGAAAGGGAGCGGCATCGTCATATCGTCTCAGCGGGTATCCGTACCTATGGTGCGATTAGTCTGGGTGCCTGCGCATTTGGCTTGATGGGGCTGTACATGCCCTATGCTGATCCTTCCCGTATTGCTTCGCAAGTCGTTACCGGTATCGGTTTCCTGGGCGGCGGCATTATTTTCCGTCAGGGAGATTATGTTACCGGACTCACTACCGCCGCCACCTTGTGGGCAACGGCGTCAGTCGGACTTGCTGTATCTATGGGTTTGTATCTGGTTGCTTTACTCACCGCCCTTCTCCTTTTCCTGCTGCTATATATGCCACGAGTAAAATGGTGGAAAAAGGTTTCTGCGAAAGAAACCAAGGCTAGCACTGCTTAATCAATTCCTGCAATTCCCCAGCTTCGTACATTTCTACAGTGATTAGCGCATAATAATCATATACATGTCATAATTTGATATATTTCAGAAAAAGATATATACTATGAATAAATCATGGATAATTAAATCAACAAATACTGCTGACAAGCAGGCTGGCAAGTTAAGCCAAGGCACTCTATTAATACTACACCTCTTGTTTGAGGAGTTAGCCAATAGAGGCCCTGCTGTCCCGGATTGGCCTCACTATGGAAAATTACATGGCAAAAAAGGAATCGACAAACGCCATTGTCATTTACAGAAAGGGAAGCCAACATACGTTTGTTGTTGGGAAGTAATAGATAAAAAACGAAAAATTATCGAGGTCTACTATGTCGGTACACACGAAAAAGCGCCCTATTAGTGCACACAGTCATGGTTCAACTTTGCATATAACTCATCACAATAAGACTTATGTGATTCCAAAAAATATTGTTGATAAATATATTGTAGAAAATGTAAAACCTAAAAAATTAACAAAGTCATCACTGCCTATCAAAGCTATATTTGATAAGCTTGACGAAAAGTTTACCAAGGCGGGCGCTTTGTTGAAAGGATTGCGTTTAAGAGAAGGACTTTCACAAATTGAATTTGCTAAAAAAATCAATGTAACTCAAGCAAATTTATCTAATATGGAAAATGGCCGTCGATCTATTGGAAAAATAATTGCCAAGAGAATTGAGAAAGTTTTTGGTACTAATTATCGATATTTTCTTGAATAAAATAGCAGAAAAAATCAGGGATAAACTAAGAAATTTATCCCTGCAGCTAAGTAATGCATTTTATTTTTTTCTATTTACTCATGTTGACACTGTTTAATCAAATCCTGCAATTCACCTGCCTCAAACATTTCGGCAATAATATCGCTGCCGCCGATGAATTCACCTTTGATATATAATTGCGGAATAGTTGGCCAATTGGAATAAACTTTAATACCTTCCCGTATTTCATCACTCTTTAAGACATCTATCGCTGTAAATTTAGCACCGCATTGTTTAAGTATATTCACTGCACGCGCTGAAAAACCACACATTGGCAATTCGGCATTACCTTTCATGTAAATAATAATATCGTTGTCCGCTATTTGCTGTTTAATTGTCTCTTGCACGCTCATCTTATATCCCCCAAGTTTATAATCAACTCTGTCATGCCAGCGTAGACTGGCATCCAGTTTTATAATAACCCTAACTGCAATTTAGCCTCATCACTCATCATGTCCCGATTCCACGGCGGATCAAACACCAGCTCCACCTTTACATCCGTCACGCCTTCGATCTGGCGGATTTTTTGTTCCACTTCGCCAACCAGCACAGGGCCCATACCACAACCCGCTGCCGTCAACGTCATGGTGACTTCAACTCGATGTTCATTTTTACCAAGCGGCAATACCTGGCAGCTATATATCAAGCCAAGATCCACCACATTCACCGGAATTTCAGGATCAAAGCAAGTTTTCATTTGCGCCCAGACTTTATCTTCTATTGTTCCTTCCTGCTGATTGATATCTGCCTGTTCAAGTATCACCAAACCTAATGCATCACCATCCTTGCCATCAATACGCACCAGATTACCATTCACATACACCGTGTATGATGTACCCAGCGCCTGAGTCACCATCACCATCGACCCTTTCTGTAATTTTACTTTCGCACCCGATGGAATCAAAGTTGCATCCACGTCACGAAGTACTTCTAATGTTCTTTCACGATGCATCGTCGTCACTCACATGAAAACTTTCGCCGCAGCCGCAACGGCTGGATTCGTTAGGATTAATAAATAATAACCGTTTTTGTTTTAAACCCATTTTTTCTTCTTCTACATAATCTATCGTGACGCCTTCCAGTAAATGCAGCCAGGTCGAATCAATATAAATTACTGTCGAAGGATTCATGGAGATAGTCGTGTCAGCAGTTTTTGGTTGATCAACTATTTCCGGTAAATACGAATACCCGGAACACCCTGTTTTCTTGATGGTCAAGCGAAACACAGAACCTGGTTTTGCTGCCAGCAGCTTATTTATATAGCTGCTGGCCTTGTCAGTCACCGTCACGGGATTTGTCATTATATCGTCACTCCGTACTCACAGGATTAACATCATTTTCAATAGCAGCTTTCAGCGTATGCCATGCCAGTGATGCGCATTTGACTCTGATCGGAAATTCCGCCACACCGCTAAATACCGCCAGTTTCCCCAAAGCCTCTTCTGAATCTGTATGACCTTCAGTCACCAGATGATGAAATAATTCAAATAATGTATTAATGGATTCCAATGATTTACCTTTGACTGCCTCCGTCATCAACGATGCGGATGCAACAGAGATAGCACAGCCTTCACCTTCAAACTTCACATCTTCTACCACGCCATTATTTTCAATCACATAAACCATCAGTTTGTCACCACAAAGTGGATTATGCCCTGCATGCATATGATTGGCAGACGCAAGCTTGCCAAAATTTCGTGGATGTTTGCCATGATCAACTATCATTTCTTGATACAATTCACGTAATGACATCAGGCAAATAACCTCTTTGTTAACAATAATGCTTCAATTAATTTATCGATATCCTGTTCCGTATTATAAACACCAAACGATGCTCTGGCCGTTGCCGGTACATTAAACCGTTTCATTAACGGCATCGCACAGTGATGCCCGGCGCGAATCGCAATACCTTCGTGATCCAGCACCGTTCCAATATCATGCGGATGTATGTCATCCATCACAAATGAAATCACGCCGACTTTTGGTTTAACCGTGCCAATGATACGTAATCCAGGAATAGTTAATAATGCTGGTTCTGCATAAGCTAGCAACGCTTGCTCATGTTCGGCCACAGCATCCATTCCAGTCGCCTGCACATACTCAATTGCCGCCCGCATGCCAATCACACCTGCAATATCCGGCGTACCCGCTTCAAATTTATGCGGCACACTGGCAAATGTTACTTTATCAAATGCCACTGTTTCGATCATGTCCCCACCACCCTGATAAGGCGGCATGGCGTCAAGCAATGCTTTCTTACCGTACAATACACCGATACCTGTCGGACCATACAATTTATGCGCTGAAAAAACATAAAAATCACAATCAATCACTTTTACATCTACAGCCAGATGCGGAACTGCCTGAGCACCATCAACCAACATCAATGCATTGTGCTTATGTGCGATAGCCGTCATTTCAGCAACAGGATTGATAGTTCCCATCACGTTCGATGCGTGCGTCACCGCTACCAGCTTAGTGCGCGGTGAAAACAAACACTCATAAGCTTGTAAATCCAGCGAACCATCATTAAGCACCGGAATCACTTTCAAAACAATACCCATTTGCTGCGCGAGCAAATACCAGGGAACAATATTGGAATGATGTTCCATTTCACTCAAAATAACTTCATCACCTGCCTGCCATGACTGACGGCCTAGCGATTGGGCAACCAGATTAATGGCTTCCGTTGTGCCTCTGACAAATACAATTTCTTCTTTTTGTCTGGCACCAATAAAATCTTTCACACTGCTGCGGGTATCTTCATAAAGCTTTGTTGCCCGCTGACTCAGCTCGTAAACACCGCGATGAATATTAGCATAATCATTACTGTAAAATGTTGATACCGCATCGATCACCTGCTGCGGCTTTTGTGCTGACGCGGCACTATCCAGATACACAACCGGCTTACCGCGATTGGTGCCGGCAATCAATGGAAAATCGCGTTGAATTTTAGCAGCATCTAACATGGCAGCATCTCCATCACCCGCGCACGCAAATCAGCACCATCAATACGGTGAATAATATCGTCAGCAAAGCCTTGCAATAACATGCTCAATGCTTCTTCCCGTTCAATACCGCGGGAACGTAAATAAAACAATGCTTCCTGATCCAGCTGCCCCGTGGAAGCACCATGCTTGCATTTAACATCATCCGCATAAATTTCTAACTCTGGTTTGGAATATACTTCCGCTTCTTTAGACAACAATAAATTATGGTTAGCCTGATACGCCAGAATTTTTTGCGCATCTTTTTCAATATGCAAACGGCCATTGAAAACAGCGCGCGATTTCTTATTCAGAATACCTTTATACAACATTTCACTGTTGCTTCGTGGGGCCATATGATTGATGTCAATGTGATGATCGATATATTGGCCATCATCACACAAATGATAAAAACCAGCTGCATGAAATTCCGTTGCTACGCCATTCAAATTCGCTCGCAGTTCATCTCGGGCAAATATACTGCCCGTTGAAATGTTAACATAATCGACACTGCTATCTTGTTGCTGCTGCACAAATGTATGCGCAATATGAACAGCTTTGCGGCCTTCCTGCTGGAGTTTGTAATGTTTCAATTTAGCGGAATCATCAATTAATATATGTGAAACAACATTTGTCATATAAGCCTGATGTCCAAATGCGAAATATTCTTCAATGAGTTCCATTTGGCTGTGTTTACCCATGACTATTATATGTTTTGGGTGAGCAATAAACTCATGACTGTCATCCACAATAGAAAGCAAATGTACCGGCAATGTAAGATGACAATTATCAGGAATATATAAAAATAATCCGTCACGGCTGCTGGCGGCATTCAGACTCGCAAATGGATACGCACCCGTTTCCATGGTTTGCAGCCAGTATTTTTCAACCAGCTCAGGATACTTTTCCAGCGCTTCTTCCATACCGCAAGCAATCATACCATCAGGCAGCTTTGTCCTGTCTGAAAACGGTGATATAAAATAACCATTCACAAACAGCATTAACAGCGTATGTTTATGCCTTAAGCGATGCTGGTTAACTTTATTTTGCAAATTATCTATTTCGGTACGAGCAGGTTCAACATAACGCTTGTCAGCTAAAAAAGATAAATCCGCGTATTTCCAGCGTTCAACCTTTCGCGTTGGCACACCCAGGTCAACAAATGTCTGCCAGGCTTTCTGCTGTTGCGCTGCCAGCCATGCAGGTGCTGTGCTATAACCCCGTTGTTTATCAACCGCTTCCAGCCATACTGGCACGTTGCTCGAACGCGTCATGACTTCGCCTCGCTCTCAATCCAGCCATAACCTTTTGCTTCCAGCTCAAGCGCCAGTGATGCATCACCGGACTTTAAAATCCGGCCATTCGCCATCACATGCACGACATCCGGTTTGATATAATCCAGCAACCGCTGGTAATGGGTGACGACGATCATTGAACGTTCAGAACTGCGTAACTTATTCACGCAATGAGAAACCATTTGCAGTGCGTCAATATCCAGACCAGAATCCGTTTCATCTAGCATAACAATGCGGGGTTCCATCATCATCATTTGTAAAATTTCATTGCGCTTTTTTTCGCCGCCAGAAAATCCCTCATTAACCGCTCGCTGCAAAAACGCTTCATCAAATCCAACTTCTTTCATCTTTGCCTTGACCAAGACAAGAAAGTCAGCCGCATCAATCGGTGGTAAATTCTTTTGTTTACGCAGACTATTCAGCGCACTGCGTAAAAAATACATGTTGTTAACGCCGGGAATTTCAGTCGGGTACTGGAATGCCAGAAACAAACCATGATACGCACGCTCTTCTGGTGACATCGCCAGCAAATCTTCATTATCCAGCATCGCGGAACCAGCAGTTACCTGATATTCTTCACGGCCAGCCAATACATTCACCAATGTACTTTTGCCAGAACCATTCGGCCCCATTATTGCATGGACTTCACCGGGCTTAACGTCTAAATCCACGCCATGCAGAATTTGCTTGGTATTCTGCTTTTCGTCCTGAATAGTAACTTGTAAATTCTTAATTGATAACATTCAGCTCTCCACTCTCTCTTTATTTACTAACCCACACTGCCTTCAAGACTGACTTCCAGCAATTTTTGTGCTTCCACCGCAAATTCCATTGGTAACTCTTTAAATACCTGCTTGCAAAATCCATTCACGATCATCGAAATCGCATCTTCCGTGCTTAATCCGCGTTGACGGCAATAAAACAATTGATCATCACCAATTTTTGATGTGGATGCTTCATGTTCAACACGTGCTGTTGGATTTTTTACTTCGATATATGGAAATGTATGTGCGCCACAAGTAGAACTCAATAATAGTGAATCACATTGTGTATAATTACGTGCATTTGTTGCACCCGGCAGCATACGCACCAACCCGCGGTAAGCATTCTGTCCATGCCCTGCGGCAATACCTTTTGAGATAATGGTACTGCGTGTATTCTTACCCATGTGTATCATCTTCGTGCCTGTATCTGCCTGCTGATAGTTATTGGTAAGCGCAACCGAATAAAATTCACCAATCGAATTATCACCCTGCAAAATCACACTGGGATATTTCCATGTAATAGCTGATCCCGTTTCAATCTGCGTCCAGGAAATTTTAGAGTTTATACCACGGCAATGTCCACGCTTGGTCACAAAATTATAAATACCGCCTTTGCCTTGTTCATCGCCCGGATACCAGTTCTGTACGGTTGAATATTTTATTTGCGCGTTATCCATCGCGATTAATTCCACAACAGCGGCATGCAGCTGATTTTCATCCCGCATCGGTGCGGTACAGCCTTCCAGATAACTAACATGGCTGCCTTCTTCAGCAATAATTAACGTACGTTCAAACTGACCGCTTTTCGCTGTGTTAATACGAAAATACGTGGAAAGCTCCATCGGGCAGCGCACACCTTTGGGAATATAAACAAAAGAACCATCGCTAAACACAGCAGAATTCAGCGCCGCAAAAAAATTATCGCGATAAGGAACCACCGTACCCAGGTATTTCTCTACCAGCTCAGGATACTTTTGTACGGCTTCTGAGAAAGGACAAAATATCACGCCCGCTTCGGCCAGTTTCGCCTTGAACGTGGTCGCCACCGAAATACTGTCAAACACGGCATCAACCGCGACACCCGCCAGTCTGCCTTGTTCGTGCAGCGGGATACCCAGTTTGTTATAGGTTTCCAGTAACTTGGGATCAACCTCATCCAGTGACTTAGGCCCGTCTTCGGATGATCTGGGTGCTGAGTAGTAAATAATATCCTGATAATTAATCGGGGGATAATGCACATGCGCCCAATCCGGCGGTGTCAGCGTCTGCCAGTGCCGGAATGCCTGCAAACGCCACGCCAGCATAAACTCCGGCTCATTTTTTTTCTTTGAAATCAACCGGATAATGTCTTCATTCAAGCCTGGCGGGATTGTATCCGAGTCTATCTGGGTCACAAACCCATACGCATAATGCTTGTTAACTACTTCTTTTATAAGTTTATTTGTCATTTGCAGCCACCTCGCTATGAACTCTATCGTGCTTCAATGCAAATAAGGGATCTATCATATCCAGTATAGTAAATCTGGCGAGCAGTGATTGAACCATCACATTGATAATCCGCCAATTTTCCCGCATGGTACACACGTGATCTATCGCACAAAGACTAGTAGATTCACAGCATTCCGTCATTGCCAGCTGCCCTTCCATTGCTGCAATCACATCCATTACCGTCATGCTGTGAGCGGCTCGCGCCAGCCGATAGCCCCCATCCGCACCGCGAACAGAGGTCACTAATGCCGCATCGGAAAGCATCTTAAGAATTTTGCTGACAGTAGGCAGAGGTAAAGACAATGCATCAGCCAGTACAGTTGCGCTCAAAATTGAAGCGGGATCACGTGCCAGCTGCGTTAATATCAGCATGGCATAATCTGTTAGTTTACCAATTCGAATCATAGGGTAAGCCGGTTATCGTTATAATTTGGCGATACAGTACCATGCTTGTACTGATTGAGGCAATAGTTGATAAATACAGGCATAATTGCGATCCTGATGCCCACCATAACCATATGCGATAATACAATGAAACCAGTTACCACCCGATTACAAATCCGCCAGCTCGATTTACAACTTAATCTGGGATGGCGCTCAAAAGAACGCGCGAAAGAACAAGGTATCCTACTGGATATCGATCTTGATTTTCCCTGCGCACCAACTGCCTGTGAAACAGATCACCTCGATAACACCGTTTGTTACGATCAACTCATTCAAACCATCAGGCAACAATTGGGCGACAAGCATTACCGGCTGGTAGAACATCTTGGACGTGACATTTACATGATTGTAAAATCACAGCTGCCGGCAAATACCAGTGCCGCTATTCATATCACTAAATTTCCCAAGATTGCCGGACTAACTGGCGGGGTTTGTTTTACGTATGGAGACATCAAATAACAATATGATTATTCTCGGTCTTGGTTCCAATGTAGGTGACAGACTTGCAAATCTGCGTCTGGCACTGCAATCCATCCGTCAACTAGCTACCGTATCTGTTGTGCGGGTTTCGCCCGTTTATATTTCTGATGCATTACTGCCAGACAATGCGCCATCCGATTGGGATACACCTTA
This sequence comes from uncultured Coxiellaceae bacterium, assembly GCA_964583565.1. Lineage (GTDB taxonomy): Bacteria > Pseudomonadota > Gammaproteobacteria > DSM-16500 > DSM-16500 > Aquicella. The sequence continues at coordinate 17,310 of CAZOVT010000006.1, forward strand.
TCTCAATGCAGCTATTGCTTGTGAAACAACGCTTGAGCCTCTCGATTTATTAAAACAATTAAAACACATTGAACATTCTATTGGACGCAAGCCAGAAAGGCGGCACTGGGGCCCGCGCATTATTGATATCGATATTCTTGTTTGGGAAGACCGTATTATTAATAGTGAGATACTCACGGTACCACATGTCAGCTTGCAAGAAAGACCCTTCGCACTCTGGCCATTAGCAGATATTGCACCTGCATGGGTATTTCCATTAGCGGGTGATAATCAACATAAACCCGCCGCGCAAATTGTCGAACAATGGGGTTCCCGTTTTACGGGTGACGCACCCTTCCGTACCCGGCAAATTTATCAGCGTATTGATACACCGCGATTAATGGGTATATTGAACATCACACCTGATTCATTCACTGACGGCGGCAACTATTTACAACCAGAAAAAGCTTATGAGCACGCATTGCACCTCGTCCAAAACGGTGCCGATGTACTGGATATAGGTGCCGAATCAACCCGCCCAAACGCCATACCCGTTGACCCCGAGACAGAATGGTCGCGACTGGAACCAGTGATCACCGCAATTATTGCCGCAAAAAAGAATTTTTTAATACCGCCTATCATTAGTATTGATACCCGGCATGCAGCTACGGCAATGAAAGCCATTGAAACTGGCGCAGACTGGATTAACGATCAAACCGGCGGTGATGACATTGCCATGCGTCAACTTATCGCAGAGTCCAGTGTACGTTATGCAATTATGCATCACTTAAGCATACCTGAACGACGGGATAATGTTTTGCCACGCAACATCAATCCTGTCGCCGCTGTTTATCAATGGAGTGAACAACGCCTGCAGGAACTTGAACATGCTGGCATTGATCGTCAACGCATTATTTTTGATCCGGGTATTGGTTTTGGCAAAATGGCCGATCAATCTTTGCAGATATTGCAAAATGTCGATACCTTCACAAAACTAGGCGTTCAATTATTAATTGGACATTCACGCAAATCATTTTTATCATTATTCACGCATTATATTGCTGCTGAACGTGATGTTGAAACAGCAGCTATCACCGCCATGCTGGCAAAACAGCCCGTTGATTACTTACGTGTGCATCAAGTTGAAATGAATGCACGGGCATTAAAATCAGCTATGGCGATGTAATAAATTTCTTTTTAACGTCTTGTATAAAAAAATATAACAAATAAAAGACACTGCCAGGAGTAATTCCCCAGAAAATATCAATGTGATTGCAGCCAGTGACTCATCAGGTCATAAAATAGTGCCAGCACCACAGGGCCAATAAAAATACCAATAAATCCGTAAGTCATAATACCGCCAATGACCCCAAAAAAAATAATCATCATGGGGGTACGCAATCCTCGTGCAAACACAAACGGTTTTAAAAACGTATCTGTCAACACAACCAGCACTAAAAGAATAAATATTATTGCCGCTTGAAAATAATCAAGCGTGGAAAATACCCAAAGCAAGATGGGAATAACTAAAAAAATAAGCCCTACTTGCAAGAGCGACATGAAAAATGCCAAAAATGTTAAAAATCCAGCCACAGGAACGCCCGCGTATAAAATAACTAATCCAAAGAAGACGGCTTGCACAATTGAAATGCCAATCACACCTCTTGAGATATTTTGTATCGTTTCTTTCATGGTTTTAATTAGATTAGCGCCATGCTCTGGCGCAATTTTTGCGCCCAATTTACGTATCACTTGCATAACGCGCGGACCACAAACCATTAAATAGCCAGAAAACAAAATGGATAAAACAAAAATAATAATGTCCGCGCCGATATGAGCAACTTTCACCAGCGTGACACTGCCAGCATTAATTAAATATTCCCTGTATTGATTAACAACCTCACTAATATTGGAAGATGCCAGCGACCAGATGCGATACAAATCTTTTCCTATAAACGGCCAGTTTTCTATTGTTGATGATGGAGGCGGTATAATAGGCCGCCCAGCATGAATACTGTCTATTATATCTCTCAAGCTGTTTGCCATGTTATTTGACAAAAGAACGATAACACCTATAAACACAAACAAAGCAACAAATATGATTAAGCTGGCAGCCATCGTTGAACGACCATCAAAATGACCATTCAACCATTTGTAAATGGGATAGAACGTAACCGCTAAAATAAAACCCCAGGTTAATATGCCAATTAATGGAAAAATTAACTGGAATGTCCAGATTGAAACTATTGAAAGAAGAGCCAGGCGAATAAATTTATCAAGATCGTGCGCTTTTTCAGTTTTCATATGATCATCCTGATCTATTTGTCCATTTAAAATTTAATGGTATTAGTTTCCATTTACTATACAACTTACCTTAAGATTATGCTATAAATGTGTGAAGCTGTATTGTTTATGCCGCCAGGATGTTAGGCTATTTTCTCAAATGGATTTTGATGATGTTAATTTTCACTATTTTAACGCTATTCATAATGGCATTTTTAATGCTGTTGAATGTTGATTTTTTTCGTTCTCGTTTTGTGTGGCTGTTATCAATTATCCCACTTTTTTTATTTTTCTATTTTGCTCATTTTATTCCTGACGTAATGGTTGGAAAAGCCATTTACTATAAGTTAAACTGGTTTCCTCTGGTAGGTGTATCTATTTCACTTTGTGTTGATGGGCTTAGTTTATTGTTTTCTTTGCTAATTACCGGTATAGGCACGCTGATTGTCATTTATAGCATTCCCTATCTTGATAATAATGCCAATTTATCCCGATATTTTTGCTACTTATTTTTATTTATGTCCGCGATGCTGGGTTTGGTGCTGGCTGATAACTTGATTACACTGTTTGTTTGTTGGGAAATAACCAGTATTAGTTCCTATTTACTTATAGGATTTAATCATGAAAGTGCCGATGCAAGAGAAGCGGCATTAAACACATTGTTAATTACTAGTTCAGGCGCATTATTTTTACTTGTAGGTTTCTTAATAATAGGGATGGCTACAAATACATACTCAATTTCAGAATTATTAAGTGAAGGCCACGCTTTTGTTGATAACACGTGGTATCCAGTCATTTTATTATTTGTATTAATTGGAGCATTTACCAAGTCCGCTCAATTCCCATTTCATTTTTGGCTGCCCAGCGCAATGGAAGCACCAACCCCAATAAGTGCTTATCTTCACTCTGCAACCATGGTTCAGGCAGGCGTTTATCTTTTAGCGCGATTTCATCCGATAATGGCAGGTAGTTCATTATGGTTTATTTCCTTGACTACCATCGGCGCCATGACAATGATGGCGGGCGTATTGCTTGCTTTCAAGCAAATAGACATGAAATTAATACTAGCCTATACCACAATAACAGCTCTGGGATCACTGGTGTTTTTATTAGGTTCAGATCAAGATGCTGTTATAAAAGCCGCGGTTGCGTTTCTCATTTCGCATGCACTTTATAAAGCGACATTGTTTATGGTAGTAGGTGATATTCAGCATCAGGCAGGCACGCGGCTGGTAACCGAAATTCATGGCTTGCATAAAGCAATGCCAGTGACATTTATGGCTGCATTAGTTGCTGGTGCTTCTATGGCTGGCTTGCCGCCTTTACTTGGATTTTATGTAAAAGAGTTAGTCTATGAAGCAAATTTAGCAGCACCCATTGCTTCATATATACTAACAGCGATGGTTGTTTTTGCTAACATGATGGTTGCTGCGCTCGCATTTATTCTGGTTATTAAGCCTTTTTTTGGTCAACAAAAGCCAATAAATGTTCTGGAAGCCAATACAAAAATGTCGATGAATGCATTTTTGCTTGCGGTGTTTACCCTAACTATCAGCATTGTGCCATTTACTATTAATAATGCAATATTATCGCCAGCGGCGAGCGCTATTCTTGGTCATCCTGTGACGATGGAATTGACAATGTGGCATGGGTTTACGCCATCACTTGCGCTTAGCCTTATTACACTGCTAGGTGCAATTATATTATATTTAAAACGAGTTCGGGTTAGAGCGTTTCTTCATTTATTCAATGTATTTTTTAAATATGGCCCGACATATGGCTGGCAGCAGATCGTTAGTGGTTTATTAACTATCGCTGATTGGCAAACGCATATTTTGCAATCGGGTAAACAGCGTGTTTATCTAACGATAGTCTTCTCCGTCATCGCATTGTGCATTGTTGTAACCAGTATCATTCAACATGCGATTCAAATTGAACAATTGCTTCCCCCTGTTTCATGGATGTCTCTATTTTTATTTGCCTGGATTTTTGTATCCGCCATTTTGACTGTTTGGGTAAGCACATATTTGAGAGGGTTAATTTTTTTAGGAATGTTTGGTTTAGGTATTGCCTTACTATTTTTAGTAAATGCAGCGCCTGATGTTGCAATGACACAAGTATTAGTTGAAACATTAATTGTCATCATTGTTGTACTTAACTTGTATCGTCAGCCGGGGCTGCCAGCAATAGTAGCTGAAAAGAAAATAATATGTCTGATAAATATGATAATTGCCATCACAATAGGGGTATCTGTCACGCTGCTATTGCTAACGATTACACATCAATTCTTTGATCCCAGCATAGGAAATTATTTTTTAACGCATAGTGTTCCTATTGCGCATGGGCGTAATGTAGTGAATGTTATTCTGGTTGATTTTCGTGCGTTAGATACGATGGGAGAAATTGTTGTTGTTGCAACCGCGGCAATCGGTGTTTATGGATTGCTAAAAGCACGCAAAAAAGGTAAAAAAACATGACTTCGATTGTTTTTCGGACAGCATCAAAATTTATACTCGTTATTTCACTAATGTTTTCCATCTGGGTGTTATTTAGAGGGCATAACGCGCCTGGCGGCGGCTTTATTGGTGGATTAATCGCAGCAAGCGGTTTTGCATTGTATTTACTGGCGTATGGCGTTAAGGCATTACGTAAAGTTATTAAAATAAATTTATCTTTATTGTTAACCTTTGGATTCATATTTGTAATAAGCAGCGGTTTAATTTCATTATTTGAAAATAAGATTTTTTTAACGGCAATATGGATAAACATCAAATTTTTTAATGTACAACTGGGATCGCCCATTTTATTTGATGTGGGTGTTTATCTGGTTGTGTTAAGTAGTGTGCTAATTATGATGCTTGCTCTAGAGGAATCCACATGACAGACATGATTTGCTGGCTAATTGGTGGATTAATCAGTATTAGCATCTATCTCATGTTAAGTCCTCAAATTATGCGCTGGTTATTTGGCGTCGTTATTTTAAGCTCCACAATTAATCTGGTTATTTTTGTTTCTGGACGTTTGCTTTCACAAAAACCCGCCTTTATTCATCAAGGAAATCAAGTTCCTGATACCCTATTAGCCAACCCATTATCACAGGCGCTTATTCTGACATCCATTGTCATTGGTTTTGGGTTATTAGCATTTTCTCTGGTACTTGTACGCAAAGTATGGCGGACATTTAATGCCACCAATTCTGATTTAATGCGCTATTCGGAAACCCGAAGCTTCGAGATGATGGACGATAAAGTATGAACTGGTTACCTCTTCTGCCATTATTGATGTGCTTTTCTATTGTGATTTTGCATTGCATATTTTGGCGTTATTCTATTTTACAAAAAATATTTCATATTGCCGGGGCAATACTTTTATTATTTATAACCATTTTTATTTTTTATATTGTTTCATTTCAAGAAATACTGGTTGTTCAGGCAGGTGGATATAAAGCGCCGTTTGGTATTACGTTTGTCATTGACAGACTAAGTGCCATTATGTTGATGATCACTGGCATTATAGGGTTTTGCGTATCGATCTATGCTATTTATGATATTAATATCTGGCGTCAAAAATTAGGGTTCTATCTTGCATACTGGATTTTATTAATGGGCATATGCGGAGCCTTTGCAACAGGAGACTTGTTTAATCTTTATGTCTGGTTTGAGGTTATGCTGATAGCTTCATTTGTTTTATTGGTGCTGGGCAACGATAAAATGCAGTTAGATGGCACAATGAAATACGTCAGCTTAAATCTTGTTGCAACTATTGTAATGCTATTAGCAATCGCCATGCTTTATGCAATGGTTGGCACGCTTAATATGGCCGATTTGGCACAAAAACTCAAGGTTTACCCTTTAACAGGTACAGCAACGATGGTTGTGCTATTGTTAGCAATCGCATTTTCTATTAAATCTGCTTTATTCCCTTTATTTTTTTGGCTTCCCGCTTCTTATCATACGACAAATGTAACAACCTCTGCTATTTTTGCGGGAATGCTAACAAAAGTGGGGGTTTATTCGCTGATACGATTAACAACACTGATTTTTCCTGACAGCCATTATATTTTGTCATTATTATTATTTTCTGCTGGTCTCACCATGTTAATTGGGGTATTAGGCGCGGCTTCGCAGTTCCAACTCAGACGGCTTTTATCTTTTCATATTATTAGTCAAATCGGATATATCGTCATGGGGTTGGCAATATATACCCCATTTGCATTAGCTGGTACTATATTTTATATCGTCCATCATATTATTGTTAAAACCAATTTATTTTTGATTAGCGGTATTTGTTCCAGAATAGAAAAAACGTCAGATATTCGTAAGATGGGAGGCTTATATAAACAATGCCCTTATCTGGCAATACTCTTTTTTATTCCAGCTTTTTCGTTGGCGGGAATACCGCCGCTATCTGGATTTTGGGGAAAGTTTATCTTGTTAAAAGCAGCTCTCGCTTCTTCTCATTATTTTATTGCGGCTATTGCGCTATTGGTTAGTTTATTAACCCTGTATTCCATGACAAAAATATGGGCGGGCGTTTTTTGGAAAAAACAGCCTTTGCATACAGAATCAATATCGCTGGATTCATTTGGAAACATGAAGTTATTTGCTGCCTTTTTCCCTGTTATTATTCTTGCGGCGATGACACTCCTCATTGGTCTCTTTCCACAATTTATTTTTAAAATAATGCTGCAGGCATCTGAACAACTATCCCATCCTGAATGGTATATTCATGCTGTATTAGGGGTTGAAAAAGGATGAAAACTCTATTTATAAAATTGATCTTGATTATAAATTTTATATTTGTCATTCTTTGGGAAATGCTAATTGCAAATCTTCGTGTGGCACGTGATGTCATTATGCCGCTTTATCAAGCAAGACCAGGCGTTATTTCAATACCATTAGAGTGTGAAAGTGATATTGAAATCACTTTATTGGTCATCATAATATCATTAACACCTGGCACACTTGTGCTAGACATATCGCCTGACAGGAAAAAATTATATATTCATGCTATGTTTGCTACCAATAAAGATAAGTTAATTGCCGAAATAAAAAATTATTTTGAGAAACCTATCATGAGAATATTAAGATGATCATTCATATGTGGCATATAGCGTGTTATCTTTCTTTATCATTTATTATGTTATCCGTTGTATTTTGTTTTATTCGCATTATTATTGGACCAATCTTGCCTGATCGTGTGATTGCACTGGATCTAACCGCAAATTTGTTAATTTCATTTATTGCTATTTACAGCGTCATTACAGATCAATCTGTTTATATTGATGTTGTTATTGCGCTTGCTCTCATTGTTTTTCTTACAACGGTTGCGTTTGCTAATTTAATTGCACGGCAATCATCCAAAAAAAGAAAAACTATCGCCAAGGAGAATTTTTAATGAGTCTATGTATCAATGCCATTTGCATGCTAATTGGCTCGTTATTTATATTAATTGCCGCCATTGGAATATGGCGTATGCCTGATCTTTTAATGCGTATGCATGCCGCCACTAAAGCAGGTACATTAGGCGCCGGCCTTGTACTGATCGGGGTTGTTTTTTATTTTCAAAAGTGGAGTGTTACAATTGAGGCGTTGCTTACAATCCTGTTTATTTTTATTACCGCCCCTATTGCATCGCATTTATTAGCAAGAGCTGCTTATTTTCGTGGAATTAAGCTAGCAAAAATCACCATTACCGATGAGTTGAAAGAACATTATGATCATTAATATGGGTACATTTAAAATTTTTTTATCTCACTAACAACGAAAATAAAATACTTCATCGCTAACTTATTTTTATTTCAACAATATTTAATTATATTATTTTCAGTAAAAAACCGCCCTACCGTATGAAATGAACCAAAAATAACAATTCTGTCTCCTGGCCGCGCTTTTTTCATTGCCTGTTGATATGCTTCTTTAATAGAAGAAAAATTCATAACATTTTGAATAGATGCTGCCATCAATGTTTGTTGTAATTGTTCTGCGGAAGCCGCTCTGGTGACTTGTAATGGTGCAACGAACCAATCTGTGATCTCATCTTGAATAATACGAATACACGTTATCATATCTTTATCTGCCAGCATGGAAAACACAGCCAGTGTTTTTCCAGTACAGGGGGATTGTTTCAGATAATTTGCCAGCCAGGTAACTGACGCTGGATTGTGCGCAACATCAATAATATGTGTGACGGGCCCTTCCAGCACCTGAATCCGCCCCGGCAATGTGACTGCTTTCAACCCTGATCGTATCTGTTCGTCTGTCACTGGCAATCTGGCTTGCAGCAAATGAATCACCATTAACACTGCCGCCATATTTTGTACAGCCAGTTGATTGAGGGGCAAACGCTCAATCCTTTCCAATTGATATGACCAAGTCCAGTCATTCGCTGCTATCTGATAACTAAATTCTTTTCCTGAACATAATAATGTCACTTGTTTCTGTTTTGCTTCTTCCCATAATGACGCCGGCACATCTGGCTCGCCATACACTGCCACCCTGCCCTGACGAAAAATACCAGCCTTCTCGCGCGCGATCGCATCGCGTGTGCTCCCCAACCACTCTGTGTGATCAATGCCGATGCTGGTCACCACAGCGACGTCTGCATCGATTATATTGACCGCATCCAGCCTGCCGCCTAATCCAACCTCCAGCAAGAGTACATCTGGCTTGTTCTGTTGAAAGATAATAAGCGCTGCTAATGTGTGATATTCAAACGGCGTCAGCGAAATATCACCGCGTACTGCTTCAATAGCGTCGTATGCCGAACAAAAATCAGCATCCCCCGCTTCTACTCCGTTTAAACGGACATATTCGTTATGTCTAAACAATATCGGTGACGTGAAAGCACCTGTTTTATACCCTGCTGCCCTGTATATCGCCTCCAAACCCGCAACTGTTGATCCTTTTCCATTGGTTCCACCCACAATCACCACTGGACATGCCGGTTTCAAAAGATCCAAATGGCTTGCGACCAGTCTGATTCGATCAAGTCCTAACTCAATTTCATGAGAGTGAACAGATCCAATCCAATGTAGCCAATCTGCAACTGTGGATAACTTCATCTTAAACCCGCTTTATAGCCTGTACATAAGCTTGATATAACTATTGTTCAGGATTCTACCCTGCTGTTATCCCCAATAACAATTGCTTTCAGGTAAAGTTTTCCACAGGTTTATATCTTTATAAGATATTGATATTATTAGTAATAAACCAGTAATCCACAAATAATACCCTGCTATATAACTAAAATCGTCTTTAAATATAAATAATATTGTTTTAGTTACTGACTCACTTCCTATGCAATAGATAGATCTTGGACATTAGATGGTGCCTGCCGCTCTTGTTAGCGTGTTCCGATAAAGATTTAAAAAAAATAAAAGTAAGCTAGCCGGTTAGATTATGTCGGATTGTGGATAACGTTGATTTAACCGTTCTTATAACGTGTATATATGCTTATCATAATTATCGATCACAACAGACTATTGAAGTTATCCCCAGTAACCAAGTCGTTTAAACCTGGTTTTCTACAGGGATGTATGAATGTAACTACATGATAGTTTAATTAAAAAATGACATATCCACAGATAAGACGCTGCTATATAACTAAAAAAATCTTTAAATATATATAATATTATTTTAATTAGAGTGAATCCCCGCGTAGGCGGGGATCCAGAAGACAAGCAGGGATAACATTAGTTTTTTATCTTCACACCAACTTCATGCGGAACACCGTCGCGTACAGAAGCGATATAAGCAATTGATTGCCAGTCTACCAAAACCGGTTGATCGCCAGCCATTTCTGTTACCAGATGAATCATGCCAGGTATTTTCACATCTTTATTATCACCATGTTCTTCCAGAATACGATGTGTTTCCATGTACAAGTGATCTTTTTGCCAGCCTGTTTTAGTCGGCGAATTAACAATGGCAACAGGGATTCCTTTTTTCAGGGTAGGGAAGAGACGTTCAATATCCGACTCATACATACGAATGCAGCCAAAACTTGCCCGCTTGCCTATACTTTCCGGATAAATAGTACTGTGCATGAGGTAAGTAGGCACCGTCATGTAAACAGCATAATGACCGAGTGGATTATCCGGGCCCGCAGGCATGATTTGCGGCAAAATGATGCCTTGTTTTAAATTAAATTCCCGAATGTTTTGTGTCGGAACCCAGACAGGATCAACAGCTTTTTTAGTAATAGATGTTTCGGTGATAGGAATTGTTTGCCCAATTTTTCCAATACCAATCGGATAGGTAATCACGTTATCTGTTCCTTCCTGATAATAGTACATCCGCATTTCAGGAAGATTAATGACAATACCTTTACGGGGAAGATTAGGTAATAAATGTTCGGTAGGAAGTTTAATAGGTGCGCGATAGGGGAGAGGTTTTTTTAAATCCAGATGTGGATTTGCGCTTTCCAGCGCGTTGTAACCAAGGTTATAGCGTTTTGCAATGGAAACAACCGTATCGTCAGAGTCAACCGGTTTCTGTTGACTCTGACCAATTAATGCCTCGTTTGATGACGGCATCCGGTAACTTGCAGCATATGTATTAACAAAAGCGAATACACAAATCCCTGATAACACTAATCCAATTTTCTTGTTCATTTATAGTCCTTAAATTCAAACTAATTCATCCGATATTAAACTAAGCAGATAAAAACTGAGAGTGTGATAACCAGCTCCTATCAGGATAATACGCAAATAAAACAGTATCATTTTTTATCGTGTTGATAATCGGCTTTGACAAGCTGGGTTCAACAGCAGGGCAACCCCAGCTTCTGCCTACATGTGCAGCCTGGGTTATACTAGCAGGATTTACATATCTGGCACCATGGATCACGATATCACGATTGTAAGCATTATCATTGACACCACGTTCCAGACCTTTTAAGTGTAAGGAATAACCATTTTTACCATCATAAGTTTCTGCAGTAACAAACACACCGATACTGGATTTTAAACTGCCGGGGCTATTTGAAAAAGAGGTAGCATTAACACCGCCGCTATTTTTACCATGAGAGACCCAGGTATTGAATAATGTTTTACCGCTTTTAACATCGAATACCCACATACGTTTTTCGGTAGATGGCTTGGAGTAATCAATAACAGTTAAAACAGGTTTAGTGGCTAAACCACGTTTATGCGTATTTTGGTAAGCGACCAGACTGAGACGTAATACTTTAGGGTCTATGTTGCTGGCATGGGATCTTAAAATGGACACTTCATTATCCACCCACTGATTTGTTCCCGGGCTGGCTGCATTGGGGATAGAATCATTGTAAAAAGGAAGATCAATAGACCAGGCAAAAGCAACGGTACTTGCCAGTGTGGATAAAAGTAGTAACTGATAGAGTGATTTTTTATTCATAGTCTGTTCTCAGGTTTAATATTAAGTTAGTCTTAAGTTATTGTTCATTAAAAGATTACCCTTAAGGCAATACTTTAAACAATCCATGAATGTGTGGGGTATTTTTATACACATCAACCGGGTTGTCAATTGTAATATTTTCACTCAGTTAAGGCTGATTTAAGGTTGGTGTGATTTAGGTAAAAGGCAGGGTGATAAAAGAAGCGTGTTATGAGTATAATGTGCTGATTTGATTGTGACCTAAGCGGGTATGCCCAGATGAAGCAGACAAACAAAATACGTGTAGCAGTGCTCTATGGCGGACGTTCGGCTGAACATGAAGTCTCTTTGCGCTCAGCGGCTAACGTGATACAGCATCTTGATCCTGCTCATTATGACGTTATCCCGATTGGAATTGACAAGCAGGGGCTTTGGTTTTTAGGTAAAGAAGTGTTTGCCAGCAGTCTGGAACAAAACCAGGTTGCCAAGGCAAGTCATCTGACTCATACCTGGTTTACACCTGAATGGGTGGGTATGCCGGTTAAAATGCAAGATGCTTATGATATTCTGCCGACCCAATCAGCTTCCCGCATGTTTGATGTTATTTTTCCCGCGGTACATGGAACTTACTGTGAAGATGGTACGTTACAGGGATTGCTCGAGCTGGCGGAACTGCCGTATGTTGGTTGTAATGTTTTGGCATCCGCGATGGGGATGGATAAAGACGTATCCAAGCGGCTGGCGATGCTTGCCGGCGTTAATGTTGCACCCTATGTTGTTATCAAACAAGATCAATGGACATTGAAGCCGTCTTTTTTTATTGAAAAGATTGAAAAGGATATTCATTATCCTGTATTCGTTAAACCTGCTAATACAGGATCAAGCATCGGTATTTCAAAAGCAAAAGATAAAGCGCAATTACTGGATGCGATAAAAGAAGCGTTTCGCTTTGATACTAAAATTTTAGTAGAAAAAGCATTGAATGTGTTAGAGCTGGAAGTTGCTGTGCTGGAATCATTAAATGCCGGCGAAGAACCTATCGTTAGTGTCGTTGGCGAGATAAAACCCGCGCATGAGTTTTATTCCTATGAAGCAAAGTATATCGATGAAAAGGGTGCGGAATTATTAATACCCGCATCTGTTAGCGATGAAATACAACAAAAAGTACGTGAAACGGCTAAATTATTATTTACCGTACTTGAGTGTGAAGGTATGGCAAGGGTAGATTTGTTTTATGATAAAGACTCGGGACAGATTTGCTTTAATGAAATTAATACACTTCCCGGTTTTACCCAAATCAGCATGTATCCAAAATTAATGAATGCATCCGGTATTTCATATACAAAATTATTATCACATCTCGTACAGCTGGCTATGCAAAGACATAATAAAAAAAGTCAGCTGATGCGTAATTATGAAAATGAGGCACTTGTAAATACATAGTAATGCGGCACATAAGAATAATTATAAGTAGTTTACTTTTTTTTGTATTTAATAATGCAATGGCAGTAGTAATGTTATCACTCGATGATGCTATTTTACTCGCCGTGCGTGCCAATCCGAATGTTCAGTCATCCAGATTATCCAGCGTCGTGCAAAAGTTTAATGTTCATGTGCAGGAGTGGGCATTTTCACCGCAATATTCATTTCAATCTTCAACGACCTATACAAAAACCAGTGTCTATGGCCAGCCGACTAGCGGTGTAAACGTATATAATGTTCAGCCAGCCGCATCATGGCAAAGTCCCATTGGCACACAATTATCATTAAGTGCGCCTTTCGCGAATACTGGAAAATTTAACGCAGGTTTATCTTTACAAATCATGCAGCCATTGCTGCGGGGTTTTGGCCGCCCAATCGTCGAAGCCGCGTTGAATAATGCTAAAGATTCTGACGCTATTGCCCGTTTAAATGTGGAAGGAACATTGCGAACCACGGTTTCTTCAGTGATTGACGCCTATCTGGATGTGGTAACAGCGGAAAAAACCATCCTGATTGATAAAGCCGCGCTGGGGCGTGCAGAAAAGTCGGTGGAACAAACAAAATTATTTATCAAAGCAGGGCACAAGGCGGGCAATGAACTTATTACGGTCAGGGCGAATGTAGCCAGTGCAAAGATGCAATTAATTAACGACCAGAATAATCTGGTACAAATTCGTTATGCTTTGTTGTCTGCAATCGGGGTTGATCCAGATACAAATGTGGTATTTAAGCCCTTGGACATTAATGATCTGATGAAAAAATATAGCTCGCCATCATTAACGCTTACAAAGCAGTTAACCTTAAAAAATGATATTCAGTACCAGACAGATCAGATAACCTTGCATGGCCCGACATCCCGTGCGTTATTGACAGCAAATGATAATAGCCGATGGCAGTTAAATCTTGCCGTTAATGCGGCAACAGGTAATGGTTTTGTGAATGATCAGAATCAGTCTGGCTGGGTAGATGGATTATTCAATGGAACAAACAGATCTCAGAGTGTCAGCCTTACTTTGAATGTGCCTATTAATGACCAGACGATAAAGCAGGGTATACTGAATGCAAAAATAGGCTTGAAGCAGGCGGAGCTGGCGCTAAAACAGGAAAAATGGAGCAAGGAAACAAATGCGATTAATAGCTGGAACTTGCTCATTAGTGCGAAAAATGCATTGGAATATGCTGGCTCGGCGGAGCAATTGCAGCAAGAAACATATAATGTGAGTTATCAAAAATATTTACATGGATTGATTGATAGTCTTGAGTTGCAAAGTGCGCAGATGCAATTAATTCAGGCACAGCAAATATTGCTGGCATCACAGACCGCTTATATAAAAGCGCTGGTTAATATGGATCTATTGATTGGCCATACGTTGAAGACGTGGGGGATAGAGACGAGAATATGAATAAAATCATTAGAGTTACTACATTGATATTTCTTATCAGTTTTACACTGATGTCCTGTTCCCGCGGCGAAGAAGAAAAAAACACATCATTGTACACCGTGCAGCGGCAGTCGCACGCGTCGGCTTTATCTTACATGGGAATCATCAAACCAATAAAAACAGTGGTCGTGGCCAGTCCAGCGGATGGTGCAGTGATAGAAATGGTATTTCAATATGGCGATATGGTTAAAGAAGGACAGCTATTATATCAGCTTTCATCAACAAAATTTATTTCTGATTATAAAAATGCGCTGATGCAATACCTGAAAGCAAAGAGTGATTTCAATTTAAGCCAGACGCAACGATCAGAAGCTGAATTTCTACATAAAAATCTTCTTATCTCCGATGATGATTTCAACATGAAAAAATCAAATTATTACGCCAGCAGATTAAGTCTATTGCAAGCACGTGATGTGCTGCAGGAATTAGTCCGGCAGCTAAATATGAAGGACGTTGATCTGGAAAAATTAACGATAGCTGATTTTGATAAAATCTCGCAAGCATTGCATTTACAAACAAATATGGACAGCTTGCAGATTCACGCACCGGCTGACGGTATTATACTCGCTCCGTCTAAAGGCGAGGACGACAACAAGAAACTTCAAAAAGGCGATTTGATCAAGCAAGGTGATCCGTTAGGGTTGATCGGTGATTTGAGCGGGTTAAGTATTACCATCAAGGTGAATGAACTCATTGTTAATCAACTGCACTCCAATCAGGCTGTTACGGTAACGGGCGTTGCTTTTCCTGGTTTGCAGCTTGCGGGCGTCATTCGTCAAATTGACCGGCAAGGCGAGCCATCGAGCTCGGGTTTACCAAATTTTACGGTTGAAATTGTTGTTCCTGGATTGACTGTAGAACAACGTAAGCATATTTATGTAGGTATGACAGCAAAGGTAGATATAAACGAGGATGAAAAAGCAGATATTATGGTACCGATTAATGCGGTCAAAGATAAATCTGGTACCGCCTGGGTGACTGTTTATGATGAAAAAAAACATACAAAACGTCAAAGAGTTATTCGCCCTGGTGCAACGACGATGGATTCGGTGGTCGTATTAGCTGGATTGAAACCAGGAGAACGCATCGTTGTCCCTCATCAGGCTTGAGCAGGTTAGTAAAACGTATAGATCAGCAGATACGGTTTACAACGCATTAAAGAATATTAATCTCACCCTGATGCAGGGTGAGATGACGGCTGTTGTGGGAAAATCGGGTTCTGGCAAATCAACACTGATGCACATTCTTGGCTTTCTAGATACCTGTACCTCTGGTCATTATTACTTTGCTGGTCATGACGTTTCTGTTCTTTCTGATGACGAGTTGGCAAAAATCCGAAATGAACGAATTGGCTTTGTATTTCAATCATTTTTCCTGCTGCCGCGTTCCACCGTCATAGAAAATGTGATGCTGCCATTGTCTTATCGTGGTGTTGAAAAAGAAGCAGCGCAGGAAAAAGCAAATATCATGCTGCATAAAGTCGGTATGGGAGCAATGGCGAATAAATATCCAAACCAATTATCAGGCGGTCAGCAGCAACGTGTCGCCATTGCGCGTGCACTGGTAGGTGATCCCGCGATTATTCTGGCAGATGAACCAACCGGCGCACTGGATTCACAGACTGGCAACGATATTATGCGTTTGCTATTGAATCTGCATCAGAATGAAGGCAGAACCATTTTAATTATTACGCATGATTTGAGTATCAGCCGTCAGTGCGGCAGGGTCATCGAGATTAAAGATGGAATGATTGAAACTTCACGTATTCCCCACTAGACTCTCGTTTTCAGATAGTCAGAGCAGGGCAAGGACATGGCAGGCAAGAAAGCATCTTCATACCGTTGGGACGATTCTCTATTTTTAAACGATCAGTTAACCGAAGAAGAGCGCATTATTCGTGACTCGGTGCATGATTTTGCTCAGGAAAAACTTCAGCCCAGAGTCGTTAAAGCGTTTCACGATGAAGCATTTGACCCAACACTGATGCGTGAGATGGGCGAAGCAGGTATTCTCGGTGCAACCATTCAGGGTTACGGCTGCGCAGGCGTGAATTATGTTTCTTATGGTTTGATTATGCGCGAACTGGAACGAGTGGATTCCGGTTACCGTTCTGCTGCCAGCGTTCAATCCAGTCTGAGCATGTATGCCATTTATGCTTATGGCAATGAAGCACAAAAGCAAAAATATTTGCCCAGGATGGCAACGGGTGAATGGATAGGCTGTTTCGGATTAACCGAGCCCAATCATGGTTCTGATCCTGCCAGTATGGATACACGTGCTAAAAAAGCAGATGGCGGTTTTATTCTTAATGGTTCGAAGATGTGGATTACCAACTCGCCCATTGCACAGGTATTTATTGTTTGGGCAATGAATGACGACAATCGCATTCGCGGGTTTATATTGGAAAAGGGCATGAAAGGTTTATCCGCGCCTGTCATGCACGGCAAATTAAGTTTACGCGCATCGGTGACGGGCGAAATTTTGATGGAGAATGTATTTGTTCCGGCAGAAAATGAATTGCCAAATGCAGATGGATTATCTGGCCCGCTGGGTTGTCTTGATAATGCACGCTATGGTATTGCCTGGGGTGCATTAGGCGCCGCTGAATATTGCTGGCATGCGGCAAGACAATATGTGCTGGATCGCGAGCAGTTTGATCAGCCGCTGGCAGCTAATCAATTGATACAGCATAAATTAGCAGTGATGCAAACCAATATTACATTAGGTTTGCAAGGCTGCTTGCGTTTGGGACGGCTGAAAGATGAAGGCCGGGCGGAAACCCCGATGATTTCCATGATGAAGCGGTTTTCAACATTAACGGCGCTGGATGTGGCACGTGAGTCGCGGGATATGCATGGCGGCAATGGGATTACAGAAGACTTTCAAGTGATTCGACATATGTTGAATCTGGAAACGGTGAAAACGTACGAAGGCACAGCAGATATTCATGCGTTGATTCTTGGCCGTGCGCAAACAGGCATACAGGCATTCAAGCCGCTGGGTAATCCCAAACGGCACTGAGAACATGAACTGTCACCCCCGCTTGTCACTTCCTCGCTCACTACTTTGTCACCCCCGCGAAGGCGGGGGCCCATCCAGAATTGTTCTGATGACAGTTTGTGGGCATCTGCTCTTAAATTATATGCTTCACCTTTTAGGTGCAGGTGTAACAGGTGCAGATGGAAATGATTCTGGCAATGACGGTTGTTTGAATAGACCCATCTTGCTGGTGCCAGGCCGTAGCTGCGATGTAGACTGTCGTCTCATTGGCATTGGTCTTTTCAGGTTCGGATCACAACTGGGATGAAAATAAAGTGGGTCAGAGACGCGGTCAGATGCTTCCTGATTGCTGACAGTCGTGCTGTTTTTTCGCGTGCTAGACATGATGAAGCTCCTTATGGGTAATATTATGTCAGGCATCCAGACTGATGCGCATGGTCATTGCAATTGCTGATGGTAATACGGTTACCGCTAAAAAGAAAATGCCAGCTAAAAAGGCAAGCGGGCCGCTCACGGGCAAATTCGCCTGCGCTTGCTGCACGATACTCACCCCAAATATCAAAATGGGAATCACTAGCGGTAAAATAAGCAGGCTTAACAGCACGCCCTGCTGCCGCAGCCCCAGCGTTAATGCCGTGCCAAAACTTCCCAATAAAATTAAAACGGGTGTTCCTAGCAGCAACCCCGCACACAATGTCCAGACGGTTGTAAAAGGCAGGTGAAATAAAAGACTAATAACAGGCGTTAATAAAATGAGCGGCAATTGCGTGATTAACCATTGAGCCGTTAATTTTGCTAGCAATAATAGCGGCAAAGGAATCGGACTGAACATCATTTGCTCCAGATAGGCGTCTTCCAGATCAGCAGCGAAGACATGTTCAATGGAAAGCAAACTGGCCAGCAGTGCGGCAATCCAGATGCACCCGGGGATGTATGTTTGTAAAAAAACAGGATCAGGCGTGAAGGCAAATGGAAACAGCGTGATGACAATGGCAAAAAAACCAAGCGGATAAATCCATTCCTGCGAGCGCCGCAATAATAAAATCCATTCAAAAATAAAGATCGACCGCAATGCTGTTAACATAACGGCAGCCTCAATTTTTTCATAGAACGGTATTGCAAGGGGATGATGTGATGCGTGCTAATGATTGCCATGCCGCCAGATTGCAAATGATGCTGCAGTTGATCAATAAAAAAAGTTTGGGTATCCATGTCCAGTGCGGTAAGCGGCTCATCCAGTATCCACAATTTTTTTCGGAGGAGTAATAATCTGGCAAGTGCCAGCCGGCGTCTTTGTCCGGCGGATAAATGGCAAGCGAGTGTATGCCTGTGATGCTGTAATTGCAGCGATGTTAATATGCCATCATTATTTTCATCAGGGTTGATACCAGCCAGATGCTGCATTAATCGCAGATTTTCCGTAACACTCAAGCCAGATTTAATCCCATTAGCGTGGCCAACATAATGCATGTCAGCATGAAATGCCTGACGCTGCGACGTTGTCGATACGCCATGCCAATACATATCGCCGCCTGATGGTGAGGCAAGCCCTGCCAGAATACGCAGCAAGCTTGATTTGCCGCTGCCATTGGGTCCTTCGACGATAAGCAGATCACCTGGCGCTAATTGCAGCGTCAGGTTTGCAAACAAAGTCTGTTGCTGCCGGGCGCAGCTTAGCTGCCGAATACTCAACAAATGGTTATCATCGAGCATAGTTATGGTTGGACAGGCGAAGATAGCAAGCTCTGATCTTCCTGAATCACCCGTATTTTTTTATGTTTGTTACGCCGGAACAAGCGGCAGAAAAAGCCGTGTTTCAATTCTGTATTGCCAAAATCGAGATCTTCTGTTTCATAGAGTTCATTGGAGTACGATTGGTTTTTTTTATTTTTTTTCATAAAGAAGTTCCTCGGTTTTTTTAATCAAATAAATAGCGTATTCCCAGGCCAAGATCATTAGAGCCGGTATTACCGGCGTGATACAGCCCATAAGCACCGGAGCGATGATGGATGCGGGCGACGATCTGCAATTGCGGGTAGCTGGGCGGCGCGAAGCTTGCCTCCAGCATGAGATAATTAAGCAGCCGCTTGGTGTTTTGATTGGATCTTTTTTCCAGGGCAGACACCGATGTGTCATAGGATATGCCTTCGCCAATGGCAAATGAGGTATTAACATAATGATTCCAGGGCAAATTGGCCCAGCGAAAGGCGAGGTAGGGGTCAAATTCGTAGATAGTATGCTGGTTGCTCCCGACCCGGACGGTAGCATTGCCTGCTAACTGGACAACGCCGACCAGCGGGCTGACAAACCGGCGGAAAAAATTCTCTGGGTCCAGTGTACGCGCGACCTCTACACTTTGAATATGTTCTGGCCAGCGATGCAGCTGGCCTTCAAAAATGCGGACGAGCGGGTCAGAAAATGTGGCACCGTAGTAATACATGACGTACCATGGGTACTTGTCGTAGAGTGCTTGATCTGACGGATAAGCTGTTGAATTTTTAGCAAATGACACGTTGAACAACAAATGGGCGAGCGTGCCCGCGGCAATGATAGCTTTCTGTTTTATCGATAACATTATTATTGAACCCGGGATAACCACTTAAGCCGCGCTATGGTAACCGAAGCCAGCGAGTTTGTCATGTTGTCGATTTTATATTCATTATTCACTTAAGAGGGCTTGTTACTGGTGGTTCTCCCAGCTACAATAGCGAACTTTTGAAGATTGAACATATAAAGAAGATTAGTTGGAGATTGATTCATGGCGTTAAAGACCGCTGAAGTGGCACAGATTATCAAGACTTACAAAGTAAGCAAGAATGACACAGGTTCATCAGAAGTGCAGATTGCCCTGTTGACTACACGTATTAACTCGTTGACTGAACACTTAAAAGTGCATAAACACGATTTTCATACCCGTTATGGTTTGACCAACATGGTTAGCCAGCGGCGCAGATTGATGCGATACCTGAAAGGCAAGAACCCACAAAGCTATGCGAAAACTATCGCAGCGCTAGACATTCGTGGCTAAGCTGTCGTAAGCATTGCATTCTCCTTATTATCTAAACAAGCATCCTGTCCCTTGTCAGCAACGATAAGGGCAGGAAACGCAACTAACAAATTAACTATTACTTAGGTGACTACTTTGACTGCTATTAAAAAATCAATTCAGTATGGTAACCATACATTAACACTGGAGACCGGCGTGATTGCCCGTCAGGCTACTGCTGCGGTAGTGGTCAGTCTGGATGATACTGTTGTGCTGGTAACTGTTGTGGGTGTTGATACCGGTGTCGATAAAGATTTCTTTCCTTTAACCGTGAACTATCAGGAACGTACTTACGCTGCAGGCCGCATACCTGGCGGTTACTTCAAGCGGGAAGGCAGACCTACTGAAAATGAAACACTGACATCGCGCCTGATCGATCGCCCGATTCGCCCATTGTTTCCGAAAGGCTTCAATTTTGAAGTTCAGATTATCGCTACGGTATTGTCTGTGAATCCAGAAGTGAATCCTGACATTCCAGCCATGATAGGCGCTGCTGCGGCAGTTGCGCTGTCAGGGTTGCCAGCGACCAGTCATTTGGCAGCGGCACGTGTTGGTTATGTGGATGGTAACTACATATTGAATCCAACCAAAACACAGCTGGAAACCTCACAGCTGGATATGGTCGTTGCGGGTACAGAAAACGCCGTACTGATGGTGGAATCAGCCGCTAAAGAATTACCAGAACCAACCATGCTGGGTGCAGTGATGTTCGCACATCGGGAAATGCAGGCTGTTATTAATGTCATCAAACAGATGGTTGACGAAGTGGGTGGCGTGGATATCTGGGAATGGGCACCGGCAAATGTTGATGCGGCTATTGAAGCGCAGGTTACCCAGTTGTGCAAGGCAGATCTGGAAAAAGCCTATCAAATCAGCGACAAGATTGAACGTCAGGATGCTGTGGCAGATCTTCGTGACCGCATGATGGATCAGATTACTGCTGAAAGTGCCGGCAAAGAAGGTGAATTAGCGTTAATCAAAAATGCTAAATATACGTTTGAAAAGCTCGAACGCAATGTCGTGCGCAGCCGTATTCTGCAGGGTCAGCCGCGTATTGACGGTCGTGATACCAAAACCGTTCGTCCAATCAGCATCAATGTTGGCTTATTGCCTCGCACACATGGTTCCGTGTTGTTTACCCGCGGTGAAACACAGGCGATTGTGGTTGCTACATTAGGTACAGAGCGTGATGCACAGACGATCGACGCACTGGAAGGCGAACGTAAAGAAAACTTTATGCTGCATTACAACTTCCCTCCCTACTCGGTGGGCGAAACAGGCATGGTTGGCAGTCCAAAGCGTCGTGAAATTGGTCATGGTAATCTGGCCAAGCGCGGTATCGCGGCAGTTTTACCAACAATGAAAGAATTTTCCTATGTGATGCGTGTGGTATCTGAAATCACGGAATCTAATGGCTCCAGTTCCATGGCAACGGTTTGTGGCACCAGTCTGGCGTTAATGGATGCTGGCGTGCCGATTAAATCGCACGTGGCAGGTGTAGCGATGGGTCTGGTGAAGGATGGTGACCAATTTGCAGTGTTGACCGATATATTGGGCGATGAAGATCATCTTGGCGATATGGATTTCAAAGTAGCAGGTACAGCAACGGGTGTGACGGCTCTGCAAATGGATATCAAGATTGACGGTATTACAGAAGCGATCATGCAGCGTGCACTGGATCAGGCAAAAGATGGTCGTCTGCATATCCTCGGTATTATGAATAAAGCCATGACAGGCCCACGTCAGGAAATGTCTGCTTATGCACCGCGTATCTTAACGATGCGTGTGCCAACAGACAAAATTCGTGATGTGATTGGTAAAGGCGGCGTGACGATTCGTGCCTTGACCGAAGAAACGGGTACGGTGATTGATATCAGTGACGATGGCGAAGTGAAAATCGCAGCAGCAGATTTGGCCGCTTGCGAAGAAACCAAGCGTCGTATTGAGCGTATTATTGCGGATGTAGAAATTGGCGCCATTTACGAAGGTACGGTGACCAAATTGATGGACTTTGGTGCGCTCGTGAATATTCTGCCGGGCAAACAGGGTCTGGTGCACATTTCGCAAATCGCAAATGAACGTATTGCGAATGTGAGCGACAAATTATCTGAAGGCATGATTGTGCGCGTGAAAGTGCTGGAAGTTGATCGTCAAGGCCGCATACGTTTAAGCATGAAAGAAGTGGAAGTGATTAGTTCACCACAACAGTAATATGTCATTCTGTCATCCCTGCGTAGGCAGGGATCCAGTCAACATAAAAAGAAAAGGCACCGTGAGGTGCCTTTTTTATTGGGCAAACATGGGGTTTATCTGACTCGACCCTTGCCTTTTGGATCAGCCTTGGCGCTTTTAGCCAGTGTTTCCATTTCCTTTCTTAATGATGATTTTCCGACACCCTTGGCAAAGAGTGTACTACCGCCAAGAGCGATAGCTGTACCAGCAACACTGGTGCCAATTGCAATGCCGCTTATCATGGTTGATGCAGCCAGGGTGTAGCCTAGAACACTCACGGGTGCAAGTGCACCGAATGAGAAAAGTGCTGCGGCGGTTGATGCTGCGATCAAAGCAACACCGGCTAATATCAGCATACTTGCACCAAGTATTTTACCCCATGAACGTTTTGAAATAATGCCGGCATTTTTATGATAGATTTTTGCATTTTTTTCGGTTGGAGATTTAAGAAAATTGGCTGTATCTCTAAGTACAGCCGCCATGGCGGCTTCAGGCGCTTTCTTTTCGTAAAAAGCGTGGTTAGCAGCACGCAGTACCTTGACGGCTTGTTCTTTTAATAATGTATCGTACTGGTTGTCGCGATCGGTCAACACTTTTTCCAATGCGGCTCGTTCTTTAACATAATCCTTACATCCGCAGTATTTTCGCTTAAGTTCGTCAAGCGATAATGGACGGCCGCAAAACATATTCACGATATCTTTATTATCAGACTCAACATATTGAAATTGATATCCCCACCTGTCGTCTTGTTTTTCAAGCGTATAGACGATACGTGCTGGCCCAGGCAGGTAGCCAATGAGGCCGTCATTTTCTCTTGCCTGAAAATCTTTGATCGTATATTCACTGATGAGAATTTCCTGATAGATTTTTTTGCCAGAACGGCGCTGATCTATATTAATTCGTTGATGGTTGGGTGTAACGATTAATGGAGATTCTCCATTCAAATAAGCATTTGCCGAAACATGCGCATAAAGATAGCTTGGTATCTGGCTGTGTCCCGCGAGGATATGTTTTGCTGTTTCTGCACCAAATAGACTGGCAAGTCTGTCTTCATTCTGTGCCGAAGAATCTGCCCACTCGGGCATATCTTGAGACAATGGTACTGTATCTAGCTTTCTTCCGGAAAAATAGTAACCACGTCGTTGATCAGCCTCGAATTGTTCTTCAGGTGCTTTATCCGCTTTTCCTGATGGCGTCGGCATGAAAAACTTATTATGTATTAGATCGCCGATTACATTGCTTTCTTCGACGAAAGGCATCGGTTTTAATTTCCTGGCGCTAACGCGGTACCGCATTTTTTTAGAGGAATAGAGTGGTGTCAGGTCAACGGGAGTGCCTATTAATGGACGCTCATCACCCCTATCTTTTTTATCTCTCGGCACAACCCCCCCTCTCATTTTATTTATATTGTATTGATTATACACCTAAGCAGATTAGGCAATCCTTAACGCAAGAAGGTTTGACAAGGCGCCGCTCAACCCCTATCATAACCCCCCTTATGTAAACCCGTTTGCTGAGTATTGATAATGAAAAGAACATTCCAACCCAGTGTTATTAAACGAAAAAGAACCCACGGATTCCGTGCCCGTATGGCTACCAAGAACGGTCGCGCAGTATTGAGCCGTCGCCGTGCCAAAGGCCGTGCCAGACTCGCAGTTTAAGTTTCCCCGCACACGCAGACTGTTGATCAAAAAGGATTTTCAGTCTGTTTTTGCTGATTCGCGCAAATTTTCTTATCGGTATTTGCTGGTCTTGTATAAGCCTAACCAAGGGCTTCCTGCAAGGCTGGGTATTGTTTTGACAAAAAAGCGAGTAAAAACAGCGGTGGAGAGAAATCTCATCCGGCGCATTCTCCGGGAAAGTTTTCGTCATCAGCAGAAAGCGCTGAAAGGGCTTGATCTCATTGTCATGCTGCGTTCAGAATGTAGCCCTCTTTCTGGCAATAAAGCAGATAAAAAAGCTTTACGGGATGATGTTGATACCTTATGGCAACGATTATTAAGTTCACAAAAACCTGCCTGATTGGGCTGATAATCTGGTCAATCAGGTTTTACCGCTATTTTATCAGTTTATTATTAGGGAATTGCTGTCGTTTTGAGCCTTCCTGCTCCACTTATGCCATGGAAGCGATTAAAATGCATGGCTGTTTCAAAGGTTGTCGTCTGGCCGTTTGGCGCGTGTTACGCTGCCATCCCTGGCATCCGGGCGGCATCGATCATGTACCTCATTAACTAGAGATGACTATGTTGGAAAATATGCTAGATCACTTACGAACTGTTCTTTACATTTCTCTCGTCGTTCTGGGCTTGTTTTTGTATCAGGCGTGGGAACACGAGCATCCCAGGTCAGAACCTGTTTCGGCAGCATTGCCGGCCAACGGTCACTTTGTGCCGCAGGCAGCAACAGCTGCTGCAGCAGAGGCTGCGCCTGCAGCGACAACGGCACTAGCGGTCGAGACATCATCTGCTGCATCTGCGCCAGCCGCATCGGTGACGGGCGAGATGGTTAAGGTCAGGACAGATTTGCTGGAAGCAAACATTGATACGCGCGGCGGTGATGTTGTTGAAGTGAAGTTGCTGGACTATCCAGAATCGCTAGGCTCGAAGGTTCCATTCCTGCTGCTCAATAATGACAGCAAGACACAATATATTGCTGAAAGTGGTTTGTTGGGCCAGATGGGGCCGGATACAACCAATGCACAGGCATCATATCAGGCTGAAAAGACGGAATATCAGTTAGCGTCAGGGCAAAATACCGTCACGGTTAATTTGACCTGGCAGAATGAGCAGGGCTTGAAAGTAACGAAGCACCTGACATTCACCCGTGGCAGCTATGAAATCAAGGTGGGCTACGATATTGATAACCAGTCGGCTCAAGCCTGGCAGGGTAACTTCTATACGCAGTTGCTGCGTACCAACTCACCGCCGCCAACGCACAGCGGTTTCATGAGTCTGGCAACGTACTTTGGCGCTGCGATTTCCAGCCCGCAAAAACCGTACGACAAAATCACATTCAAAAAAATGGGTGAAACCAATCTCGACCAATCTGTACAGGGTGGTTGGGCGGCGATGATTCAGCATTATTTTATCAGTGCATGGGTACCGCCGGCAGGTTCAACATCCACATACTATTCCCGCGTCACAAATGGCTTGTATACCATCGGTATGATTGGCCAGCCGTTAGCAGTGGCACCGGGTGCCAAATTAAGTACGGAAGCAAAGTTATATGCGGGCCCTGCGATTGCAGACAATCTGGAGCAGACAGCGCCAGGTTTGAAGCTGACCATTGATTATGGCTGGTTCTGGTTTATCTCCGGCATTATTTTCTGGATGATGCAGAAAATTTACGATGTGGTGGGTAACTGGGGTTGGTCGATTGTACTCGTCACTATCGTTATTAAAATATTGTTCTATCGTTTATCAGCCAAAAGTTATCGCTCCATGAGTGTGATGAAAAAGCTGCAGCCAAAAATGGAAGCGCTTAAGCAGCGTTATGGCGATGATAAACAGGGTTTCACGAAAGCAATGATGGAACTGTATCGTCAGGAAAAAGTAAATCCGATGAGTGGCTGCTTGCCTATCCTGATTCAGATTCCCGTATTTATTGCGCTTTACTGGGTATTGGTGGAAAGCGTGCAATTACGTCAGGCACCCTTTATTTTATGGATACATGATTTGTCACAGGCAGATCCGTATTATGTGCTGCCCGTGCTGATGGGTATTTCCATGTTTATTCAGCAGCGCTTGAATCCACCGCCGCCAGATCCAATGCAGGCAAAAGTCATGATGGCAATGCCATTTCTGTTTACGTTCATGTTTGCTGGTTTTCCCGCTGGCTTGATGTTGTACTGGGTAGTAAACAATACATTGTCGTTTTTGCAGCAGTGGTTTGTGATGCACAAGCTGAATGCGGAGACAAATGGCAAGTCTTAATGTCGATACCATCACAGCCCAGGCGACACCGCCTGGGCGTGGCGGCATAGCGGTTGTTCGTGTTTCTGGTCCTCGCGTCAAATCCATTATGCAAACGTTGCTGGGCAAAGAAATACAGCCCAGACATGCTGTTTATCTTCCATTTCTTGCTGCTGATGGTCAGACGATAGATGAAGGTCTGGCACTTTTTTTTCCGAACCCGAATTCGTTTACCGGCGAAGACGTACTTGAACTGCAGGGTCATGGCGGCCCAGTTGTTGTTGATTTATTGTTGCAGCGTTTGCTGCAGCTGGGTGCGCGGCTGGCGCGGCCGGGGGAATTTTCCGAGCGTGCATTTTTAAATGGTAAATTAGACCTGGCACAGGCAGAAGCAATTGCTGATTTAATTGATGCTTCGTCACAACAGGCAGCACGTTCCGCGCTGCGTTCATTACAGGGTGAATTCTCACGCACGATACAAGCGTTAAATGAAAAAATTATTCATTTGCGTATGTATATCGAAGCAGCCATTGACTTCACCGATGAAGACATTGATTTTCTTGCAGATGACAAACTCAAGGAACAGCTGCAAAGCATTATGTCTGATTTAAAACAAATTCAATCTAATGCCAGGCAGGGCAGCTTGCTGCGTGAAGGTATTACGGTGGTCATTAGCGGTGAACCGAACGTTGGTAAATCCAGCTTGTTGAATTGTTTGAGTGGCAGGGATATTGCGATTGTGACGGATATTCCGGGTACAACACGCGATGTGCTGCGCACGGAAATCGTGATTGACGGGCTGCCGCTGCATATTATCGATACGGCTGGTTTGCGAGAAAGTACGGATATTGTTGAGCTGGAAGGCATACGCCGCGCACGGCATGAAATGGAACAGGCAGACATGATTATTTGTGTCAGTGATGCATCTGAAGCAGGCAAGTCATCTTTAAACAACACACATCATTGTCCAGTCATCTATTTGCGTAACAAAATTGATTTAATCAATGAAGAACCATCGGTAACAGTTAGCAATGGAGACGCAGTGATTTCGGTATCAGCCAAAACGGGCAGTGGTATGGCATTGCTTAAAGATCATATTAAATCTCTTGTTGGTTTTAAAACAACAACCGAAGGAACGTATCTTGCCCGCCGCCGTCATCTGGATGCATTAGAAAAAGCCGCTGCTCATTTGCAGGCGAGCCTGCATCAACTGATGGAATCAAAAGCGGGTGAATTAGCAGCAGAAGATTTGCGTCTTGCGCATCGGTCGCTGTGTGAGATCACGGGCGAATTTACCAGCGATGATTTACTGGGACGGATTTTTTCGAGTTTCTGCGTCGGGAAGTAAGCAACAAAGACCAAGAGTGACTCAAATATTCGGTAACTCGTTGAATAAATGGAATTTCAGGGTTCGCTGGCAAGACATAAAAAATGGTATAATGGTAATGTCATATCCGCCACCACAATAAGGATACTAAATCATGGCAGATAAGTATGATTTTATTAATGAATTTAACATGCCTCAACCGCGCTGGATCCGTTCTTATCCGGCAGGGCCGTATCAGTTTATCAATCGCGAATTTTTTATTATTACGTACGAAACAGACCCGGATGTGCTACGTGCGATCGTGCCGTCTATCCTCGACATTCCTAAACCCCTTGTAAAATTTGAATTTATTCGTATGCCGGATTCAACGGGCTTTGGTGATTACACAGAATCTGGCCAGGTTGTTCCTGTACGATATAAAGGACAAGATTGTGGGTTTACGCTATCGATGTTTCTGGATTGTGAATCACCCATTGCCGGCGGCCGTGAAATCTGGGGTTTCCCCAAAAAACTGGCCAAACCCAAATTGTTTGTTGAATCAGATACGCTGATTGGTGAGCTGAATTATGGCAGTATTCGAATTGCGACGGCAACGATGGGTTACAAGCATCGTGAGCTAGACAAACAAGCCGTATTAAAAAGTATGCAGCAACCTGTATTACTATTAAAAAATATTCCTGGCGTAGATGGTAAACCCGAAATTAATCAATTGACGAGTACAACACTGACAGACATTACGGTTAAAGGTGCGTGGTCAGGTCCCGGTAGTCTGGAGTTGCATCCACATGCGCTTGCGCCTATCGCAGATTTACCAGTAAGAAAAATTGTTTCAGTTTCTCATTTCATTTCAGATTTAACATTGCCTTATGGTGTGGTAGCAGAAGATTTTCTTAAGCAGAAGAAATAAGGATTTACTATGGCGAAGAAAGGTAAACCAACAGTCAATCTTGCACTGCAAGGCGGTGGAACGCATGGCGCATTTACGTGGGGCATACTCGATAAATTTCTTGAAGAAAATATTTTTAATATTGAAGGTATTTCTGCAACCAGCGCTGGCAGTATGAATGCCGTTATTCTGGCGCAAGGATTGATGGATGGCGGTCCTGAAGGCGCGCGTGCATTGCTGCATGAATTTTGGCATGAAATGAGTGAGTATGGAAAAATGATGGGTATTACCATGAAAACACCCATCGACTTATTATTACAACCATATCTGCATGCACCAGCCAATTTTTATCTGTTTCATACGATCACAGGGTTGATGTCGCCATACCAGTTTAACCCTTTTAACTATCATCCTATCGGTTCTGCCTTAAATAAACTTGTCGACATTGAAAGATTAAAGAAAAAAAGTACAATCAAGTTATTTATTTGTGCGACAAATGTTAAAACAGGCAAGATACGTATCTTTGATGAAGAACATCTTTCTATTGAAGCTGTGCTCGCATCAGCCTGTTTGCCTCAATTATTTCAAGCAGTGGAGGTAGATGGTGAATATTACTGGGATGGCGGGTATCTGGGAAATCCAGCTATTTTTCCACTTATTTACAATACCAGCTCAACAGATATTCTGATTTTACACACGGTTCCTATTCATCGTGATCATATACCCGATAATTTGATGGATATTGCAACTCGATTGCGGGAAATTTCATTTAATTCATCATTAATGCGTGAGATGCGTGCCATATCATTTGTGACTAAAATGATTGATGATGGATGGTTAAAAGATGAATATAAAGGTAAGTTAAAAAAAATGCATATCCATTGTTTGCGTGCGGATAAAGCATTAACTGAATTTCCCAGTGCCACTGTTTATGTGCCAGATTGGGATTTCCTTCTTACACTTAAAGAATTAGGCCGACAGGCGGCAAGTGACTGGATTGCAGAAAATTTTAAATATATCGGCAAGAAAACAACCATTGATTTTGATGAGTGGCTATAGTCGTGAACAGGTATCGTGACCGATATCATGCAGGCAAATTGTTAGCACAACAATTACACGCCTATGCCAATAAAGAAAATGCCATCGTGCTTGCTTTACCCAGAGGCGGTGTACCCGTCGCTTATGAAATTGCTATGCAGTTAAATATCCCGCTGGATCTGTTTATTGTACGTAAACTGGGCGTGCCAGGGCATGCGGAATTAGCAATGGGTGCGCTTGCCATGGATGGTGTGATGGTGCTTAATCAGGATATTATTCGTATGGTCAATATATCAAAAGATGAAATTGACGTGGTACGCCAAAAAGAAGAAGTTGAACTGGCGCGACGCATGAAAGCGTATCGAGGCGACAAACCATACCCGGACATTCGTAATAAATTAGTTATATTAGTGGATGATGGCATTGCAACAGGTGCGTCTATGCGGGTAGCACTCAAGGCGTTAAGACAGATGCAGCCTGAATGTATCGTTGTTGCTGTGCCCGTCGCAGATCAGCAAGTAATTGATGAGCTTGAACCTCTGACAGATGCATTCATTTGCCCGCTTCGCCCAGAACATTTGCAGGCGGTAGGTGTTTGGTATGAAGATTTCTCTCAGACGGAAGATGGGGAAGTGCAAAAACTCCTACATTGTGTATAATATAATCCACCATAACAATTAATGACCACATTTTAATCATACATGCGTATTCTAATCGTAGAAGATGAAGTGAAAACAGCAGCCTATTTATCCAAAGGCTTAGCTGATAATGGCTTTTTCGTTGATACGGCACATAATGGTGTGGATGGTCTGTTTATGGCTACCAATCAACTGTATGATTTGGTCATTCTGGATGTCATGCTGCCCGGCTTGAATGGTTGGCAGGTGATGGAAACGTTGCGTCATACCAATACGAATCAAAAAGTTATCTTTTTAACCTCACGCGATGAAGTTGATGACCGTGTGAAAGGCCTTGAACTGGGTGCTGATGATTATTTAATAAAACCATTCGCATTTTCTGAATTGCTTGCTCGAATACGTGCTTTACTGCGACGCCATTCTGTACGCGTGGATACGCTGCTGACAGTCGCAGACCTTAACGTCGATATTGTTAAACATAAAGCTTCTCGTGCAAATATGAAATTGCATCTATCACCTAAAGAATTTAACATGCTGGTTTTGTTTATGCAGCGTTCAGGCGAAGTGTTGTCTCGAACGTATATAGCAGAAAAAGTGTGGGATATTCACTTTGATAGTGATACGAACGCAGTTGATGTAGCAGTAAAACGGCTGCGGCAAAAAATTGATGATCCATTCAATCAAAAATTAATACACACGGTTCGTGGTATGGGTTATGTCTTTGAAGAACGTAAAGAAGAATAAATTTTTCTCATCGATTAAGTCACGTCTGATATTTCTTTATAGTCTGGGTGTTTTCTTTTTATTGAGCACCGTGTGCATCTTTTTATATTGGCAAACGATTAACACGCTGCATAAAGCCGATTATCAATTTTTAGATGATGAAGTTGAAAACGTCCAGATTTTGCTAAATGCGCGTGATCAATACAGTAAATCGATCAAACAGGCAGTCATGATAGACCCGATACAATCAGAAAATTCGATGTATCGTTATTTCATCCGTATCGTTGATGATAAAGCTGGCGTTATCAGTGAAACGCCGGGGATGCGTAATATTTTGCCGGCATATCAATTGAATAATACAAGCCGTAAAAAATACAGATGGTATTCAAAAAATGATGTTACCTATTTGTTAGTACAGAAATCAATTTTTATTAATCCCGAAAGAAAAGCTTATATTCAAATTCTGCTGGATGTGTCTTCTCAGCATAGCTTCATTAATGATAGAAAAAATCTGCTGCTGATTTTATTAATAGCAGCCATCAGTTCGATAGCGCTAGGTTTTATTGTTGCTAACCGTGGTTTATATAGCTTGCATGTGTTGGCTAAAACAACTGAAAACATCTCGATTCATTCGCTGGACCAGCGCATTGATCCGGCTTCATGGCCTGTGGAGTTACGCGGTGTGGCGTTTGCATTTAATCAAATGCTTGCCCGTGTGCAAACTGGGTTTGACCGGCTGCATCAACTTTCTGCTGATCTGGCACATGAGTTGCGTACACCCGTGACTAATCTAATTGGCGAGTCGGAAATATCATTGATTAAACCTCTCACGATAGAACAATATCAGAATGTAATTAGCTCTAATCTGGAAGAGTTGCAGCGTTTATCCAGCCTGATTGATGCCATGTTGTATATTGCCCGTACTGAGAATACACGAGAGCTGCATAAAGAAACGATTAACATTAACGCTGAAATTATGGCAATTGTGGATTATTTCCATGCTGCAGCGGAAGAAAAGCGTATTACAATCGTTTGTAATGGTGATGCGGAACTGTCTGTTAATCTCATGATGTTTAGACGCATCATTAACAATATATTATCTAACGCACTGAAGTTTACAAATGATAACGGGCATATTGCCATTTCGATCATCTCTTATCTGGATGAGATTTTTATTGATATTAGCGATACAGGTGTTGGCATAGCGGCTGAACACATTTCCAAATTATTTAACCGGTTTTATCGCGTACCTGCTGATGCCAATCAACCCAAAGGTCATGGACTGGGATTACCTATCGTTAAATCCATTATGGATATGCATGATGGCGCTATTTCAGTTACCAGCGAAGCTGGCAAAGGCACCTGTGTTCGATTAACCTTTCCTGCTTGATGTTTTTACTGTCATGCTTGTCCATTCACTCTCAAAATGACAACATTGTTATTTCCCCGTCATTTTACTGTCACCATTTAGCTTTTATGCTATCTTCGCATGGGTTAATTATACGGAGACAAGATGATGCAAAGACAAGATGTAAGACGCGAAGATCGTGAATTAGTACTCACAGATGTTGTTAATTTTTCACCTTATGCCGAGCAGAGCGCTGATGAGCAAGCGGCATCCATTTTTAATGATTTTAATCGCGGCGTTGAAACAAGCTGCTTTTCTGAATCATTAATTAGAGGACAGTGGATTAACCCGGGTGAGTTTTTGCTTGGCCATCGTAACAAGCGTGCCGAATTAGCGCGATTTAATCCAAAATATAATACTGCGCGTGTGCTTTTTTCCAAAAGCCCCATTGTCACAACCGAAGTTCTTGGTGCGCATAAACAGACTGATTTGTTTTATGGAGCGTATGGAAGTTATGTGCTGAACGTACCCGTTGGGCATGTTGCCAAGGCATGGTCTGGCACACAACCTAAAATGTATGGCCCGGGACCACATGTGATTCATGACGCGACATTTCGGTTTGACAAAACAAACGGTCTGGTTGATTTAACTAATACACCCTATATTCGACATGAAACTATCCATATTGTTCGTGTACCTGCAGGTAAAATGGCAGCTGTATGGCTTGGACAAACGCCGATGCTGCTGGAAGCACGGGATACGCCTTATGTATTTAATTCACCGTATTTTTCTATTAATAAACAGGGTGACGATTATTTTCTTGATGCGACATCCCGCTGTATTATTCATGGTTCAATTAAACGATTAATGCCGCATACTTGTGAGGTGGCGATTACCTATAACAATGGTAATCTTGAAGTTGTTGAACCGCGTTCAGATAACAAACCAACAATTATTAATTCTGCTCCGCATGAAGTTTCCAGAAATTTTCTCAATACTGGTATTCAAACTCTGGTTTTTCCCAGCGAGGAAACTAAAAAACAACGTAAGCGCGATAATCCTGCTGCATCGACCGACGAAGTGGCATATGAAATCTTCACGACCAAGGATTCACTCAAAGTAGGTGTGAAACTGCTGGTAGCTTATCGTATTGCACACCCGCAACAAGCGTTGTCGAGGCTGACTAGCCAGCAAGGTATTCTAGATCATATCGAAAATCTTGCAACGGTTGATATGGGTAAAGCAATACAGCAAAGCTCATCACAAGAGTTTCTATGCTTTTACCAAAACAGGCCGGTTGGGCAAGGTGTTACGTTTGTGGCTGATTCACAAGGCGCCCCAGTGATGCATATACAGGACATGGTCAAGCAGCAATTGTCTGATGATTTGCAAGAGTATGGCATTGAGTTGGTACGGCTCAATATCGAAACACCAAAAATTATTGATCCGAATCTCGCTACTAAAATGTCAGAACAAGCGCAAAAAACTGCGGAAACCAGTCAGAAACAGGCAACGCTGCAGCAGGAATATGAAATTGCTCAGCGTCGGGCACAGCAGGAAGCGAATGTAAATAATATTAAATTGCAGCAGGCGAATGAAGCACTATTGACACAAGCAGAAGCTAAACTGAAGGCAGCTGAATTAGACGCACGAGCATTATTGGTGAAAGCTGAAGCGAATAAACAAGCCGCGGTCAAAGAAGGCGAGCAATATCAAATGAATCCAGCATTGCTCGAGCTTGCTAAACTCCGATTACAAATGGAGGCCTTATCAAAGGCACAATTAGTGCCGCCGCAAATGGCTACGCTGATGACGTCAGGAATGGCAGGTATGCCCATGACATTTTTTAGCGGCAGTCCGCAGCAGATGCCTGTATCTGCTGCCAGGGCGGTGCAACATCAGCCGGATGCTGCTGAAGCCAGACACAAGCTTTGATGCAATAGGTGTTACAACACTGTCATCCCGCGGCTGGTCCGCGGGATCCAGTTTAAATATCATGCCTTCATATACTGCACACAATGATCGCAAGCCATATCACTTACCTTATACGCCGATTGATAAAAGCCGCACTGCATCACGTGATGATTACCTTGCATCGTATGTTTAAATACAAATCCCTTGCATTGAGTGTCTTGATCGCAGGTATAAGCACAAAGCTGTTCATCGGGGTAAAGCAGTGTTTTTGTGAAGGTTAATTTTTTATTAATTGAAGTGACTGGCTGTGAGCGATATGTGTTTATAATCAAGCGCCGATTATTTTGCACGCGCATCAAATGATACTTAAATAAGTCAGTTTTATCATACCATTTTCCTTGTTCATCATAGCCAACAGAAAATATATTATTGGCATGCTGTAACCAGGTATATAAAATTTCATTCGGCACGTTATCCATATTTTCGATTCTGAATGGATAAACTTCTTCTTTTAATGACGGCATCAGATAGGCATAACGAAACAGTGTACCGCTATAGGTATGGTGAAATTGAATGGCGTACGTACGCTGTTTTTTATCAAGGTTGTCATAATATCCTTCCTGCATGGTGAGTAAAAATGGGAAGGCTGAATTACCCACTGTATAGTCGTTTTGTATAGCGCTGTCTTCCACAACTAATACACTATCATTGTTTAATTTGTTTTTAATATCCGGTGGATTAAGTACGGCATTTCTATTGATACCAAGACTGACAGGGCCATCTTTCAGCGCCATGTATTTATCAATGTTAACCTGATTGACATTGATGGCAGCAATTGCCGCCAGCAAGGTGACGGTATAGCAAACGGCGGCTGTTTTAGGTGTGAGTATTGGTATGTTGTTACATACATAATCCAGACTGAAACCCATCATCAGGCTTAACATCAACAATGTCGGGCTGTAATGCCATGGTGCTGCCATGCCCCAGCAAAAGGGCAGCACTAAAAACAATGCAGACGAGATAAATAGAAACAGCATCACTTTTTTATAAGGTGAGATAATAAAAACTAGCAGGGATAGCCATAACAATGGCCAGAGTATCCATCGCGCTGCATCTGGAAACACAAGTGTACGCCATGCCTGATTTGGATTTGCCAATATGCCATTGGCAATATACTGATGTGTTAAACCTATGCCATCCGTTAGGAATGCATTGATTGTGCCTAATGAAAAATAGAGATTGAATGCACGGTTACCATAATTGCTTGCTGGCCATGAAGCTAAAAGATATAAACCCAGCAATATACTTGTTAATGTTATTAATACAGTTGCGGGGATGATTTTTTTATTATGCCTTGTCAAGAATAGATAACACACCATGACAGGCCCCAGCATAATAGCTGGCTCTTTGAAGGTGAGTGCAATCGCATATAATAATAATGAAGTCATTAATAATGTATAGCGTTGTAATTTTTGCTGGCAACATTGTAAAAATAAATAGAATGACCACGCCATAAAGAAAATATACGCATAATCAAAGTGCATGATAGTCAGCTTTGAAATGCTTAAAGCCGGATGCATCAGATACAGGCTGAATGCTACCCAGGCACCATATTGATAGGGCTTAAATAAAATGCGATATATACCGATTAAAAAATAACCTGTTAATGCGAGAAAAGTTAAGTTGATTAATATAAATAGCCTTGTCTGGTGCCAGCCGATAAAAGGGGTAATCAACTGGTATATCAAATAATGGCCTGATGGCCTGAAAAAAGGAATATCCGCATGTAAAAATCTCGGATGAAGGTAAATAGCAAGTAAGTCACCAACATTTTTTATGGCCTGATTTGCCAGATAAATGGTGGGTTGTTCAGGATACATCATATCGAACGAGATAATGGCATAGCTCGTCGCGATGACCATGATAAATAATAGGGCGATGATGCCAATAGGTTTAAGTTTATGTGTCATTTCATATTGTCCTGCCACCTTACAACGATTATAGTGACCATAACAGACACATTGGTTAGTTGTCATTATGGACTTTTCTGTCATTATTCCTACCTATAGAGAAGCTGCAAATATACCATTACTGGTACACCGTATTGCCGGTGTGAATATGGGTAACGGTCAATTTGAAGTGTTATTGATAGATGATAATAGTCAGGATGGAACGATAGAAATAGTTCAGGAACTTCGTCAGCAGCATCCATGGCTCAAACTGATTGTCCGGCAAAAAGCACGGGATCTTAGCCTATCCATTATGGATGGATTTGAAGCAGCAACATATCCAGTGTTGATTACAATGGATGCAGATTTAAGTCACCCGCCAGAATCGATACCAGTGATGCTGCAGGCATTGGCGAACCAGCCAGTCGATGTTGTCATCGGCTCACGTTATATTGCCGGCGGTAGCAGCGACACCCATTGGCCGTTCACCCGCAGGGTTATCTCCAGAGCAGCGGCAGTTGTTGCCAGTATGCTATTGATGCGTGGTACGAAAGATCCATTATCAGGTTTTATTGCGTTCAAAAAGGACATTTTATCGACGGGAGATATATTACGTCCCATCGGATGGAAGATCGGCCTTGAATTAATGGTTAAGTGCCGGTGCAAAAATATACGTGAAATACCCATCCATTTTTCCCAGCGGGTATGCGGCAAGAGCAAGTTAGGATTTAAAGCGTCTTTTAATTTCTTGCGGCATGTGGCTTGGCTTAAATATTATCAGCATTTTGTAATGACATAAAAAATGTACTGGATCCGAGTGAGCATCCAAAAAAATCATTCTTAATTATTGTCATTCTAATCATTCAGCATATATATTCAAGATAGACCTATAACAGATAAAACGGAGTTTACTGTGATAGCACGTCAACAGGATATGTTGGTTAATCCAAAATTTTTCTTTGTTCCCAATAGAAATCAACTAACAAATCTGCGCTGTGATATTCAGTTTCCAGAGAACTATCGACGATTAGCATCATTTTTTCAATCATATGCTGGTACTGTTTATCTAGGCAAAGTAAAAAATATTATCGACAAGCTTAAGGCATTGGCTGCCTCAAAATCGATTCCATCTGTCGCGTTAGATAGTTTTTACTCCAGCATAAATCACACAAGTAATCCCAAAAACCATTTTCCTTACGATGCTATTTCATTTCAGTTGTTTACTGACGGCATCAAAATGCTATTCAGCATCGCCCATAGACTCGACTCTCCTGATATTAATGAGGAAATAAAAAATCAAATATTAACAATGCTTGGTTCTGAATTAGATGTTTGCGCACCAGGATGTTATACCATTATAGACAATGCATACCTGAAATTATCGAATGACCCAGAAAGAAACTTGCTCGATGTGCGAACTGAAATTGCCCAACAGGTTGCACTGGAACTCATTGGTCAATACAACAGAAGAATGTTATCTGATCCTTTTTCAGCATCCAATGCTATTCTGGAAGGTAATATTACGCATTATGTTGCTGCTATTCTTAATAAGCATCAACATCAATTTGGACTTGCGTATAACCCGGATGAATTTATTCCACCTATAGATAAAATCGCACGTTTTTTTCGTCAGTTTCAGGAAAGAGTAGATAGGCAATTACAGTTGAATAATGTTATTGATTATATCATTGATCACAAGGTTCGATATACAGAATGTCTGGAGAATATCAGACAATCACCCAGCCGGTCTGCAGAATATGTGGATCAATTACGTAGTCAACTCGATGCGTTTGGTCAGGATCCAGAATTTAATGTGACTGATTTATTTGATCAGGATAAACTGGAAAATAATGAGTTTGTTGCTTCGCCGCAGGCAAGACAATATTTAATACTTACATTGGCAGCTCGTTTTAACGCGGGTAAATTTATTGATATTTCTCGTGCGAGTCAGAAAATCAGGCTGGAGGACGATGTTGAGTTAGTTTATTTTCCAAATTATTCGCTGGAAATGTCATATGTGAACGTGGCAAATTCAACCCGACAGCCGCTCGCAGCGTATTGTTTTGATAAATTAAAGTCAACAGGCGTGATCCCGGTTAATTTAGATGATCAAGATCATACTAATTATTTATACCAGGAAATCAGACGACAAATTAATAGCGATCCACTGTCTATGCTGATACCGCATTTTTTGAAAGAAGACAGTGATATTGTTCATTTTTATATGCTGCTTATTTCTAATAAACGATATTATTTTTTCATCAGGATGATTAATATCATGCCTGAAGATATCAAGACAACGTTTATCAGTTATCTTCAAGCTTTATACAGGCGCGAGGAAGTGATGACAGCTGAACGGCTGATATATTGCATCGTTGAATCGATCAAGGCTGTTAATTTTCAGCTATCAACATATGATCAAATTAAATCTTCGACCTTAATCGTCGAAAATTTAGTGGATTTGATAGATATATTATTATTCACAGTTGATTCTATCCGTTATCAGTCGCTGCTGATGATTGGTCCCGAACGATTGAAAGCATTATTATCGAATGCAGCATTAAGTGATATATACAAATTAATGCTTTGTTTTAAGCACGAACTTCGATTTAACTTGTTAGTTAACTTGCATTACTGCGGAAATATATTTTCCAGCATGAAAACAGTTGATGAGCTGGGTATGTTTTTGTCCGCGCTTCCTCCGGAAAATTATAGGGATTTCATTCTGTATTTGCTTGGCGGTGATAAATTACGTGCTATTGTTTCAAACTTACCTTTGCTCACAAGATTACTTTCTCTTACGCCAGATAATGGCCGGATGTTATTGGTCCAGCATATAGGCGCTGCCTGGTGCCTGGAGCTATCAGGCGTTAATATCGTCAATTTTGGCTCTATTTTTTCTTATCTTAATGCGACTGAGCAGCTTGAATTGATTAATCAGTGGTATGGCGATTGTTTGAACGTGTTATTTCCCACGATGATTCATTTGGCGGCATTCATTTCTTTATTTTCTGTTAGCGGGAAAGACGATTTTATTCTGCAGCTGCCGCCGGTATGTCTGCAAAATATTTGCAACACGCCAGCCGATTTATTGCAATTAATGCCTTATGTTTCATCGTCACATTATAAAGATGTTATTTCCAGACTTGGGAAGGATAGGGTTAAAAGAATACTGCCTGACAGTCAGATGCTCATCACTTTTTTGCATGGCTTACCAGCACCTGATTATCATGCTTTTATTTCCGCATTTGCCTCGATATTACAAGCAGAAGAGTTTGAACAATATCATGATGGCGGGTCAGGTAATGTTTACGATGAACTCTTGCAGCATCAAGCACGCTCTACGCTATCGCAAGCGGCAAGTTATATAGGCAGCTTATTTTACCAGCCGCCCAGACCGGTGCCTCGCCCGGCAAGCGGCATTATCTTCCATGTATGAGGACTATTTTAGTCTGTCTCTGGCGATTTGTTCTGCAATCAGGTTGGTGGCGGTATTTTCCGCGATGGATCGTTCATAGATTTCGTAAACGGATTGATAGATTTTATCAATTTGTTTGATGGATTCCTGCACGGTTCCTTTGCCATAGAGAACAGCCACTTGAATAAGTCCACCAGCGTTAATGAGAAAATCAGGTGCATAAAGGATGCCGTGTTCATGCATCACCGTGCCGCAATGACCATGGGCCAGCTGATTATTAGCGGAGCCGGCGACGATGCCAACCTGCAATTTGTTAATATGTTCCAGCGTTAAAATAGAACCTAGCGCACATGGCGCAAATACATCGGCTTTGACATCGTATATTTCATCTGGTTTACAAACAGCAGCACCAAACTCATCCACACATTGCTGACTTGACGCTGGATTGATATCAGTAACAGTCAGTTTTGCGCCGTGGTCGTGTAATTCTTTCGCAAGATAATAGCCGACATGTCCTGTACCCTGTATGGAGACATGTACACCGTCTAGCGAATCGCGTTTTAATTTAAATTTGACGGCTGCTTCAATGGCACGACGCACGCCAAGCGCGGTTAATGGTGACGGATCGCTATCGACACCTGAATCGCTGGTGCAGCTGACAAATTTAGTTTTGCGCGCAATGATATCCATTTCTGCAGGACTGGTACCGCTGTCGACAGCAGTGATGTAGCGTCCACCCAATCCATCAACAAACTCGCCAAATTTTTCGAAATAAGCTTCTTTATTGCTGATTTCACGCGGTTTGATCAACACCGCTTTTGCGCCGCCATGTGGCAGGTTGGTAATGGCCGCTTTGTAACTCATCATATAACCAAGACGAATCGCATCCTCCATTGCCTGAGCGGTGGAGTCATAGTGAACCATCCGGCAGCCGCCAATGGCCGGTCCGCGTTTCAGATTATGAATAGCAACAAACCCTTGCAAACCCGTTTTGGCATCAACAACACTATGGATTTCCCCGTAGCCGAGCATCCTGGCATAGCGCATTAAACTGTCCAGTATGGAGTGGTGTTTTTTTTTCGCTGATGTAAGAGTAGTCATATTGTTGTTTTTAATAATATCAGCCATGTTTCCAACTCCTTTGGTCATCATAGTGAGTTACTACCTTTTATAATATGGGTTATTTTATCCGGGTGTGTTTTTTGACATGCTGGATAGCACGCAGCTGCGCAGTAATTTCCGCCAGTTCGGCAGTTGCTCTGGCCAGATCAATCGCGGACATTTTGCCGGCAAGTGATTTCTCTGCCTGCTCTTTTGCTGCGATAGCAGCGGCTTCATCGATATCATTTGCGCGCATGGCGGTGTCAGCCAGCACGGATGCGATATAAGGCTGTACTTCGAGCATGCCGCTGGAAATATAAAAAACTTCTTCTTCTTTATTGGGCAGCATGACGCGTACATAGCCTGGCCTAAGTGTCGTCAGCAGTTGGGAATGGCCCGGTGCAATACCGAGCTCGCCCATTTCGCCTGTGACAAAAACCATTTCAGCTTCGCCAGAGAAAATCTGCTTTTCAGCGCTGACGATATCTAAACGAAGTGTGCCGGGTTCCTGGTTCATAATGTTTTAGCCTTTTCGA
The DNA here is from genome assembly GCA_964583565.1 of uncultured Coxiellaceae bacterium. GTDB lineage: Bacteria > Pseudomonadota > Gammaproteobacteria > DSM-16500 > DSM-16500 > Aquicella. The sequence goes on from CAZOVT010000006.1 coordinate 58,919, forward strand.
CTGCTTCATCAATGCTGCCAACCATATAGAATGCCTGTTCTGGCAGGTGATCATATTCACCGCTCAAGATGCCCTTGAAGCCGCGTATGGTTTCTTTCATGGAAACGTAACGTCCTTTGGTGCCGGTGAAAACTTCGGCGACAAAAAATGGCTGCGACAGGAAACGTTGAATACGGCGTGCGCGTGATACAGTCTGCTTATCTTCTTCAGATAATTCATCCATACCCAAAATCGCAATAATATCTTTTAATTCCTTATAGCGCTGTAGAGTACGCTGTACAGCGAGCGCGGTGTCATAGTGTTCCTGACCAACCATCAGCGGATCAAGCTGCCGGCTGGTGGAATCGAGCGGGTCAATAGCAGGGTAAATACCCAATTCCGCAATTTGACGAGATAACACGACAGTTGCATCAAGGTGAGCAAAGGTCGTGGCAGGTGATGGGTCGGTTAAATCGTCTGCTGGCACGTAAACAGCCTGTACAGAAGTGATGGAACCTGTTTTGGTAGACGTAATACGTTCCTGCAATACACCCATTTCTTCAGCCAGTGTTGGTTGATAACCCACAGCGGAAGGGATACGTCCGAGCAGCGCGGATACTTCCACACCGGATAAAGTGTAACGGAAAATATTGTCAACGAAGAGCAGCACGTCTTTGCCTTCGTCACGGAAGCTTTCAGCAATGGTTAAACCAGTTAATGCAACACGGAGACGGTTACCTGGTGGTTCATTCATCTGACCGTAAACCAGGGCTACTTTATCCAGAACGTTAGATTCTTTCATTTCGAGATAGAAATCGTTACCTTCTCGAGTACGCTCACCTACGCCGGTAAATACGGAGAGGCCGGAATGTTCTTTGGCGATGTTATTGATGAGTTCCATCATGTTCACTGTTTTACCGACGCCGGCACCACCGAACAGACCAACCTTACCGCCTTTTGCAAACGGGCAGATCAGATCGATAACTTTAATGCCTGTTTCCAGCAATTCTGCTGTGGGTGCCTGTTCAGCAAAGGTGGGAGCTGGGCGGTGAATGGGCATGAACTGCTTGGTGTCGACAGGTCCTCTTTCATCAATCGGCTCACCAAGAACGTTCATAATGCGGCCAAGTGTGGGCTGACCGACGGGAACCATAATGGGCTTGCCGGTATTTCTGACTTCCAGACCGCGGCGCAACCCGTCTGTTGTACCCATCGCGATGGTACGGACAATGCCGTCACCAATTTGCTGCTGAACTTCAAGAACGAGGTTTTTTTCTTCAACGACGAGCGCGTCGTATATTCGGGGAACATCATGATGTGAAAATTCAACGTCAACGACGGCACCGATAATTTCAACAATTTTACCTTGCTGCTTGCTCATGTATCACCTCTATTGTTCTAAGACTCTGGATGCCAGCTCTCGCTGGCATGACATACTTTTATATAACTGACGCACCTGCAACAATTTCAGATAATTCACGAGTGATTGCCGCCTGACGGGCCTTATTATAGGCCAATTGCAGACTGGAGATCATTTCGATGGCGTTATCTGTCGCATTTCGCATTGCTAACATACGAGCTGCCTGTTCACAGGCTATATTTTCAATCACGGATCGATAAACCTGTGATTCAATGTATCTGTTTAGCAGTTTCTCCAGCAAATCAGGTGCATTATCGGGCTCATAAATATAATCCCAATAATGCTGTGTTTGTTTCTCTTCTGTTTTTGTCAGAGGTAAAGGCAGTATCTGCTGAATCCTTGGCGTCTGGTTCATGGTGGTAATGAACTCATTTGAGCAAAGATATAACGCATCAATTCGCCGTTCCAGATACGCATCCAGCATGACTTTTACGACACCAACCAGATCAGTCACACTGGGGGAGTCGCCCAAATCGCGCTTGTGTGCCAGTACATTACCACCAAAACGCTTAAAAAAGGCCATGGCTTTGCTGCCAATCAGGCAAAGATCTACTTCGATTCCAGCATCCAGATCATTCTTGACGGCCTTAATCGTTGTTTTAAGCACATTATTGTTTAGACCGCCGCAAAGTCCGCGATCGGTAGAGACAACAATATAGCCAGACCGTTTGACATCGCGCTTTTCCATGTAGGGATGACGATATTCGGAGTGACTCATGGCAACGTGGCTGATCACATTTAATATTTTTTTCGCATAAGGAATGGCTTTTGTCATGCGGTCTTGCGTTTTACGCATCTTGCTCGCGGCAACCATTTCCATTGCCTTGGTAATCTTTTGCGTATTTTTAACGCTATGGATTTTTATGCGAATCTCTTTTGCAATTGCCATGCTGCCGTCCTCTTAGTCCCAAGACTGGTTTGCTTTGAATGATTCGAGAATCGTACGCAAGGTACGGATGACTTCATCATTCAACTCACCTGTCTTGTCAATACGCTCAATGAATTCACGGTAGTTAGTGTGCAAATAGTTCAGTAACTCTTGCTCAAACATGGCGATGCGATTTAGAGGGATATCGTCCAGGTAACCTTGATCGGCTGCGAACAGGATAGTGGCTTGTTCAGCAACAGACAGCGGCATGTATTGCTTCTGTTTCATGACTTCAGTAATACGCTGTCCGCGTTCCAGCTGTTTACGTGTTGCTTCATCAAGATCTGACAGGAACTGCGAGAAAGCTGCCAGCTCGCGATACTGTGCAAGCGCCAGACGAACACCGCCAGCATATTTCTTGATAATTTTTGTCTGAGCGGCACCACCCACACGTGACACAGACAGACCAGCGTTGATAGCCGGGCGGATACCAGAGTTAAACAAATCAGTTTCAAGAAAGATTTGTCCATCGGTAATGGAAATCACGTTTGTTGGTACGAAGGCTGATACGTCACCCGCCTGAGTTTCAATGACAGGCAGGGCGGTTAATGAACCCGTCTTGCCTTTGACCGCGCCATTTGTATGCTTTTCAACATACTCGGCATTGACACGGGAAGCACGTTCAAGCAAGCGTGAATGCAGATAAAAGATATCGCCGGGATAGGCTTCACGACCTGGCGGCCGGCGTAACAACAATGAAATTTGACGATAAGCCCAGGCGTGCTTGGTTAGATCATCATAGATAATAAGTGCATCTTCACCCTGGTCACGGAAATATTCACCCATGGCACAACCAGCATAGGCTGCGATATATTGCATAGCCGCCGGGTCAGAAGCAGTAGCAGCAACGATGATGGTATGTTTCAACGCATCATGCTCTTCCAGCTTGCGCACAACAGCCGCGACAGAAGAAGCTTTTTGGCCGATTGCAACATAAATACATTTCACGCCAGTGTCTTTCTGGTTAATGATGGCGTCAATAGCAATGGCTGTTTTACCTGTCTGACGGTCGCCAATAATCAATTCACGTTGTCCGCGGCCGACTGGAACCATGGAGTCAATCGCTTTTAAGCCAGTCTGCATAGGCTGTGAAACAGGTTGACGGAAAATGACACCAGGCGCCACTTTTTCAATGGGCGATGTTCTGGTGGCATGAATAGCACCTTTACCATCAATTGGATTACCGAGTGCATCAACCACGCGGCCGAGCAGTGCTTCGCCAACCGGTACCTCAAGAATTCGGCCTGTGCATTTTGCAGTTTGTCCTTCAGAGAGATGTTCTGTACGGCCAAGAATAACGGCACCAACAGAATCACGTTCAAGGTTGAGTGCAAGACCATACGTGTGTTCTGCAAATTCGATCATCTCACCTTGCATGACATCTGCAAGACCATACAAACGGACGATACCGTCTTTTACGCTGACAATCTTGCCTTCTGTTCTGACTTCAGCTTTTAAATCGAAGTGCTCTATACGTTGTTTGATGAGATCACTAATTTCTGTAGGACTAAGTTGCTTAACTTGCATATTGATTACCTTTATTTAAGCAGACAGACTTGTATGTAAACGAGAAAGTTTGCCACGAATAGAACCATCGATGACTTTGTCACCGATATGGATAATGGCACCAGCAATAATACCGGGATCTATTTCACATGTTAGCGTTACGCTTCGCTTAATGCGGTTTGTCAGTGCCTGAATTAATTTATCAGTGAATGCCGCTTGTGGTGGAACGGCAGTAATAACACGTACATTACTGATTTTTTCCAGCGCATCATAATACAGGTTAAATGCATCCGAGATGTCTGGTAACGCATATAGACGACCATTCTGTGCCAGCAAGGTGAGAAAGTTTGTCCGTTCAGTATTCAGCAGCGTTGCCAGAACACCGTGGAAAAGATCAAATAACTTGCTGTTTGAAAACTCAGGATGATTGAGTAGCGTCAGAATTCTCTTGTCTTTTGCCATGCAGGCAGCAGATTCAAGAAACGCCTTCCATTCCGGCAGCTGCTGTTTTTCATGCGCACATTCAAATGCTGCGAGAGCGTAAGGACGTGCGATGCCAGATAAATTTGCCATGGATTAGATTCCTGCAACCAGTTCATTTAACAATTCGTGATGAATAGATGCATCAATTTTTGTTTGAATAATTTTTTCAGCACCAATCACAGCCAGACTTGCCACCTGTGACTTCAGGGTTTCTTTAGCCTGTGATATTTCCCGGCTGATGTCGCCCTGCGCCAATTCAACAATTCGCTGGCCTTCCACTTTGGCATGACCTTTTGCTTCTTCTACCAGTTGAGCGGAATGCAGATTTGCCTGCTCAATAATCTGCGTTGCCTGTTGCTTGGCGTCACGGATAATGGAGAGTGCTTTGTGCTCGGCTGATTCCAGCTCACGTTTACTGCGTTCGGCAGCTTCCAGGCCGGCCGCAATTTTCTTTTCACGATCATGCATGGCCTTGGTGATAGGCGGCCACACAAATTTCATGGTGAACCATATCAAAACGGCGAACGTGAGAAACTGGCCAATGATGGTAGCATTAATATCCATTGTTATACCTCGTGATTATCCACCGACGGATGTTTTTGCCGCATTTAATGCTGCTGCCAAAAATGGATTCGCGGCAAAAAACAGCAGTAAGCCCATCACGATGGAGATAGCAGCAAACGCGTCAACCAGACCAGCCATGATGAACATACGCATCATTAACATAGGGCCTAGTTCAGGCTGTCTTGCAACGCCTTCAAGAAACTTGCCGCCTAATAAACCAAATCCAATGCCGGTACCCAGGGCAGCCAGACTGATTAACAGACCTGCGGCCAGTACACTTAACCCTTGAACCTGTCCAATAAGATTAACGATTTCCATGGTGTCTCCTCTTTTTAAATTTAAAAAAATAATAAATCTTTAATGCGCGTCGTGCGCCATACTCAAATAAATGATGGTCAGCATCATAAATAAAAATGCCTGCAATGTAATGACCAGAATATGGAAAATAGCCCAGATACCGCCGGGTGCCCACTGTGCCCACCACGGCATAATAGCAATTAATATGAAAATCAGTTCACCAGCAAACATGTTGCCGAATAATCGCAGTGCCAATGATAGCGGTTTGACACATTCTTCAACAATGCGAAAGGCAAAGTTGATGGGAAACAGCCATGGCCCAAAGGGAAATGTCAGCATTTCTTTGAGCAAACGATGTTTTTTTGCCCTCAGGTTAAATACGATGATCAGGAGAAAGACGCTAATCGACATGGCGAAAGTAGCGTTTGGATCGGCTGTTGGTACAGATTTGAAATGTTCCGCGCCAAAAAAGGCTGCGATATGCGGAATGAGATCAACAGGCAATAAGTCCATGGCATTCATAAAGAATACCCAGAGAAAAATGGTCAGCGCCAGAGAAGGGATGAACGTGCTTTTGTGATGAAAAATTTCATGCACGGCATTGCCGACAAATTCGAGGGTCACTTCAACAATATTTTGCAGCATGCCGGGAATTTCCTGCATGCGGGTCGCTACAAAACGCAGGGAACCAAATATCAGTAAACCAATTAAAATAGAAATGATGAGTGTATCGAGATTAAGCGTCCAGAAGCCGCCGCCTTCACCGCCAATAGACATGGTTTTCAAGTTGAGCGTTAAATGCTCAAGATGATGCTGTATATATTGGCCAGGGGTTATGACGCTGGTTTCGCTCATTTACCACTCCTTTCTATAACTATTCTTTTTTAACCTACTTTTTCTTGATCGTGGGCTGTCTAGAGAATTGCCACATGCAGACGATCCAGAATGAAACAATCGCACCAATAAATCCGATGAGCACGGATAATAAACTAACCGGCAAGTATTTCACAATAACTATGAACAAAATGCCGCTTAAAATTAGCTTGCCCATCTCTCCAAGCATGAAAGCAGCCGCAAACTGGTTCATTTGTTGTGCACCAACATAACGAAATACGCGCCAGACGAAGATGAGGTTCGCAAGCCCATAAGCCATGCCGCCAGCAAAAACAGATAGACCTGTTTTTATTCCGCCCAATATGAAGCCGCCTAATGCTAGTAAAACAACACAGGCAAGCTGCCAGAAGACAATTCTGTAGGCTTGATTTTGTACAATGTTTTTGAGTGATTGCGTGGGCATGGTTTAATGAGCCTGTAAAAGCGTCGGAGTATAGATAAGGGATCTTAGGTGGTCAATGTCAGGTAGCACCACCACCTTGTCATTCCCGCGTAGGCGGGGACCCATCCACGCCATTCCTGCGGAATTATGACGACGCTAGCGCCTCTTCCAAATCCCGCTTCAAATCTTCAACATCTTCAATTCCAACGGACAAGCGAACCAGACTATCCGTAATACCAAGCAGTTCACGTTTTTCTTTTGGCACACTGGCATGTGTCATGATAGCAGGATGTTCAATTAGACTTTCCACGCCGCCAAGACTTTCTGCCAGGGCAAAAATCTTGCAGTGTTCAAGTACACGCACGGTCTGTGTTAAATCTAATTTCAAGTCAACTGAAATCATGCCGCCAAAATAGCGCATTTGCTCTCTGGCTAACGCATGCTGCGGATGATTTTTTAATCCAGGATAAATAACGTGCTTTACTTTTGGATGATGTGCTAGCCATTCAGCCAATGCCTGTGCATTTTCACAATGACGCTGCATACGCACGGCTAATGTTTTTAAGCCGCGCAATGCAAGAAAGCTGTCAAAAGGGCCGGCAACCGCGCCAACAGAATTTTGCAGAAAGCCAAGCTGCTCTGCCAGTTGTTCATCTGCGGTGACTGTTATGCCGCCTATCATATCGGAATGACCATTCAGATATTTTGTCGCTGAATGAGTCACAATATCAAAGCCTGATTCCAGCGGGCGCTGAATGAGCGGCGTTGCAAATGTATTGTCGGCGACAGCCAGCAGCTTGTGTTTTTTTGCAATCGCCGCTATTCGTTTCAAATCCAGAATTTTTAACATGGGATTAGTGGGTGTCTCTACCCATAACATTTTTGTTGCGGGTGTGATGGCTTTTTCTACGGCGGTTAAATCTGTAAAATCAACAAACGATACGTTCAGGCCGGCAGATCGATTGCGAACTTTCTCAAATAATCGATAGGTACCGCCATATACATCGTCACATACAATGACATGATCGCCCGGGCTGAGCAGCTCAAGAATAGTTGCGGTTTCCGCCATGCCAGAGGCAAAGGCAACGCCCTGACTGCCAGATTCCAGATCCGCTACGCAATTTTCATAAGCAGAGCGGGTTGGGTTTTTTGTACGTGAATATTCATAGCCTTTGTGTTGACCTGGGCTTGTTTGCACGTAAGTCGAGGTTGCATAGATAGGCGTCATGATTGCGCCAGTGCTTGGGTCGGGTGATTGCCCTGCGTGGATGGCGCGGGTGGCAATTTGCTGTTGTGATGTCTTCATGATGGCTCCCGCAATTTTATCTTGTTGAATTATTGACATTATTACATTTAATTTCAAGATAAACGCATTCAAGATAGTTTTATTTCTTTAGGCCGTAAATTAGATTATAATATGTACAACCAATAATGATATGTAACTTATAGGATCATCTTGTGTTTTCAATGTTTGCTCCAACGTCACCTAAAGAACCTTCATTAAAAGAAATTATGGCGCATTTGGAATCCGATCATCCTGATGATGTGCTGGATCGGCAATTATCCTTTGGCCGTGATCAGCGTTCGCGACATCATAATACCTATTTGTTGTTAGCACTTGCCTGGAATCAGCAGAAAGCTGCCAGCCGGTTGTTAATGCTGGATACTGAAAAGGCAGCATTGAATTTAGCCGATGAGTGGCCTACTTGTTTGAATACACCGCTTATATTAGCGGCAAAAATCCACGCGACAAACCTGGTACAGCAATTAATTCAATTGGGTGCTGAAGTAGATCATCAGGATTATCGTGGTTATACAGCGCTGCATTATGCTTGTCTTCTGCGAGATGAAGCATCAATCGTGTGCCTGCTTGAAGCAGGTGCCAGCACACACATTAAAAATGCGTTTGGTCATTTACCCGCTGATTATTATGCAATGACCATCGTACCTGCTGATTTGCGTTATCGTTATGGCAGTCAGGATGAAATGTTAATTCATGTTGCAGACAGTAATAATCGTTATTTTGCAACAGAGAAAAAATGTTTAAGCGCGTTTCGCTGGTATATCGCGCACATTATCGTCAATATGAATCTGGGTCATGATGTGCAATGGCAGGGTCATCCTGTTTATAAATGGGCTGGCATACTGTTAACCAGACAGTCTCCCGTATTTGATGCGGACTTATATGTGCTGATGATGCAGCTGTATTGCGATAACAGACCTGTATTACATCGTGTTTTGCATGATCGTCTTCAAGCTGATCCTGTTTATATGAATGCCTATAATGAAGAAAAATTTGATCGTTATCGATTACATGTGTTTGATTGTATTTCGCCATCTTCTTTTACAAGAAAAGAAAATGGCGAACAGTGGATAGAATTGCAGGCTATGTCTCTAAAAAACCCTGTTCCTTCATCCAGCGGTCATCCATAAACTTTGACATATAATTACGAATACCGTCAGGCAAGATGACAAGACAACGCTGGCCTTTTTGAAGGGTTTTTGCAGCTTGTAACGCACCCCATACGGCGGTGCCGGACGATCCACCGGCAAGCAAACCTTCTTCACGAATTAATTTTCTTGCCGTGACAAATGAATCTTTGTCATTCACCTTAATGTAATGATCAACTAATTTATTATTCAGCACAGCAGGGATAAAATCATAGCCGATGCCTTCTACCTGATAAGGATATACTTCCGTGCCGCCGCCAAGAATGGAACCGTAAGGGTCTACACCAACAATTTGAATAGCGGGTATCTCTTTTTTTAATCGTTGTGCAAGACCAGTGATAGTACCGCCAGTGCCGACCCCAAGAACGACCATCGCGAGGTTTTCACCCATATCGTCCAGAATTTCCTGAGCTGTATAATGATAATGTGCTTCTGGGTTTCCAGGATTAGCATACTGATCGAGTATATGTGCGTTTGGTATTTCTTTTTGCAAACGCCGTGCGAGTGAAAGGTGACTATCAGGATCATCCCATTTTGCGGTGGTAGGCGTCCGATAAATTTTAGCACCGAGCGCTTCCAGTGTGACTTCTTTCTCGCGGCTCATTTTTTCCGGCATGGTGATAATGACGTTGTAACCTTTGACAGCACCCGCCATGGCAAAACCGATGCCAGCATTGCCGGATGTCGCTTCGATTAACGTATCGCCGGGTTTGATCCGTCCTTCTTTTTCTGCCTGCTCGATCATGTTAACCGCAATGCGGTCTTTGACTGAACCGCCGGGGTTAAGAAATTCACATTTGACGTATAGTTCGCATGGTAATTCCTTGCCTATCCGGTTTAACCGTACAATGGGTGTTCTTCCAACAGCCTGAAGGATGGAATGAAGAAACATACAATCTCCTTTGATGTACTTAATTCTCTGTGGATGTGTCTGCTGGCGCAATCGTCAGTTGACTGCCTGGATAGCGGGCAACATTGCAGCTAAAACTATCTGCGCGAGGGGAGAGATAACCGTTGATGGTTATATACATGGAATCTCCTCTTATCACGCGGCCGTTGCTTTCCAGATGACAAAAATTATGAATACGTTTGGTATTGTAAGGATCTCTTTTATACGGACTGAACTGTAATGTGGAAGCGGTAATCAAATAATTGCGTCCATACGTTAACGCAACCCAGTAATTTGTACCTTTTCGAAAATCGAATACGTAAGGAATACTCTGTCCATGATCAATATCGCGTATTACCAGCAGCCATGAAGGTCTGCCAACAAAAGAAGATAAGCGCGTGTTTATCTGGATCGTCTGCCCAAATCCATCTCCATTTTGTGCATGCACGGAAGATACCAGACAGCACAGGCAACACCAGATTGTTAATAAATATTGTTTCATGGCAGCTACATGTTAGGTATGTATTAGATATAATATATTAAATTCTTTCAAATGACATTATCGAAAAGTGTTATTTTTGCGCGGATTTGTGAAGTCTTGTCGCAGCAGAAATAACTGCCATCCTGCCAGCAATATAAACCAGATAATGGCCCATTCTGCCATATCAAGCGTTAAAAATTCCCAGCTTTTACTAGCGCACTCTGCACTGCCAGCAAATATTTCCTGAATTAATTCATTCATTGGCAATACCTGAATCATGTATTGCAAACTGGGGCTGCATTCTGTACTGGCGACAGGTGGAAAATGCTGCAGCCATATTTGTCTGCCGGCCAGCGCAATACCGATAATGGCCATGATCAGCGAGAGTGTATTAAGCAGCAGCCGGCACCAGCGTAACGGGAATGCAAGGACGGTGATTAGTGAAAACACAGCGATACATGCGAATGCAATACGCTGCAAGCTGCAGAGCGGGCATGGCAGAACACCCTGATAAAATTGTAAATATAAGCCGAAAAGCAATAAACCGCTGATGACAATAAACTGGAGAAAATAAGTGAGTCGTGATTGTTGTTGTATCATGATTTATTCCGGTTTGTTATTTTAGATTTTCTGCAAACCAATTCTGCAGAATTAATTGTGCAGCGATTTGGTCAATTTGTCCACCTTGCAGGGCTTTATACCCGCCTTGGGCAAATAATCGTTCACGCGCATCTTTGGTTGTCAGGCGCTCATCCATTTCATAGACCGTTAACTGTGTTTGCTTGCTTAATGCCTGTGCGAATTGTCTTGCTGCCAGAGTGACAGGCTGATCGGTTCCATCCATGTTTAACGGGATGCCAACAACGAGCGCGTCTGGCTGCCATTTTTTAATTATCTTTGCAATGTCATGCCAGTTAGGCACACCTCGTGACGCCATAATCGTTTCCAGCGGGCGTGCAGTTTGAGTAACCGTTTGTCCAACGGCGATACCGATGCGTTTCATACCAAAATCAAAGCCGATAAGAATGTTATGCATGTTATCTTTTTTTAGGCTCTCGATAAGGCGTTTTATTTCTAATTTCCAGATCGTGCATCTGTATCAATAGCAGCGCTGCGACCCATGGTATAAAAATGGCAAACAACAGCACGTGAAATAGTGTTGTGAGCAGATCGGGAGAGGCTTGTTCAAATAAATAAATATGAACTTCAATATGAAAAATATTTTTTATGATAACAAGTGCAAGCAAATAACATATCCAGGGTGTTGTTTGCAGCGTGATCACACTCCACCAGTGGTTCCATGTTAAACGTGCGCTGCGCCGCAATGAGCTAATGATACCTTGATTTTCAACCGCAATGAGTGGAAGTAAAAAGATAAATAGAAACGCTACATAAAGAATAAGCAGCATTTGCGCAAAAATCATGATAAAGGTGAATATCATGTTAAGGGTATTGTTACCAAATAACATACCAATTTTAGGCACGATAACGGCTAAACTCTTTAGAAAAAATCCAGACGCAAAAAAAGCAGCTGCGCCAGCAATGTTGGCAAAAAAAGCCAGATAAAACTTTTTAATACCAATGACAAGGTCTTCTATTAGCGGTTCATGTTTGTCGATGATAATGCAATGCATGCGCCAGATAATGCCAATGAAGAAGATAAGCGCCGCCAGGCTGACAACCAGCAGCCATAGCTGGTTGGGATCGTCGGTACCAATATAGGAAAGCAGGTCAACATTAATGATATCTGACAGCAAGCGTGGAAGAAACGTTGTGATGGCCAGTAAAAGACTGAGCGGGGCAATACGCAGCAGGCTGGCTTTGTAAAGCCTGATGCTGGCGTGCAGCAATTGCCAGTACGAGCCGCGTTTCTTGGGTATCAGGTTATCCATGTCGTTGTTTCCCTTAGTGCGCAGATGCATTGTCCCAATTGTCGCCTATTCCGACTGAAACGAGCAAGGGGACTTTTAGGCTGACAACGTGTGTCATGTGTTCAATGATGCCTTTTTTGACGGCGTCTATATCAGACTTGTTTACTTCAAAGACTAATTCATCATGTACCTGCATGATCATCTTGGCATGCAGATTGTCTTTTTTTAGCCAGTTATCGATTCTGATCATGGCCATTTTGATAATATCCGCCGCACTGCCTTGAAGCGGGGCATTGATCGCTGTCCGTTCAGCTGCTTTTTGTCGAGGAATCTGTTTTGCATTTATTTCGGGCAAATAGAGCCGGCGGCCCCATAATGTTTCTACATACCCTTTTTCCTTGGCTGTTGTCCGGGTGTTCTCCATGTATTTTTTGACACCAGGGTAGCGGAGAAAATAGCGGTCAATGTAATCCTGGGCAGATTTTCGATCAATCCCGAGTTGACGAGTCAGGCCAAAAGCAGACATGCCATAAATCAAGCCAAAGTTAATGGCTTTTGCATCTCGACGCATTTCGGGTGTGACATCATCGAGCGGCACGCCCCAGACTTCCGCGGCGGTTGCTTTGTGAATATCAAGATTTTGAGCAAATGCAGCCAGCAGTGCCGGATCTTCTGAAATATGCGCCATTAAACGCAGTTCAATTTGTGAATAATCAGCACTGATTAATTCGTATCCCGGTGGCGCGATAAATGCCTGGCGGATACGTCGTCCTTCCGGCATACGGATAGGAATATTTTGTAAATTAGGTTCGGAGGACGACAATCGTCCGGTTGCGGTGATGGTCTGGTTATAGGAAGTATGAATTCGGCCGGTATCAGGGTTAATCTGCTCGACCAGCCTGCTGGTGTAGGTAGACATCAGTTTGCTCAGGCTGCGATATTCGATGATGACAGCCGGCAAGGCAAAATCAAGCGCGAGTTCTTGCAGGACACCATCCGCGGTGGAAGGCTGCCCGGTCGGTGTTTTTTGCAAAATGGGCAGTTTCATTTTATCAAACAAGACTTCCTGAAGCTGTTTGGGTGAGTTGAGATTGAATTCACAGCCAGCCATCTTGAAGGTTTCACTTTCTAATTCCTGTAAGCGTTTTTGCAATTCGCTTTCTTGTTTTTTGAGTTTTTCAGGATCAATAAGGACGCCGTTGCGTTCTATGTGAGCAAGAACGGGGACGAGCGGCATGTCAATTTTTTCGAAGACATACGTTAACGCTGGTTCTTTTTCGAGGCGCGGCCATAAGGTATGGTGTAATCGCAGCGTAACGTCTGCATCTTCGGCGGCGTAGATGGCTGCTTTGTCG
>CAZOVT010000007.1:0-18179 GCA_964583565.1 uncultured Coxiellaceae bacterium
GGAACGAGGCGCCATCGTATTACCGGTGCTGGCGTACAGGCGCGTGCTGCCGCAGGTAGATATGTCAGCCTGTTTGAAGATCATCAGCAAACAGCCGCTGGATGCTATTGTCTGCACGTCTGCTGAAGCAATGCAAAATATCAGGATACTGTTCGGTGAGCCGGGTTGGCCGTATATAAAAGATGCAGCCATGATCGTCATGAGCCAACGGGTAAAATTACTTGCGCAGGATTCAGGTTTTCAGAGAATATGGGTGACATCGACTGCCAGCAATGATGCGGTGTTAGCGACACTCGCCCAAACAAGGAACGAATTATGAGCAATACTGTGAATGAAGAATCTATACCTGCACGTCGTCAATCCGGGTGGGAACGCATGGGTATAGTGATCATGATACTGGCGGTTGCCGGTTTTATGGGTGCGTTTGGTTATGGATATTATGAACTTTCTAACGTCAACGTTGCGCTGGCGCGTACGATGGCATCTGTTGAGCAGCGATCGTCTGAAACACAGCAATCCGTGTCTACATTGCATCAAACGGTTAGTGCGCTGGAAGATGATGTGGCGAAATCACAACATCTGGCGGCCGAGCAAGAAAAACTGGTAACAGAATGGCGCAATGCCCAGAAAGGCGATCTGGATAAATGGCGCATTGCAGAAGCACAATACCTGACTAAAATTGCGAATGATCATCTGGTATTTACCCATGATACCGGCATGGCGATTACCTTGTTACAGCGCGCGGATGCAACATTGCAATCAGTACAGAATGCTGATGTGCTGGAAATACGTAAAGCCATTGCAGCTGATGTGACAACACTGCAATCAGCGCCGCAGATAGATACAACCTCGTTATACCTGCATATCAATGCATTAAATGCGCAAATGGAACAATTGCCATTACTTGCTGATACGCTGAACTCGACGACATCGAATACATCAATTGATATTCCAGCAGATGCGCCATGGTGGCGGGCGGGATTATTGCGGTCCTGGCAAGTGATTAACAAATTTATTGTGGTGCGTAACATGAATGCGAGCGGTGTGCCTCTTATTTTTCCGGAAGAAAAAACATATCTCTATCAAAATTTGCATGCACAGATGCAAAATGCAATGTGGGCGGTGTTGTATCGTTACAATGATGTGTATCAGGCAAGTCTTGCCAACACCATTGCGTGGATTCAGAAATATTTTGTGCTGGACGCGCCGGAAACGAAAACGATACTGCAGAATTTACAAGAGTTGCAGCAAATGGATATCAAACCAGTCGTTGCCAGTCTGGATACCACATTGCAGCTTTTTGACATGGCTGCGGCGCAAACGACCAGTCAGGAGACACATTAATGTGGCGTTTAATTATATTATTGTTGTTTCTGGTGGTATCAGTAGGGTTGGGATTAACCGTTGTCCAGCATCCGGGATATTTACTGCTGGTGTATCAGCCCTGGATGGTGCAGATGCCATTATGGTTTGCGTTATTAGGTCTTTTTCTAGCGTTTGGATTATTTTACATGTTGATCGACAGTATCGATCAAGCCAGTTTTCTCTGGTATCGCATTAAAAACTGGTTCCGGATGCGTCGTGAACAAAAGTTTTATAGCAAAACCCAGGAAGGGTTAACCTGTTTGATAGAGGCACGCTGGAAAAATGCGGAAAAGCTATTATTGGCAGGCGCTAATCAGTCAGTTGAACCATTGGTGAATTATCTTGCCGCAGCAAAAGCGGCGAGTGAGCTGGGTGCGAATGATAGAGCGGACCGTTATTTAAGAAAAGCCCACAGCATTGTACCAGGCGCGACGCTGGCGATTGGGTTGACGCAGGCTGAACTGCAATTCAAGCAGGATCATTTCGATGAGGCTCGTGCAACATTAGTGCGGCTGCAGCAGTTGTCCCCTCGTCATCCTCGTGTGTTGAAGTTACTTGAAAAACTGTATGTTAAGCAGGGTGACTGGGAGCAGCTGCATTTGTTATTGCCGGCACTGCGTAAGGCTAAATTAATTAGTACCGAACAAGCCGCCCAGTTTGAAAAAAATATCTATTGCGAAATGTTGTCTGTGAATCATGCACAGAGTCTGGAATCGCTGCGTCAGTTCTGGAATGCTATCCCACGATCGGTGCGTAAACATCCTGATGTAATTTGCGCTTATGTGAAACGGCTGCAAGCATTTGGTGGAACGAATGACGAAATGAATGATCTGATTTGTAAAACGCTAAAAAATGCCTGGCAGCCTGAGTTGGTACGTGTCTACGCTGATCTGCCCGTGAATAATCTGAATCAGAAATTAGTTGTCGGTGGAGCGTGGCTAAAGCTTTATGGTGAGCAGCCAGTGTTATTGCTGATGCTGGGTAAGGTCTGCGTCAAAATACAATTGTGGGGCAAGGCAAAAGATTATTTTGAACGTTGTCTCGCACAGGGTCCCAATGCAGAAGCGGCACTGAATTATTGCATGCTGCTTGAGCAGATGGGCAAGCCTGAAGAAGCTATCAAGGCGTATCAGGCATCGTTATCCCAGCTGAGCAATGTGTGAAATCTTACTTAATCACACCGCAGGCATAACGCGCACCACCACCGCCATTTTTTTCTGGTGTGTCGGAATAATTGTCTGCGCCGGCATGTATCATCAATGTATGTCCCTTTAACTGTTTTAACTTGAATTGCGGCGCAAGGGTGGGCAGTGTGGCGGTGCCGTCAGCGTTCACGATCAAGACCGGTAAATCCCCTTTATGTCCCGAGTGATCATAGGGACCGCGGTGCTTTTCAGTTTTTGCCGGGTCGAGATGATCACCCGCAGCCATGCCATTGTCATCGCAGGAAGCATATTCATGGATGTGAAAGCCATGTATGCCCGGGGATAGGTCATGTAGATTGGGGGTGAGCAGTACACCACATGCGGCATCTTCTACCGTGACGCTGCCAATGTTTTTTGGTGCGCTGTCTTTGGCAATCAGTGTCATGGGGATAACGATGCTGGCTGACGCTGCAGACATTAAACATGAGAGGGTGCCGGCAAGTACAAGCTGAAGATGTTTCCTGTTCATTTGTGTTCGTCCTGAATGACTTGAATCATCAACTTAACATATTTCATGGTATTTTGAATCACGCATTGAGCTTTGTCCTGAACATTGAGCTCTGAGCGGAAAAAGGGTAGTATTTCCTGGATTTGCATCGCAAGCTAATAAGTTTAAATAATAAAATCAAGGGGTTATATTATGCTGGGTCGGCTTTATACGTTATTTGCGCCCAAGGCGCCGCGTTCCACGCTGCGTGAACAGCTGATTGCTAACATTCAGAATGACTATATCAATGCCTGGGCAATCAAAAAGTGGGTAGACTGGATTGGACAGACAGGGATCAAGAGAGCAAAAGATTACATTACATGGCTGAACAGTAGCGAAGTTAATGGTTTGAATGATTATGAATTGGCTTCCCTGATATTGAAAAGTTTTGAAGACAAGGCGGAAGCTAGTGCTGTTAGTCTGGCGGGAAGTAAAAACCTGCGCATGTTAGTGGCTTGCGAAACATATGCCTATCTTAACAACAACGAGCCCTCCGCTGCCCGTCAAAAAAATGAGGCGGATTTTGCGGCTGATTACAGCCAGAACATGCTGGGCGGCAGTGAGATTCCGGGTTATGCTGAACGTATGCAGATAGAATTATCAATAGCCATGATACGAAGAATAGTTAAGCGGAGAGCGTTGACTGACGTGGCACAGCCAGCCGTGACGTTAGCCCGACCATCATTATCTTTAGCATAGCAGGTGCAAGATGGCACTACTTGAAATATTGCAATTTCCCGATCCGCGGCTGCGCACCAAAGCGAAACCGGTGACGACAGTGGACGCTGCGTTTCGCCGCATGATTGATGATATGTATGAAACCATGTATCACTATCAAGGTGTTGGGCTGGCGGCGACTCAGGTAAATATTCATCAGCGGTTTTTTACCATGGATTTATCAGAAGCACGTGATCAGCCGGTTTGTGTTATTAATCCGGAAATTATCAGTCAGGAAGGCATGCAATATGATTATCACGGCTGTTTATCCGTTGGTGCTGGTATTTCCGATAAAATTGAACGTGCCGCTAAAATTCGTATGAGATGGATGGATCTGGACGGAAAAACATCGGAGTGGGAACTGGAAGATCTGGGTGCGATTTGCATTCAGCATGAAATAGATCATCTGAATGGTATGTTGTTTATTGATCATCTTTCCAAATTGAAGCAAGACCGTATCCGTAAAAAAATTGAAAAATCGCGCCGCTGATATGAAAATTATTTTTGCTGGTACACCTGCGTTTGCTGAATTTGCCCTGAAGGCGTTACTTGCTTCGCCGCATGACATTGTTGCGGTTTACACGCAGCCAGACCGGCCAGCCGGGCGTGGATTAAAAATGACAGCAAGCCCGGTCAAATTGCTGGCACAAGCTAATCAGCTGCCTGTTTATCAACCTGCATCCTTGAAAGCCGAGCAAAAGCAATTAGCTGAGTTGCAGGCGGATGTAATGGTGGTAGCTGCCTATGGCTTATTGCTGCCGCCGGCAGTATTGGCGATTCCGCGTCTGGGCTGCGTCAATATTCATCCTTCATTGCTGCCGCGCTGGCGCGGTGCGGCACCGATACAGCGAACATTATTTGCTGGTGATAAAGAAACGGGTGTCACCATCATGCAAATGGAGGCAGGTTTGGACACAGGCCCTGTTTTGTTGCAGCGCCGATACACTATTTCGAAAGATGAAACATCAAAGACGCTGCATGACAGGCTGGCAGTCATTGGCGCAGAGGCATTGATAGAAACACTGGCATTGCTGGAGCAAGATACATTGCAGCCAGTGGCTCAGGATAATGCCGCTGCCACTTACGCAGATAAAATCAGCAAAGAAGAAGCGCTGCTCGACTGGACGCGCCCCGCAGTTGAATTAGAAAATGAAATTCGCGCATTTAATCCCTGGCCGGTTGCTTACACCAATTGGAAAGACCAGCATGTGCGTATCTGGCTGGCACAGGCACTGCAGGAAGTATGCCAGCAGGAACCGCGAACGATAGTACGCGCATCGCGTGACGGCATTGATATTGCGACTGGTAATGGTGTGTTGCGCCTGATGCAAATCCAGCTGCCCGGCGGTAAAGTACAGTCAGTGACGGATTTTTATAACTCGCATCGGGAGATGCTGATACTGGGCGAGCATTTTATTTAACAGTATAAATTTTTCAATAAAATTGATGAGACATAATGCATATCCGCTACCTCGCTGCAAAAATAATTAATGATGTCACTGATGGCCGTTCGTTAACGGATAGCCTGGATACTTGTTTGCCAACCATTCCCGATTCACGTGATCGTGCATTTGTGCAAGCGGTTTGTTATGGCGTATGCCGCTATTACACGCAGCTGGATGTTATATTGAGTGAATTGCTGCAATCACCGATGAAAGCAAAAGATAGTGATGTCCATGCATTATTGATGGTTGGTTTATTTCAATTGATTTATATGCGGTTACCTGATTATGCGGCAGTGACAGAAACAGTTAATGCGACAGCAAAGCTGAATAAACCCTGGTCGCGCGGGTTTGTAAATGCCATCATGCGTTCGTATCAACGGGAGCATGCGCGTATTGAAAACGCCATTGCTGATGATGAAGAAGCGTTATATGCCCATCCAGATTGGTGGATAAGATTGACGAAACACGCCTGGCCGGCAGTCTGGCAAGACATTCTGCATGAAAATAACGAACATCCACCGTTTGCATTACGTATCGATACCGTTAAAACAAGCCGTGAATCCTACTTGCAAACATTACAAGATGCGTCGATTGAGGCGCAGATTATCCCCGAAACGAAAAGTGGTATTATTTTAACGGTGCCCGTGCCAGTGGATGAGTTACCCGGTTTTGCAGAGGGTGATGTCTTTGTGCAAGATGGCGCAGCCCAATTGTGCGCTGGATTATTGGCACTGGAAGACGGCATGCATGTATTAGATGCCTGTGCGGCACCGGGTGGGAAATTGACCCATCTATTAGAAAGCGCTAACAACATCACAGCGGTCGCTGTTGAAAAAGATAAGCAGCGGATGGCCTCCATTCATGACAATCTGACACGCCTGCATTTGCAGGCACAATGCATTTGTGCGGATGCCGCAGATACGAAAAGCTGGTGGGATGGAAAACAGTTTGATCGTATTCTGCTGGATGCACCTTGTTCTGCAAGCGGGGTTGTGCGCCGTCATCCTGATATTAAATTACTGCGCCAGAAAAGTGATATGACTGTATTGGCACGTGAACAGGTGCATTTGTTAGCGGCATTGTGGCCATTGCTTAAGCCGGGCGGCATACTGCTGTACGCAACGTGTTCCATTTTCCCGCAGGAAAATGCGGAGGTTGTTTCGCATTTTCTGACGAAGCATGCAGATGCGCGAGAAATAAAGCCGCAGGTTGAATGGGGCATCGCCATGGAAGCTGGCAGGCAGATTTTGCCTGGCATGCATAAAATGGACGGCTTCTATTATGCGCTGCTGGCCAGGAGATCTGGTGATGACACGGCCAGTCATTAAGGACTAGAATGATAACTTGATTACCCAAGAGGCTGGCCATGCGTATTGAAAATGATATCAAACTGGATTTTAAAGACGTATTGATTCGCCCTAAACGCAGCGTATTAAAAACACGTGCGGATGTTTCGCTGGAACGTGAGTTTTGTTTCAAGCATACCCAGACAGTCTGGCATGGTATTCCAGTTATTGCTTCCAATATGGACCATATTGGCACATTCAATATGGCTAAAAGCCTTGCGGAACACCGTTTGATGACGGCAATGGGTAAATTTGTTGGCGTGGAAGACTGGAAAAATTTTGCGCATGAAAATCCTAAGGTATTATCTTCCTGTTTTGTATCATTAGGTGTCTCGGATACTGACCTTGCCAGGCTGGATCAGATCATGCAGATTGTCCCCATGCACTTTATTTGTCTGGATGTGGCGAACGGTTACACGGAGCGCTTTGTATCGAGCCTTGAAATGTTGCGGGAAAAGTATCCGACGTCAGTCATCATGGCGGGCAACGTTGTGACAGGGGAGATGGTGGAAGAATTGATACTATCTGGCGCAGATATCGTGAAAATTGGTATTGGGCCCGGTTCGGTGTGTACGACACGGGAAAAAACAGGCGTTGGCTATCCTCAGTTATCAGCGATTATAGAATGTGCAGATGCAGCGCATGGGTTGGGCGGCCAGGTATGTGCGGACGGCGGCTGTACGACGCCCGGTGATGTCGCAAAGGCGTTTGCCGCGGGTGCGGATTTTGTCATGCTGGGCGGCATGCTGGCTGGTCACGATGAAACCATGGGTGAGGTGATTGAAGAAGGCGGGAAAAACTATAAACGTTTTTATGGCATGAGTTCACTGGAAGCCATGGAACATCATCATGGATCGATGGCGGATTATCGCGCAAGCGAAGGACGTTCGGTGAATGTGCCGTATCGCGGCGCGGTCAAAAATACAGTGCTGGATATTCTGGGCGGCATCCGGTCAACTTGTACTTATGTTGGGGCGCATCGGCTCAAGGAACTTTCCAAGCGTACAACCTTTATTCGCGTAGCACGACAATTGAATGAAGTGTTTGTGTCGTATGAAGTGGATAAGAGTTAATTTAGAGGCCTCTTATTTTTTGATGCCCTATTAATTTATTGCTGAATGCAATGCCAAGTGCAGAGAGAACCAAAACAGCATGAATAATTACCTGCCACATAATGACATAGTTGTCTTTAATCGTTGGATCGATAAAAGTACGCAGCAGATGAATAGAGGAAATACTGACAAGTGATAGCGCTAATTTTATTTTCAGTGTGCCCGCATTGACTTCATCAAGCCAGTCCGGATTGTCGGGATGATTACGCAGGTTTAATCGCGAGACAAATGTTTCGTAGCCGCCAATAATCACCATTATCAATAAATTTGCTATCATCACGACGTCTATCAGGTCGAGTGCATGCAACATGATGGATGTTTCATCTAATGTTCCGGCGGTAATGATAAGCTTATAGAGGCTATAACCAAATTCGTAGACATAAACAGCCAGAACAGCTAACAGTCCCAGGTAGAGAGGCGCCTGCAGCCAGCGGCCTGCAAAAATAATTGATGACACTTTCTTTTCAATAAGATTCATGTAAGCGAATCCTTATTTATTTTGTCATTACATCATCTCACAGTTATACAGGAATTAGCTTTGTATTTTCAAGGGGCCAATCCTGCATTGAATGTCTGGGAGGTGTGGGGTATGATCTTCTCGCGTTTTGTATTCAACAATAAAAACGAGGAATCTCAATATGTTTAAACAGTTAGCTTTTGCAAGTGCCATCTTGGTTGCGGCAACGGGTGTTGCGATGGCAAACCCAGCGCCTTATGTGGGTGCCAGTCTGGGGGTTAATATTAACACACCGACAGATTCTTCCAGCATTGGTGGTTTTCGTGGTGCGCCAGTTAGCTTGTTAGCAGGTTATGGCGGTACGATGAACGATTGTTTTTATCTGGCGGGTGAATTAAACGCTGTATTGTTGACAAGCACGATGAGCGGCGGTGGTTTGTTAAAGAGCACTTATGGCTATGGCATTAGTATTTTGCCTGGTTATATGCTCAGCGATCATACCGTTGCGTTTGCTCGTGTAGGTATGGTGAGAACCAAATTTAGCACGATTGATAAATACAGCAATGGCGGACAGGTTGGTTTAGGTGTGCAAACCAGCGTGACACAAAATCTGGATGTACGCGGTGAATATGATTTCACGGCTTACAGTGCAATGAGTACGTATGCAGGTTCTATCGCGCCACGTTCCGATGCGACAACCCTGAGTCTGATTTATAAGTTCGACTAAAATTGTTCATTGCATCGTGCGGCAAAAGAGTTGCCGCACGATGCAAAAAAAATCATTCTGTGCATCCTGCTGGAATGACAGGTACCATTTCCATTATAATGCCGGTTTTGGCTAGTAGGTGTTCGGCATGTCTTTTATTATCCTTGATCGTGATGGCGTCATTAATTTCGATTCGATGGAATACATTAAATCCCCTGATGAGTGGCATCCCATTCCGGGCAGCCTGCCGGCGATTGCACAGCTGAACCGGCATGGTTATCGTGTGCTGGTCGCGACCAATCAGTCGGGCGTCGCGCGCGGCTATTATGATATTGAAATGCTTGACCGCATTCATGAAAAAATGATGTATGAACTGGCGGCTGTGGGCGGATATGTGGAAGAAATATTTTTTTGCCCGCATCATCCGGAAGATAAGTGTGGCTGCCGCAAGCCGCAAACAGGATTGATCGAACAGATACAGGCGAAATACCCCATTGTACTGACCGAGACCTATTTTATAGGTGATTCATCAACAGATATGTATGTTGCGCAGGCGATGGGCTGCCTGCCCCTTTTGGTGCGTACAGGTAATGGCGAGCGTGTGCTGGCGACGCATCCTGAGTTCAAAAATATCCTCCATTTTATTGATTTGGCTGCTGCAGTGGAATATGTCATTAGTCAGAAGGTGAGGACGTAAGCGCATGCGAGCCAAAAAAACCAAAACATATTCCAGACTGGAATTGTTTTTACGCTCTCTGGTTTATTCCATTTACATGATTATCACACTGGTTGTTTATAGCGCTGTGGTGATACTTTCAATTGTATTACCGATGCGTTACCGGCATGTGCTGGTTCGCGCATGGTTAAAAAGCAATTTGTGGGTGCTGGAAAAAGTGTGTCTGATTAAATATAAGGTGAAGGGACTGGAAAATATTCCCAAAGACCGCAAGGGCATTGTGCTCAGCAAGCATCAGTCTACGTGGGAAACGTTTTATCTACCATTATTGTTCCATGAACCCGCCATTATCGTGAAGCGGGAGTTATTGTGGGTGCCATTTTTTGGTTGGGGTATGGCTGTTACTGGCCCGATTGCTATCAATCGAAATGATAAAGCTTCTGCGATGCAGCAAATTATTCGTAAAGGAAAACAATGCCTGCAAGACGGCCGCTGGATATTAATGTTTCCGGAAGGAACGCGCGTGCCATACGGCACTGTTGGACATTATAAAATGGGTGGTGCGCGTCTTGCGGCTGCCACAGGCTATCCCGTGCTGCCAGTTGCGCATAATGCCGGGCGTTTCTGGGCACGGCGTAAATTTATCAAGGAACCAGGCACGATAACCATCGTGATTGGCCCACTGATTGAAAGTACCGGACGCAAACCAGAAGAAATTCTCAAGCTCGCGAAAGGCTGGATCGAGTCGACGATGCAGACGCTTCATCAATAAAGCCGCCAGTCAGCAAATTGCTGTTTGCGCATCGTTTATGATGTTTGACACAACTGGCAATAACAGCATCATCTGCGATCAGCGGCTTTAATACCGTGTACGGTACCAGCACAGTTTGTACGCCGTCAGAATGTGGTGCAACTTGAGCATCTTCAAATGTGATGAGCAATCCATTGGGCTTTATATTCCAGCATTTGAAGTTTTCCGGTGTTGGGGTGGTTCCCTCTGTAATCAAGTCTTTATCTGCCAGACGTTTTTCCAGTACATCATGCGCGTAGCTGGATAATACCAGCAGATAATCTGAATCGGGTTTGAATAGTTCATCCAGCTCAATCTGTTTTCCTGTTTCGAGGTTATAATTCAGGATGCGGTGGAAATGGTAAGGATGTGCCATGCCGACGATCATGCCAACAACAGAAAATCTGACACTGAGAATATAATTTTTGCCTGATTTGATCGTGGAACTGTTGTAATCAATATTCAAGGTGTTATTTGCTTTGGCAAGATCGCTGGGCAGCAGCTTGAGTGTTGACTGGTTATCCGCTACTTTTTGTTTAAAATCCTGAGCAACATCATCAATGATATTAAGCGTGAGTGTATTAAACTGGTCAATATACTCATCCTCTGTTTCAGTTGTCAGTTGCGGGTAGACATACTTCATTATCATTTTCTTGCCATATTCATATTTGACGGTAGAACGCATACTGATATCGCCATCAAGCTGGTAAGTAGGCGTATGGTCCTTTTTCTGACCGTCATCCTGTGCATAGACATGGGTGACAGTCAGCAGGGCGGCAAGAATGAGAATGAATAGGCGGCTCATGGCAGCGTTTCCTATTTTTTGTCGGGATTTGATTTGTTGTTAGAGAACCTTGAGCTGCCATAGCAGCCGTGACCCTGTTCTTCAACGCGCAATATCTTACCCTGTCGATTGGTGACAAAGGTTGTCAGGCAGTTATAAGTGATGCCGCCGCGGCTGGCAGCGAAATTCGTGTTTTGAGTGATAATAGATGGTCTGCCGCCAGGGGTGAAATTTACGCCGACTTGCGGTGAGCTGGGCCCTGGATTGTTGTGATAGCTGGCTGTTTGATAAAGATAGGCAATATTGCCGTCATTGGTAGGCATGCGCGCATCTGGTTTACCCCAGCGTTCGGTCAGGGTATTGATATTCCCGCCGCGCCAGCTTTCGACTGTTTGTGTATAATAGTTGGTCGTTGTCCCGCAAGCTGATAAAATACACATACAGATAGATAGTAAAAGATGGCGCATGATGATGTCCTGTTAAAAGCTGAAATGATAACATAATCCACTATGAAACTAGCTCTATGTCTTTTCAATTATTTTCCGTATGGCGGATTGCAGCGGGATTTTTTGCGCATTGCCCGGGTGTGTCGTGACCGGGGGCATGATGTGCATGTTTATACAATGGCATGGGAGGGTGAACAAGAGCCGGGCATTCAGGTTCATTTGGTCACCCCTAAAGGATTCCAGAATTATAGCCGCATCCGTTCATATATTAACCAACTGCAACAGGCATTACGTGAGGATATCTATGATCTGGTCGTCGGGTTTAACAAAATGCCCGGACTGGATCTCTATTACGCCGCGGACGTGTGTTACCAGTCCCGCATGCAGCAGCGGAGCTGGTGGCATCGCATTTTGCCGCGCTACCGCTATTATGCTGCATTAGAGCGGGCAGTGTTTGCGCCGGGCATGAAAACAGACATTATGCTGATTTCACCTTTGCAGCAGCCAGAATTTGTGCGTTGTTACCAGACAGAAGTAAGCCGTTTTCATTTACTGCCACCGGGCATCGCCAACGACCGGAAGGCGCCGCCCAACGCAGACGCTATCCGCCAGTCGGTACGTTTGGCAAACCAGCTGGAGCAGGATGACAGGATGCTGTTGATGGTAGGTTCCGGCTTTAAAACCAAAGGGCTCGACAGGGCAATTCGGGCCTTGGCTGCATTGCCGCCTGCCGAGTTATCCCGCTGCAGATTGTTTGTCATTGGTCAGGATAATCCAGTGGCTTTTGTACGTCTGGCGAACAAGCTGGGAGTGAGTGACAGGGTGCATTTTCTGGGCGGCCGTCCAGATGTGCCGGATTTTTTACTGGCAGCGGATTTGCTGATTCACCCAGCCTATCATGAAAATACAGGTACGGTGCTGCTTGAAGCACTGGTTGCCGGGCTGCCTGTTTTAACGGTTGATCACTGTGGGTATGCGCACTACATACACGAAGCGGATGCTGGTATTGTGCTGGCATCACCGTTTGAACAACAAGCGCTTAACGATGCATTAGTACATATGCTTACCTCACCAGAGCGGTTATTGTGGCGGCAGCATGCACTGGCATTTGCGCAACACGCTGATTTGTACAGCATGCCTGAAAAAGCGGCTGATTTGATTGGCGCGGCTGCAAAACGCAAGCATGATGTTTTGTTTGACCGCATGATGGCATTGCAAGGTGAGATATTCCGGGAACAAAAAGGGCGGCTGACACAGCGAGTCGAGATGGATGGAATGCATTATTTTCTCAAGCGTCAGACCGGTACAAGCTGGAAGGAAATGTTAAAAAATATATTACAGCTTCGCAGTCCGGTCATGACCATGAAAAACGAATGGCAGGCAATTGAAAAGCTGCGTGCGCTGGATATTCAAACACCGCGTGTGATTATCAAAGGAGAACGCGGCACGAATCCGGCGAAAAAAGAATCGTTTGTACTGCTGGAAGAAATAACGCCGGCGGTGAGTCTTGAAGATATTTGTGCAACGTGGCCGCAATGTCCGCCGGCATTTAAATTGAAACAAACCTGCATTGAGCAGGTAGCTGCTATCAGCAAAAAAATGCATGATGGCGGTATTAATCACCGGGATTATTACTTGTGTCATTTTTTACTTAAAACGGACAAGCCGGTAGTGGATCTGTCATCTGCGGACGTTAATTTATATTTGATCGACATGCATCGTGCGCAAATTCGTGCTGCGGTGCCGCAACGCTGGCGAATAAAAGATCTGGCGGGATTATATTTTTCCAGCAAAGACGCGGGACTATCGAAGCGCGATTTGTTTCGGTTCATGCAGATTTATCAGGGGAAATCCCTGCGGGCATTTGTGCCAGAAGACTGGCAATTATGGAAGAAGGTGAAAGAACGTGGGGAACAATTGTACCGTGACCATCAGGTGTCGTGACGTGGAAAATCCAGCGGTGTTAACGTGGAAAGAATTACATGCCGCAACGTTTGCGTTTGCGGAGCCGTTTATTTTGTATCTTGAAGACGGCCAGCTGATTAACGTAGAAAAAATCGCACGGTTGATGCCGGGCAAGCGTATGGTCGTGTTTGGTGAATGGCAGGGAAAATCAGTTGTCGCGAAACTTTTCTTTGATCCAGCGCATGCTAAACGGCACGCAGATAAAGATCTGGCCGGGATGAAAACACTAGAGGAAAACCGTATTCCGGCGCCCGTGCTATATTATGCTGGCACCAGCCATGACAAACGTGTACAGGTGCTTATTTTTGAAGAAATTAAAGAGGCAGATAATCTGGATGATATCTGGCGTCATCGGATGGATGAAGCAAGTGTATTACCGGTACTGCAATCCGTGATTGTCGAGCTCGCGACTCAGCATGTATTTGGCATTATTCAGCATGATTTGCATTTGCAAAATTTTCTTGTGACAGAAAAAGTTATTTATACGCTGGATGGCGGTCAGATAGAAACACGTAACTGTTTGTTGTCTAAAAAACAAAGCATGGAAAATCTGGCGTTGTTTTTGTCGCAATTAGGGGTTGGCGTTGAAAAGTGTCAGGAAAATTTGTTGCAGCATTATGCAAAGGCGCGTGGCTGGGTATTGAAAAAAGATGACATGGTGGACATATTTATTCAGGTTAAACATGTCCAGCAGCAGCGATGGCAAAAATATGAAAAGAAAATTGGCCGTGAAAGTTCGCGTTTTACCCGCTTGCGCCGCTGGGGTGCGGCAGGAATGGCGAACCGCCATCTGGCGACACCGGAATTAATGCAGTTATTGCAGCAGCCTGAAACACTTTTCCAGCAGCCGGGTGTTAAAATGCTAAAGGCCGGGCGTTCTTCAACGGTAGCAAAAATTCATGTTGAAGGCCGTGATCTGGTCGTGAAGCGGTATAACATGAAATCGATCTGGCATTGGCTGCGCCGTTGTTTGCGGCCGACACGTGCCGCTAATTCGTGGCGTCTGGCGCATAAAATGGATTTATTCGGCATTAAAACAGCGATGCCTGTTGCTTATATTGAATCGAGGTATTTTGGATTGCGGGGATCATCCTACTACATTAGTGAATATGTGCCGGGTGAAGATATTGTCAGTTATTTTTCCAAACATTTTATGCAGCCGCATGCAGTCTCCAGTATGGTGATGAAGATGGTGCAATTATTGCGGGGAATGCACAAGCTGGAATTGTCACACGGTGATTTGAAGGCAACCAATATTTTGATTAATACGGACAAGCAGCCTGTCTTTATTGACCTTGATGGAACGGTTGAGCATGCATCGTTATCTGGCTTGCGCAACGCCTGGGCGAAAGAAATTAAGCGGTTTTTACGTAATTTTGATGACATGCCGACGGTGCAGAAGCGGTTTGCAGTTGAATTGAAAAAATAAGCGATGGAATAGAGGTGTTCCCCCGTACAGGC
The DNA here is from genome assembly GCA_964583565.1 of uncultured Coxiellaceae bacterium. Taxonomy (GTDB): domain Bacteria; phylum Pseudomonadota; class Gammaproteobacteria; order DSM-16500; family DSM-16500; genus Aquicella. Next base: position 14,963 of record CAZOVT010000007.1, read on the forward strand.
GGGGGGTTGACCATGTAACCTGTTGAGTTATCAGTTATTTTTCAATCATTTCACTTAATTATCCCTTAATCCGAGTAGACTATAATATATCCATCATATTGCTAATTGATTAAATTATAGTGCTATTCGGAGTGGATAATGAAGTTGAGAACCGCCCAAGATATTATAGAAGACCAAAATCTTTTAGACATTGAAAAGACCGAAGCGCTTATTCTAGCGTTCAATCAGGCTTTGCAAACAGGCACGATTTCAGAAATGATCACTGTATTGTATGCCTTTGCCTCTCATGTTGATTCAACCCTGGGCAGGAAATATAGCGGTGGTTTTGACGTTGCAACGAAAAATAAGCATCGTGATTTTACGATGGAAGATTATGGCAATATTTTATCTGAGGCAATGTCGCTATCAGTGTCAGATGTAACTATTCAAAATCCTTTACAATTGAATGCGCTTGGTGAAGCGATTATGTATTTATACCAAGATGCTTCAGATGAAGCTAGTTCAACGCATTCTCATTTTGTCACCCTTAATAAATTAAAAAATGGTGTGCAATTATTCGAAAAGGTGTTGAGTAGTAGAGGTATGGAAGATGGATATCCAGATGATAATGAAATTAACGAGTACAAGCCGGCATTGAAAATTTTTTGTCAATACATAATATCCTCACAGAGGGAATATGGCATCGCTATTAACCGGTTGAGTGATGCAATTAGTGCGTCTCATGATAGCGATATTACTTACTCAGCAGCTAATGTGTTACATACGGCACAACAAACTGTCATTGCTCATCCAGATAAAATAGAGTTGGTGACGAAGGCTGTTAATGCAGCCACAGCAGTTGTTCGTGAACCAGGTGAAGCAACTATCAAACATTTACAGCAGGAAGCCGGCCAGCTTGGCAAACGTTCATGGGGAAGAATGCTGGCAGGTACCATGGTTGCATTAGCAGGTGTTGCTTTTATCGCAGCATGTACAGCGACAGCCTTGGTTTCATTTGGTGTGCTTGCACCTGTTAGTATTCTCGGGTTTGTCGTGGGTGCTTCATTAATTGCTGGCGGTGCGGCGATTGCGGGTGGTGTGGCAGGTATTGGTGTAACGGCAGCTGGCGCAGGATTTTTTGCATCAGGCGTAAAGCAAGGTAAAGAAACGCGTCAATTACGTCATGATTTGAAAGAACTGGCAGCTGACGCAAAATCGACCCTATTCATATAAGCGCATAAATCGTTTGCTGCTGCATAGAAAGCTTTTTCAGCTGTGCTAATAGGCAATGAATCAACAGCATAATCAAATGCGTATTTTGCCACCATATAATAACTATGTATGCTTTTTGCGCTGACGTTAAATTTATTCGGGTTTTTTATCAGGGTGTTACTGTGATGAGTAAATTTTTCGCTAAATAATCTTAGCACATCAACGAGCGGCCGATCGGCAAGTGTTAATGTCAGGTCGAAATCTTGTACGCAAATATATTTTTCAATTAACTGATTGAGGGCTGGGCTGATAAGAAGGTTGCCGCGCAGCTCAGTAGTGATGGCTTCGAAAAGCCTGGATTTTTCCATGCTAGAAAACTTGGCATAGATATCTGGACTCTCAGTGCATAATTTATAGGATATTTCTGTTTCCAGATAATTGCGATAAAAGGTGTAGGCACTATATAGCCTGTTAAATCGTTCAAGCAAATGAAAGTGTGCTAAGTCATTAACGACTATATCTGCGCGAGTATCATATTTATCGCTTCTATAGACAGCATTATCGTTGCTGGTAAAGAAACGCGATAAATTGCCCATGGAGTTGTATTTTTTTAAGCAGCTCACATCAGCAGTTGAAAAATTATCGTACGAGGGCGTTTTTTTAAATGGCAATGATTGATATTTAAATGTTGCCGCAGAATGTAATGTAATCATTGCATAGGCCATTGCACCCGTGGAAAAAAATTGCATGCTTTCATCTAATTTTTGTATTAGCAAATTGAGGCGGGCTGCTTTTTTAGGCATCAGGCGAATCATGACAGGTATGCAATCATCTGCACCCATGATGCCTTCATCAATTCGTTTCCAGACCATTTGAACTTTTCTATTTAATGCGCCAATTGACTCGGCTATCTTGGCCCAGGCGGCGATGAAACGATGACATTGTTCGAGGCAGCTTAACGTATGCAGCGTAGAGCTGCTCTTTTGTTTAAAATAAATGTTGTATACGTGTTGAAACTCAGCCAGTGAAAATGACTCCATGCGTTCAAGAATAAACATGAATTCACGCCTGGCACTACTTTCTAGTACCAGGGATGGTAAGGATAAAATTTGATCAATTATTTCATCCATTGCTCACTTCATAGGCAAAGTAAAAGATCATTCTAGCGGCTATCCCACTAAATCTCAAACTTGATCCCTTGTGCCAGTGCCAGCGTCTTGCCCCAGTTGATAGTGTTGGTCTGTCTGCGCATATAGGCTTTCCATGCATCAGAGCCTGCTTCGCGTCCGCCGCCGGTGTCTTTTTCACCGCCAAATGCACCGCCAATTTCCGCACCAGACGTGCCGATGTTGATATTGGCAATACCGCAATCGCTGCCATGCGCGGAGAGAAAGGCTTCAGCCTGTTGAATTTGTTGGGTAAACATGGCTGAAGACAGGCCAAAGCGGGAGTGATTTTGCATCGCGATGGCTTCTTCTAATGTTTTATATTTCATCACATATAGGATGGGGCCAAAGGTTTCACGCTGGACGATTTCCCAGTCATTTTGCGCTTCGATCACAGCAGGTTCGACAAAATACCCCTTCGACTGGACAGCCTGACCACCGGCCAATACTTTGCCACCTTGTTTTTTAGCATCAGCAACAGCGGTTAAAAAAGCGTCTACTGCATGCTGGTCTATCAAAGGGCCCATCAGGTTTTTCTGGTCGAGCGGGTCGCCAATGGTGATTTTCTTATAGGCACTCACAATGGATGAAACACATTTATCATAGATGGATTCATGGATAATCAGGCGGCGGGTCGTGGTGCAGCGTTGGCCTGCTGTTCCTACGGCACCAAATACCACGGCGGGGATAGCGGCCTGTAAGTCTGCACTGTCATCAATAATAATGGCATTGTTGCCGCTAAGTTCTAATAAACAGCGTGCCAGCCTGCCCGCGACCACTTTGTTTACCTCACGGCCAACAGTGGTTGAGCCAGTAAAAGAAACGAGTGGGATGCGTTCATCGCTGGTCATGGTTTTGAC
>CAZOVT010000007.1:18189-21827 GCA_964583565.1 uncultured Coxiellaceae bacterium
GTTTTGACTATGTTGTTATCGTCTGTGATAAACAATGAAAAAATACCACGGTAACCATAACGGTCTGTTACCTGATTGCAAATATGTTGAACTGCAACGGCGCATAATGGTGTCTTGGGCGATGGTTTCCAGATAACGGTATTGCCACAGATGGCAGCAACAAACGCATTCCACGACCAGACTGCAACAGGAAAATTGAAAGCGCTGATTACTGATACCACGCCCAATGGATGCCACTGTTCATACATGCGATGTGCCGGGCGTTCTGAATGCATGGTGCTGCCGTACAGCATGCGGGACTGGCCGACAGCGAGATCAGCCATATCTATCATTTCCTGTACTTCACCGTCACCTTCCTGTTTGGATTTACCCATTTCCAGTGAGACGAGACTGCCAAGAAAGTCTTTGTGTTTGCGCAATTCTTCTCCGATGGCGCGTACAACGTCACCGCGTTTTGGCGCTGGTACGTCACGCCAGGACAGAAACGCATGCTGCGCTTCTTTGATGATATGTTCGTAATCGCTGGCGGATGCGTTGTAAACGGAGCCAATCGCTTCACTGTTGGTGGGATTGATTGACAGAATCTCACCGGCATCGCTGGTTTTGGACCACCAGTGCGAGCCTGTGCTTGCACCGTGATTTTGTTTTTGTAGGTGGAGAGATTGTAGCAAATTCATTTTATTATCCTTTAATGGAAACTGTTATTTCGCGGCTTGTTCGGTTTTGTTCACTACCTTGTCACCCCCCCGCGCTCACTACTTTGTCACCCCCGCGTAGGCGGGGGCCCATCCAGAATTTTTCTGCGAGATTATTTATTATTACTTTTATCTATCATAAATTGATTAAAATTCCGCAATTAAATTAGAGATGGGTCCCCGCCTACGCGGGGATGACATCCTATTTGGTATGTATATAGTAATGTCGGATCGAGGCTTATGCATAATACTCACCAAACTGTGTACCGACCAAATCAGCGTATGAAATCTGTTCCTGTTTAACTAATCCATGGTATTTGTCAGGATGATTAATAACCAATTCAACGACAGAACAAATGCCGCAGGCCGTCGTTAGTTGAATAGCAGACCAGCTAAAGTCACCTATTTTCTTTGGGTAAAACTTTTTCACATAATTACGTTCAGTGAACTGATTATCCAGCATGCCGGTGACAGAAACATAAACCAGTACCACGTCCTGATGTGTTTTGGGAATAGCACGTTCGAAAATGCGCTTTAATGTTTCCCGATCATCATTTAATTGAAGATCGTTCATCAAAAAGCGGATTTTTTCGCAATGGCCGGGATAACGGATAGTTTTATAACTCAGGTGTTTCACTTTGCCATCGTAAGTTTGCGTTAAACTGCCAATGCCGCCGGATGTATTGAATGCTTCGTAGGTTAAGCCGTCAATTTTGATTTCTTCCAGACCTTCGAGCGGCAGCAAATCAACATGTTTACCATTTTCAACCGCCTGACAAGAATTGCCGTATTCATTGATCAAGCCGTCTGTTGACCACGTAAGGGAATATTGCAATGTGTTGCTGATATTGGTTGGCAGTGCACCGACACGCATCTTGACCGTATCAAGCGCAGGAAAGTGGCGCATCAGGTCATTTGCAACAATGCTGATAAATCCTGGAGCAAGACCGCACTGCGGCACAAAAGCGGTTTTCGCGTTTTTAGCAAGTGTTTGCACAGCGTTGGTGGTCTGGACATCTTCGGTTAAATCGAAATAATGCAGGTTGTTTTCAGCGGCGACTTTTGCGATGGGTACATTGCAATAATAAGGTAACGAGGAAATAACAGCCTGGATGTTATGTTTTTTAGCGAAATCTGCAATGGCGTGAGTGTCGCTTGCATCCAGTTTGGCATAAGTAAGGTTTTTCAGACTGCCCAATTTTTTTTCATGCGGGTTGGTATCGTGAATATCAGCAAGGTAGACAGTATATTGATTCGAATGTGCAAGCAGGTATGCAATGAGTGATCCAATTTTTCCTGCGCCAATGATAAGGACGTGATGCATAAAGAACTCCCTTCTATTATTATGTGGCTCTTAGAGAGGGGTACTATAGTGATGATTGCGAGCTAACTCAACAAATAAGTGCCGCTGCCTGTGGCAATGAGTGTTTCATCCTGATTGTAGAGTTCCATGCGTGCAAAGGTGATTTTTTTACCGCTTTTTATTACCCATGCCTTGGCGATAAAGGTGTCACCTTTGCCGGGTCGCAGGTAGCTGATCTGCAAATTGATGGTGCTGGTACGGCCTATCATTTTTACCAGCTCATCGACCGTGTGATTGGGAAAATGTTCAACAGCATTTGCCATGGCAGCCATGCCGCCTGCCATGTCCAGCACAGATGAAATCACGCCGCCATGTAAAATCCCATGTAAAAAATTGCCAATGAGATCTTCTTTCATTTGAAAACTCATGGTGACATGGTTGTTATCCAGATGATCCAGCTTCAGGCCCAGCAGGCGGTTGAACGGGATGCTGGTGAAGGCACCCGAGAGCTGCTGCAGTATGGCATCCATGCCGTTTGCTGGATTGTTCATAAGTGTTTACTTATTTAGGCTGCATTGTTGTGTTAAATGGAGACGGTGATTGGTATGTGGAAACATTTTGAGATGGTTCAAGTAATTCAGGTGCAATACCTGTCACGATGTCACCTAGTTTGGTGATATTTTCCAGTCCCATATAGTCGTGTTTGCCAGCATTGAAAGTAATCGATTCAACCATCTCGGATACGGCATTAGGATCTGCGGTTGTCTGGTTTGTGAGTGCGCACAGATTGCCAAAAACAGGCCCAAGAATTGGAAATTCAATTTCACCATTCATGGTTGGATTGTTGCCGCCATTAAGATTACGCAGCGTATTCTCAAGCTGCTTTTGTATTTCATTTACCTGAGGCTCGTTAACGTTAGTTTTGCCATCTTTTTTTGCTTTTGATTTAAAAGCATCGAGCATTTTTTTAAAAAACTCTTTTGGAGACAATGGATTGTCATTCGTCTTCTTTTTATCAGGATCCAGTATGAGTTTTTCTAATGATTTTAAGAGAGTTAATTCAAGCAGCAGCTTTTTATCAAGTGTTGCATCCGGCATTAATTTTTTTGCGGGCTCGTTGAGCAAGCTAACAGTAGATTCAAATTCTTTATCTTTTCCCATGGCTAACGAGGTGATGCAGGAAATCAATTTTTTTTGTACATTGACATCGTTAACATCTTTTAGCGTCAGCTTGTTAGCAAGATGAGAGGTGATCTTTTCTGTAATGCTTTTTTTTGCATCTATGGAAAGTGTAATGCCCTTCTTTTGCATCTGTGCAAAGATGATATCTAAGGCTTTTTCCAGGGCATCTTTATTGAGTGTGTCTGCAGCCATGATAGCGCTCCTCTTTCCTGTGGGATCATTACCCTCTATTATAACGATAATCAATCATTGTGACATAAGCCAATATGAAAACAGCCGCCGTTCTTCGCCTTGCCCTCCCAACCCCGCTGCGGCGTTTGTTTGATTATCTTCCACATCAAGATATTGATTTATATGGATTAATGCCTGGAATCAGGGTGAAAGTTCCCTTTCAGGCACGCACGCTGGTTGGGGTCTTGGTGGGGGTGGAAAATTTTTCTGACGTACCTTATGAAAAG
>CAZOVT010000007.1:21837-23693 GCA_964583565.1 uncultured Coxiellaceae bacterium
AACGAGCGATAGAGGTCATCGATACTGAGCCTGTTTTGCCCGCTGACATTGATCAGCTATGCCGCTGGGCAGCAGAGTATTATCATCATTCATTAGGTGAAGTGTATGCGAGCGCCATGCCTGCCTTGCTGCGGAAGGGTGTTTTATTGCCGTCTTCCGAGAATCCAGAGAAGGATAGGCATGAGAATAAAACATTAACTCTCAATGCTCATCAACAACTGGCTGTCGATACTATCTGCGCGGCAAAAGACAGCTTCAAACCATTTTTGCTTGAAGGCGTGACAGGCAGCGGTAAAACAGAAGTATACTTGCGTGTGATTGACGATGTGCTTGCAAGAGGTAAGCAGGCATTAGTACTTGTACCAGAAATCAGTTTGACGCCGCAGACCATTGCGCGTTTTCAGCAGCGCTTTCCTGTGCACGTTGTTGCGCTGCATTCTGGTTTGTCCGACAAGCAGCGCTTACAAGCCTGGGTAGATGCAAAGTCAGGTACGGCAAAAATTATTATTGGTACACGTTCAGCGATTTTCACGCCAATGCGCGATCCCGGATTGATTATTGTCGATGAAGAACATGATCAGTCATTCAAGCAGCAAGATCGTTTTCGTTATCACGCGCGTGATCTTGCGATTTTGCGTGCCAGCATTAATCAAATTCCTGTTGTGCTGGGTTCTGCGACACCATCACTGGAATCACTATTGAACGTAGAACGTCAACGTTATGCTTATCTTGAGTTACCAGAGCGTGCGGGTGGTGCGAGTATGCCTGTGTATCAGATAATTGATTTGAAATCATCACCAGTGACAGATGGATTATCTGATGCGCTAATTGCATCGATGCGGGAACATTTGAAGCTGGGTAACCAGGTGATGCTGTTTTTAAACCGCCGTGGTTTTGCACCGGTATTGTATTGTACGCAGTGTGCCTGGATGAGTGAATGCAAGCGTTGTGACGCGCGCATGGTGTATCACAACAAACCGCCGCGTTTGCAATGCCATTATTGTGATGCGCGCAAGCGTGTGCCTGAACGTTGTGAACAGTGCGGTGAAGCTGCATTGCAGCCGGTGGGATTAGGCACGCAGCGTCTTGAAGAAACCATTACTGCATTATTTCCAGATGTTCCCGTGATTCGTGTTGACCGCGATAGCACACGGCGTAAAGGTGCGATGCAGAAGCTGCTGGATCAAGTGCATGAACAAAAGCCAGCAATTTTGCTGGGTACACAAATGCTGGCCAAAGGGCATCATTTTCCACAAGTAACGCTGGTGGGGATTATTGATATTGACAGCGGCTTGTTTAGTGCTGATTTCCGTGCGGCTGAGCAAATGGGGCAATTGTTAATGCAAGTATCAGGCCGTGCCGGGCGGGAAGAAAAAGCGGGTACAGTCATACTGCAAACATATCATCCTGATCATCCGTTATTGCAAACGCTGGTGCAGCATGGTTATCAATGTTTTGCAAAACAATTATTAACGGAACGTCATGCGGCAGTGTTGCCGCCATATTCACACTTTGCCATTTTCAAGGCAGAAGCGCATACGGAACAAAAAGCATCTGACTTTTTGACGATGATTAGAGAGTGGTGTTGTTCGCAGGAGCATGCTTTATCCATTCTTGGGCCGGTACCCGCACTCATGCAAAAACGCAAAGGGCTGCACTGTCAGCATTTGCTGCTTAAAGCAGATCGCCGCAGCAGCTTGCAGCAAACAATCAAAAGCGTTTTAGATAAGCTGGAATCCACGACCAGGCAGCCGGTTAAATGGGTGCTGGATGTGGACCCGGTGGAAGTGTGAGTGGGTGTGTTCCAAATGCGCCGGGGTGGCATGCCGTGCTGGGGTGATGGGATGACACAGCGT
>CAZOVT010000007.1:23703-70807 GCA_964583565.1 uncultured Coxiellaceae bacterium
ACAGCGTCAATGTGTCCGGCCTGACGCCATTTGGATGATGTATCTTTAACATTCAGGTGCGCTGAGGTAGAATGTAAAGATATTAGTCAAAAGGATGTGATTGAATGGATGATCAGAATGTACTTTCGCCGGAAGAGGTAGAAGCGCTTATTAATGCGACTAGCTTGCGGGATGCGCATGAAATCCCGATTGAAAGTACCCATGAACAAGAGAGTTCAATAAATACACACACACTTTCGAATATTTTGATTGAGCTGGCAGCCGAACTTGAAAAAAAGTTAACGGTTCTTTTTCGTAAAAAAGTTCTGGTGAAGCCAAATGCGCTGGAGCAAACAACGTATGACGAGGTGAATAAAGTCGTCAGTGAACATGTATTATATGTCGGTTACAGTATTCCTTCTATATCATCTTCCATGTTTATAAAAGCCGAAGATACATTTTGTGAATACGCAATCGGCCTCATGTATGGCGGCAACTCACAAATAAATGATAAGCAACATTATCCACCTGGTAAAGTGGGTAATATTGTTATTACCAAAATAGCCCATATTCTCTCGGATGCATTTAAAGAAGAATTAAAGCAGCATGGTGAATTTGAGCATATTCATCATAAAACATGTAACACACTTTCAAATGCCTGTGAATTATATTCGGAAGATATTCTACTTCCTTCTGAATTTATAATCACGATAGAGGAAATGGAAACTAAGCTAATTTTATTTTTAACGGAAGATCTTCTTATAAAATATATTCCTGTTAAAAGTTCAAGCACGCGACATCGGGAAAAAGATTTTTGGCGCACTGCAATTAAATCGGAAGTAATTGACTCATATGTCAATATCAGTGCAACTATCGCAGATGTCAAAATGAAATATAAGGATTTTATTAAACTAAAGGAAGGCGATGAAATTCCGATATCAGAGCCGACACTGGCCTACATATGCCTGAATAAATTAAAACTATTTAGGGCTGTTGCAGCGCAATCAAACTCCAAAGTCGTTGTTAAGATCATTACTCAAGTGTAATAACAAGGAATAGACATGAGCGAAAATCAAATGAATGATGGAAACGAAAAAAACAATAATCAACTTCAGGAACAATCTAACGCTGAAGAGGTAAATCAAAAAGAAAATGCCGTTACAAAATCAGCCCAGGGCGAAAATCAAAAAGAAGATAATAAACAGTCAGTTATTTCAGAAAATGATATGGGTTTTCTAAATGATGTAGATATAACATTATCAATTGAAATCGGAAGGGCTAAAATAAAGATAAGGGATTTGTTAAGCTTAAGTAAAGACTCTATTGTTGATTTAAATAAAAATGCAGGTGAGCCAGTCGATATTTATGCCAATGGCAAGCTGATTTCGAAGGGAAATATCATTACGGCAAATGGAAAATATTGCGTAAGATTAATGTCAATTACAAAAAATCATGGCCAAGAAGTTGAGGCTGATTAATGGACAATTTTCTTTATACATTCATATTATTACTTATTGCAATTGGTATATTGTTGTATATCACATACAAAATAAAAAATCAGAATTTTAGATCTGATAATAATATTAAAATTATCTCTCGGTATTCGTTAGGTACAAAAGAAAAACTCGCATTATTAAACGTTGATGATACCAAAATTTTAATTGGAATGACGCCAAGCAGCATTTGCACATTGCATGTATTTGAAAATGATGAAAAGAGTGCATGATATGAAGAACAAATCAGTTCTGATGTTTATTGTTACAATGATTGCATTACTATTCTGTATGTCATCGTATGCAGAAATAACAGATATCCCGTTTCTCATTGCCAAACAAACTAAAAATGTAACGAATTATAGCATTAGCATTAAAATAGTCGCATTAATGGCATTGCTGACAGTGTTGCCAGCTATCATGATTACAACAACAGCATTTACCCGAATTATAATCGTATTCGCCATTTTGCGTCAGGCAATTGGCATTCCAAATGTACCCAGCAATCAAATTCTAATAGGTTTATCATTGATCATGACATTGTTTGTTATGATGCCGATTATTAACAAAGTGAATGATCTTTCTCTGCAGCCGTACATGGCTGGAAAAATTGATGAAAATACTGCGCTGGTGAATGCGGCATCCGAATTGAAATTATTCATGCTTAAGCAGGTTAAAAAATCTGATTTAAAATTTTTTTATGATTTATCAAAAACTAAAATGTCGGCAAGTGGCAATCATCCATTTTTGATTGTGCTGCCGGCATATATTACCAGTGAGTTAAAAACTTCGTTCGAGATAGGTTTTTTGATTTTTGTTCCATTTTTAATAATTGATTTGGTTGTTGCGAGTATTTTGATGTCGATTGGTATGATGATGTTATCACCAATGATTATATCGCTTCCATTCAAGATTTTATTTTTTGTATTGGCTAACGGTTGGGGGTTATTAATAGCTAGCTTGATTACCAGCTTTAGGGTTTAACTAAGTTATGGGGTCTTGATGAGCAATAAAATGTTGTTGGCGACAAAGCTTACACAAAAAACGATGTTAAATCAACAGCTTATGCAGGCTATCAAGCTGTTGCAGTATTCTACACTCGAATTAAATCAAATTGTTGAGCAATTTCTGGATACGAATCCTCTTGTTGACATACAGGAAGACGAAGCAGAGCTATCAATGAATGAAGATGCTGCACAAGTGTCAAGCTACTCAGAAAAACCTTCGTTATCAGCCTATGCTGATGATTATAACAGGCTTGAAAATACACCCAATAAAGAATGTTTGCGCGAATTTTTGATTAAACAGACATATGATTGTCATTTCGACAATAATGAACAGATTGCCGCAGAATATATTATCAATTATATCGATGATGACGGCTATCTTAAAACACCAATGAATGAAATTCATGCCAGAATAATTGCGGATGGCTATTCATCCATAACATATGAAGAAATGACACAAATACATCACTTGATCAAGGAGTTTGAACCGATAGGGGTGGCAAGTGCTACCATATCTGAATGCTTGATCAAACAATTGAATAATAAAATACATGAAGGTGAGAATATTCAGAATGCAATTAGAATTTTAAAATATGACTTTAATTCAGTTTATAAGATAGACGTAAAGGTGCTGTCAACCAGGCTTAAATTGTCACAAGATGAAATTAAATTTGCGGTGGAAGAAATTAAAAATCTTGAAATGAAGCCAGGTAGAAATTATTTTCTTAACGAAGATCCTCACGTGTACCCCGATCTTTTTGTGAAAAAAATAAAGAACGAATGGAAAGCATTTTTAGTAAGAAATAAGTTTGACTTTCTTAAAATCAATTCAAAATATGCAGATATCATTAAGTCGAACAAAAAAGAAAAATATTATAGTGAAATGCTAGGTAAAATTCAAGAAGCACAAATGATGATCGGCAGTTTGAAGAAGCGAAATGAATCATTGCTAAAAATTGCGGAATGTATAGTCAAAAAACAAAGTCAGTTTATCGAGAATGGTTCCGCCGAATTAGCCAGATTATCAATGGCAGAAATAGCGGATCTTGCTGAGTGTCACGAATCGACCGTATCACGCATCGTCAATAAAAAATATATTCAATTACCTCGTGGTGTTTATGAGCTGAAATATTTCTTCTCAAGCAAAATTAAATCAACTGATGGGGAAGATAAGTCTTCTAAAGCTGTTAAATCTATCATGATAGAGATAATTCAGCAGGAAGCAGGCAAGAAAACATATAGTGATGAGCAGCTTATGTTTATTCTGAAATCCAGGGGTTTCGATATATCCAGACGAACAGTGACAAAGTATCGAAAATCACTCGGGATTTTGTCATCTTATGAAAGAGCAAATCAAAATTCATTTGATATGGATGTTAACACCGAAAATAGTTTTGAGACGACAATATAGGATATAATATGGACGAAATTAATGAAGCGAGTATAAACGTACCTGTTAAATTAAAATCGAAAATTTATCTTTCTGATTTTGATAAAATTAACCAAACTGATTTTAACGATTTCGATCTAATTTCATTCGATTGCTTCGATACAGTCCTATGGCGAAAAGTAGATAAGCCAACCGACATATTTTTTATGCTTGAACAGTCAGATTTATTCAAAAAATATAACCTGACTGCGTATGACAGGGTTCGAGGCGAGGGTTTCTGCCGTAAAAAAAGTGGTGTAAAAAATTTCGTTGAAGAAGTTTCACTATTAGAAATATATAAGACAATTTTGCCTAACGCTGATGAAACAGAAATTCAGCTATTTATTAAAAATGAAATTGAACTTGAAAAAAATAATTCATTTGTACCCGAAAATATATTTAACCTGCTTCAGGTGTGTTTTAAAACAAATAAGAACATCATTATTGTAAGTGATACTTATTTTAATTCTGATCAAATAAAGGAATTATTGTCTGCACATCTTGGCAAGGATGTTGTTAGTAAATTCAAGCATATTTTCACGTCGGCTGATTGCAAGACAGGAAAATATGAGAAATTGTTTAAAACAGTACTTAAGGAAATGAAAGTATGTCCAGAAAGGATGATTCATATCGGCGACAATAAAGTATCAGATTGTTCAGTGCCTTTATCGTTTGGTATTAATGCCATTCAATTTGCCCAGTATAGTGATCAATTAGATCAAATGAGGAGAATGTATAATCTCGGGTTAAAAATGCTCGATACAGACGTACATCAATCAAAGCCAATTTATCGACCTTTTAAGCAGTATGATTCATTGCAGTCTAAATATGAATTAGCACCCGCCAATCTCATTGGCTATCATACATTGGGCCCAATGATGAGCGTATTTGCTGACTATATTTTAAGCGAATATAAGCAAATAAAGCTTGAAAAACCCGCTGCAAAGCTAGTCTTTTTGCTAAGAGATGCATACCTGCCAAATAAAATTTGTGAAATTTTGAATAACGATGAAATTGGGCAGCCGGTAAGGATTAGTCGATTTGTTTCATATGCATCTTCATTCAGAAGTAGTGATGATATTATTAATTACCTTTCAGATACTATTTCGGGTGGAAGGTATAAAGATATTTGTCAACAGCTTCTGTTAAAGGCAAGCGAAACAAATAGCATTTTGGAAAAAGTAGAGCGATCAGAAAATAAAAAGAAAACCTTTATTTCCATTATCCTTTCGGATGAAATGACGAAAAAAATCATAAATAGATCCAAAGAATGTATGGATAGATTGAGCAAATATTTAAAAAAATCGATAGATCTAAAATCAGGTGATACACTGGTTCTGGTTGATCTTGGCTATAGTGCAACGACACAGGAAAAGCTGACCAATGTTTTTAAAAATGAATTGGGCGTAGAATTGATTGGCCGCTATCTTATTTGTCTTAAAACGATTGGGTCAGTCGCAAATAAATCTGGATTGATTCACTTTTCAAATACGTCATTTCAGGCTTCACATTCCTTGGTGGCATATATTGCATTACTTGAACAGTTATGTACAACCAGGGATAAAAGTGTCGTTGATTTTGACCAGAACGGCGATCCTATCTATTCAAGTGTGTCATTTCAATCTGAGCAATATCAAAAGCTGCAAGAAGTGCAAAGTGCCTGTATGCAGTTTGCTCGTGATGCAAGGGCTGACTTAAGTTACATTAAGCCCGAAATGGCCAGACAAATAGTGATTGGCTCGATTGCAAGATTATTATATTTGCCATCAGAGTCGGAGTTGGAATATTTATCTACATTTAAATTCGACCTTAATCTTGGAACAGATGACCTGTTATGTATGTATGATACCAGCCAGGCTTTATCCAGCTTACAGCGGCGCGGTATGTTTTTTATGGAAAAACAATCCAAGTTGTTCAGGACGAACTATCCGGCTGAATTACGTTACTTTGGTCTTGAGTTATCTGTAATGTTACTTGCTCAACATAGTTTTGGTCTCGAGTTTACGCCGGCAGACATGAACCATAATACAGAATCAATATCGTTATTGCTGATGCGTGGAAACCAGGTTAGTCAACATATGATGTCAGCAAAAGCCACTTTTGGAGGTTGTTATTCACTGATTGTGCCTATGATGAAAAATATATCTTATTTATCTGTTGAATTCGGTAAAATTCATTCCGCAACCGAATTGTTATGTGTTGAAGTTATAAAATTATCAAGCTTATATTCCGAGTATGAATCACGCGATACAGTTGATATTTCAAGCTCTATTGTGGTGAGTGAATGTCAGTCTACTAACAATTTTTATCTGATGCAATCTGAATCAGGCATGATTGGACTTAAATTAAGTGATTACAATCTGGAGGATACGGTATTGCGTATAACATACAAAGGAATGCGCCGATAAATTATTCTTCTTTCATGTTGTCGGAAGCTTCTTTTGTTAATACGATGATAACAATACGACGGTTTATGGGATCATCACCCGCTGAGCCGTCAATTTTATCTGTATCAGCTACTCCCGCTGTTCTAATGATCTTATCCACATTCATTCCTGCGCTGACAAGTTCTTGTCTGGCTGAATTTGCCCTATCAGAAGATAATTCCCAATTGGTATATCGATGACGATTCAAAGGCTTATTATCTGTATGTCCGATTATCAATACTCTATTAGGATAGTTATTAATTTCCTTGGCAAGTTCAGCAAGAATGTTTTTTGCATAGGCTTGAAAATCTGCTTTACCATTTGAAAACATTGGCTTTCCTTCTAGCTCATGCATTTCGATACGTAATCCATTGTTAACAACTTGAATGTCAAGTGCATTTTTGTATTCACTTAATATGGGATTATTTTTGATTTTCTCTTCAATATCGCTTTTAAGCTTTTTTATTTCATCGGCAGAGTGAGCGCTGGCTTTTTTGCTATCTTTTTGACTATCTACAATAGCTGATTCTGGTTTATTTAGTTCGTTTGATGTTTCAGTTACATCACTTTTGACTTTATCACCTGTTTGATTAATTTCAACGTTACTATCGACGAGGCTTGGATTTTTAAAGTATGCTGATATCCCTTCCAGCTGATATTTATTTAACATGGAGAGCAGCCACATAAGTAAAAAAAAAGTCATCATTGCTGTTACAAAGTCTGCATATGCAATTTTCCAGGTGCCGCCATGCTGGCCATGTACTTTCTTTTTAATTTTCTTTTTGATGATAATATATGTCTTTGTGTTGGGAAGATGACTGGGCGTACTATTTCTTTTTTGTGATGCCGGCTTTTGTTCTGATGAAATCTGATCGTCTGGTTTCTCTGGCATTTCTGCATCATGCGCATCGGATGCGTTTTGCTTCTCTACTGGCTTGTCATCATTATCATGCACTTTGAACGCCTCCGCCAGCTTTTATCTCTCGGATGATTTCTTCGAGTTCCGAGCTATTTGGCCTTCTGTCCGAGAATAATACTTTTCGTGCTAGCTCAACGCCAATGGATGGCGCCGCACCTGTGGCTGCTGCAAGCAGCAAAATTTTGATAGTTTGCAGGATTTTGATCGCGTTATTTCGTCTATTTTCCATTGCAACGCCAATAGGTGCAATAAAACCATAACCAAGTAATACACCAAGAAATGTTCCAACAAGTGCACTGGCAATCAATGATCCAAGTATAGCGGGTGGCTTATCCATGGATTCCATGGTGTGTACTACGCCCATTACGGCCGCAACAATACCAAAAGCAGGTAGACTATCTGCAACTTTGTTAACAGCTGATATGGGTTGTTCTGTTTCATGTTCATATGTTTCGATATCGACATCAATAACTTCATCAAGATAATGTGTATCGACCCTGCCAGTGATGATAATTTGCATGTGATCACAGATAAATTCCATGATCTTGGCATCAGATTGTACGAGCTTATATTTTGAAAACAACGCGCTCTCTTTGTAGTTTTGAATGTCAGATTCGATTGACAGCACGCCATTTTTTTTGATATTGGTGAGTAACTCAAAAAAAAGTGAAAGTAATTGTACGTTAAATTTTCGACTATAACGCTGATTCCTTAGAATGATTATCAAGTTTTTAAAAACCGCCTTAATAATACTGATATCATTACTAATAATAAATGAGCCGATCGCTGCGCCACCAATCATTATTAACTCGAATGGCTGAAATAAAGCTGCTAAGTGTCCGCCTGCGAGGGCGTAACCACCAAAGACGGAGAAGGCAACGATTAGCAAGCCGATAATAGGTAGCATCTTGATTTCTCATTCTGTTTATGAGGAGCATGTTTCAATGTGCTATCTGTTTACATCATTTAATTATGAATTGACCTCTACTGTGGCACCACCAATAACAATTGCGTCCAGCAGTCGTTTTGAAGTCCGATTCATCACTTTTATTGTATCATTAATTCCGCCATCTGATTTGGCTATCCCCTCAGCTTTGACGAGGATAGTGCCAGACCTGCCAACAATGGTTACATTTTGATTTCGATGAATCACGGTTGCAGGCTGAATATTGTGTTTACTGATGACAGTTCCAGCGGGAATAGTAGCGGTAGCGACTTGCCCTGCAACCTGGCTCACATCTTTAAAATAACCTGATAATAGCCTGTTTCGATCAGCCTGTGCGTAATCAAGCATCTCCGCGTTGATTTTATTTTTAGCAGGAATCGGTTCTTTGGCTACAACAACATTCGTTAATAATTTAATGTTAACTGGCACATATATGTCCCAGCTCTGTGGGTTGGAACAACTCATTTTGACAGTCGAAATCTGGTCATGGTTTGTCTCTGAAGGGTAGCTGACCTGTATGCTGTCTGCACATTGTGGCACTTGAATATGATTGTTAGCAGAACTAATGCTGACTTCGAGTTGCTCTCCTGGTTCGATATTGAAGTTTTGTCGAACAAAATTCTTTGCAGCATCGCTCAGTCGTTCAATGCTTTCCAGCTGACTTGCATAAGCACTCGTTATTGTAAAAAGCATTATGATGCAGGACAGCAATATTTTCATGTGAGATTCCCTTGTTAAAACATCAACCTACTCGTGCATTCCGTGCTCTGCTAGAAAAACATATCGGTTGCCAAATTAAGTTGGCTTTTCGTAAATTGGTGTGCTTTTGGTTAATTCAACCAGTTGTGACCATATTTTGTTTATTTCGCCAAGGTTACCCATGATAATATGGTTATTGGTGGTCAGGCGCTCGTAGCCAATCGTTAATTTATTTTTAACGGCATCAAGCGAAGCGTTTAACTGAATTTTACCATCCAGATCATTTAATCCTGCCGCATAAGTATGGATAGCTTCAAATAGATTTGTATCGCGAGCATGCGGCAATTCGGATTTGATTTTATTAAGGCTTTTGACAATGTTTTTCAGGCACTCATGCTTTTTTTCATCGCTTTCTTTGACTGCATCAGGATGGGGGTCAGTCAGTAGGGTTTTATCGTTAAGGAGGAGCTGGTTGATTTCGTCAAGCAAGTTGATAAGATGTTGAATTTCTTCAAGTAAATGAGATAATTTTTCTGTCATAGCGATTCCATATTAGCTAATCATTGTACTTAATAGTTTGCCAGCGAGCGCGTCTATGTCAACTTGATATTGATTGGAATTAATCTGATTTTTTAGCTCCATTACTCTGTTGTGCTGAGCATCAGCATTATTGGTAGCAATGAGACTGTTAGTGACATGTGAGAGATGGGTCGAAATGGTCATGTCTTCGGGCACGGGTAGGACAGACTTTTTTTCATGTGCAGGCTTTTCCCGTGTTGGAATTTGGCCGCTAATACCATTAAATTTAATGTAATCAACCATTTCTATGCCCTCACTTTTAAACAATGTAATAACGTTCCTGTCTTACTAATCTTATCTGCACGATATGCAAATTCTTAAGTTAATTTTATTTGTGACAGCATGGCCTGAAAGCGATTACTGTTAAATATCTGCATGATTTTATGTGCGTAATTCGTATCAGAGGCATAGCCTGCTTTTTGTAATTCCGCGACGTAAGCATTAGGGTTGTATGAATTTTTAACCGCACCATGATATCTTGGATTGTTTTTGATCAGGTTTGCATAATCCATGAATGACTGATGATAATCATCGTATTGGCGAAATTTCGCATTTTCCCTGACTAACACACCATTTTTTTGTTCGAGTGCGGTAACAGAGGTTACATCATGCTCCCAGTTGTTGTTTGCTTTGATATTAAAAAGGTTATGGGTGCTTTCGCCATGTTCATTGGACAGAATTTTTTTACCCCAGTCTGTTTCAAGTGCTGCCTGTGCCAGTAGCACACCCGGATGAACACCAAGTATATTCGCTGCCGTTTTGGCACCTTGCCATAATGATTTTAAAAATCCATCTGGTGATGAAAATGATTTCTTTTCATTCACTGTTGACGCATTTTTTTCTATGGCAGATGCTTTGATGGCAGTCAGTGCGGGTGGCGCTTTAAGCGCAGACTGACTGGCGAGTGTTAATGGCCTGGTTTCTACGGAATCTGTTTTGACATGCGTTTTCTGGTTAATATTATCTTCGATGGTTTTTGCAAAACCAATACTCTGATTAGATAAAATTAATGATAATTGCTTATCAAACATATCTTCGTAGTAACCCATTTCATCGCCGCTTAATAGCCCGGATGAAAAACTTTTATTCGCATCACGCATACTTTTTAAGACCATTTGCAGCATTAATGACTCAAACTGATGGGCAACTTCTTTTTTGACAGCCTCAGGGTTTTGTTTCATTTTGCCACGCAATTCATCCAGACCCTGAATGTCTGTATAAATGCGAGCATTGCTGACTATCTTATCCATCATGACTCCTCAGATGACTTCAAGATCGGCATGTAATGCACCAGATGATTTAATTGCTTCTAAAATGGCAATCAGATCACTCGGCGATGCGCCAACATGGTTAATTTGATCCACCAGATCTTTAAGTGATGCACCTTTGTTGATGATAAATGCCCTATTAGCATTATTGTCAATGCTGATGTCAGATGCGTTTCCTGTAACGGTGCTGCCACTAGATAAAGCGTTTGGCTGACTAACGTACGGACGCTCGGATACGACAACAGACAAATTACCATGTGAGACAGCAACAGAAGAGATCTTGACATCTTCATCTATCACGATTGTACCCGTACGAGAATTAACAATAATTTTTGCGCGGCTGTTGGGTAAATCAAGCTGCAAGTTTTCAATTCTGGATATCAATGGAATGTAATCACTTGATGAAGGAGGGGTGTATGTTTCCGATAATATACTCTCTCCTTTATAGTCATGGCGGCGCAGGCCGGATTTGCTTTTTACATATGGCCGCAAGTTTACTTTAACTGAAGAGGCATCTTCGGCATACGCAACATGATACCTGAAATATTTATTAATAGTGTCTGCAATTTGCTGTGAATAAGTAAAATCGGGGTTTTGCAGTTCAAGGGTTATCGTGCCATTTTTAATAAATGGCATATTAACCGTGTTTTCAATGGTAGCACCATTTGGAACGCGGCCACTGCTTGTCACATTAACGGTTACTTTGGAGCCATCGCTGCCCTGTGCGCCAAATCCGGAAACCAGAACGCTGCCTTGCGCCATGGCGTAAATTTGATTATCAGCACCGTGCAGTGGTGCCATTAATAATTCGCCGCCACGTAAACTCGTTGAATTACCAATCGATGAAACCGTGACATCAATTTTTTGTCCAATCTTTGCAAACGGCGGCAAATTGCCACTAATGGCAACAGCTGCGACATTTTTAAGTTCAAAATTGAGATTGTTGGGAATTTTAATGCCAAACTGTAATAACATATTTTTAAATGTTTGCTGTGTGAACGGTGCCTGGCTGGTGCGATCACCCGTGCCATCCAGGCCGACTACCAGGCCATAGCCCACCAATTGGTTTGTTCTGACACCAGCAATGGATGTGATGTCCTTAAGTCTGGATGAATATGAGACATTTAGACATATTAAGGATAAAAATAATACTAAATATCCATTTTTTATACATTTATGCATATAGCGCAAGCCTTATTCACTCAATGTATTTCACGTTGCAAGATTTGTGCCAGTAGCTAAACTTGCTGCCATGTAAATTGTTCCAATTTACGAATATTGAAAGCAGGCAGTTATGATATAATATCAGAATCATGGATGATAATGGTGCCATATGAAAATAATAACTGATGCTCCGTCACCGTCTGCTCTTATCACTGCGCCGAAAAACTCGACAGGTAATGATGATATGTCATCATTATCAAAAAATGATTTATTTGCCATGCTGGTCGCAAACGAAAACAAATCGACAGATACGGCAATGAAGGAAGATCATCCTGCTGATACCAATCAATCACCTGAGCAGGAGAACGCCTCTTCGGACCAGCAAATGTTAATGACGCCAACGATGCTGGATATGTTTAGGCGGGTGATGTTGTATCAGGAAAAACAGGAAGACAAGCAAGCATTGTCGAGTGACTATCTGAAAGCAGATAAAGTAATAGATAAAGCGCTAAGCGTAGCGCAAGACGCACAGTTGCCGATACCTGAACCCGGTAAAGTATCTAACGAGATGAAAGATCAAGCGATTTATCAGCTTACTCAGCAAACACAACAAGATAATCTTCAGGCGATGGCGGTTGCCAAATTAACGGTGCCATCAGAAAAAGCGTTTAAAATAAATAGTGAGGAGAAGCCGGCAGGGAAGATAACCTCACTCGAGACGAATAAAATACCAGTAACAGATAAACCTAAAGCAATCAGTGTAAGTCAAATCAACAAGATGATGGCTGACATGCAGGTTGATTCAGATAAGCCAACACAGCAGACGCCTTCATTCAACACAGATAATACAGGTAATACACAGAATTATTATGCTAAACCTGAGCAGCCAGTTATAACATCACCCGTTGTGCCAGCTATTCATCATGTTGATTCAATGAATAAATCGGTGCAGATACCAACGGGAACCATTGAGAATAAGACAGCGACCATTCAGTTAAAGGGGCCTGATCACTCAACGCTTAAACTTTCAATGGAATGGCCAGCGCACATTGCAATGGACAGCACGGGTAAAGAAACATATCACGCGAACATAAAAATATATCCGCCTGAGATGGGAAAAATTGAAGCAAGAATAAGGATGGATAATAATAGAGCAAATCTGATAATTACAACCGAAAATAATCAGGTAACAGATATTTTAAAAGCAAATATGAGTATTTTGAAAGATCATTTTACTCAATCTCATCTAAATCTGGATAAAATAGATATACAGACAAGCTTATCTTTTCAAGGGCAGGAGCAAAAGCAGCAGTTAAAGGAAAATCAGACAGACGAGCGAATGCCAGCAGAAAGGGAGATGCAAAAACCAACTCAACTAGTTGAAAATAAAGAAAAAAATTCTGATTCGACGATTGATACCTATATTTAGTTTAAGAAAATCTGAATCACACCGATAAGTATGTGTGGAAGACAAAAAAAATTCTAAGGAGAAGAAAATGGGTATCACCGTTAACACGAACATCAGCTCTTTGGTTGCACAACAATATTTAAATGAAAACCAATCAAAACTGTCAAAAACATTTCAACGCCTATCCTCCGGTTTACGTATCACGGAAGCTAAGGATGACCCGGCTGGTTTGGCTATTGCAGAAAGTATGAAATCGTCTGTTCGTGCGCTGAAACAGGGTTCACGAAATGGTAGTGACGGTATTTCGTTGCTTCAAACAGCTCAGGGTGCTGTGTCTGATACGCTGAATATTTTGCAGCGTATGCGTGAAATTGCATCACAGGGTGCTTCCGGTACCTATTCATCTGGTGACTTGGCCAACCTTGATGTGGAATTTCAGGCGCTATTAAGTGAAGTTGATCGTGTTAACAATACTGCAACATTCAATGGTATTGCACTGTTAAATGGTGGTTCTGTCAGCATCCAGATCGGTGAAGGTAATACAGCAAATGATAGATTAAGTATTACACTGACAGATACAACCACTACAACACTTAATATTGATAGTGATGATGTATCAACTTCAGGAAATGCTCAGACAGCACTTGATAACCTGACATCAGCTATTGCTGATTTAACAGCAGGTCTTGCAACATTAGGTGCTGGTCAGTCAAATCTTGATACTGCAATTCAATCAAATGACTCACGTGCAACGAACCTGGATACAGCAAGATCACGTATCATGGACGCAGATTATGCAGAAGAAAGCGCTAATCTGGCCAAATACATGATTATGAACCAGTCTAACGTTGCCATGTTGTCACAAGCTAACACTGCTCCGCAGTTAGTGCTGAAGCTGTTAGGATAACAGCTATTTGGAATAGCCAGAATGATACGTATGCATTCTGGCTGTTTCTTTTAGTAAGGAGACTTTGATGGTTGGTTCAATAGGATCAAATTTTGATGTGGCAGGTATCGTCGCTGAACTCATGAAAAAAGAGAGTAAGCAATTAAATAAATATAATCAGGAAGAATCAGTTCAGGAAGTTAAGTTAAGCTTATATGGGCAATTTAAAAGTCTGATTGAATTATTCAAAACAAATGTTAAAAATGTCAAAGAAGCATTTAAAACAATTTCATATTCTGCAGCCTCATCTGATCCAACCTTGATGAAAGCAGCAATTACATCGAATGAAAATGTATTTCCAGCAGAACATACACTGAATGTATCTCAAATAGCCAAAGCAGAAAGTCGGGCGTCAACAAATGCATTTAGCACTAAATCAGACGAATTAAGTCTCTCAGGCACATTGACATTTACCGTGGATTCGGTTGATTTTAACGTTGCCATTAATCCGACGGATACCTTAGAGAAAATCAGGGATAGAATTAATGTTGATAGTAATAATAATGGTGTGACCGCAAACATTATTGCATCGACCGATAGTTTTGGGAATGATGAATACACGCTGGTTGTATCTTCTAATAGTACAGGAGAGGCAAATGCGGTAACGATTGGCGGTGACCTTGAATCTGCATTCGATTTTTCAACAGTTCTTTCTACTGCACAAGATGCTGAATTTACATTTAATGGAAAAAATGTAGTGAGATCTTCAAATGAAATTACGGATGTTATTGATGGTATTTCGTTTACACTTATTTCTGCTGGCTCATCAACAATTAAAGTAAGCAGTGATAAGACTAATCGGAATGGCGAAGTAAAAAAATCAATTCAGAACATGGTTAATTCTTACAATCAGGTAATTGATTTGATCGATAGGAATATGGCTGAACGAATCGTGACAGATAGCTCGGTAAGTATGTTGAAAACAAAAATGACTAACCTGATGAGTAAGGAAATTGATGGTCTTGGCTCAGTAACATCTTTGTTTGATATGGGTATTAAAGTTGCTGCTGCATCAGATATTGTAAAAAGTGACGGTAAAACATATAAGTCGATTGGAAAATATGAAATTAATGAATCCAGATTGGACGAAGCACTGAATGATCATCCTGGCGATCTGGAGAACTTCTTTGCCGATTTAACAAGTGGATTTGTCCATGAGGCAAGTTCGGATATGGATTTGCTAGTTGGCTATGGTGGACTGATTCCTACGCAGACAAAAAGTATTAGTGAATATATATCACGAATAAATCAGAGTATAGGCAGAGAAGAAAGTAAGCTCGAGGTGGTTAAAAAGCAATTAACAGCCAAATATGCTTCTCTAGGGGCTTTGATGGATAAATTTGATCAGCTAAGTGGTTATCTTGATTCGACATTTAGTAATATGAACTTTGGCTCGAAAAAATAGAGGTATATATGACGCATAAAGTTTATGATTCTATAGCGTTGGAGACGGAAGTAGTTGATGCGTCGCCGCATCGACAAATTCAGATGCTGTATGAAAAGGCTATTCAACAAATCAATTTAAGTAAAAAATATATAGAAGAAGGTGCCATTTCCAGTAAATGGGCTTCAATCATGAAAGCTCGGGATATTATTTTATATTTGAAAATGGTTTTAAATCATGAAGATCCTTTATCAAAGGAATTATCGGAAAAATTGCAAATTATATACACCTACATTGAGTCACAACTAATATATGCTAACATGAAGAACGACACATCCTATCTTGACAGGGCATTGCATCAGTTGACGCAGCTTAAAGCATCATGGGATGCAATTGAAGAGAAAGTAAATGAAAAAACAATTAGTTGACTTGGCTGAGCTGGTCAAGCATCTTGGTAACGAGTGTTGCAGCCTGCTTGAATCGCTAACAGATGATATTGACCTTATTGTAAAGAAGATGACTGAGCAAAACAGGCGCATTGAGGCGTTGATGAGTCAGGTTGAATCTGAAAATGAATATGATTATGTAATAGCATTGATTAGATCAATATTTGAGAGAGAAAAAATAGCCCTCATTCCCTATCGAAATTCATACTATCAATTGCAAAAATCACTTAGCAAGGCTCGCAAACTCGAATATTACCAGGATGGTAATGAATAGATTCTGGCGCGCCAGAATGACACGCTACCGTCTATGTGGTCTGTTGGATCCCGGGCCATATACAAATGGCTGGATAACAGCATTGTTGTTATTACAATTGTTATCAACAATATAAGGCTGCTTTTCACCCGTTGTAATCGTTGTATCAATACCGCCAGTTGGATTTGTCCCATAATAGACGCCCTGTTTGACAGCATTAGGGTCAGATTGGGGTGGGTTGCAATTATTCGAAGATTGCTGTGAAGGCTGTGTGTTATTGTTAATGATGACGTTATCTTCGGCTAAACATCCATCAGAATACATGATAAAGGATAAAATAAATACAGCTTTGATGGCGTGTTTTACTTTGTATGTCATTATATTGACTCCTGCCATGTCGTAACTTAATTATACCATAGCTTCATTACCATCATTTAAATGAAATAGTCATATTTTATTCGTTACAAAGATTGCCGATGCCGGCAAAAATTTATATTTAAGTTTTCTATCATACTGCCGAATAAGCATTTCATTTGTTTGAATAGTTACTGATGAACACCATTTTGACCAAAATAAATCTAATTCGGGTAAAAACAAAAACGTTGGCACGATAATTGCATGATACCTGTTACCGGAGGATTGAATGATGAGTGACTTATTTGGATTGTCAGAAAAAGCATTGTCATTAAGTGAAGATCGCGCTGTGATGCTCACGACAAACATTGTGAACAGCGGAACGCCAAACTACAAAGCTAAAGATATTGAATTTGAAAAGGTTTTGACTAACATGCAAGCAGAAAAAGGCTTAAAACTGACATCTTCCAAACATATTCAAGTTGATCATCAAATAAATGGTGCTCAAATTAAATATCGTGTTCCAATGCAATATAGTATGGATGGAAACACGGTTGATCCTGAAATTGAAAGAAAAAACTTTTTAGAAAATTCAATGAAGTATCAAGTGAGTTTGACCTTTATTCAAAACAAAACAGAACAGTTAATGAAGGCGATTAAAGGAGACTAATAATGGGTACACTCGAAAAAATATTAACGAATGCGGCGAGTGGGCTAAGTGCTGAAAGTATTCATATGAATACCATCGCTAGTAACCTTGCAAACGCCAATAATGTCGGCTCAAGTGAAGAAACGACATACCATGCAAAAAGCCCACGGTTTGAAGAAGTTAAAGATAAAATTATCGGTTTAAGTGAAAATGATCAGCCTGTTGGTGGTGTGAGAGTGACAAAAATTACGAACAGTACGACTGCACTGGAAAAGAAATACGATCCAGATAACCCACTGGCTAATGATGATGGTTTTGTGTTTGTCACTGATGTTAACCCGATTGAACAGATGGCGGATATGATTGAGGCATCAAAGTCATATCAGGCAAATATTGAAATTATGAATACGACAAAAGGGTTAATTATGCAGACTATTAACCTGTTGAATTCTAAATAGGAATGACAGAAATGAAAATAAATGCTTCTCCAATGCCGGGTCAACTAAGTGATGCTCCGATAACAACGACAGGCAGCAAAGCATTGTCTCAAGAAGATTTTATGAGATTGTTTTTGACACAAATGCGAACGCAAAGCCCTCTTAAACCATTCGATAGCAGTGATATGATGCAACAAATGTCACAGCTTAATTCACTTTCAGCAACCGAACAACTTGAAAAAACAATACGCATGATGAATGCAAACCTGGGTAAGTCACAGGTTGTAACAGCAACACAACTGATTGGAAAGAAAGTTGTTTTACCAAGTGGTGTGTCGCCGCTAGTTGAAAACGAAGGGATGGATGGATCAGTTGTGTTACCAATGCGTGCATCATCCATTGAAGTTGAAATTAAAGATAAAAATGACAAGCTAGTTAAAAAAATCACATTGCCCGCATCTGATTCAGGTGTGGTGGATTTTCACTGGGATGGCAAAGATGAAGATGGCAATTTGATGCCGGCAGATTACTACCATTTGAGTGCTAAAGGGACATTTGGAGCAGAAGAATATGATATTCCAACAGCAGGGTATTTTAAAGTAAACAGTGTGACAATGGATAGGCAAACGTCAAATGTTATTATTAATCTTGATGGCGTTGGTGGTGTAAACATGAGTGATATTATTAAAATTTTATCCTAACAACAAAACCAGGAGGAATTCACAATGGGTATCGGCAATATTGCAAATACGGGTATGAAGTCAGCCATGTCGGACATGGAAGTAATTAGTAATAATATTTCAAATGCTAATACAGTTGGCTATAAAGCTTCACATGCTACATTTGGCGATGTGTACCCATCAGTTTCAGGCGGGTCACATTTGCAAGCAGGACTAGGGGTTCAATTGACAGGCATAAAGCAGGATTTTCAGCGTGGTGGTATTGAGTTAACTGGAAATGCACTGGATTTAATGATTGGCGGTGATGGATTTTTTGCTTTAAAAGATAAAAACACAGGACAGACAAGTTATACGAGAGCAGGAAGATTAGATATAGATAATGACGGATATATTGGTGCTAATAATTTAAGATTGCAAGGTTTTCCAGCAGCGAATGGTGTGATTGTTGCGGGTGGAAGTTTATCTGATATTCAAGTTAGTTCCGCGCCACGTAATGCAACGGCAACAGCTAACCTTGGCCAGAGTCTTAATCTTGATTCAAGTTCCGCAGTGCCATCGGGTGTATTTAATCCAAATGATACATCAACTTATAACTATAAATCTGAAAATTCAATTTTTGATAGTCTTGGTAATAAGCATTCATTATCTCTGTATTATATTAAAACAGCCGCAAATGCCTGGGATGTGAACGTGAATGTTGATGGAACAAGTATCGCGACTGGTTCAATGACATTTGGTGCAAATGGACAGTTAGCGAGTACAACAGGGTTATCTGGCTTGTCATTTAATCCTGGCTCAGGTGCGGCAACGCCACAGGCATTTGCTGTTAGCATGACCGGATCAACGCAATTTTCAAGTGCAAATGAGGTACGAAAGGTAACACAGGATGGCTATACAGTTGGAAAACTAAATGGATATGAAATTGATCGCGATGGTCAGGTGATAGCAACGTATAGTAATGATGAGCGTGTATTGGTTGGTAAAATTGCGATTGCGCAATTTCAGTCGCCAGAAGGATTAAGCAATATAGGGAACATGTCGTGGTTAGAATCTAGCGAATCAGGCAGCCCAATTATTAATCCAAGCACAAGTAATGGTAACATTAATTCAGGTGCATTAGAGCTTTCTAATGTCGATTTAACACAGGAAATGATTAACTTGATCGGTGCCCAGCATAATTTTCAGGCTAATGCACAGGTTGAACAGACGTATAATGAAGTTATGCAGACAGTAATTAAAATATAATAATGAGGAGCTAAGTTATGGATAAGGCCCTGTATCTGGGTGTGGCGTCCCAGAAAAATTCGATGAAAGAGCTGGAGATTATTACAAATAATCTTGCAAACACAAATACGCCTGGATTTCGAGCAGATTACGAAGTCATTAAACAAAACGCTACTAATAATAGTGATTTCGAAACACGTGTGTATCCCAGTGTCGGGCGATCTTACAGTGATTTTAAACAGGGCCCTGTTCTAAGAACAGAAAATGATCTGGATATTGCAATTTCTGGGCCGGGCTTTTTTAGTGTTCAAGCAAATCAAGGTAAAGAAGGCTATACCCGTAACGGTAATTTTGAGATTTCAAACGATGGATTTCTGACAACCAGCAAAGGTGAAATTGTTTTAGGTGTTGATGGTGCAATTAACCTTGCTAATGCTGATAAAGTTAACGTTTCTAATGATGGTACTGTTTCAATGCGGCCGCGAGATCAGATCGATATGGTGTATGTCGGTAAACTTAAACTGGTCAATCCTGATACCTCAAAAATTGAAAAGGGTACTGATGGCATGTTTTATATGCAAGGTGATGGCAGGGTTGAGGCAGATAATACCATTAGAGTCTTACCTGGGTCGCTTGAAGGTTCGAACGTTAGTCCTGTTGATACGTTGATTCACTTAATCGATTTAAGTCGTAAATTTGAAATTCAGTCCAATATCATTAAAAACCTTGATGATATTGCCTCATCCTCAAATAGATTGCTTGATACTAAGGCATAAGGGAGTATAACAAATGGATATGGCATTACTTATTGCGAAATCAGGATTGGATGCTCATCACAAAAATATTGAGGTGATATCGAATAACCTGGCAAACTCGAATACGACCGCTTTTAAACGAAATCGTGCTCAGTTTGAAGACTTACCTTATCAGGTAGTAACTCAGGCTGGCACCCCAATTACACAAGACACAAATTCACCTGGCGGCCTTGTTGTTGGAACGGGCACCAAACTTTCAAATAACAAAAAGATTTTTTCAGATGGGTCTCTTATTCAGACAGATAATGCACTAGATGTTGCTATTAAAGGCCGCGGATTTCTTAAACTTCAAATGCCAAATGGTACGTTTGCATTCACGAGAGATGGTAATCTTCAGCTGAATGAACAAGGCCAAATTACGCTATCAAATGGATATATTGTTCAGCCGCCTATTCAAGTTCCTGAAGGTACAAAAAATATCAGTATTTCAAAAGATGGAATCGTAACGGTGATTTCCGGTGACACAGTTGAACCGCAACAGATTGGCCAACTCGAACTGTCTGATTTTGTTAACACGGATGGACTACAACCTATTGGCGAAAATCTTTATTTAGCGACAATTTCAAGCGGTAATGAAACAAACGGCATTCCAATGAGTAATGGTATTGGTTCAATATCGCAGGGTAGTCTGGAAGGCTCTAATGTGAATGTTGTCGAAGAAATGGTAAACCTTATTGAAGCTCAACGGGCATTTGAGGTGACATCAAAAGCTGTTTCTGCGGTTGATAACATGCTGCAGAATTTAAGTAGAGAAACATAATTAAACTTGTGATTAAGACAAGGCATTAATAATGAAAATGACATATCAACAGTTACTGGGAGGAATTAGATGTGGTTGTCTGATAGTGTTGACTATGCTATCAGTAACTGGATGTGTCGACTATTTTGAAATGCCAAAAAAAGTAGAATACCCTCCCGCTTATCCAAAAGATTATCGTCCACCACCAAAGACAAATGGTACGATTTACCAATCTGGTTATGAAATATCACTTTATGATGACAGAATTGCGTACCATGTTGGCGATATTCTGACTATTAAATTGCAAGAATCAACGCAAGGTGAAAAACGAGCAAGAACAAGGGCGAATAAAAAAGCAAGTAACATTTTTACAGCAGATGAAGCATTTGGCGCAAATGTATCTAGTGGACTTGCATTGAATACGTTAACGGATCAAAAATTTGATGGTGATGGTGAAAGTAATCAACAAAATAGATTGTCTGGTACAATTTCCGTTACTGTCATTCGTGTACTTTCGAATGGTAATTTAGTTGTTCAGGGCGAGTCATGGGTAACAATTAACTTTGGCAAAGAATATATCACTCTAACTGGAATTGTCCGGCGAGCTGATATTGAGCCAGATAATACAGTCTCTTCACAGCGTGTTGCTGATGCGAAAATACTTTACAGCGGTAACGGGCAAGTTGCAAATGTAACAAGAGGCGGAATATTAACCCAATTCTTTAATAAATATTGGCCGTATTAAACCAAGAGGGATCAGCATGACAAGTATACTTGGTCTCGGTGTTAGAAGCTTGCTAGCATATCAATCAGCAATCACTATTGCCGCACAAAATATGGAAAATGCAAATACACCATTTTATAGTCGAAAAGAGGTGAGTTTGGTTGAGGCAATGTTTAATAATGGCGTTACTATTTCTGATGTGCGACGCGTGTTTGACAAGACAGCTAATGAAAGTTTAATTAACCGAACGAGTACGGACGCCAGATTAACTGATTTTTATAACCGTATATCTGATTTTGAAAAGTTGCTTGATGATGACAATTCAAATATCAATAAATATCTCAACGATTCATTAGAATCCATTCAACAATTGACATCTACTGTCGATTCGACAGAATCCCGATCTGCCTATCTGACAAAATTAAAAAATTTAGCGAATCGCTTTAATGACATAAACAGGGATATTGATCATCGAAAAGAAGAAGTAAATTCAAGTATCAAATCAAATATTGAGCGAGTAAATGAACTTGAAAAAGAAATTAGCAAAATAAATACACAGGTGCAAAGTGTTGGATCGGCCGATATATCCTCATTGTTAGATCAGCGAAATGCACTGGTGCATGAATTAGCTACATATATTGATTTTAAGACATACACAGACGAAAAAGATAATTTAACTCTTTCACTGTCAAATGGTACGGAGATTTTATCTGGTGGAACTTATTATAAGTTTTCAACACAATTAAACGCTACAGATCCTGGTAAACTGGACATTATGCTGGATAATGGAGTTGACTCTTCAAATATTACCAGCTTATTGAGTGATGGAAGCATTGTTAGCATGATATCCTTTAGATCTGATGTGTTAGATAAAGCCCAAGTTTCATTGAGCCGTATGTCATTATCAATATCTGAAGCTTTTAACAAGCAAAATAAACTTGGTGTAGATGCTAATGGCGATTTGGGCGGGAATATCTTTTTTGATATCAATGATTCATTATTAACATCCAGTAGAGTCATTTCTAATACACAAAATACCGGAATCAGCGATATGGCAGTGAGTATTACCAACACAAACGCACTCACAACCAGTGATTACGAAGTAACTTTTACAAGTTCGACTGATTATACCCTAAAAAGAAAAAGTGATGGTTCTATTGTGAATTCCGGGACAGTATCAGGATTTCCACATACCATCACTGCTGATGGATTTAGTCTTCAAATTAATTCGGGAACATTTGTGGCGGGGGATAAATATACAATAAAACCTACAAACAATGCATTAACGAAAATGTCTGTTATTGCTGCGGATTCTTCAAAACTTGCATTAGGGTATCCAGTGACAGGTGTACCTAATATTAACAACATGGGTGATGGGAAAATCAATATTGACTCGATCATAGATACAACAAATGCAGCATTTTCAACGAATAAAGCATTGAACCCACCTATTCGAATAGAATTTTTGTCTGAAACGAGTTATCAAATAGTAAATGCTAATACAAATACTGTCATGGAAGGTCCAGTTGCCTATGATCCATCGAATGGCGCTTCAATTTTTCCAACATCAGGCAGTTATGATCCGGGGTATCGTGTCAGTTTAAGTGGTTTTGTCAAAGCAGGAGATAGTTTTACAATAGACTATAATGTTAAACCCGCTGGTGATAATCGCAATGCCTTGAAACTGTCAGATTTATATTCTAATCAGAATATAGAAAATGGATCACTAACATTTTCTAGCGCATATCGTTTGTTATCAAGTGATGTTTCGCTAAAAACGAATACGACTCGTATTGAATCTGATAGTGCAATATCATTAAAAGATCAGGCTGAAAAAAAGTTCTATCAAATATCGGGTGTTAGTTTATCGGAAGAGACTGGAAATCTAGCGATGTATCAGCAGTCGTATCAAGCTAGTGCACAAATAATTCAGGTTGCAAAGACTGTATTTGATACCATCATTGGCCTATCGAGGACATAGCAATGAGAGTGCCTACATATACACAATTTAAGCAGCAGCTCGATTCCATGAGTAATCAATATAGTGAAATTGATGCTATACAGGCAAAAATTAATTCAGGTAAAAAAATTGATAATTCATCAGAAGATCCAATTCTGGCAATTGGAATTAAAGCAACGCAAGATTATATCAATGAATTATCTAGCTATAAATCAAATATAATGCAAGCTGATAATCGTGTTGGTTTAGTTGAATCTTCAACGAAAAGTACGATTAACGCGCTGGATCGTATTAGCGAGCTGATTCGTTCAGCACAGTCTGATATAAGTAATGAAACAGATAGAAAAAATATTGCACAGGAACTTAAGGGTTTGTTGTCCAATATGATTTCATTTTCTAATACGACGGATTCAACGGGTAATTTTATATTTTCAGGAAATGCCTCAAAATCCCAGGCATTTTCGAAAGTTGGTAATGAATATGTTTATACTGGCAGTATGGAAGAGTCACGTATCAATATATCCAAAGATACATCTACTCTCTATTCTGAATCAGGACAAAAAATATTTGGTGATATTCGAGTTGGAAATGGTGTGTTTAGTGTATCAGGTTCGTCATCCAATACAGGCTCAGCTGAAACATCACCTGGTAGTTTGACAAGTTCAACTGAGTATGTTGAAGATACATACACAATAACATTTGTAACTAATTCAGGGGGTAATCTGGCGTATCAGGTTGTTGGTGCGGCGTCGGGACAGATCATTCCCGCTCCTCCGGCAACAACACCGGCCGATGCACCAGAGTATATATCAAATGGTACAATCAAATTTAATGGTGTAGCGATTGAAGTCACAGGAAGTCCGAATATAAACGATCAATTTGTATTAGAGCCAAGTAAAAAGCAGAATATATTTACAGCAGCCCAGGAATTAATTAATATTTTAGACTCATCCATTGTGACGGGTGCTGAAAAAGCTGTTTTTAACCAGAAAATCAGCCAGTTAAGTTCGTATTTTGTACAAGCAAGCAGGCATTTTTCAAATTATTTAAGTGATGTTGGTTATCATTCTGTTGAAATTGATAATCAGATTAAAACTAACGAAGCATCGATTAACAATCAGAAAATCGTGCTTGGTAAAATGTCCGATGCTGATTTATCTGAATTAGCTCCGCAGTTATACAAAAAAATGCTAAGCATGGAAATGACACAGAAAAGCTATGTTAAATTGCAGGAATTCTTTAATGAATTGCTTAAATCCAGCATTTAATTGAGTGTGTTATTCCAGTCCCTGCTTGCACTTAAATTAAAGCGCAAATAAACAGTGAATATTGGAGGTTCCCAGGTCATCCAGGATGACGACATTCGCTGCTAATTTATACTAATTGCATATTTTTTTATTTTTTCAATTAATGTCGTTCTGCCTATATTGAGGAAATTAGCAGTGGCAGCAATGACACCATCGTTTTTTTCAAGCGCAAGTTTAATTAACTGCTGTTCAACACTCGCAAGATAATCTTTATAACTCGTTTCTGAAAAATTATCCGGGATGGAGATGAAATTTGATTTTGTTTTATGAGAGTGCAACTCCTGGGTGATGTCATTTGCAGTTATAGGCGATTCATTATGCATAACAACCATTCGTTCAATAAAATTTGCGAGTTGTCTGATATTTCCCGGCCAATCGTATGAGCATAGATCATGAATTGCTTCGTCTGTGAAAACAGTTTGATGTGGTATTCGTTTGCTAATTTTATTTAAAAAATAATCGATTAAAATAGGAATATCTTCTGTTCGTTCTCGTAATGCAGGGACAGATATCGGTATAACGTTGAGTCGATAATACAAATCTTCTCTGAATTGATTATGACTGATTAATGTTTCAAGATCCTTATTTGAAGCAGCAATAATTCTGACATCAGTATCAATTCGTTGGCTTGATCCTATTCGTTCAAAGGATTTATCTTGTATTACTCTTAGTAATTTTACTTGCATGGATAGAGGCATATCACCAATTTCATCTAAAAATAAAGTTCCTTGATTTGCAATTTCGAATCTACCAGCTCTTTTTGTTGATGCGCCGGTAAATGCCCCTTTTTCATGACCAAAGAGTTCACTTTCTATTAATTCTTGTGGGATAGCGCCGCAATTTATTGGTACATACGGCTTTGATTTTCGATCAGATAAGAGATGAATGCAATTTGCTATGACATCTTTTCCAGTGCCAGATTCACCATGAATTAAAATATTGCTATCCGATTTGGCGATTTGATGAATCATTTTTTTTATTTTTAAGATTTCATTTGAGTTTCCAATGAAATGTTCAAACACATTAGAGTAGGCTATATGATCCGAGTAAATATCTTTGCTGGAAATATTAATTGTATGTTTCAATGTGTATAAATTGAATGGGACTTGTAAGTTATGGTTGTTTATATCAGATAAGGAATTGTCGTGAATTAATACGATATTATTTTTATATTTTTCATCTATATGTTCAAGATTATTTGCACATGTAAAAATAATGTAGTTATCTGAATCGAGCTTTTTAATTTCACTGGCTAAATTTTCGATAAGGCAGGGATGTGGAGTGATATTTGCCATGCTGAGTGCCTGATCGGTATAACGGCAGCATTCACATTCGTCCTGGAGCAACATTATCTTTGAAAAAGTACTCATACTATTTCCATATAGAATATGCCCTGAATATATATTTTAGCAAAAAATGGTCAACTGTCAATAAAATGACAGCTATATTCATCAGCTGACGGGATTATGAGGGGCAATTCAGATATTTTTCTTATTTTTATAAGAAAGGACATACTTGGAATGAAAATTGCATGCATATATTTGCTGATTAATGAAAATTGAGATTGCCATGTATATACAAATAATAGGTAAAGACACAAACCTGAAGCTGTTACTTAAAGCAGAGCTGCTTAAGCTGGGTGCAGTGGCATTTACTGACGATGATACTGAAATAGTTAACTTTAATATGATGATTGTTCTGGATAGTGAATTATTGGTTAATTACTATAAAAAGCATAGTGATGCACAGTCACTCAAGCCATATTTAATCGTTCCGAATGAAGTCAGTATTATTGGAGATAGTTCAAGAACAGTAAAGTGGGGGAAGGCGAATAGCACAAATAGTGAAGATATAATCTCAGAAATAAAGCATATAGTGCATACCATCGCATATAAAAAGCTATATCCGATGTCATGTAATCAGCAGGTGATTAAAACATATCAAAATGCAAGGCGCGTTGCGACGAGTAAAGCACCTGTTCTGGTTCACGGCGAAACGGGCACAGGTAAGGAAATTCTTGCGAAGTATATTCATCAAAATTCAAGTGTTAGTGATGGCAGCTTCGTTGCTGTTAACTGCGCAGCCATACCCGAATCAATGGTTGAAGCGATTTTATTTGGCTATGAACGTGGTGCGTTTACAGGCGCGATTCAAAACCATATTGGGAAATTTGAAAGGGCAAATAATGGGACGATATTTTTAGATGAAATTGGTGAGATGCCATTGAATATTCAGGCAAAATTATTAAGAGTTTTGCAAGACCATGAAATAGAAAGATTAGGTGGTAAAATGCCTATAAAATTGAATATAAGAGTGATTGCCGCAACAAATAAAGATTTGAAAAAAGAAGCAGAAATTGGAAATTTTAGATGGGATCTCTATTACAGATTAAATGTTGTTACATTGAAGTGTATCGCTCTCCGTGAAAGAAAAGAAGATATAGAGAATTTTTCTAATTACTTCAGATTAATGTATCAGCAATTGAATTCATTAGAGATAGTGCCAATCGCTGATGATGTTATGGCCAATATTATTTCATATGAGTGGCCGGGCAATATAAGAGAACTGGAGAATACCATTCACCGATCTGTCATCATGAACGATGATCACGTGATTGATAGTAATGATGTATCTATTGATATAGCTGAATCAATCAGTTATATCGATAAATCATCAAATGATTTAAAAATAAAAGAAGCAGAAGTCATTGTAAATGTACTTAAATCTACTAAAGGTTGCCGATCACTTGCGGCAAAGCATTTAAATATCAGCCAAAGAACATTAAGGTATAAAATTCAGAAATTAAAAGAAACTGGGATGGTAATTCCATAGGAGCCAAATAATGTCCATTAATAATGTAGGTAGTGTGCAAGCTAATATCAGCGAAATTCTAGATAAGATTCGTGATATATCCAGTAAAACAAAAGCATTTGGCTCACAAGCTACCCAGATAACCAGTGAAGATTTTAGTAAGGTATATAACACTGCAAAATCAACTGTTGATAATGTCAACAGTCTGGTTAATGATTCGGATAAAATAAGAGATTCATATTTATCTGGCGACAAAAATGTATCGTTATCTCAAGTTGTTGTTTCAACTGAAAAATCCAAGCTGGCATTTGAGGGATTAATAACAGTAAGAAATAAATGTCTGGAAGCGTATAGAGAAATAATGAATATGCCAGTTTAACAAGGAGTTGAGCCATGGCAGGCAAAGACAGTTCAAAATATCTTGATAATATATTTCTAATATTTCGAAGTAACGCTTTTAAGCAGGTTTCATTTTTATTTGGTGTTACTGCAAGCGTTGCGGTTGGGCTTTATATATATAGAAATATTCAAGATCCTGTCTATCGGCCGCTTGATTATAAAGTAAATGGTCGTAATGGAGCAGTAATTGCCGAAATTCTGGATAAAGCACGTATACCATACAAAATAGATGATCATGATGGAATTGTGATGGTTCCATTTAAAGATGTACAAATGGCTAAGATGAAGCTCGCTGCCTCTGGCGTTCAAAAAGATGATAGTTTTTCATTTTCATATCTGAATGATCAAAATTCAATAGGCGAAAGTCAATTTCTTGAAAATGCACGGTATTTGCGTGCATTGGAAGGTGATCTATCTAAAACAATTATATCAATTGATGGCGTATCTTATGCCAAGGTGCATATTGCCATACCACAAAATAATACGTTTGCGGATGAAGCAGGTAAGCCTAAGGCATCAGTATTTATTGCAGTTGGAAATGGATTAACACTGGATAAGGAAAAAGTCAGGTCTATTATTCAGATTGTTGCAAGTAGTGTACCAGGGTTAGATCCAAAAGAAGTTGCCATTACTGATCAGTATGGACACTATTTGTCTGACACATTAAATCCAGACTCAATTATCAATGCAGAGCAGATTAACTATCAAAACAATATTCAATCGTATTATGAAAAGCGTATCGAATCATTGATAACACCGCTTGTGGGGGATAATAAAGTTAATGTCCGCGTTCATGCAGAAATTGACTTTACTCAACAAGAGGAAGCTAAAGAGGAATATGATCCTAATCAGAAGGTTATTAGAAGTGAAGAAGTCATTAGTGAAGAAACAGGATCAACAACTGCAGGCGGCCCAGCTGGGTCGTTAGCAAACACCCCGCCAACGGGTGGTTCAAATAATGCGGGTTCTCCACAAAATTCCTCAAATCAGGGTAGAAGCCAGAGCATTAAAAATTACGAATTGGGTAAATCTGTCACCTATCGTAAGTCAAATATTGCAAAAGTGAATGGAATTAATGTTGCGGTTGTCGTTGATAGCGAAAAAACAATTGATCCTAACACGAAAAAAGAAGTTATAAAACCACTGGATAAGGAAACATTGGATAAAATCACCGAGTTAGTAAAAGCAACCATTGGATTTAACCAAAAACGAGGGGATACAGTAACGGTTGTGAATAGTAGCTTTAATATCACTAAAATTGAGAAAAAAATTGAAGAATACAAATTTTATGAAGAAGCCTGGTTTTGGGAAACTATCAAGAGAATTTTATCTGTGGCATTTGCTGGTATGATATTCTTTTTCTTGTATCGTCAAATTAATAAACATTTGTCTGGATTGAAATCTGGAAATTCCATTAGCAATGGAAGTGGTGATTTTGATGATAATAATATTTCACCCGAAATGCAGAAATTAAAGCAGGAACAAATTGATCGCTTGAAGGAAATTGCGTCGC
This sequence comes from uncultured Coxiellaceae bacterium, assembly GCA_964583565.1. Classification (GTDB taxonomy): domain Bacteria; phylum Pseudomonadota; class Gammaproteobacteria; order DSM-16500; family DSM-16500; genus Aquicella. The sequence continues at coordinate 53,662 of CAZOVT010000007.1, forward strand.
AAGATCCTAATAAAATCGCATTGGTTATTAAAAATTGGGTAGCAGAGAAATAATATGGATAAAATCAAACAAGCAGCAATTATTATGTTAGGTATGGGTGATAAATACGCATCAGAGATTCTAAAAAGTCTGAATCCAAATGAGGTGCAGCAAATAATTGAGGCAATCAATCAGATTGGTTCAGTGTCTGAGGCAGATGTAATTAAAGCATTAAATAGCTTTTTTAAAGAAACAAGCAATAGTTCTGGCATTAATATTGTGTCTAAGGAAATTTTCAAGAATTCACTTGTATCGGCCGTTGAAAGTAAAAAAATAGAAACATTTTCTGATGGTATTAACAGCGAGCTATCCAAATGGGTTGATGTATTTAAAATACAATCTCCTGATGTTATTGCTTCTATTGTCCAGGATGAACACCCTCAGGTTATTGCAATGATTGCAAGTATTGTCCTTACCAGTGAAACAGCGTCTAAATTGATAAAACGATTGCCAAAAGAACTAAAATCAAATGTGGTGGGAAGAATGGCGAATATGGGCACTGTTTCAACCTTTAGTATGGAAGCGTTGTCCATATTTTTTGAGCATGAATTAAAATCAAAAGAAAAATATCACGATATTCCAGTTGATGGTGTTGAAGCTATCGCTAATATTTTGTCATATCTTGATGCAGAATCAGAAGCTGACATTATTAGCGGGCTATCATCCAGTAACGTTGAACTAGCTGATAAAATTCAGGAGAGAATTTTGCCATTTGAGCGTCTTGCACAGTTGGATAAGCGAAGTTTGCAGACATTAATTTCAGAGGTAGAAAATGACGATATGGTGATGGCATTAAAGGGAGCAGATAATCACGTTAAAAAAATATTTTTAAGCAATATGTCATCTAAATCTGCCGATATTGTTCATGATGAAATTGATTCAAAAGGCCCAGTAAAAATCAGCAATGTGATAGAAGCTCAAAAGCGAATTATAAATATTGCAAAAAAATTGGCTTCTGAAGACAAAATAGTGATATCCACTAAAGTGGATTCTGGCATCATATTTTAAAGGACATTGGCTATGCATTTATTTAATGATAGCATAAAATGGACATTTCCCGATTTGGACAAAGAGTCTGATATCAGTAGTTTGTTAACATTAGATGAGATTAGAGAGCTTTTAAAGCAAAATCAAAAATTAACAGCTGATATTAGTGATAAAAATAATGAAATTGAATCATTAAAATTACAAATATCAGAGTTTGTTTTTAACCAGGAAAGGCTTATTAATCTTATTACCGAAATTAACCATAAGGTTGAGTTAGCTTTAAACGAAAATACACAGGAAATACCAATCCTGATTAAAGAGATGGTGCAGAAAATATGTCAACTTATTCTTGGGAAAAAATTCAAAAGTAATGAACTTAATCAGGTAATTAATACCATTTTAAATGAATTTAATAGTAATAAAAATATCGAAGTATTTTTGTCAAAAAATAATCTGGATATGATTGGAAATCAACCGATTTCAGGAGTGATTGCATATCGATTAAATAACGATTTGCAAGATACAGAAGTCGTTGTTTCATCCGGTGAAAAAAATTTCCGATTCAACCTGCATGAAACCATTGATCGATTATTGGGGTGATATAATGGCTGAAATATATGAAAAACGCAGGTTCAGTCACTTACTGGAAAGGATCGCAAACACATCCAGGGAGGTAAAATTATATAGTGAATTTGGTGTTATATCATCAATAAATGGCCTTAGCCTTAATGTAAAAGGATTAAATTTATCTCTTGGGAAAATATGTCGTATTCATCTTGGCCGAGATAGACTTGTTGATGCAGAAGTGATTGGTTTTACAGATGATGAAATTACCATTATGCCATATGAGGCAATTGAAGGCATTTCAAAAGGTATGATTGTTGACAGTCCATATAAAGATAGTTGCCATAATATTGGAAATGGTTTGTTAGGCAGGGTGGTAAATCCACTTGGCGATCCAATAGATGAGTTGGGTGACTTGAAAGAAGTAAGTGAATCTACGATATCCTCCAATCCACTCAATCCCTTGCTAAGATTCAGAATTACGAAACCACTCGATGTTGGTGTCAAGGCAATTAATTCACTTTTAACCATCTGTATTGGCCAGCGTATGGGGATATTTGCTGAGAGTGGTATTGGCAAGAGTGTATTGCTCGGCATGATGACTAAATTTAGCAAGGCTGATGTTGTTGTCGTTGGTCTGATAGGTGAAAGAGGAAGGGAAGTTAAAGAGTTTATTGAAGAAATTATTGGAAAAGAAAATCTATCTAAAACAGTTATTGTTGCTTCACCTGCAGATAATTTGCCCTTAATGAAGGTTAGGGGTGCTTCTTACGCGACTGCAATCGCAGAATATTTTAGGAATATAGGTAAGGACGTTTTATTGATCATGGATTCATTAACACGATACGGGCAAGCATTACGGGAAATTTCGTTATCAGCAGGCGAAGTTCCAACAACGAAAGGATTTTCACCAACGGTATTCTCAAAAATATCGAATTTGGTAGAGCGATCTGGTAACGGGTTAAATGGGAGCGGATCAATTACGGCAATTTATACGGTGTTGATTGAAGGTGAAGAATTGTCGGATCCTTTGGCTGATCATGTTAGATCGTTAGTCGATGGGCACATCGTATTATCAAAAGCACTTGCAGAAGCGGGACACTATCCAGCTATTGATATCGATAAATCAATAAGTCGATTAATGCATAGCGTTGTTCCTGAGGCGCATTACAAAGTAAATCAGCTGATTCGCAGGTTAATTAGCGCACATAATCGAAATATGGATATGATTAGTATTGGGATGTATCAGCAGGGGAGTGATGTTTATACGGATCTTTCCATAAAACTATGGTCAAATATCGAGAGTTTGTTGTGTCAGGGAATGAATGAAGGGTGTGATTTTGAGAAAAGTCTTGAACAATTGAATCAATTAGCTTGTACTGTCGAGTCTATGCTATGACAAATTCAAAAAAAATAAAACAAATAAACATGATTATAAGGAAATTTGAGACTTCACGAAATGAAGTGATTACCGAAATTAATGCCATTTCAAAAAAGATTAATAATGATCAAATGGCCCTGAAAAAAATATTAAATTATAAAAAGGACTATACTATTATAAATAGTAAATCTGAGTTTGGATCATCAGTAGCCATGATTATGAATAATGAAAATTTCTTAAAACGAATAAATAATACAATTATGCAACAAGAAAATACTATTAAAATGGCTGAACATAATCGTTCACAGTATGAAGTGATAATTAAAAAATATGAACAAAAAATAAAAGCGTTAAATACACTGATTACTAAATATCATAAAAAAGAACTGATTTATAAAGAGAATGAAGAGACGATTTTAATAGATGATATTATCTCAAATAGAGTAAATCGGAGTAAGTATGAATGACATCAGTATGCTAATTGCTCTTAAGCAGCTATTATTTTATACCATGATAGCGGTTAGTATCATTAGTGTGCCTATGCTTATTATAGGTGTAATTTTTTCAGTGATTCAATCCGCAACACAGATTAATGAAATGACAATTACCTTTATTCCAAAACTGGTTGTAATGTTTGGATTGTTATTTTGGCTGAGCCCATGGATGATGAGTAAGCTTGTGATGTTTACGAAATACATGATGATGAATTTACCAATATATTTGAGGTGATATGGACAGTTATTTTTTTTTAGACAAGTTATATCCACTCATTATCAATTATATGTTGATAACAACCCGCATTTCTACTTTTATATTCACATTCAATGTATTTCGAAAAGGAATGGCATCTGTTAAAGCTTTAGTTGCACTTGCTTTCATCATGTCATTTTATGTCATTATGCTTTATGACCATAGTTCTATAAAAATAGATGTATTAAGTCTTCACTATTTTATGGCGACTATTACCCAGATTGTTATTGGTTTTTGCGGTGGGTTGATATTGAATATAGCGGTTGAAATATTCACCGCGGTAGGACAATTAGTTTCTACCCAGGTTGGATTGAGTGCCGCCAGCTTATTTGATCCCAAGTTTGGCATGATTACCAGCCTTACAACATTTTACATTATCACTTTTATTGTTATTTTTCTTTCCATGAATGGGCATTTGATCATGCTTCAGGCAATTGTAAACAGTTTTAAAGTATTACCAGTGAGTGTTCTTGTGACAAATTTTCATGGCGAAGCCATTGCAAAATTTTCATCGATTATTTTTGAAGGTTCATTATTAATATCATTAACGATAGTGTCTGCAATTCTGATGACTAATTTATCATTGGCTATTATGAGCAAATTTGCTCCGCAATTTAATTTGTTCTCTGTTGGGTTAAATATGTCAATTTTGATAGGGCTAGTTTGCGTTTATCTATCATTTGAACTAATGGTGGATAAAAGTCATGATTATGTGGGTGACGTTATAACATTCCTGATGAGTTACATGAATGAGATAGGTAGTCATGTCAGATGATGATTTAAAGCAACATGCGCCAACCAGTAAAAAGTTGGCCGATTTAAAAAGAAAGGGTCAGACACTTCGTTCAAAAGATTTGTCTGGCGCTACTATTGTTATATTATCGGTTCTGCTTATGGCCCTTATGGGCGAAAGTCTGAAAACATTAATTTTGAAAAACATCGATGATATATTTTTAAATATCAATCAAATTATTTTCGCTGACGAAAACATTACGCTTATATTCAAGAAAATGATTGTTAGATCATTTTTTAAAATACTGCCATTACTTATTATTATTTTCTTTTCTGTATTCTTGTCTGCATTTTTTCTTGGAGGATGGAACTTTACGCTTGAGTCAATTCATTTCAAGCTTGAAAAGCTAGATCCATTAAAAAATCTTTCTAATATTTACTCGAAACGAATATTTATTGATATTGCAAAGGCATTTGGAAAATTCATTATCATTATGATTTTATTTGTTACTTATGTTTTATCTAACAAAGAAAAATTATTTATTATGCCATATTTGAAACTTAACAATTCGGTGTCTCTCTTTGCCACTATTACCGAGACGTTTTTATTTACTTTGTTTTCTGGAATTATGTTAATCGCATTAATAGACGTTATATATAGCTATCGTGCGTATCATGAAAAAGCAAAAATGTCTACACAGGAAATAAAAGATGAAGCAAAAGATGCGGAAGGCAGTGCTGATGTAAAACGAAAAATGAAATCCATGCAAATGGCAATACTCAGGCAAAAAGTAAATATTATGGTGCCAAAGGCAAATGTTATTATTACAAATCCTACTCATTACTCAGTAGCACTGCAATATAAAGAAGGAAAAGATAGGGCGCCGCGTGTTGTAGCAAAAGGTAAAGGTCAGATGGCGGCATATATTAGATTACTTGCAACAAGGCATTTTGTTCCAATTTACCAGGAACCCGTTCTTGCTCGTGCTATTTATCACACTTGTAAATTAAATCATGAAGTAAGATCTGAACTTTATATGGCTGTTGCGTTAGTATTAACATTTATCAATCAATTAAATCAATATCAACAAGGTTTGGTGGATGAGCCTGTAAAAGCAACTGATTTACAAATTCCACCAGAATTTGTGTTTGACAAATAAAGGTATTATTATGCAATCCATAAATATATTATTCAGTCCATTTAAAGGATTTAACATAGGGATAATTTTGTTAGTTATTTCTATGTTAAGTATGACTATATTTCAATTGCCCCCATTTTTTCTTGATTTACTTTTTACTTTTAATATTTCACTAGCATTAATTATTCTTATGGCCTGTGTTTATGTTGTTAGGCCGCTGGAGTTTAGCATTTTTCCAACTATACTGTTGGTCTCAACGCTATTTAGGCTGACATTAAATATAGCCTCGACGCGTGTCGTTCTTTTGCATGGTAGTCAAGGCCCTGCTGCAGCTGGTGATGTTATCAGGGCATTTGGTGAAGTCGTTATTGGTAGTAATTTTATAGTTGGTATTATTGTATTTTCCATTTTGATGATTATCAATTTTGTTGTTGTTACAAAAGGTGCTGGCCGAATTTCTGAAGTTAGTGCACGCTTTACCCTTGATGCTTTACCAGGTAAGCAAATGTCGATTGATGCAGATTTAAATGCAGGCATCCTGGATCAGGAAGAAGCCAAGAAAAGACGTCAAGAGGTTGTACAGGAGGCGGATTTTTATGGATCTATGGATGGTGCCAGCAAATTCGTTCGTGGTGATGCCATTGCTGGGATGTTGATTTTATTCATTAACCTGGTGGGTGGAATTTTAATTGGTATTTTTCAATATCACATGCCATTAACCTCTGCTGTACAGACATTTTCACTATTAACGATTGGTGATGGACTGGTTACCCAGATCCCGTCTTTGTTAATGTCAATTTCTGCTGCTATTATGGTAACGCGCGTTTCAAACGAAGAAGATATTACGCAGCAGACTGTTATCCAGATTTTTAAAAATCCAAAACCAATTTTTATTACGGCCTCTGTTCTCCTGGTTTTATCCATTATTCCAGATATGCCGCATTTTGCTTTTATGCTGCTATCAGCATTTTTGTATGCTGTTGGTCTATACATAAAAAACATCTCGCCTGTGCCGCCTTCTAAAAAATCGTCGTCAGAAGTCTCACCTGCAAGAGGTGATGATGCGGGTGTTGCAAAAATTGAAAGTAAGCAAGAGCTTGATTGGGATGATGTTGTTTCGATTGATCGACTGTCTCTTGAAATTGGCTATGGCTTAATTGGTCTGGTTGGTACAAGTAAAGATGGAATTTTGATTAATCGAATTAAAAATATTCGAAAAAAATTATCAAAGGAACTTGGCTTTCTCATTCCACCTATTCATGTCAGGGATAACCTTAATATTGCGGCAACGCGTTATCATCTTTTATTAAAAAGCGTGGTAATTTCGGAGTATGAGGTCTATATAGACAAAGTCATGGCAATTAATCCTGGTTACATCCAGCATCAGCTTGCGGGTACTCAATGTAAAGATCCATCGTTTGACCTTGATGCATACTGGATTAATCCTACCGAAAAAGACTATGCCGTTGGACTTGGCTACACGGTGGTTGATTGTAGCACGGTTGTTGCTACCCACCTTAATCAGGTGATTCGCTCGAATGCGGCTCATTTGCTTGGATATGATGAGGTTCAGCATATTCTTAACAAGCTATCGCAGACCATGCCAAAACTTGTCGAGACATTGACATCGGGAACGCAGAGCGTGCCGCTTAATATTATTGTTGGCTTGTTACAACGTCTCCTTGCAGCCAACATCCCATTGATTGATATGAGAACAATAGCTGAAAAAATGATTGAAAGCTGGGCTAAAGATAAAAATATCAATAACTTATACGAGTCGGTTCGGGTCGCTTTGAAAAATCTTATTGTCTATAACATTGCTCACACAGACAAACAACTTCCGGTTGCCATGCTGGAGGATGAGTTGGCACAAATATTGCATAAGTCTATACAGCCAAACAAGGAATCGGGAGATGCAGGGATTGTGCTTGAGCCAACACTAACAGAAAAAATTTATACCAAATTGCTTGAGTATGTTCGTAAGTGTGAGCTTGAGTCGTTACCTGCTGTGTTATTGGTTGCAAAAGAATTAAGGCCATTATTTGAGAAACTGTTTAAATCTGGAATACCATCGATGCATTTCATTTCATCAGATGAAATTCCAGAGGGTCGGCAGATAACATTGATGGCAAAAATAGGATAATGAGGAGCAGGTAATGAAATTACAATTAATTCGTTCAGCTCATATGCAAACAGCTATGTCACTCGTGATGGACCGTCTTGGTCCGGATGCGTTGATATATCGCACTAAAACCAGTTCAAGTGGCGTAGAAATTTTAGCAGGTCTGCCAGACGAGAATGAAGAATTTCAGAGTATTGAAAATTCTATTAATTTGATGGCTAACGAAGGAAGCATGCCATTGGATAATGTGCAAAACCAGTTGAATCAACTTGGTTCGTCCATTAGGGAAATAACAAAAAAAATTCAATTATTATCAAAAAATTCATCAATGGCTGAAAAGTCGCATAATAATCAAGCTCAACTGGAAGATTCTGAACTATTCATTTATTTGCTAACTATTGGATTTAGCAAGCAATCAATTTATCAGCTATTTTCTGCTTTATTTAAAAAAATAAAGCCTGACGAAGATATTCGTGAGGCTGTTCAGAAATTTTTACTTAAAAATATCAAAATCAGTAAAAAAGAAATTATTTTTAATAAAAGAATATGTGCATTAGTTGGTCCAACAGGTGCAGGAAAAACAACCTCTATTGTTAAAATGGCAATAAGGTACTTGCAAAAATTTGGAAAAGAAAAAATTGGTGTTATTACAACAGATAAAAGCGAAATCAGTATTAAAAACACATTAAGCCATTACTGCAATGAATTGGGAATTGATCTTGAGTATGTGAGTTCGTCAAGTGAGCTAAAAAATTCTATTAATAGAATGCAGCATAAAAAACTTATTTTAATTGATACACATGGTGTTAATCAGCGTGATCATATCGCTATTATGGAGTTGATCAACATGCTGGAATATGCCGATTCATCAATTTCAGTTTATTTAACATTACAAGCCCAGCAACAAGAGTCTGTTATTGAAGATATCATCGCAAAATTTAATTCGCCATTGGTTCAGGGTTGTGTCATCACTAAAATGGACGAGGCAATTAATCTGGCGCCTGTTATCTCAGCGGTAGCTATCAATAAGTTAATGGTAAATTACATTTGTCATGGGCAAGATGTGCAATGTGATATGTATTTACCCGAAAAATCCACATTATTATCATATTTTTACGGTCCACAAACAGATAACACAGAAGAAGATGAACTTGAAATAATCTGGCCGATTACAGCACAAATGAACATTTCAACAATGAACTTAATTTAATAATAGGTGTCAAAATGCAGGTAATTGCTGTTTCAGGTGGGAAAGGCGGCGTTGGTAAAACAACTATATCTGTGAATGTATCCATGATGCTGGCAAAAATGGGTAAAAGGGTCATGTTGTTTGATGCTGATCTTGGCCTCGCGAATATTGATGTGCAGCTTGGCATTAAACCCAGGTTAACTATTAGTGATGTATTAAAAGGTAAAGCCTCACTTAATGAGATCTGCGTAACAGGACCATCTGGTATTAAAATCATTCCCGGTGCTTCTGGTGTGCATGGTTTGGCGGATTTAGACACCATTCAATCGGTTGAATTAATCAGATCATTTTCAGCAATGGCTGAAGATATTGATTACATGCTGGTAGATGTTGCTGCTGGAATTTCCAGGCAAGTCATCCAATTTACACATGCATCACAAAATATTTTATTGGTTATTTGTAATGATCCATCATCTATTATAGACAGTTATGCAGTCACAAAAATTTTGCATCAAATGCATAACCGCCAACATTTTGGTGTAATCATTAATAAAGTGAAATCCATGAAGGAAGGCTATGATGTGTTCCTCGGGTTTCAGGAAACAGCATCAAGATTTTTGAATGCAAACATAGAATATGTTGGATATGTTCCGAGTGATGATTATATTAATATAGCAGCAAGAGAGCATACACCTGTCGTATCAAAATACCCATTTTCACCAGCCTCAATAGCATTTAATGAGTTAGCAAAAGGCATATCAATCTGGGCAAATGAAAATAAAAATATGGGCGGCATTCAATTCTTTTTTGAAAAAATTATTAATAATCAGAATGTCAATAAAGGTGAGACGTGCGAGGCATAGATGTTTATGAAGATAATGCAAATCTGAATCGGCAAAATAGTCTAGTAATGAATAATCTGGACCTTGTTGCCAGGATTGCTGCATACTTTAAAAGTAGATTACCATCCCACATTGAATTAGACGATCTAATTCAGTCTGGGTATCTTGGTTTGATCGAAGCTAGTAACCATTATAAACCAGAAAAAGGTGCGTCATTTCAAACATTCGCTTCGATACGAATAAAAGGCTCAATTATTGACGAGCTTCGTAAAAATTCATGGGGAACGCGTGAAAGTTTGAAGATGATGAAACAATTAGATGCTGCTCAAGGAAAATTGGAGCAGGTTTTTCAGCGTCAGCCCACATCGGATGAGTTGGCATCGGAAATGAATTTAACGTTAGACGCATATAATAAATTATGTGATCGCATTAATGTATGTCAAGTTATTAGTATAGATCATACGATTGGTGTCGAGACAATTGCAGACGATGTCAAAGATCCATTTGGCGTTATGGAAAATGAAGATTTAAAGAAAAATTTAAAATTAATTTTGGAAAAATTGCCTGAAAAAGAACAAATTCTTTTATCACTCTATTATGTTGAAGGGCTAACTTTTAAGCAAATTTCCGAAGTATTAGATTTAACTGAAGCAAGAATTAGTCAAATTCATGCTGGTGTGATTGCTAAAATTAAATCTCGTCTTTTACGATAATATCGTATGGTTTATCCAAAATCACGTTTCGATACAAGGCCGATATCCATTAAATCTTTAAAGCGTCGCTGGTATTTTTTACGTGTCATGACAGTATCAAGCGTTGAAAACTTAAGCCCTCTAACAAAAATATGATGTGCACTATCCTGTATTAGATCATTATCATTAGGTGGTAATTCAGTGGTAGATTTTGCACGTGGATAATCCATGGATACAACATCAAGGTCGGGTGTTAAGTGCGTAACACCAGATGTAAAAAATTGATTTCTAATTTGATGTGTTGTTGTAAAATCGATATCGGTTGCATGTCTGATACCATATGCTTCCAGGACACCGCTGCCGACGATGCAGCAATCATTTGGATCAATATGCAATTTTTGCAATTCAGAAAAATAAGCTGATAGCCAGTGTAAAAATGCAGGCCTGAATCCGTTTTTTGGACGATAGTTAATTGCCGATAATGAAGCTCTATTTAGCAGTATTTGTGCTATATAACCCGTTTCTCGCAGGTTATCAGTCGTATGTAATGTGGCAAATGTGTCCGCTGGAACCACATGATTATAATTGTCACGAATGGTCGTTTTTATATTTTTAAGATCATCTGGATAAATTTGTGAAACGACCAGAAATCGGATACATGGCTTGTAACCCGATAAAAATTTAACTTTACGTTCTATATTAGCGCCGGGTGCCGGGCCCCAGTCTGTGGCATAAATATCACGAACAAACTCACCAAATGCATCAGGCGATAATTGAATAGTTCTCCTATACACAATAGGTGTTGTCTGTTGAATTTCTTCTTCCATTTTATTCCAGTGAGATTCCGCCGTAGACCATAAAATTACACAGCCCGCGAGATTGCCGCGTAAGGAAACCCAGGTTTTTGTGATTTCATCAATCGCAGTTGGGGGAAACCCATTCATAATAAACCAGTTACCGTTCCAGGTTAGGCCATCTACATTATCATGCAGTGTAATGGGCACATTTTTAATGCCAAGGCAGAGTGCGACTGCTAGCCGGTGTGCCCCATTCAGGATAATGCCTGTTCGTTTTGCCACAGGAATGGGATGTTTAGGGTCAAATCCATGCGCCTGCATGGAATGGATTAATTCAATAAATTGCTGCTGGAATTGATCAAGTGATCCTTTGCGTACTTCATCACCAGGTTCTTTGCCGCCTGTTCGATATAAAATATGGTTAAGATAATTTTCTTCAGCCGAAATGCTGGAATTGCTTGTCGGTTTTCCTAGTATCGAATTTGCATACATTGCCTTAACGACGATATCCAGCCGTTCCGGGTGCAGTAATTCGAGTGGATTAATCCATTTAATATCAGATGCAGCTGACGATTCTGGGGCAGGTGTCAAAATATCCATTTTTGTTCCCGGCGTGAATTGTGGTTTATTTATATACAATACCAGCATGCAGCGTTAGAGACAATCATCAAATAATAGAGTCATTTTCGTATAAATAATGAGAGTAATGGCTGGATGACAAAAAGCGTACAAATATGCTACATTGTTGATTAATGGTAATTTTCCATGGACTAGGCAAACTATCGGGGTATCAGATGAAAGAGGATTTGCTCATTCACTCAATGACATCGTTTTCTGCTATTACGCTACCTATCCTTGAAGCTGTTCAGCCAACGGTTATTGCAGAAATTGGTGCTGAATACGGTGGTCACTCCAGGTTGCTGTACGAGTGGCTTAAGCAGCATAATGGAAAACTTCTTTCGATTGATTGTAACCCGAGCCAGACTTTTCTGGACTGGATTGCCGGCGTAAAAAATGTCGTTCAACACATTCCACAAGAAAGTTTGAATGCGATATCAACCGTTAGCAATGTTGATATCTGGTTTGTTGATGGTGATCATAACTGGTATACGGTGTATCACGAATTAAAGTTAATTCGCGAATTAAATAAAAAGCAGAATAGAAACACACTTATTTTTTTGCATGATGTTTGCTGGCCATGGTCACGTCGTGATTTGTATTATTCTCCTGATAGAATTCCTAATGACTATTGTCATCCGCATACCTTTGAAGGTGGTGTTACCATGAATAATGCCGGCATGGTGAATGGTGGTTTTCAAGGTCTTGGAGCTTATGCCGTTGCCTTGCAGGAAGGTGGTGAACGAAATGGTGTTTTAACAGCCGTTGAGGATTTTATTAAAGAATTTACCGGCGAATATTGTTACGCCCATGTTCCCGCAGTGTTCGGATTGGGTGTGTTGTTTAACTTGCACCATCCACAAGCACAGGAAATTGCAACAATTATAACACCTTATCATAATAATCAGTTATTACAATTGCTGGAAGTCAATAGGCTGAATAACTATCTAAAAGTGATTGAATTACAGGATAACTTGTCAGCACAATCTCATGCGATGCAGCAAGCACCAAATCAACAGCAAACAGAAGCAATAGATAATGATTTATTATCATGGGAGAAAACAGTTATTTCGTTAGTTGATATGCTAGATGAAGAGTCAGATAAACCAGATATTTGGGAAAAAATTGGCGCACAACTTCCGAACGATAAAAGTAAACTCAAGCAAATGTTGAGCTACATTCATTTGTTACTTGGTGTACCCCAGGAACCTGAAGCGCTTAAATTATTGGGTATACTGGAAGTGATGGGGTACGCTAAATCTGGTAACTTAAAGCTAGCACATAAACGTTTAGAGTTGCTTTGTGCCAGTCATCCAGATTGCCCATTATTACTTGCTGTCTATACGCAGACATTTAATCTTAGCCCATCATTAACATAGGCGTGAGGTATTGGATTGCATGACAATCAAGCGAATTATTTTTACTGGTGACATCTTGAGGCCTTTTTTAGAGAATAATAAATGGGTCAGTGCAACATCTAAAAATATAAAATGGTTAAAGCATCTGATTGGCTGGCAGTTATCTAAGGCTACTTTGTTACCGCAATCCTCTGTTATATGGGAAACGAATGGATTTGATGCTCGCAAGATTTATGATTTGTTTGGTCTTTCTATCAATTATGAATCATGGGCTTCTATTTTTTATTCAAAAATAATTCCTTCGGAAATTGAAGAAAAACTGATAGAGCCATTTAAAAATTCATGTGTGATTGGCGTTGAAATTCCGGATATTTTGCAGTATGTATTAAGTAAAAATCAGATACCATTTATTGATATTATTGCGCATCCAGTCAGATTTTTGGATGATTTGATATTTGGATTTAGAACAAATCATCAAGATATACATCATAAAATTGCTCAATTTGAAATAAATATGGATGATCATTGCATTCCTAGGGCGAATTTGCTGCGTGCAAAAGTAACCTGGATGAAAAAACTATCCCTGCCGCCAGGGACAGCGTTAATCACCGGGCAAGTCGCTACGGATAAAGCGCTTATCTGTAGACAAAGCGGTCGGTTTTTAAATATGGGAGATTACCTGGATCAAATACAAGAAGTCTTTTGTAATCATCCAAAAGTTTTATTCAAACCGCATCCGTATCAAGATGAGCATTGTCCGTCGAGAAAAATTATTAAATCGATGCAAAATATTCAGGAAGTGTATCATAATTTTTACTATTTAATTTCTCAGGAAGAGATAACAGATATTTACTCAATTACATCAGGTACGGTAGGAGAGGCCCCATTTTTTGATAAAACGGGAAATTTATTCGGTGAGCCGCTTTATTTTTTTGGCAGCAATCCTCCATCTGGGTTAGACACCAGTGACGGGATACCAGTAGGCGCTGCATTTTTGGAGTCATCATTCTGGGCAACTATTTTGGAACCTGTTATGTCAGTTCAGAAAAATCTGGATCACTATGAATCATTATTACGTCCATCATTGCTAAGACGTAGTCTCAATGCTGACTGGGATTACAGCTATATAGACAGCATTGTGCAGCATGAGGTTTAGCTGATGCGGATATGCTGATTTCGACGCTATGCTTTTTTACCTGATGAAAATGAAGAGAACAAATCCATTGGTACGGGGAAGACAATCGTCGTGCTGTTTTCAACCCCGATACTCGAAAGTGTTTGCAGATAACGCAGCTGAATAGCCTGCGGTTCCTGAGCAAGTATTTTGGCCGCCTCAGATAGTTTTTGCGACGCCTGTAATTCACCGTCAGCATGAATAACTTTTGCGCGGCGTTCACGTTCGGCTTCTGCTTGTTGCGCAATCGCGCGCACCATGCTTTCATTCAAATCGATCTGCTTGATTTCCACCATGCTGATTTTGATACCCCAGGCATCTGAATGTTCATCTAGAATTTTTTGAATATCAGAATTTAATTTATTGCGTTCAGCAAGCATTTCATCTAACTCATGTTGACCCAAAACAGACCGCAATGTTGTTTGTGCAAGCTGGTTTACCGCTGTTTGAAAATCTTCTACCTGAATAATCGCTTTTTCCGGATCGATAACGCGGAAATACACAACAGCATTGACGTGTACAGAAACATTATCACGCGAAATAACATCTTGCGGCGGGATATCCATCACGATGGTGCGTAAATCCACGCGAATAAGCTGCTGAACGGCTGGAATGATAATGATTAACCCCGGGCCTTTAACGCTGGTAAAGCGGCCTAATGTAAAAACAACAGCGCGTTCATATTCACGCATGACATTAAAGATGTTAAATAATATAATGGCGGCAATGATTGCGACAGCTATATATGATGCATACATAATTCAGTTCCTTTATTTTTTATCAGTAGTTGGTTTTTCAACGCGCAGCACTAATCCTTTGACACTTTTTACTCGAATTTTATCGCCAGCATCAAGTGATTTACTGGAAGATGCCTCCCATAATTCACCTGCCACGCGTACAATAAGTTGTTTGTTTTCTGATGTAACGACTGTTCCATTAGCACCAATTAGTCCTTCCTTGCCAGTGACCACAGCTTTTTTATGCGCGCGAATCACAATGGTGGCAACGACAAAGAAAAATGAAATTGACAGGACACCCATGGTAACAATCAAATGCCAGTTCAATCGGTAATAAACACTTTTAGTATCAAACAGCATGATTGATCCCAGTATAAATGCGATGATACCGCCTATCGCAAGCGAGCCATAACTTGATATGTATACCTCCATGGTCATAAAGGTAATGCCAACAAGAATCAGCGACAGGCCGGCATAATTCACTGGCAATAACTGCATGGCATACAGTGCCAGCAATAAGCAGATAACGCCTGCAATGCCGGGCAGAATCAATCCCGGATTGGAAAACTCAAAAAATAATCCATAAACAGCGCCCAGAATCAGGAGATAAACAATGTTCGGATTGGTAATAAAGGATAGAAAATCATGCCGCCAGTCAGTTGCAAGCGGTACAAGCTGCATACCTTGCGTGCTGATGATGTGATTGCCGCCGCGTATGGTAACCGATTTACCGTCAATTTTTTCTAACAATTGTGGGTAATTATCGGCAATGTCATTAATGATATTTAATTTCTTTGCTTCTTCAGCCGAGACGCTGGCTGCTTTGGTAACGGCTAATTCGGCCCATTCGACATTGCGATGCCGTAGCTGCGCCAGGCTGCGGATGTAGGCAGATGCATCATTCATGGCTTTAGTGGATTCTGTGCTGGGTTTGCTTTCTTCCTTGTTGTTATGCCCAGTTAAATGAACAGGTGATGCGGCACCAGCATTGGTGCCGGGTGCCATCAGGCTTAAATGGCTTGCGTACATGATGAAAATGCCAGCGCTGGCGGCACGTGCACCGGCAGGCGCGACATAGCTGATGACAGGTGTATGAGAGTTGAGAATGGCGGTATTGATGCCGCGCATACTGGTTTCCAGGCCGCCAGGGGTATTTAACTGGATAATGACGATACCGGTGCCGGTGTCATCTTCTGCTTGCTGAATGCCGCGTTCGACGTAGTCTTGTGCCGCGGGTCCTATTGGGCCATTGATATTTAGCAGGAGAGCCTTGCTGGCCGCGGATGAGAGGGCTGGAAATAGCAATCCCAGTGAGAGGAAAAGAATGGTCGTTATTTGTGCAATCTGGCGCATGTTGGATCCTTCCCAATGCATATTGCTTATTAAAGTCATCACCCGAAGATTCTATTGTAACCCCTTTTTGGAATTGACCTCCAGACGTATCCTGTTATACTTCCGCCTTCTACTGCCGGGGTGGTGGAACTGGTAGACGCGCCGGTCTCAAAAACCGGTGAGGGTAACCTCGTGCCGGTTCGATTCCGGCCCTCGGCAATTCAAATATCTGCGTTACGGTGGAATCCTCGATTAAACCTGGAGCCACTCTATAGTACACTACTCTGCTTCGGTCCCGGTGGCACAGCTGGATAGCGCAGCCCCCTCCTAAGGGGCAGGTCGGCGGTTCGAATCCGCCCCGGGACGAAATATAACTAATTGATTTTTACGTAAATTTAACAAATCTCGTTACACCATCATTTCTGCAAATTTACATCTGGGGCATCCACTGGGGCAGCCAAATTGTACGAAAGAAAAATAGAGGCATGGTCGATTGCACCATCATTTCACCATTTACCAGATATCTGCATACTTAAGGTTTAATTAAGCAAATACTGCTAATATATTGACCATCATTAAGCTGCAAAACGAGAAAAAACATGCCACAGATCAATCCAGACAAGGGATTTATCCAACTACCTGCCAAGCGTCCCCAGGTGGACACTACCGTACCCCTCCCCGCAGACTGGTTTA
>CAZOVT010000008.1:0-14589 GCA_964583565.1 uncultured Coxiellaceae bacterium
CCTGCCAAGCGTCCCCAGGTGGACACTACCGTACCCCTCCCCGCAGACTGGTTTAATCAGTTTGGCACCCTCATCGCAGATAACCTGCTGCATCTGGATAATACGGCACTGCTATACCCGACACATGAGACAGAAATTTATCGAAGCTTGACGCAGCGTTCTGAATTCTTTTTTCACCTGACGCGTCATGCAGGAGAGGCATCCACGTATTCCCTAAAAGCGGGATTGCTCGAAACCTTGCAAACCTTATACCGCGTGTTAGCAGATGAAAAAACACCCGCCGACCAGAAACACGCACTGGCTGTCAAATTGCATGAAGGCGCAAAAAACTGCACGCCCGGATTTCATGATCGCAGTAATGAATGCCTTGAAAGCCTAAACCAACCTGAACACCTTGATGACATGTTAAGCGTGATTCGTCAGGGTATTGTGAGCATGGCTGCCAATCAGGCAACGAATGAAGTTCATACTTACAACCGATTTTTTATGGTGGCACGCAACTTGGGGTATGGTGTACGGCCACTCAATCCAGATGATGCTTATGCAGGACTCCTGAGTGAGGCCACGATACAAGAAAAACTGACGCAAGCATTTGCAACACGCTATACCTTATTTGCTGTCTTAAATTCATTCGTCGATCAATTACAAGCCTTAGTACGATTACGCGGTTATCAGGGTGCAAAAGAATCCGGTTACGCTTATGAGGATTACACCAGATTCGATAATGCATTTTTAAAATCGTTTATCGGTGAGTTGCTCATGGAGCAATTATTTGTATCCCGGGAAGATGATGACAGCATGGTACCTGTTGTGACTGATATCAATTGGTGTACGGTCAAGCAGGCACTGTTACGGAAAATGCGAGACGAACAGTATTTTATTTTCACCGCCGCAGAAAACGCGTTGCTCAGTGCCACCCTGAATAATGATAGCAGCACATCGTTACCGATCAATGCAGATAGTTTGAAGCTAGTGGCAAACGATGATGAGCTTTCAGAGTGTCTGACCTTTTACCGTGGCTTGCCGGGAAACATCAGCGCCGCTCTGCTAGCCGTTTATTTAGAACGCAAATTACTCATCGCGGCACAAGCAGGCAAGCTCGATGATGTAAAAAAGCTGGTCGCACAAGGTGCGGAGGTGAATGCGGTACTGGGTATCTTGATCGCTAAGCACAAAGTAGATGTGATGGACGATCCTGCGTTGCGCGACAAGATTATGCCGTCGGGATTCGGTAGTATTATCCCTGAGGGCGCGGGCGCATTAGCAGGCAAAACGGTAGCAGAGGTTTGGGTCAATTCCAAGCGCGGCCGTTATTGGTTAGCAGAAGATGCAAGGTTACAAACTATCTTACCAGAAATCATTGCCGGCAAGCCAAAAGCGGAGTGGTTAGCACACGTAAGCACCGAAAAACCCACCCACTATGCACGATGGTTTTCACCCGAGAGCCGGCTGGTGAAACAATTCTTGCAGCATGTGGTGTATGGGGAAGAACAACAGGCAAAAGCATTGCTGGAAACGTATCCAGGGATACGGAATAGCTTGCTCCATGGCGCAGCAAAAGTCATGGATTACTCCAATCGTCAATTCAGGAACTTAACTGCCTTTCAATTAGCCTTGTGCGCATTAGATAATGAAATGTGCGACATGTTGAAACCGTACATGAATGATGAAGAAGCAACTCGTCAGTATCAAGCCATTTTCCCAACTGGATATGATGCCTATGCCAAAATACAACAGCCGTTTGATTTCAGCAACATCGTGGATGCCATCACCCGCGCTAACGAGACTGATGTAAAGGCTGCGCTCGAATTACAACAGCCCAACACAACCGCTCTCTGGCAGGCATTGGAGCAATTCAGACGTGATTTCACCACATGCTCGCAACAGGAAATCATCTTTAACCCAGCGCACTTGCTCAGGGCATTTGAACTTTATGATGCGAAATTTGATGGCTGGAACTGGAACCAGCGCGACTTGTTCTGGCGACAGGTAATCGGTTATGTCCAGCGATTTTTGCCAGCGAATATCGCGCAGGATGTTGCTCAGGGTCTTTATTATCGTGTTGAGGAGAAAGAAAAATCACGCCGCAGTTTAAACTTTAGAGTAGGCGGCGGCGCTATATATCCTATCTCTTTTACATCTCTTTCTGGTCTTGGTTATGAATATGCAGGCCGGGCGGGGGGGGTGGCGGCGGCACGTGCGGGCCCCCGCCGCTTCATTTGGCGGGGCGAGCGGCGGGGCGTACTGGGGCCGGCGTGCGCCGGCGCGCGTTGGAAAACTTATGTCGAGCAAAAACAGCAGACTTGCAAAACTTATGCAGCCGCCCGAGCAGACAACCGGGTGTGTGATTTCATGAGATAACGCTGGATGATGTCGTGTGCGATAGGCGTCACACTTTTCTGCCAGCAAACCTCAAGAAACCATTGCATAAGTTCCTGGTATTTCCAGGTGTCTGATGTTTTTACCCACCATGCAACCCAGCGATGAAGGTAATTTCTGATCCGGCGAGGAGAGACCTCATCAATGACCATATATTTAACTTGCTCGCGTGCCTTTCGCAACGTTCTTGGATGCGGAACAATTCTTTTGATAATTAGGATTTCTGTATCTTGTTTGCATTAGGTGGGAATGCAGTTTTTCTGTATTCTTCCATCCTCTTTCACGAGCTTTATGAAAAAGTGTTGCTGCTGTTACATCACCTACCTCATTAAAAGATTTCCAAGTAGTTAAACAATCCTTTTCTCCTGTGTAATTGATAGTATCTTTGCTCCAGATATGAAAATCTTCAAAAGATAATTGAGCAGCTTTTGCAGCCATGCCTATGCAAATCCATTCATCGCGTGGGCATGATGGATCAAGAGAAGCTAATGCAGAGCGTGCTCTTTCAGTATCATTCATAAACCCTCCGCATATCGGCCGTTTTTTTGAAAAACTTCCCAATAATTGTTTTGCTATCTGTGTTGGTAGAATGACACTGATTGTATAACCACTGCGCCAGTTGAATTAATTGTGTATATTGAAAAGGCACTATAGAATCTGTGTTAAGTTTGATTTGTTTTACCGGCCGCGTCTCGCAAACGCGGTCTTTGTATTCATTGGCCATCGCATGCCTCCCTGACGTTTTTCTTATTTCTGAAATCCATATCAAAAATACAGAAAGCATTACTTCAAAGATTTTCTCTTGCATAATTTGCTCTCCCTGGATTCATAACCAAAAGATTCAGTTTCAATAAGCTGACGTATCTCGTCTGCTCGCCAAACTGTTAATCTAGGCCCAATTTTTACTGGCTTTGGAAAGCGTCCCTCTTTAACACCTGCCCACCACGTTGATTTGCCAATTGGAATAAGCTGAAGAACATCCGATATTCTTAAAAATCCAGAGTTTGATAATTGATTCATGTGATAGCCTCTTTTGTCTTATTGAACACGAGGCCATCTTATTGGAGTGTGTTAAGGATAAATAAAGGAATAAAATCTGATATTATTTGTGAATTTATTCCTGAAGTAGCAGCGCATCGATTTGGGAAATTTTGCTGGAGCAGGGGATATCTTTACGTCTTTGGGGAATTAATTCAGAGGCATATTTACCAAGCGATTCATTTTTAATATCTAAAATCATTCGTTGTGTTTGAAGTATAGGCTGCATGTCGAGCATGAAATCGTAAAAACACCCATAATATTGGCCTTTCTTATGTTCATTTCGATAACACTGGGGTTCCAATTTTGAGCCATCCATAAACATCATAATAAGTAAATTTACAAATCTTTTGCTATGTGTTTTCGAAGGCCTACCTTTGCCAATAGGAGGTAACGATTCTAAGCTTTTTTGCCAATTCACTTTAAAATCCATTAAGATTTCTTGCAGCTCCTCATGAGTTAACCCTAATTTCGGACTGTGGCGCAAAATTTCATCCTGAAAAGGGTCTAGGTACTTTGAAAAATCATCGCGCCGCATTAAAAAACTAGTAGCCAAATTTCTTAGCGCATCTGATGTTGTGATTAGATTTTTAAAGTGAGCTTTCATTTCTCTGATAACAGTAAGGTCTTCATGTTCATTGTATGATTCAGACCAATTTTTAATGTCGCGCAACCAGCCATAAAAATCAAACTCCTCTTTAAAATCATATTTGTCCTTAATTTGCTTAATCATTATGGGCAGGATTAAATTCTCTAGATATCCGTAATAAAATTGATTTAATTTTATAATCATTGATGTGCTCGAATAAGTTGTACAATATTGCCCGGTTCCCGCATTATTTGGTGCTCCACCAAACTTCCCCAGGCCATCCAAGCTTGTTTTTGCTCTTCCGCGTAAACAGCGCGCTGATAGGTTGCAATTAGTTTATTTAATGGCTGGTGGTTAAGCATTTTTTCAATTACATGAGGTTCTGTTTTTAAATATTCACCCCATGCTGTTGCAGCGCTTCTTCGAAGATCATGAATGCTAAACAATGGGATATCTTCCAATGGTGCAGAATCACTATTTTTCTTTTTATTCCCTTTTGCTGTTCCCCGTAAACGAGCAATAACACCCGTTAATGTATCTGGATGAATATGTCCATGAGTGGGGTAGCGACCTGTGTCAAAGACAAATGGAGAATGATTTGATATAGGTTCTAACATCTTTATGAGCTCAATGGCTAATGGTGAAAGATAAACGGTGTGTTCTTGCCCATTTTTGGTTCTTTCTTTAGGGATAATCCACGCACTATCGTTTAACCTTAATTCCTCTTTGCGCATGCCTGCTATTTCAGAACGACGAACACCAGTAAGAATTAATAATTTTATTGCATTACTGATAACAATGGACATAGATGATTTATTTTCATCGGATTGAGTAAAATCACTAGCTTGATCTAATGCCAACCATACTCTGCGTAATTCTATCAGTGTTAATACTCGATCTCGGGGAGAATTAGCAGTTGCTGCAAAATCCTGAGGCTTTAAGATTCGCGCAGGATTTACATCAATAAAATGCCGTGTCAAAGCATAATTCAATAATTTATTAAGCGTAGTTAAAGCTTTGCGGGTTTCTTCTTTGATTTTTTTGCGAGTCATGGCTTCTAATGCGCTGGCCAAGTGTGCACGTGTTACATCTTTTACAAGTATATTTGCTAATGGCTTTTTTAAATGTAATCTCCAACGATCTTCATGACGTTTTATCCATGTTACGCTTACTTCTTTAGTTACCTTTAAATAGTCTATCCACGAATCAAATAACACCTGCATAGATATTGCCTGTATATTTTCTGTTTTATGAGCTGCTCTTGTGTTGCGAGGATCAATACCGTTTTTGACCAATTGTTTTAATTCTTTTAATTGATCACGCGCCGCTTTTAAAGACAATTCATCCAATGAACCCAATGTCATTTGGCGCCAAGTTCTATCTGAACCAATCCTAAAGCAAAACAACCAGCTTTTTGTCCCGCTGGGACGCACCCGAAGAAAAAGTCCTTCTCCATCAGGTAAGCGAAATTCTTTTTCTTCAGGTTTGGTATGTTCGATTAATTTAGCATTGAGTTTTCCCATTATTCTGCCTCGTTGCTGGGATCACGATTTAACTCAGCTTTAATTTCTCTATCAAAATCAGATTCAAAAAGACGATCTTGAAGAATGCGGTATTTTTCAAACTCACTTTCAGCATGATCTTTTGCAATTTTTGCACTGATTTTCCCTGAATTTTGCAATACATCGCGTTCGTCAAATTCAAGAAATTTATCTAATCGGTTGGCCCAGTCTTCCATGGTCATTGGAATTTTACGTATGGCGCGATCTTCTGCTAACTCTAAATAGGCATTGACTATGCGGCCAAGAGAATCTAATTCTTCTGCTGTCAGGTAATTTTTTGCAATTGGCACATCAGTTTTGAGCACCTTGCCATGTGGGCTATGCTCCCAACTTGTGAGCCCCATATGAGGTTTACTACTATTTGCGCGATTGAGTATAAGCTCTGATGCGGTGTAACCATGAATTGCATAATGCAGTTTATTTTGTACTTTAGCGAAAAAATCTCGTGTCGTTGGTGCGTTTTTATTGTAATCAACACTGGTGGCATAAATATCTGTGATTTTTTGATAGAATCGACGCTCGCTGAGGCGGATTTCGCGAATTTCAGCCAGCAATTTCTCAAAATAGTCTTCACCAAGAAAGCTGCCATTTTCCAGTCGCTTTTTATCAAGTACAAAGCCTTTAATCGCAAATTCTTTCAAAACTTGAGTTGCCCATTGGCGAAATTGTGTTGCGCGCTTGGAGTTCACCCGATAACCAACAGATATGATGACATCCAAGTTATAGTGATCAACGCTACGAGAAACCTGCCTCTCACCTTCTTTTTGAACTATTAAGAATTCTTTAATAGTTAAATTTTGTACAAGTTCTTTCTCTTCATATATATTCTTAATATGTGTGTTCACATTGGCCGTTGTCACATCAAGCAATTCAGCCATTAATTTCTGCGTTAACCAAATCGAGCCTTCTTCATAACGCACCTCAATACCACTTTCACCAGCCTGCTGGGTAAAAATAAGGAATTCAGCGGTACTGTTACGAATAGTTAATTTATTGTTGTTACTATTTTGTGTCATGATCACTCCTGTTCATAACTGAGATTGGTTAAGATTCGGTATAGCCATGGGTATAGCCAAATTTACAGATAGTCAGGGATTCTAATAGACAATGCTGGGCAAATCAATACAATTAAATCTATATTTTACAATGAATTAAGGATCTTCAAAGATAGTATCAGATTAAAAGCCTTGCGCCTCCTAAGGGGCAGGTCGGAGGTTCGAATTCTCTCCGGAACGAAATATAAGAAACACCCTGATGACATATAATCATTTTCCCATTGATCTGGATTGTTGTGGTTCATCATTGTCATCACATCTTAGCTGCCTTAAAAGCTGTGATAGATCATTTAAAATTAATGTCTGGTTTTGTATGATTTGTTGCATTACTGCATCACTGTCATCACATCCTGGCTGCAGCGAAGGCTGTGATAGGTCATTTAAACTTAATGTCTGGCTTTGCATGATTTGTTGCATTACTGCGCCAGGGCGGTGGTCTGTGACGTAATAGACTTTCTTGGGGACATGATGTGTAGGACAAAGATCCGTGTGTATTGCCATGACTGGATTTAAACGCGCAATATTTTCCAGGATGGTTGTTCTATTCGCACTGGATACACAGGAAATAATATTTGAGAGGTACGCATATACTATTTCGATACCTTCATGTTTAAGGATATTCCCAATACTCGTAACTGTTTTAGCATCAGCCCATGACTGTTTGATTACCGCTGTTGCAAGAATTATGCTTTTAACATAATTGAAACTGAATTTGTTGATTAACTTCTCAAGAAATATTTTCGGATTTCCATTGTCGATTTGATTGGATTTAATTTTAGTTGAACCAACATGGATTTTTTTATCGTTTTTAAAGTGTTCTTGAATATTTTTTAAGAACGCTATATCGCTTGTGGATATTGCTGCTAAATATCTTATTGAATTCCAAAACAAGTAAACATCTTTTTCATTATCGATAATAATCACTTTAGGGATGCGAGCGTTCATATTAAGCTCGCACGCGATTGATAAAATCCGTAAGCCAGAAGTGCCAACAATAGCTATTTGGCCGTTGTTGGGCGCTCTATGAGAAGCTAGATTGGTTAGCTCGGGGTCGTTGCCCGTTGCAAATATCGTGAAGTTGAATTTTTGTGAGTTTCTTGCCCATTCGCCGGTAAATCTTGTTAGATTAAAGTTGAGCTGCTTAAAACCAAATTTTTTCTGATTCGTATGACGGCGATATGCTTGCTGGATTTTGACAGCCGCTTTTTTTTCCTGAAAGGTGTATTCCCGGTTTTCTGCCTGTTTTGCTTCAGCGCTAATTTCTGCCAGCAATCTTACTAACATTTGCTTAACCCTCGCACGGTAAAATATTTGAATAATGGTAGACTATTAGACTTAACGAGTCCTTAAATGTGATGATTTTTTACAGCAATGGATAATTTATTGGCCGGGATGGCAATAGCGATTAAATTATATAACGTCATGTTTTTAAATAAAAAATTATAATTTTTGTATTTTATCTCTGATAACCCCTGATAAAAACCAATAAAACTATAGTATTGGTATTACTTAATGAATGATAAAAATTCTTGGGGTACTTTAGTAACTTTTCTTTTTGAATAGTCAAAGAAAGTTAATGTTGTTAGTGCCAGGGCAATTTTCTCATTTGTTTCTTTTCTTAGCACTTCATAAACAAGTTCAATGCTGATTTTTGTTATTTCACCAATACCAATATTGATGGTTAAGTCATCAGCATAAAAGGCTTCGCCCAGATAATTGATGAGGAGTGTAGTGACTAGAATGCCTGCTCCACAGATATTTAGTTCTGTGAAACCAATACTTTTTAAAAATCTTACTCTGGCTTCATGCAGCAGTGATATAAGTGAGTCATGGCCAAGATGGTTGCCATAATTGATGTCATTTATTCTTACATCTATTGTTGT
Source organism: uncultured Coxiellaceae bacterium (assembly GCA_964583565.1). Taxonomy (GTDB): domain Bacteria; phylum Pseudomonadota; class Gammaproteobacteria; order DSM-16500; family DSM-16500; genus Aquicella. The sequence goes on from CAZOVT010000008.1 coordinate 8,507, forward strand.
GCTAAATAAAATGCGTTCGATTTTTGGCGCTTTATGAGTGCTCATCTAATTATATCCATGGTGTTTTCTAAACTGTCGAAATAATGTCATTATTTGAAGCTTGCATCAAGCTTTGCCCCAAAACCAGACCGCCATTTTTAGAGTCTCCTGACTTTCTTATCTCATAACCAATGTCAGCGCGGCCAATACAACCATGGCTAAATCTTCAATCAGGGTAATGCTTGATAAAGGTACTTTGAGTACAGTACCTAAACATGCACATTGAAATTTCTGCTTCTTGCGCAGGCTGTTGATGACACCCAGACTGGAAAAGCCCATGAGTATAATAGTTGCATAAAGTGTGAATATTGGCAGCCAGCTCGTTAAATATAAAATGCCCAGACTCAATTCCAGAAAAGGATAAATGTATCCATAGGCATACCATCGTTTTGCGAGCAAATCATAAGTTGAGTATCCTTTAGCAAAACCAGGAATATCCAGTAACTTGAATGCAGAGAAAACCAGAAAAAAACCAGCCATAAATTGCTGCATCCAGCCTGGCCAATGAATGCCTTCCAGTTGAATATTATTGATGGTGGCGACGCCTGCAATATAGGCGGCAATTAAAAAGATAGGATAGTAAACTGATATTTTTTCTTTCAATGTCATCTCCAAAACCCATTAATACCATGTCCTAGTGGATAAGCATATTTGTAGCCCGTACTGGTGTATGTCGGATTGAGTCCACGCAGCTGCCAGTTATCTTCTATCATCTTCAGCAAGTTGTAATGGTTGCAGTAATAAGGGTGATATTGACCGTTTTTGTCCGCTGGATATTTTGTCTGCTCATTCAGTGGAGGATAGCAAAGGGGTATCTGGTTATTTTGCGCATCAGGATAGGCGCCGCTTTTCAGCATTTTACCTGCCAGCATGGTGTATATCGTATGCCCGGGATTATGTCGTTTTGAAGGTTCATCAAAGGTAATCACCAGTAAACCGTTTTGTGCCATTAACTGCTGAAAGGGTGCTTTGCTGGTCGTTGATGTGACGTTACCATTTGTGGGGTTTAATCCCATCATGGCGGCTAAAAATAGATTGGCATGTTTTGTACGATCAGAATCAGAGCCATTGTGTCCATCGTGCTTCAGGTTTGGAATATAAAAAGTGACATCAGCCAGATTTCTAATATCTTGTGCGAGATGAGATGCATTGACGATCCTGGTGCAGTCTGCCCGGCTACCCTGAATGGTTTTAAAACTGATAAACGGCTCATGTTTGCGAGCATAACCATCCGTGCCGTGAGCTGCCTCGTCAAAACAACCGCTTCTATGAAACATATTGAGGGGGATTTGCAGCGTTGCATATTGTTTTAAATAATATTGATGCGAGCGGTATCCATTTTGTTCTTCTGTTAAAGAGGGATCTCGTAAATAAGGGGTAATGTGTTGATAGACGGATTCATCCAGTGTGTTTGCTGATGTAAACATTTTCCCCTCTGGTCTTGGGTCTGGCATGTTTTCAGCATAGACTTTCCATGTCACGCCTTTTTCATTTAACTCATTTGCAAGATTGTCGCCTGTTAAATTATGACGTTCATCATCATGTATGCCATAAGTAGAGCCTGAAATCATGGCTATATAATTTGGCTGGGATGGACGTATACCTTCAGCGCCGCCTAAGTGATTGTTATAATATTGGGTGAAAAGAGCATAATGGTTGCCGGCAGGATCCTGATTTAACGTTTGTGATTTGGCAAAATATAATTTTCCTTCCCGATCCAGTTCGTGACCCGTGTATGCCACCAGTTTATTAAACACAGGCTCGTCTTTAATCATGTCGTAATTCATATTTTCAAAAATCACAACCAGTATTTTTTTGAAATGTTGAGGTGCCGGTGCGGCATTGGCAGTTATGACAGCAAGCAGCAGAATGACAATAAGCGTGTTTAATAGTTTGATTGCCATGACAGATTATTCCATTAATGTCAGTTAATGGCTGACATGCTAACGCAGGCATAGCAGCGAGGCAATTAAAATTAAATCAAGGCCTTGTTTTATATGAATAATATATCATTTCTCAAATCGTATATAATTTAATCATGTGTAGATAAAAAAAGTATTAATAAAACAATAATAGAAGAGCAAACGGAGGAGCTGGACGATGGGTGCTGGTCGCCGTAAAGAGATTGATCCTGTTGAGTTTGCGGTTAGTTGGGGTAATTCTGGTATTGCGTCTCTCATGTATACACGAGGGATATTTAATTATTCTGAAAAATTAACAGAGCGATTGCCTGATTTTGTTGCTAACTTTACGAGAAAGCGCCTGGATGATCTTTCCTATTTACTTTTTGATATGAACAAATTAGAAGAGTTTTATGCTGAATATCAAGCAACCCAGCATAAAAGTTTAAAAGCGGCTGAAATTGCAGCTAGAGTTACTTTTGCACCGGCGAAAGCCACTAAAAAACTTCTTCAATTGCTTGCTGTGACTGGTGCAATAAATGGCGTGGCAGCCGCGTCGGCAATACCTATGGTCGGAAGTATTATTGCCGTGGGTGCATGGGTATCATTTACCTTTTCATTATACAAATTTGCTCATGAAACTAGATTGCGGGGATCATACTCTTACTGGCTTGAGGATGAGATGAGCAAATATGATCAGTTAACTACCGTTATTAATTTTATGGAGAAAAGACTGGGTAAATACGAACGAATCAAAAATAGCATTAAAAATGATCCAGAGAAATTGGCGAAAATTGAGAAAAAGATAGCTTATAAGGAAAAAAAGCTAGAGGGCCTGATTATTAAACGGCAGGAACAAAGGCAAAAAATAATTTATATAGCTCAGGTAAAGAAAAGTAAAACCGGAAACAACCACTCAAATGAATTAATTAACTTTTTATATAATGGATTTTACAAAAAAGGCAAAAAAGAAAAAAAGATGAGAAAAAATACTATAAGCCAACCGCGGCTGACTGAAGCGCACGAACGTTTAAATCTTGTTAATGAAATCAACCACCATCCAACCTCGCAAGTTGAAGCGCTTGTCAAACAGCTGCGGAAAAATCAGCGCGATAGATGTATTTCGAGCAGCATTAGTTGTGTTTCAGCGGGATTGCTTGCTGTTGGCGCGACATTGGTGGCATTATCGCCTGTCACATTGAAAGCTGCGCCAGTTGTGTTGGGCATTGGATTGGGATTAAGCGTGGCTGGGTTATCGATAGAATTTGGAAAATTTGCATCAGTCAAGCTGGTTAATTTTACATCCAGAGTCATTGTTAATAGAAAAGAAAAAAATGCCTTGATGATGGATTATGAAAAGAAACATTTATTAGCACATCCTGAGCTGGCTGGCTTTAGTAAAGAAAAGCAATTCCAGTATCGCCTCTCGTTCGAGCATAGTTTGTCACGGTTAAGATCGCAATATCCTGACAAGAGCGAATCAATTCTTGAAAGAGAGTGGTATCAGGCAGTGAAAGGTATGCCTGTCAGAAGGCAAAGACGATTGCTCAGTGAAGCAGAAGATTTGGCAATCCGCAATAATAAACTGACAGCAGTGTTAAAACTTGGCGATATGACGCCTGATGAAAGAAAAAAGTTTATTGCGGCAATTTCCAATCAGGATATCAATGCGATTGTAAACAGGCATAATAGAGATTATCTGGTGAAATCGGCTGTTAAGGCGGCAGTGGGGCCGTCATTTTTTAAAAAACCGAAAAACGAACCAGTGTTTGATGCTGACAGTGTAAAATTATCTTTCAGGAAAATATAAATTAAAATTCATTTTGAAATCAAATCCTCAAGTTTCTGATTGACTTCACTAAATATTTGTTCTATTTGTTGTTGCTTGGTATTGAGAGCATAATATTTAGGGAGCATAACAATGAGTAGGTCAATCATAGTTGTTGGTGTGCAATGGGGTGACGAAGGGAAAGGGAAAATTGTTGATCTCATGACAGAGATGTCTGAGGATGGATTACCGCATCACGCTGATATTGTTGTTCGCTTTCAGGGCGGACATAATGCCGGGCATACCTTGTGGTACAAAGGTGAAAAAACAGTCTTAAAATTAATTCCATCAGGTATATTACACACGCATGCCCAATGTTTGATGGGAAATGGTGTGGTTGTATCCCCCGTCGATCTGGTGAAAGAAATCGAACTGCTGGAAGCAAAAAAAATTCCTGTGATGGAACGTTTACGTATCAGTTATGATTGCCCTGTTATTTTACCATCACACATGGCGTTAGATGCGGCGAGTGAAGCATACAAAGCAGTTAATGGAACAGCTATCGGCACAACAAAACGTGGTATCGGGCCAATATATGAAGATAAAGCCGGGCGGCGCGCATTGCATTTTCATGATTTATTTAACGAAGAAAAATTAAGATCAAAGTTAAGAGAGCTGCTGGATTATCATAATACCTTGCTCACAACGGTATATAAGCAGCAACCTGTTGATTATGACGCAACATTAGCAGAATTGCTGCAAGCTGCCAAAAAATTAAAACCATTAGGTGCAAATGTATCTGATCTGCTGGCGGATTATCGTGCGAAGGGTCATAACATTATGTATGAGGGTGCGCAGGGAACCATGCTGGATATTGACCATGGCACCTATCCTTTTGTGACATCATCTAATACCGTTGCGGGAGCCGCTTGTGCTGGTGCGGGTATTGGACCAATGGATATTGATTATGTTCTTGGCATTACCAAAGCATATGTCACACGTGTTGGCGAAGGTCCAATGCCCACTGAAGTTGATGGTACTCTTCATGAACATTTAGCCTCTAAAGGTAAAGAGCTTGGATCGGTGACTGGCCGTGCCAGACGATGTGGCTGGCTTGACATGTTAGCATTAAAACATGCAATCCAGTTAAGCAGTGTGTCTGGTTTATGTATAACCAAGCTGGATATATTTGATGGGCTTGAAACTATAAAAATTTGTACGGGCTATGATTTGAATGGCGAAGTGTTAACCAGGTTACCAGACGATATTGATCTGATTGCCAACTGTAAGCCGGCATATCAGGAGTTTCCTGGCTGGAAAGAATCAACAGCACATATTACCAGACTTGATGAATTGCCTGAAAATGCACGTCATTTTGTTGCGGCGGTTGAAAAATTAGCGGGTGTGCCAGTTGTGATGGTCTCCACCGGGCCAGATAGAAAAGATACGATTGTTTTACAAAACCCGTATGTTATTGCGCAGCGGCACGTGCAAAACAATACGCTGCTGCATCAATCCGGTCTGATAAAAGCCGCTCAGACAGCGCAAGTACCAGTTCCCAAAGCGGCCGAGCCTGCCGGGCAAAAACCGCAACTGCAGAAAAAAATGAGTGCCAAATTACTGAGTCGGGTCAGCTTCTTTGATGCGTTGGTAGACAAGCAGCGTGGGTTGCATACGGAGCAGCAGAATGTAAATTATACGAGTCAGGGAAATAACAGGAGATAACATGCAGACTCATGCTCGTTTTCTTTCGCCGCTAGATGGTCGTTTTTATCAGCAGCCGTCCGTGCCAGCTTCCCTGCAAGCACCTGCTGTTACGATGGCACCATGACACTGTAGAGGTGAATAAGATTTTATTTGCCATTTCCTATGGCTGGCGTGGCTGTGCAAGAAGCATCACTGCCTGTGCTGGTTTGTGGCGGCTGCTGGCTTGTATCAAATAGCCTTACACCTGAGTTTGTTGAAACAACAGCTGCTGCGGCAGCGCTGGTATGTGTGGGTGGTGTGCTTTTAATGGGTTTCCGCAGCTGACGTTGAATCATAGAAAGATTGCTAATGATTTCACTAATGGTGATTCGCGCAGCCGGATTTTTTTCATTCATACGCATGAGTAAATAATATAACGAATGCATGTAAGCCGGGTGTGATTCATTGGCTCGACAGCTGCCAAATAAAGCATTAAATGCGGGTAACCGGGCAGCTTGAGTCTGAGCAAGGGTAACCATAAAATCACACATTGGTTTTCCTGATAATATATTCCAGAAAATACGCCCTAGCGCGAAAATATCACATGGACGATCCAGATTGTAACCTGCCCATGCTTCTGGGGCGGCAGTATACCTGGTACACAGTCATATGCCGCACCAGAAGCATGG
>CAZOVT010000008.1:14599-24698 GCA_964583565.1 uncultured Coxiellaceae bacterium
GCCCATGCTTCTGGTGCGGCATATGACTGTGTACCAGGTATACTGCCGCCGCCAATAGCAGCTTCTTTTGCCGATATGGAGAACCCAAGATCGATAATATTTGCCTCGATAATATCATTGTTAGCGGGATTGTAAGTGATGATGATATTTTCAGGCTTTAAATCGCGATGGATGATACCATGCTCATGAAGAATCTGTGTTTTTTCAGCAAGTTTTATGCATAGCATGATTCGTTGAGCCGGCGTTAATGTGATGTCTGTTTTTGTAAATAACAGATCATGCAGGTCACAGCCATCATACTGTCGACTGATCAGGGCGTTCATTTCCGCATAGTTGTTTTTGACAGGTTGCTTTGTGTGGAATAGTGCTGGTATGGAGGCCATCATCAGATGTTCATGTTCAATAGCATCACGGATAGTATTCCGGTTAATTGTGAGAGGGCAATCTTTAGAAAATTTAACTACTCGTTTTTTAATACCGGTTTTAGGGTGTATTGAGATGGTGTCTTTGTGACAAATTAATGTGTGATCTACACGACATACAGTTCCTTGAATTCCCTCTCCCAATGCGGTGGTAGCTATCGCATAACTGCGAACCCGGTTTGCGTGGGATTTTTTTTCATGATATCGGACAATATTTTCTGTTAATTTGATAAATAAAATAGACTGCTTATTCTGCGCATCAACTATTCTGAGCTTGTATATATCATCCACAAAAAATATATCTACATCTGAACATTGTGTTAATAAATCAAAGATTATTTTTTTGGATTCATCTTGATCGTCTGACGGTGTGACAGGTTTTATCAATATGGGCGAAGTGAGGCTGATGATGCTAGCGATGCCGCATAGTGTTGGGCTGTCTGCGTCGAGGCAGGCGAAGATATATTGTTTGCCTGGTAAAAATCCACCATCGTTTCTTGCCGGCGTGCAAACATGAAGATCAAATATGGTCTCTATATCAAAATCATCCATATTTTCTGGATCAATTGTTTGAACATTAAGCTGTTTTGGTAAGTGCCAGGTACCACAAGCCTGCCCAGGTAAAAATGTTGTTGTGTGGTCACTCAGGTTAAGCAAAGCATGATACTGCGCTTCGCTAAGCTGGTCGAAATTAAGTGTACCGGGATGGTTGTGATGGTGCTGGGCAGCTGGGGCTGAGGCGGCGGATGGAATAGGCTTGCCAGGCACAATGCGATCATTGCTGCCATCATTATCACTACAATAAGGTGTTAAGCTGCCGCTGGAGGCGTGTAAGAGGCCGCTCACGTCACTGCCGCTGTGTGAATGGGAGAGGATGTGGTCGCTGCGCTGCATATTGGTATAGCCTCTTAATATTGAATAAATTGCAACTAGTATATAGTGCAAAAATTAAACAAATATTAAGAAAGTTTTTCTTTAAAAATCATTTCTTTACCTTCACTGGCTTTACTTCCAGCAGGTAAATACGCCGGCTGTCGCTTTGCAGCACGCGAAACCGCCAGGAAGACATTTTGATAGCCTCTCCGCGTTTGGGCAGGCGGCCGAAGGTTTTGAGGACTATGCCGCCAATGGTATCAAATTCATCATCACTGAAGGTCGTGTTGAAATACTCATTAAATTCATCGATGGGGGTCTGGGCCTTGACGATATAGGTACCATCAGGGTGTTTGCGAATGAAGCCGTCTTCTTCCTCAATGTCGTATTCGTCTTCAATGTCACCGACAATTTGCTCCAGAACATCCTCAATGGTGACTAATCCTGCGACATGACCGTATTCATCCAGTACGATGGCGAGATGGTTACGGTTAATGCGAAATTCACGCAATAGTATATCAAGCCGTTTACTTTGCGGGGTAAAGGTCGTCGGGCGGATAATATCCATGATATCGAATTTGCGTTGTTCGGCATGGTAACAATATTTTAATAAATCCTTGGCAAGCAGAATGCCAATAATTTTATTGTTGTCCGGGTCAATAACAGGAAAGCGTGAATGGCCAGATTCCATGGCAACTGGCAAGAGTATTTCGAGCGGCGTGTTTTTTTCAAGTAACACCATCTGCGCTTTAGGTACCATGACTTCACGTACTTGCATTTCAGAGACTTGTAAAATACGTTCTATCATACCCAGCATTTCCGCGCTGACAACATCACGTTCTTCCGCATCACGCAGTAATTCCATTAATTGCTCGCGGTTTTGCGGTTCGCGTGCAATGAAGGCGGTCAGGCGCTCTAACCACGTGCGTGATTTATGTATTTCTTCATCATCATTATGTTCAGTCATGGTGTCTGATAGACTCGTTGTGTTCATAGGGATCTGGATAACCTAATGTTTGCATGGTTTTGGTTTCTAAGCTTTCCATCAGCGTTGCGTCATCATCGTTTTCATGGTCATAACCCAGCAGATGAAATATACCGTGTATTACCATGTGCGCCCAATGCGCGTCGACAGGTTTTCCCTGTTCATTTGCTTCGCGTTCTACAACATCCGCACAAATGACGATATCGCCGAGTAAAGGCACTTCAAATTCAGCTCCTTCTTCTGAAATTAAAAAAGGAAATGAAAGTACATTGGTCGGCCCCTGTTTGTGACGATAGGTTGAATTCAGGGCGGTCATTTCATTGGTGTCAACAATACGTATAGTGACTTCCACGGCTTCAATTTTTTGCCCCAATGCGGTTCTTGCCCATTTGCGTAATGTTGCCGCTTTTGGAATATGTGCTGCTTTTGCGGCAACTTGTATGATTATTTGATGCATGATTATTTTTTTGGCTGCTTCTCTTCATGTTTATCATACGCTTCGACTATCGTTTGCACGATAGGGTGTCGTATGACGTCGGTTGATTGAAAATGCGTAAAGCTGATGCCGGGTACATTTCTTAATACTTCTATGGCATGGATTAAACCAGAATCACGGCGGCTTGCAAGATCAATCTGGGTGACATCGCCGGTAATAACGGCTTTTGAATTAAAACCAATACGGGTCAGGCACATTTTCATTTGTGCAATCGTTGTGTTTTGGCTTTCATCCAGAATAATGAATGAGTCATTGAGTGAGCGTCCACGCATGTAGGCGAGAGGCAATAACTCAATCACATCTTTCTCAATTAATTGTTTTACTTTTTCAAACCCCATCATTTCATACAGGGCATCGTATAGCGGACGCAGATAGGGGTCTACCTTTTGCGCGATATCACCTGGCAGAAAGCCAAGTTTTTCGCCAGCTTCTACGATTGGCCGCACCAGTATAATGCGGCTGATGCGTTCAGCTTCCAGTGCCTGCACTGCGCATGCAACAGCCAGATATGTTTTACCTGTACCCGCTGGGCCAACACCAAAGTTGACATCATTATGCATAATATTACGCATGTATTGAGCCTGATTCTCACTGCGCGCATTCATGGGGCCTCTGCGTAACTGAATGCCTGTCTGTTCGCCCTGAGGTATTTTTTTTGCAGTTGACTGCAAATACAAATGCACTTCTTTAGGTTCGAGTAGATCCACTTTTTCAGTCTCACTATAAAGGTTGTTGAGGGTATCACAGGCAGTTTTCACGGCGCGTTGTTCACCTAGAACGGAAAAGGTATGGCCGCGCTGTTTAATCAGCACACCCAGACGCTGTTCGATTAATTTCAGGTGCTCATCTAATTTGCCGCAGAGATTAAAAAGCCGGTGATTGTCTTCAGGTGCCAGTGTTAAGACTTCAGAGTATGGGAGAGTATTCAACGTTTATGTTTATCCTCATGGTTACCCTACAACTTCATTATAGAACATATTGGCCAGGCTTATGCAAGCGACAACTATTGTACGAGTTCGCCCATGAAAGTGTTAAGTGGGGCATCAATGATACGAATTGTAACAAGCTGGCCAATAAGATTACTATTGCCGATAAAATTTACAATACGATTGTTTTCTGTCCGGCCAGATAAATGATCGGGATGCTTTGTGGAGGCACCTGATACTAAAACTTTTTGCAGGGTGCCGACCATGCTTCTGGTGATTCGCCGCGAATTCTGGGTGATGGCATGCTGTAGTCGGGAGAGACGTTCCTTTTTAATGTCCATTGGAATAGTGTCTGGTAATTGCGCAGCGGGGGTGCCGGGACGCGGGCTGTAAATAAAACTGTAGGATTGGTCAAAACCGATTTCGTTTACCAGATTCATGGTGGCTTCAAATTCTTCATCCGTTTCACCGGGAAAGCCGACAATAAAATCTGATGAGAGGCTGATATCGGGACGTATCTGGCGAATTTTACGTATTTTTGATTTAAATTCGAGCACGGTGTAGCCGCGTTTCATGGCAGCCAGAATGCGGTCTGACCCGCTTTGTACGGGCAGGTGCAGTTGATTGGCAAGCGTTGGTACATCGGCAAAGGCTTGTATCAATCGGTTGGTAAATGCTAATGGGTGAGATGTCATAAAGCGTATACGCTCTATGCCTTCAATCACGGCGGTATACTCGATCAATGCGGCCAGATCAGCAATACCCCCTTCATGGGTTATGCCGCGATAATCATTCACATTTTGTCCTAGCAAGATAACCTCTTTGGTTCCTTGTTGTGCTAATGCTGCTATTTCGGCTAGCACATCATCAAGCGGCCGGCTGATTTCTTCACCTCGTGTATAGGGAACGACACAAAAACTGCAATATTTGCTGCAGCCTTCCATGATGGTGACATTGGCCGTTGGGCCATCAGCGCGAGGTTCGGGCAGGCGGTCAAACTTTTCAATTTCAGGGAAGCTGATATCGACAACGGATTTTTGCTTTGCCTGACGCTCATTGAGCATGTCACCCAGTCGATGGATAGTCTGGGGGCCGAAGATGAGGTCGACGTAAGGCGCGCGTTTCAGGATAGCGCTGCCTTCCTGACTGGCGACACAACCGCCAACGCCGATGATCAGGTCTGGTTTATTCTTTTTGAGTTCGCGCCACCGGCCCAGTTCCGAAAATACCTTGTCTTGTGCTTTTTCTCTTATAGAACAAGTATTTAATAGTATGACATCTGCTTCTTCCGGCACGGTCGTTTTTTCCATCTGATGCGTAGCCATCAGCACATCGGCCATTTTACTGGAATCATACTCATTCATTTGGCAGCCATGAGTCTGGATGTAAAGCTTGTTCACGTTATATACCTGTGTCTTGCATGAGGTGGGGTATAATAATGGAAAGAGCAACCCGAGGGTAGAGTCGATGAATGATGCATTAAAACAAAAAGTAGCGCGGCTGCATTTGGCAGGAATCAAAAAACATATCTTTTTATGTTGTGATCAAACCATACCCAAGTGTTGTGATATTGGGACAGGTCTGGAATCCTGGGAATATCTCAAGCAGCGTCTGCAGGAATTGAATCTCAGCGAACAAGGCGGCATTTATCGATCCAAGGTAAATTGTTTTCGGGTATGCCAGCAGGGGCCGATTGCCGTTGTTTATCCGGAAGGCGTCTGGTATCACTCGTGTACGCCGCCCGTGTTAGAACGGATTATCAAAGAACATTTGCTGGGTGGACAAATCGTCGAAGACTATGTATTGGCAGAGCGGAGCGAGGAAACGGTTTAATGTCAGTGCCGCGTTTTTACCAGCCGGGCCCATTATCTGAAGATAGTTTGATTTGGCTAAATGATAATGCTGCTCATCATCTTGCACGTGTATTACGAATTAAAACAGGCGATGCACTGCTGCTTTTTAATGGGCAGGGTGGTGAGTATCAGGCTGTTGTGACACAAGTCACCAAAAAGGGCGTGGAAGTGAAGGTAGGATCATTTTCTGCGCGCGAGGTTGAATCACCTGTCAAAATTGAAGTAGCTCAAGGTATTGCCCGCGGCGAAAAAATGGATTTCATTGTACAAAAAGCAGTTGAATTGGGGGTGAGCCGCATTGCGCCGCTGGTGACAGAGCGCGGGAATGTCCGGCTGACAGGTGAACGAGAGCAGAAGCGCTGGCAGCATTGGCAGGCAGTTGCTGTGAGTGCTTGCGAACAATGTGGTCGTAATCGTGTTCCAGAAATTGGATCGCCTATAAGCTTGCAGGCATGGCTGCCAACTGTCACAGCGGATTATCGTTTTGTGCTGTCGCCCCATGTACAAAACAATCTGCCAGCATCGATACCCGCACAGTCTTCTATCTTGTTACTGATTGGTCCAGAGGGTGGATTAAGTGACGATGAGGTTGCTGCAGCGGTTGCACATGGATTTATGCCATTACGTCTCGGCCCGCGTGTTCTGCGCACAGAAACGGCTGCGTTGGCGGCGATCACGGCGCTCCAGTGCCGGTATGGAGATTTGTAGAAGGGGTCAGGCATGACATCTGGACATTCACATCAAATTAATACGGGTTTTAATATTGAATGTCCAGATGTCATGCCTGACCCCCTCTCAACGACGGACGGCAGGTAAGGTATTAGAATATCAGTTGACAGTCCCCCCTATTTCGGTAAAATTACCGCCTTTTTAGATATCCTGAGGTGCCCCATGGCAGATGAAATTGATTACGCAAATGCCTTGATAGATAGCGAGGTTTCTCGTGCACTAAGTAAATTACGCCAGCAAACAACCTATGTTGCAGGCGTGAAATTTTGTACGGAATGCGGTGATAATATTCCAGTTGAGCGTCAGAAGCTGGGTTTTAAGTTTTGTGTGTCTTGTGCATCTGAAGTTGAGCGTCGTAAATCCCTGTTTGCAGACTATTAACTGTAAAATCAACCAGATAAAAATAAATCGCCTTATCGTGCTGTTATGGTGGCACGATATGAAGGAGTCTTTTTCCCCAATAAAAAGGTATAATATTCATATAAGCTATAAAATGGACTGCACTATCACATGGCCAATGAATTATTAAGCGCATATGCGAAAGTGGTACGTGAATTGTCAGACCGGATAGTACTGGCACAGAAGCCTATTCGTGTGCTGGATGCGTTGAAATGGAGTCCCAGGGTAGAAGAATATTTTTTTAGCAACAAATGCAGCAAACTTCCCGATATTAGCAGTGAATATTATCAGAAAGAAAATCCGCTCTCGTTTAATCCCGCTGAAAAAATCGAAGAGTTTCACGAAATAGACCGCTTGATTCGCCGCAAGCTGGGTCAATATAGCGGTGTAGGCAGTATTATGCAGCGTATGTGTATGGAATACTGCAGAGTGATTGAAATGCTGGAAGCGCGAGGAACACCGCGTTTCACCGAGATTTCACAAGAGTTATATGGCAGCTCCGAAGATGTTTTTCATGTGGGAGCGCCATCGCTGAAGGATTTGGCGCAATTGGTGACAGAAACGTTACATAATATTAAAGATCAGGTAAAGACAGCGGCAGATGAAGAAATCTATACGAGCAAGGAAGTTGTCGACGTATTGAGTGACAGATTTGGAAATTATTTTGCTGATCGAGACAATATTCGTGTCGAATTAAGTGATGGTATTATCGCGGATGCATCTGCTGGTGCGGACCGGATAAAAATTCATGATGGATTAAAATTCAGTTTACGTGAGATACGAACATTTGAAGTACATGAAGGCTGGGTGCATCTTGCTACCACGTTAAATGGCATGGCGCAGCCAATCTGCACCTTTCTCAGTAAAGGGCCGCCGTCATCCACTGTTTCGCAGGAAGGTCTGGCGATTATCACTGAAATTTTTGCTTTTGCATCCTATCCAGGACGAGTCAAGCGGTTAACCAATCGTATTATTGCGGTGAACATGGCGGAAGAAGGCGCTAATTTTTACGATGTATTTGAATTCTATCGTACACAAGGCATGACAGAAAATGACAGCTATCAATCAACGGTGCGTGTGTTTCGCGGCAGCACCGTGGATGGCGGCCCGTTCACCAAGGATTTATGCTACAGCAAAGGATTTATTTTGATGTACAATTTTATGCGTCTGGCTGTACAGCGCGGCTTGGTGAGCCGTATTCCTTTGCTGTTTGTTGGTAAAACAACGCTGGATGACTTGCACGTGATTAGTGATCTGGTTGAAGAAGGCATGATTGTGCTGCCGAAGTATGTGCCGCCGCAATTTTCAGATCTGGCCGCGGTAAGTGCGTGGATGGTGTATTCGTTATTTATGAACAGACTGGATTTACGTCAGCTGGCGATTGATTTTAAGGGTATACTGCAGTAACAGGAATTTAATCAATAAATGTTTCTGCAGAAACATGGAATTTTTTAGAAAGCTTCTTTATTTGATTTAAATTAAGCTGACGTTTCCCGCTTAAAATTTCAGAAACAACGCCTTGACTGCCAATCTCTGTAAGATCAATTTGTTTAAGGCCATGTTGCTGCATAAGAAATTTTAAAGCACCAACACCTGATATATTTTGAATTTTATAATTTTTACGTTCATCGTACATGGAAATCATGTGGCTGATGACATCAACAAGTCCGATTAGTATATGGTTTTCGTCTTCACCTACAATGTCGAGTAAGCGATCGAGCAAGCTGGATAGTTTGTCATAGTCATTGATATTTAATGGTTCATGTATGTCATTGGCAATATGTCGCCAATGTTTTATGGTGTTTTTTAAATCTCGATTCATCCGCAGGGTTGCCATGTTAACTTCTCCACTTGTCTTCATCATACTCTTTGTGAGTGAGTATATGCCGGATATAAAGTTTTTGACGATATTCACGCGAGCGATTACCGATACTCATCATTGTCTACCAATCAGTCATGGTATGTGAAATCTGATCACTGGGCTTCGTGACGTTTTTGCCATCGCGTTGCCCAGTCACTATCTATCTCTCGCTGCGGAGCTCTTTATCGTTACTGTCGATGCCGGATTCAATGAATGTAATGATTTCACCTGCGACATCAATGCCGGTTGCTTTTTCTATGCCTTCCAGTCCTGGCGATGCATTGACTTCCATAATCAAGGGGCCGCGGTTTGACCGGACAATGTCAACGCCCGCAACATTTAATCCAATAATTTTTGCTGAGCGTATTGCCATTTCCCGCTCTTCGTCAGTGATTTCTTCTTTGGTGGCAACGCCGCCGCGATGTAAGTTGGAACGAAATTCTTCGGGTGTTTTAGCTTGACGTTTCATGGCCGCAACGACTTTGCCGCCGACAACAAAGCAGCGAATATCAGCGCCGCCTGCTTCACGGATATATTCCTGTACCAATATGTTTACCTTCAAACCCAGAAATGCTTCCAATACGCTTCTTGCCGCTTTAGCTGTTTCTACCAGAATAACGCCTATGCCTTGCGTGCCTTCAAGAAACTTGATAACCAAGGGTGTGCCGCCGACCATTTTAATCAAGTCGTTGATTTCATCGAGCGAGTGCGCGAATCCAGTGATGGGCAGCCCGATGCCTTTTTTTGACAGTAATTGCAGGCAGCGCAGTTTGTCGCGTGCACGCGTGATCGCAACTGAATCATTAACACAAAAGACATTCATCATTTCCAGCTGCCGGACAACAGCCGCACCATAAAACGTCGCTGATGCGCCGATGCGCGGAATAACAGCATCATAAACATCCAGCTCTTTACCTTTATAATGGATGGTGGGATCAGCAGACGTGATGTTCATGTAGCAGCGCAGCGTATCGATGATATCAGCTTGATGTCCCCGTGCGCATGCCGCCTCGGCTAGGCGCCTGGTCGAATAAAGGTTTTCTTTTCTCGATAAAATAGCGATTTTCATGTGTGTTTGACCTTTGTTGTCACGAACGACCGGGCAGGATTAACGATGAAGTGCTTACGTAGAGCACTTCTACCGAGTAGCATCCTAAATAACATATTTTCACGCTCGGTGAGAGTAATCTCAATCAGCCACGTTTGTCCAGCGATAGTAATAGGGGTCTCAATGACAAAACGTTCTTCTTCATGGCCGCCGGAGTCTGTGACCATTCTTTTATCGACGACATCGGCGACACAGGTAATGACTTTTTCTGTATTATGCTGCAAGGGATGTATGTCAAACCGGATTTTCTCTTTGCCATCGTCAGTAAAGGGTTGTAATGAAAATGCATGTAATGCCGATGTGCGTGCGCCGGTATCAATTTTAGCCTTTATTTTTTCGATACCCAAACCGGGTAGGCTGACCCACTCCCGCCAGCCGACAATGGGATATTTTTTCATTTTTTTCATTATCTTAATAACATTGTCAGACTGCATCCGCGTCCCTTCA
>CAZOVT010000008.1:24708-26738 GCA_964583565.1 uncultured Coxiellaceae bacterium
GTTCTATCTAATTAGTGTAGCATAGGTGCTTCATATGATTTTAAGCAAATGTCGATATAGTGGTAGTATGACAACAACAAGACGGAGGTGTGATGATGAGTAGTAATAGACTGAATAACAATGAACCATTAAAAAAATCAGCGACTGATCAAAGAATGGCCAGACCAACGGAAGAACAAAGATTGCAGCGAGCACGGACAGTAGGGCGTTTTTTTGCAAGCGTGAAGCAAAGTCAGGAAGAAAAATTATATGAGGAGCTTGTTCACGATAAAACGCAGCCAGCCCAGATAAGAAAAGAAATTCAGGATGTGCAGCAGGATGTTCCGCCTAAAGAAATGCAGGTGCGAATAACACGGCTGGGAGATTTATTGAGCGGCCGCAGGCCGCGGTCATTGCTTGATGACGCGGGGAAACACGATATAACCGATGACGAGCAGCCCCAGCAGCGGAAACAGCCATAATACAACTGTCAACAGTGTAAGGCGTGGTTTTAACAGGATGTATTCGCCATAGCGTTTAACCAGATAGGCTTGAATATCGCTATCTGGTTGCTGCGCTAATACCATGCGATACACTTTTTCACGTAAATCATTAGCGAGCGGCGCGTTAGAATCAGCGATTGTCTGGTTTTGACAAACGACGCAGCGGATGGTTTGTGTTAGTGCTTGAAAACGCGCGCTGTCTGAGGGTGAATTGAAGGGGTATGCTTCTTGCACTTGCGCGAAGGCAGTGGCTTGCATTAGTAGAGCGATAAGAAAAACGCTTATTTTATACACCATCGCTGTTTTTCTCACCCGCGTAACTTCTTAATCAACGGGAACAACACCTTATCCCACGCTTCCTGATCAATGATACCAATATGCCGATAAACAATTTTACCCGCAGGTGAAATGACATAAGTTTCAGGTGTGCCATAGACACCAAAATCAATCGCAACATCACCGTTGCTATCATCGCCTGTTAATATAAATGGATTACCATGTTTACGCAGCCACGCTTGTCCTTTTTTACGTTCATCTTTATATAGAATACTGTAAATAGGTACATGATAGTCGCGGCTGATTTTCATCAGCATGTCATGTTCTATGCTGCAGGCATAACACCATGTTGCCCAGATGTTTAGTAGTGTGACACGCCCGCGTAATTGTTGTTGCATGAATAGCGCATTATCAGACTCCAGTGTAGGTAATTTGAAAGCAGGTACGGCATCTCCAATGAGAGCAGATGGCAGTTCATCAGGCTTTGCATGAAATAATTCATAGCCCAGAAAACCAAGCAGGCTGAATAATAATAAAAATGGAACGATATGTTTTAACCTCATGGTTTTACTCGCTTAATCAGTGACAGTAAACCGCCCGCCATCATTAATATGCCGCCTGCCCAAATCCAGCGGATAAAGGGTTTATAGTAAATGCGCACACTCCAGTCATTGTCATTCAGCGGTTGACCGAGCGCGATATAAAGATCACGGAAAATGCCGGGATGGATAGCAACATTGGTCATAATCATGTCGCGTACGGTGTAAATACGTTTTTCAGGATGTAATGTTGCGATATGACGATCTTGTTTCATGACATCAAATGTTGCCTGGATGCCGCGATAATTAGAACCCTGCACACCTTGTATGCCGAGAAAAATAAATTGATAGGGACCGACATTGACGCTGTCACCCGTCTGAATACGTACATTACGCTCCTGATTGAGTGTGCTTGATAACAGGATGCCAATAATAAGTACGGCAAATCCAAGATGTGCGAGTGACATGCCGGGAATGATGCGCCATGTTGGAATAACGCTGAGGATAATCCAGACACTCAGTGTGAGTGCGGCAAGTGCCATTGGCTGTATCGTGTTGGTAAGCGCCCATAGTAACGCAATCGCAATAATGAAACTGAGTGCGGCATTGTATCTTGTGCGTTTCCATAGTTGTTTGCCAGTTTGATCACGCCAGCGGCAATATGGCCCAAATCCCATAAATATCATGGTGATAAAAACGAGCGGCAGCATCACCATATTAAAATACGGCGCAC
>CAZOVT010000008.1:26748-49861 GCA_964583565.1 uncultured Coxiellaceae bacterium
GACTGAAATGATGCCAAGATGCAGGGCGGCAGTCATGAGCGGGTAGAGGGTGCCGAGTAGAATAGTCAGCATGGCCAGGAAAAGCATCGCGCTATTGATAAGCAGTGCCATGTCACGTGAAAAAAAAGTAAAGGCCGCCGTTGATTTGCTGCTTAATAGGGGAAGGCGTACAACAAAAAGCGCAATGGACGCGGTGAGCAGAATAGCGAGCAGCAATAATAAAAATACACCGCGTTGCGGATCGCTTGCAAATGTGTGCGCTGACACCAGCACGCCAGAACGCACTAAAAACGTGCCGAGTAAACTTAATGCGAAACAGACAATCGCAAGGATGACAGCCCATTGTTTAGTGTCGCCGCGTTTTTCAACGAGCAGCATGATATGGATGAGGGCTGTTCCAGCGAGCCAGGGTAATAATGATGCATTTTCAACTGGATCCCAAAACCAGAATCCTCCCCAGCCAAGCACTCTGTAGGCCCACCAGCTGCCGAGCGCAATGCCAAGCGTCAGGAAACACCATGCTGCAATAGCAAACTGGCGTGTTGTATAGGCCCAGTGCGCGTCGAGTTTTTTGCATAACAACGCGGCCATTGTGATGGCAAAGGCAACAGATAAGCCGACATAACCGACATACAGCATCGGCGGATGAATAATCAGACCGGGATCCTGTAACAGTGGATTAAGATCGCGAGCAGATAATAATGTGCTGGCTGCGGCAAATGGATTAGAAGTGAAGATTGAGAAACTTAAAAAACAGACACTGATGAGACCTAATATAGCAAGCGTTAATGTGGTGCTGATGGCTGGGTGTTTGCGCTGGGAGATAGCAAAGTCTATCGTCCAGACATTAAGCAATACTATCCATAACAAGATGGAGCCTTCATGTGCACCCCACACAGCCGTTAATCGATAGATTAACGGTAATAATGGATGTGAGTTTTCTGCTACATAGGTAATGGAAAAATCATTGATCGCAAATGCCAGCGTGAGCAGCAGATAAGCGAGGATGACAGACACAAATTGTCCCAATGCTGCTGGACGCGCCGCAGCAAGCAAATAGGGGTTTTTATGCCAAAAATAGCCAGTCAGTGGCAGCAGGCTTTGCAGGATGGCAAAGAGTAATGCCAATAATAACAATATGTTGCCCATTAAATGAATCACGATGCTGCCTTATGATTGTTTGATGCGGTCATACATGGCTTTGGGCATGTAGTTTTCATCATGTTTTGCCAATACCTGACTGGCAATAAATACACCTTTGTCATTGATGCTGCCTTCGGCAATGACGCCTTTTTCTTCGTGGAATAGATCAGGCAGGATATTGTCATAGCGTACGCGAATGTCACGCTTAAAATCGGTGACAATGAATTCAACGCCGAGTCCTTCGCTGTCATGTGTAACACTGCCTTTTTTTACCATGCCGCCAAGCCGGAAATGATAATCTGGTTTGAGTGCGGCTGTTGTAATTTGTGCCGGCGTTAAAAACACATTCATGTTTTGTTTCAGCGAATAAAAAATCAGGCTGGCAGCAATGCTTAACCCCAGAATAAAAAGGATGACTAATGTTAACCGGCGTTTATGAATTTGATTCATGTTGCTCTTTTCGTTTGTATCGCTGCCAGCGGCGCCACGGTAAAAACCATTGCACGGCCAGCATGATGATCACCAGACTATACGCGCTGAACACATAATAGCCGTAACCATTCATATAAAAAAAATCATGCAGGGCGGTCATGCGCGTGTCCTTAATCGCAGTTCATAATTCATTTGTAGAAACAAAACGATACCGTAATAGAGAATGAAAGCCGCCATCATGGATAGCAAGGGATATAACATGCTGTGATCAATAGCGGAGGGTGAAAACAGTTTCAGGGTTGCACCTTGATGCAGTGTATTCCACCAATAGACAGAATAATGAATGATAGGAATATCAACAAAGCCCACTAAAATCAAAATTGAAATAGCACGATCAGCAGATGCACGGTTTGCCATGGCAGATTGAAATAACAGAATGCCGGCATAGAAGAATAGCAGTATCAGTTCAGATGTTAACCGTGCATCCCAAATCCACCAGGTTCCCCACATGGGTTTACCCCAGATGCTGCCGGTGACAAGTGCGAGAAAGGTGAACATTGCGCCAATCGGTGCGCTATGACGGATGACCATGGGGGCAAGTGTCAGGCGAAAGACGAGTGTCGCAATCGCGGCGCCTGCCATGACCGTGTAAATGAGCAATGACAGGAAGGCACTGGGGGCATGGACATAGATGATCCGGAAACCATCACCTTGCAGGTAGTCAGCAGGTGCCAGCAACAAGCCGCCAATCAGGCCATAACTAAATGAAATAACGCATAATATACCCAGCCATGGCAAGACAGCTTGCGACAGGCGCGAGAATTTTTTGGGGGATATCATGTGATGAAATGCGCGTAAAAAGAGCGACCACATCCTCTTTAAAGCCTTATTCTTATTTTGGTTCAAAATCCTAGCAAAGATAGGCTGTGATGACAATGATGTCTTTACACCCGTGTAGAAATACGTTTATACTGTAATTAGCATTATATGACCATAGTAATATGACTATAGGAAAAATATGAAAACGCCACACTATTCTATTAAAGCCGGAGAATTTAAAGCCAAATGCTTGCAATTGATGGACGATGTGAATGAAAAGCATATTACCATCATTATTACAAAGCATGGTAAACCAATTGCCAGACTCACACCCATTGAAGAAGCGCCAGTAGAATATTTTGGCTGTCTTGCCGATACCGTTACTATTAATGAAGATATTGTTGCGCCCATTGACGTACATTGGGAAGCAAATGAATGAGTGGACTTTTACTGGATACACATGTCTGGATTTGGTATGCAGGTGGTCATGCGGAATTACGAAAACCCGTCGTTAAAAAAATCACGGATGCATTACATAACAATCATGTTTATGTTGCTGCTATTTCATTATGGGAAATAGCAATGCTTGATAAAAAGCGGCGAATTACCCTGGAAATGCCATGTCTGGAATGGATTAATAAATCAGTTCGATTGACCCGCATGAGTATTGTACCAATGTCGCCAGAAATAGCGGTTGAAAGTACCAGTCTACCCGGACATTTCCACGGAGATCCCGCTGATCAATTGATTGTTGCAACGGCAAGGGTAGAGGGATTGACATTAGTGTCACGTGATAGCCGGATATTGGAATACAGTAAACATCACTATGTTTCCACAATTAAGGCTTGATGAATAATGATTCTGGCAGAAGCTCTGCGCAATCTTGCGCATGCGAAATTGCGTTCAATACTTGCATTGCTGGGGGTGCTGGTAGGCACCGCGTCTGTGGTTGCCATGGTATCGGGCGGCGAATTGGCAACACAGGAGGCATTACGGCAATTTAAATCATTAGGCACAGACTTGCTGGCTGTTTCAATCAATCCCTCCTCGGAAGCCGCAATGGATACAAGTAAATCCGGCGAATTAAGTCTTTCCGCTGCATTATCCATTTCGAAGGCTGACAGGAATATTTTGCAGCTTGCACCCTATACGCAAGTGTTTTATCCAGTATCTTACGAAGGCAATCAGATTAACAGTATGGTATTGGGTGTAACAGATCAGTTTGCGGATGTTGTAAAAATGAATATGCGGCAAGGCCGTTTTGTTTCGCTGCTGGATCAATACGCTTACTATTGTGTTATTGGTTATCACATCTATGACATGTTAAAACAATTATCGTTTAAGGAGCCGCTTGGTCAGTCGATACAAATTGGCAATAATATTTTTACGATTGTGGGTATAGCGGACAGCTGGCAGGAAAATAGTTTTGTTTACGCTGATATTAATAACGCCATTTTAATCCCTGTTATGGCATCTATGGCATTGAGCAAATATGCCATTATTAATAACATCATTATTCGCTTGTCGCCTGAAGCGGATATTTCAATTGTAGAATCACATATTTCCGATGTAATCAGTGCCTTGTCCACCAACAGGCAGGTTACGTTTCGCAGCGCGAAAGAGTTGATTACCAAAATGAAAAAACAAAATGATATCCTGACAATTTTTCTTGGCTTAATTGGCAGTATATCGCTGATAGTCGGCGGTATTGGTGTGATGAATATCATGCTGGTGTCTGTGATTGAACGACGGCGTGAAATTGGAATTCGCCGTGCAGTTGGCGCGCGGCGTCACGATATTACGCGATTATTTTTAGCAGAGGCAGTGATGCTGTCATTGTTGGGCGGTACAGCAGGTGTTGTTATTGGTATGCTGATTACATTTCTAATCGCATTGTTTTCGCACTGGCAATTTACATTGCTGCTTTGGCCCGCCTGCGCGGGCTTTCTGGTGTCCGTTGTAGTTGGTGTTGCCGCCGGGCTGTATCCCGCCTGGCAGGCAGCGAAACTAGCGCCGATAGATGCACTGCGGTTCGATTAGCCGTATCGTGGAGAGGATTTTTTTATCCAATTCATTGAGCTGATGGCCGACAGCATTGGTGCAGGCTAACAGCAAACGAATCAACTTTGTTTCTTGAGCGTCTGGCTGGCGCCACAAACCACATGACAATAATGCAAGCAAGCTTGAGTGAGCAGTTGTGTTATAGATAGCGAGCGCGTTGGCAAGTGAACGAAGGGTATCTGCCATGACGGCCATATTTGATTTCAAGTCATTTTCTAATGCTGCGGTACTTGTGCAGCTATAAGCAGCAGATTCAATTTTATTAACGAGTTGGTCAATAGCATTGATATCTTGTTGTCCGATGTTTCTATGGCCGGGAATATATCCGGTGATATCAGTGCTGAAGATTTCCACATCGTCATCTTCATCGGGTTTATCAAATTCAAATGACAGAGATGTACAGTGTTGAATGTAACACATGCTGTCTGTTATTAGTTTCAGGCTGCGTGCAAGACGGGCTTGTGTTTGTCGAGCAGTTTCTTTGGAAGCATCAAACCCGTATGTGTAATCAGTCAATTGCTGGAGACATTTTTCTACTTCGTCAAGTGATGTAAACGCGGCTGATGCTGCTGATAGTTGGGCAGAAGTCGGCACACTTGCCTCGCATAGATTTTGCAGGCGTGCTGCGCGAGCCATGCGTTTACCGGCACAGGCAAATGAACCACGATCTTGTCTGGGTAATTCGCCAGCAATTAAATTAATGACGTCTTGCGGCATGTGATCGAAAAAACCGAAAGCTTCTGTTTCTCTCGTTAGCGAGCGGGTTTCCTGTGTTGCAGGTTTGAATCGGTTGCGCAATGCCATATCAGCCTCGTTTGTATCGTTATGTTTTTTATGTAACAGCTCTTTATGGGCATTAATTATACATTTTGAGATTGTTTTGTGCAACCAGGGTGTGATGCGATGCCTGACGGGGGAAGGCGGTTCATGCTGTAAAAAAACAACTTAAACAACCTAAGTTTTATCTAACTATATGATTATTATATATAAAATATAATTGGCCCTCGAGTGGAAATCGCTCATCTATGGCTTATAATTAACCTAATTAAAACATTATGTTCATAAAAAGAACAAAAATAAAAAAAGAATAGCAGGGATAGCAAGATTGCAAACGTGCAGCGAGGTGTTGAGTGGACCGCAATGTGTTAAAGCAGATCACAGAATATGTGACGTGTGGGACGGTTGTCTGTCCACCATTCGTGCGTGCGTGTGGTTCATATGTCGCTTCACTCATCTTAGGCTTCGCAATCACTATTGCACCACTGACATCATCTGCTAATCCACAAGGTGGTTCTGTCGCGGCAGGTCAAGTTACTATTCAACAAACTCCAAATACTACTACTATCAATCAAGCCTCACAAAAAGCTGTTATCAACTGGCAAAGTTTCAATATCAATCATGGTGAAGCAACTCACTTCAATCAGCCTGTTGGCGGTGTTGCATTAAACCGCATTAGTCCAACGCAGGGTGCATCACAAATTTACGGCAGCTTAACAGCAACCGGTCAAATTATTTTGGTTAATCCCGCAGGTATTTATTTCGGTCCATCTGCTTATGTCAATGTTGGCGGTTTAATAGCGTCAACAGCGAATATTACCGATCAAAACTTTCTGAATAACATGTACCAGTTCAGCAAAGTAAATGGCTATTCTGGCGCTATTGTCAATGAAGGTCAAATTATTGCGGCGCAACATGGTCTGGTTGCATTGATGGGCCCAGGTGTTATTAATAATGGCCTGATACAGGCAAATTTAGGTCGTGTCGCGCTTGCCTCTGGTGATGCATTTACGATTAATTTCTCTGGCGACAACATGATTAGTTTTGCTATTGATGCCAAGACAGCACAAGCTGGTGTTGATAAAGATGGCAAGATATTAAATGCAGGTGTCACGAATACAGGCGGTATTTTTGCTGATGGCGGTAAAGTGATTGTCTCGGCAAAAACAGCGGCAGGCGTACTGGATCAATCGATCAATATGCAAGGCATTGTGCAGGCAAAATCATTTGGCGAACACAATGGTGAGATTATTTTCTCTGGTGATCCTGATTTTGGAAAAGTAACTGTCGCAGCTAAAGTGGACGCATCGGGTAAAGGCATTGGTGAGAAAGGCGGCAACGTTACAATCACAGGTCACACTATTGTAGTTAATTCACCAACAGTTATTGATGTTTCCGGGGATACCGGCGGCGGTGATATTTTTGTCGGTGGCAATTTTCAGGGTAGCGGTCCACTGCCTAACGCCAATGCCCTCGTGATGGCATCAGGTGTTAACCTGTATGCAGATGCCATCACGCATGGCAGCGGCGGCAATGTTATTTTATGGTCAGATAATGCAACACACTTTTACGGTAATATTTATGCCAGAGGCGGTGCGCTGAGTGGTAATGGTGGTTTTATTGAAACATCAGGCAAACAATATTTAGATGTGGAAGGATCATTTGTTGATACGCGTGCACCAGTTGGCGCAACAGGTACCTGGCTGCTGGATCCAGCGAATATTTATATTGCGTTAAATCAGGCAAGTGCGACAGCAGCAGGCATGGTGGGTGCAGATGCCAGCGCGGACGTTGGTTATATTGGTATTGTACCGACGGTTTTTACCGCATCGGGTGCGGTAAATGATTCTTTGGTGACAATTGGTAGTCTCCAGGCGGCACTTGCTAATTCCAATGTGTTGATTATGACAGATAATGTTGCGGGTGCTGGTGCAGGCAATATTACATTGGTAGATGCTTTGAGTTGGTCAAGCGCAAACTCACTGACATTACAAGCAACGAATAATATCGCACTTAACGCAGCAGTGACGACAGGTGCAGCTGGATCTGCACTTATCCTGGATGCGCCCGGTACGATGACACAATCAGCAGCAATTGGCGGGGCAGGTGGATTAACTTTGCAGGGTGGCGGTACCTTTGTTTTATCACAAGCGAATACTTACACGGGTGCAACAACAGTTAGTTCAGGTATTGCTCGCGTGCAAAATAATGCGGCCTTAGGCACCAATGCGAGTGGAACGACAGTCGCATCAGGTGCGGCTATTGAAATAAACGGCAGTGGCTTATCGATAAACGAAGCGCTAACACTTAATGGATCGGGAATTAATTCGGGTGGTGCATTGGTAAATTTAGCAAATACCAATACCTGGAGCGGTACGATCGCCCTGGCGAGCAGTTCACAAATTAATTCGAATGCGGGCACCTTGAATTTGTCGGGTAACATTTCAGGTAGTGGTACAACGCTGACGTCAACTGGCAGCGGCAATACAGCTATTAGCTCTATCATTAGCGGCACCGGTGTTAATTTAATTAAGAATGGTTCAGGCACATTGACATTGACGGGTGCAAATACGTTCACAGGTTCTGCTGCAGTGAATAATGGAAACGTTATTTTGAGCGGCGCTAATGGTGCTGCAACAAGCGCGACATGGACAGTGAATCAGGGTGGTATTTTAGAGTTGAATAATGTTTCTGCTAATAATACAAATCGGTTAAGTGATAGCAATGCATTGACGATGAATGGCGGTGAATTAATTTTTAGAGGTTCTTCTTCTACCAATGCATCTGAAACGATTGGCACATTGACACTGCCGTCTGGTATGTCAACGATTACCGTTTTTTCTGGTACAGGTGGCTCTACCATTTTGACATTCCCAGGTGCTAGCCGCAGCACTGGCGCAACGCTATTGTTCCGTGGCAATAATCTTGGTGCAACAGCAGGTGCAGGAAACACCAATATCATGTTTGATTTAACAGCGGGGCTGGTTCTGGCTGGCAACAATAACTTTCAGACAAGCAAACACATTGTTTCTTATGCGATTGGTGATACGTCCCCAACGGGAGATGGCATTGGATTTGTGACTTACAATAGAAGCCCAACGACAATAGATGCAAACACGACTGGCATTCGTCCGTTGAATAATGATGAATACGATACAAATAACGCGAGTGGTGAAGCAAACCGCAATGTCAGATTGACAATGGATCTAAGCCTGAATGTGAGCAGGACAATTAATTCGCTTTTATTCAGTGGCAACCAGACTTATACCATTGGTTCTTCGGCAGGCAACAAAACGCTGACCATTAATTCGGGTGCTATCTTCAGGGCGGATGGTGCTGGAACGGCAACGATCACGGGTCGTGCCGGTGACGTATTGCAGTCGGGCAGTACCGCTGGCAGGGATTTGAAAATATTCGCATTGGGTGATTTGACGCATACGACAGCAAACATAGGAAACAACGCCATGGCGGGCGCGGCCGGTTTAACCAAGAGCGGCAGTGGTATTTTTACATTAAGTCGTAGTGCTGGCATTAGCGGCGGCGTTTTCGTGAATGAGGGAATCTTGCGTTCTGGCATTGCCGATGCGTTTTCTGTATCGCAAGACTGGTTTGTGCGTGCGGCAGGCACAGTAGAATTAAATGGATTTGCGCAAACGATGTTATCGTTAAATTTACAAAGCGGCGGTACGTCTGGTGCGCTCGTTTCGAGAGGAAATGGCACATTAACACTGGCTGGTAACGTGACGCTGGATGTAAATGGTTCTGGCGCAGTAGGCGCGACGATTTCTGGTGGTACAGGTACGTTAGCGTTAGGTAATTCCACACGCACCTTTACAATTGGTGATGGTCTAGCGGCAGAAGATTTAACGATATCGAGTGTTATTTCGGGATCAGGTGGATTGACAAAAACAGGCGATGGCTTACTCAGATTATCCAATACCGCCAATACGTACACAAGGGTAACGACAATCAATGCCGGTACCTTGAGTGCCGCTGCGCTAGCAAATGGCGGCAGTAACAGTAGTATCGGCGCTGCGGCTGGCATGGGCAATGGTAATCTGGTTTTGGGCGGCGGCATTCTGCAGTACACCGGCGGTAATGTGACAATTAACCGTGGTTTTACCTTAACGGCTGCAACGACTAGCGGCATTGAAATCACGAATGCTGGCACAACATTGACGATGAGTGGATCAAGTGCCAATACCTCAGGTGCATTGATGAAGCTGGGCAGTGGTGGTTTAACCTTCACCGGTGCGAAATCCTATACAGGTTTAACAAGCGTCCTGGAAGGTACCATGACGGCAGGTGTTGCTAATGCATTGAGTTCAGGTGGTTTGACAGTCAATGGCGGCACTTACAATATGGGGAATTTTTCTGATACCGTCGGTGCGGTGACACTGATCGATGGAACAATTACAGGTGGCACGGGTGTCTTAACGGGTACATCCTATAATGTGCAAAATGGTACGGTTAGCGCGATTCTGGGAGGCGCTGCTTCATTAACAAAGACAACGGCTGGCACAGTCGAATTGACACGCGCCAATACATACACAGGTTCAACAACGATTAGTGGAGGTATATTAAGCGCTGCAATACTGGCAAATGGCGGCACGGCGAGCAGTATTGGTAGTTCAAGTACCGCCGCGGCTAATCTGGTATTGAATAACGGCATGTTGCGTTATACAGGTGCCAGTGTTAGTACGAATCGTAATTTTACCCTGACTGCTGGAAGCTTAGGCGCCATTGAAGTGTCTAATGCCGCAGCCAGTCTGACGATAAGCGGTGCTAGTACCAATACGACAGGTATGTTAATGAAAACAGGCGCAGGTACGCTGATCTTGTCTGGCGCGAATTTATATAGCGGCGCGACACTGATTAACCGCGGCATTTTGACAGCCAGTAATGTGGATGCACTGGGTGGTTCAGGTGACACGAGTGTGAATACCAATGCGGCGTTGAATTTAACTTTCAGTAGTAACACCTTGAGTAATGCGAGTACGCTTACTTTAAATGGACAAGGTCCAGCTGGAGCGGGTGCGTTGGTATTTAGCGGCTCAAACATCACGCTCAATAATCCAATTGTATTAGGAAGTGCAACGACGATTGGCGGCAGTGGCAGCGGCACCATGATTATGGGCGGTTCCATCACGGGTAGTTCCAATCTAACGATCGCGTTGAGTAATGCAGCACTCTCATTGCCTGTAACGACACTGTCAGGTGGTGCTTCGTTAAATGTCACGACAAATGGTGCGATAGCACAAACTGGTGCGTTATCAATAGCAGGTACTTCTAGTTTCACTGCTGGTGCGAATGCGATTACCCTGAATAATGCAAGCAATGATTTTGTTGGTAGTGTTGCATTAAGTAATAGCGGTGCAAATGCAGTGACGCTGTCAGATACAAATGCATTAACGTTAGCTGCTTCTTCTGTTGGGTCTGGTGTATTGACACTAAACTCAGGCGGGTTATTAACCTTGGCAGGTAATTTGTCGAGTAATAACGGCGCTATCAATATGAATAGCACAGGCATCACGCTTAATTCGGGTGTTGCAGTTAATTCAGGTTCAGCGGCCATCACAGCAGATGCTGGATCAGGAACATTCACGTTGAGTTCGGGTTCGTCTATTGCATCAACCAATTCAGGTAATGCGATTGTGATTGCCGCTGATATCTTTACGAATAATGCCGGTGCTTCGGCTTTGAATCCAGGATCAGGCCGGTTCCTCGTCTGGTCTGGTAATCCCGCCAGTGATAATCGCGGTGGACTAGTACATAACTTTAAACAATATAATGCAACGTATGGCGTGACTTCTGTATTAGGCTCTGGCAGTGGTTTTCTTTATACCTTGGCGCCGAGTATTACGCCTACTTTAACGGGTACAGTTAGCCGTACTTATGATGGCACGGCCGTTGCTGCATTGACGGGCGCAAATTACCTGGCTGCTGGTGCGGTAGATGGCGACACGGTGACGTTGAATAATCCAGCGTCTGGTGTGTATAACAATAAAAATGTCGGCACAGGTAAAAATGTTTCGGTGAGCGGCATTGCAATTGATAGCGCGACTAATGGTGCGGTAACGGTTTATGGTTATCAACTGGCTTCTACTACGGCAGATGCGAATATTGGTATAATCACTGCTGCGCCTATTACGATTAGCTCTAATGCAGGACAAACCAAAATTTATGGGAATAACGATCCTGGCTCTGCAGCAACAGCGTATGGTGTTACATCGGGTACGTTGTTTGACACAGATAGCCTGAGTGGAGCAATGGGTCGTGTGAGCGGCGAAAATGTAGGTTCTTATAACTTTACACAAAATACGCTGACGATTTCTGATGGAAACAGCGGAAATAATTATGCGATCACGTTTGCTGGATCAGCAAATCCATTTACGATTACACCTCGTTCATTGACAGGCTCCATTTCTAATCAGTCAAAAGTTTATGGTGCAGATGACCCATCACTATCAGGTATTGGCGTGACGGTAGGTAATGTAGTGAATACAAGCGTCACTGACATTAATGGTAATGTGACGCCTATTAATGATATCGGTAATGTAGAAGCAACACTTGCTTCTCTGGCACGTCAAGCTGGCGAAACGGTGTCAGGCGGCCCCTATAATATTACAGGTGCAACATTCAACTCATTGACAGGTTCTGCAGCAGGCAATTATGCAGCACCATCAGGATTAACAGGCACACCAACTCTCACGATCAGTCAGGCCAGTCTCACGGGTTCAATCGCTAATCAGGATAAAGTATACGGCGCAGATGACCCAAGTCTTGGCAGCATAGGCGTTACCTTGAGTGGCTTGATTGACCGCACCGTTGCAACATGGAATGGCAACGTTGATGTAGATGACAGTGCATTAACCAGCAGTGTCACCAGTCTGGCAAGACAAATCGGTGAAGATGTTGGTTCTCGTAATATCACGGCAGCCACCTTCAGCGCAGCGTCAGGAAACTATAGCGCACCAACTTTGACAGGTGCACCAACCTTAACAATTAGTCAGGCTAGCCTCACTGGTTCAATCGCTAATCAGGATAAAGTGTATGGTGCAGATGACCCAGGTCTTGGCAGTATGGGTGTCACACTTGGTGGTTTAATTGATAATCCAGCTGTTGTCACGTGGAATGGCAATGTTGCAATTGATGACAGTGCATTAACTAGCAGCGTTACCAGCCTGACACGACAAGTTGGTGAAGATGTTGGTTCTCGTAATATCACAGCGGCTACCTTCAGCGCAGCGTCAGGAAACTATAGCGCACCAACACTGACAGGCACACCAATCTTAACAATTGATCAAGCCAGCTTGACGGGTTCAATCGCAAATCAAAATAAAGTATACGGTGCAGATGACCCAACTCTGAGTGGTATTGGTGTCACCCTGAGTGGTTTAATTGACCGCACCGTTGCAACGTGGAATGGCAACGTGGATGTAGATGACAGTGCATTAACCAGTAATGTGACCAGCCTGACACGTCAAGTGGGTGAAAATGTTGGTAACTACAACATCACCAGCAGCACACTGAGCGCAGCCAGCGGCAACTACGTCACGCCAACATTGACAGGTTCACCATTCCTGACAATTAGTCAGGCTAGCTTGAGTGGTTCGATTGACAACCAAAATAAAGTGTACGGCGTAGATGACCCAACTATTTCAGGCATTGGCGTGACATTAAGCGGCATTATTGATAATCCGATTGTTGCAACCTGGAATGGCAATACCAGCATTGACGATACAGGTAATGTATCAGGTACCTTGTCTGGATTAACGCGGGCAGTTGGTGAAGATGTTGGTATCTATAATATTACTGCGAGCAGCTTTAATTTGTCAGGTTCTGCTGCAGGAAACTATAGCAGTACTGGCAGCTTGACAGGTTCGCCAACCTTGACGATTAGCCAAGCCAGCCTCACTGGTTCAATCGCTAATCAGGATAAAGTATACGGTGCAGATGACCCAAGTCTGAGTGGTATTGGTGTCACCTTGACTGGCTTGATTGACCGTACCGTTGCAACATGGAATGGCAATGTAGATGTAGATGACAGCGCCTTAACGAGTAATGTCACCAGCCTGACCCGTCAAGCCGGTGAAAATGTTGGCAACTACAACATCACTAGCAGCACACTGAGTGCAGCCAGCAGCAATTATGTCACGCCAACATTGACAGGCTCACCATTCCTGACGATCAGTCAGGCAAGTCTGACAGCCTCGATTGCTGACCAGAATAAAGTATACGGCGCAGATGACCCAAGTCTGAGCGGTATTGGTGTCACCTTGACTGGATTGATTGATCGTACCGTTGCAACATGGAATGGTAATGTTGATGTGGATGACAGTGCCTTAACCAGCAATATCACCAGTCTGGCACGACAAGCAGGTGAAGATGTCGGTGTACGCAATATCACGAGTGGCACATTCTCAGCAGCAAGCGCTAACTACAGCGCTCCAACCTTGACAGGCACACCAACCTTAACGATTAGCCAAGCCAGCTTGACGGGTGCTATTGGTGATCAAAATAAAGTGTATGGCGCAGATGACCCAGGTTTGAGCGGCATTGGTGTTACGTTGACTGGATTGATTGATCGTACCGTTGCAACATGGAATGGCAATGTGGATGTGGATGACAGTGCATTAACGAGTAATGTGACCAGCCTGACACGTCAAGTGGGTGAAAATGTCGGTTCCCTTAATATCACAGCAGCTACCTTCAGCGCAGCGTCAGGAAACTATAGTGCTCCAACCTTGACGGGCACACCAACCTTAACAATCAGTCAGGCCAGCTTGACGGGTTCGATTGCGAATCAAAATACAGTGTATGGCGCAGATGACCCAGGTTTGAGCGGCATTGGTGTTACGTTGACTGGTTTGATTGACCGTACCGTTTCAACATGGAATGGCAATGTGGATGTGGATGATAGTGCCTTAACCAGTAATGTCACCAGCCTGACCCGTCAAGTAGGTGAAGATGTTGGTTCTCGTAATATCACAGCTGCTACGTTGAGTGCAGCTTCAGGAAACTATAGCGCTCCAACCTTAACAGGCGCACCAACGTTAACAATCAGTCAGGCCAGCTTGACGGGTTCAATTGCAAACCAAAATAAAGTATACGGCGCAGATGATCCAGGTCTGTCTGGTATTGGTGTCACCTTGACTGGCTTGATTGACCGTACCGTTGCAACATGGAATGGCAATGTAGATGTAGATGACAGCGCCTTAACGAGTAATGTCACCAGCCTGACCCGTCAAGCCGGTGAAAATGTTGGCAACTACAACATCACTAGCAGCACACTGAGTGCAGCCAGCAGCAATTATGTCACACCAATCTTGACTGGTTCACCATTCCTGACAATTAGCCAGGCTACACTGAGTGGCTCAATTGCGGATCAAAATAAAGTGTATGGTACAGATGATCCGAGCATTGCTGGCATCGGTGTGACGCTAAGTGGCGTCATCAATAATCCGATTGTTGTAACCTGGAATGGCAATACCAGTATTGATGACACAGGTAATGTATCTGGCACCTTGTCTGGCTTAACTCGAGCTGCCGGTGAAAATGTTGGTAATTATGCTATTACAGCAAGCAGCTTTAACCTCTCAGGTTCAGCAGCATCAAACTACAGCAGTGCTGGTACATTAACTGGCAGTCCAATTCTGACAATTAACAAAACCAATGTGTTGACAGCAACCATTCCCGATCAAAGCAAGGTGTATGGAACAAGTGACCCACTGGCATCAAGTATTAATGTCGCATTAGGCAATGTTATCAATAATCCACTGGTTAATACCTGGAATGGAACAGTGAGCATTAATGATACTGGTGCAATCGCAATGGCACTGGCTTCTTATACACGCGTGGCAGGCGAAACAGTACTTGGCGGCCCATATGCATTCACCTCGGCAACATTTGGCCCATTAACAGGTTCCGCAGCAGGTAATTATGATGCACCGGTTGGTTATCTTGGCACACCTGTTTTAAATATCACGCCAGCTACCTTGACAGCAAGCCTGACCAGTACGGTTTCTAAAGTTTATGATGCAACATTATTAGCAACACTATCATCTGGCAACTACGCATTAACAGGTGTGCTGGATGGCGACACAGTGAACCTGAATAATCCAGTCATTGGCACCTATAATACAAAAGATGTGGGCACTGATAAGCTCGTTACAGTAGATGGTCTGGCGATCAGCGGCGCATCGGCTAGCAACTATCAATTAGCATCGACAAGCACAAGTGCCGAAATTGGTACGATTACACCAGCAACAGCAACGGTGACAGGCGTGACAGCAAACAATAAGGTATTTGATGGTAATACAGCAGCAACGCTGAATACCGCATCAGCTATCGTCAGTGGCATTTATGCAGGTGATGGTTCAGTGCTAGTCAACCCGGCTAATTATATCGCTAACTTTGTTAGTGCAGAGGTTGGAAACGGTATTCTGGTTATTGTTAGCAATCTTGGATTAACCGGTGCTAATGCACATAACTATGTATTGACTCAGCCAACAGGATTAACGGCAAATATCACGCCAGATGTAATACCAACACCGCCAGTTCCATCGGTGCCTGACATAAATGGCATTGTTTTCCCGGTCGAATATCAGCCGCCAGTTGTTGATCAAACGGCATCCCTGCAATTGAATGCGATTATGACAAATGTTAAAGCACCAGTTGGCCCTGTTAATAGCGCACCGATAACGGGCAGCTGTCTGAGAGTCTCTCCGCTGGTAAGTGTCTGTATGGCATTCAACTAAAGCGCAATGATCTTGGTATAAGTGTTTCTGTTTCTGCTGCTGCGACGGTGGAAGCGGGATCTCTTGATATGACTGGCTCATGACTATCATTAGTGAATAGACGGTAATGGCCTTTTGTTGTGTGAAACTCGGATATAATTGCAGGATGAGCGCCTGCTGCATCGCAAGTGACGGCAACAAATCCCGGCTCATTTAAAAAACAACCTATGGTATCATCATTTTTTTTGGTCGCTTTTGACATGAGATTGGTGCTGCCTCCCGCACCGGAAATGATTTGGCACATGCCGGGTGTGCGGTTGTAAACCAGCGCATGATCGTGCGCATGCATTTGTGCAGCCGGGCGAATATTGAGAAGCTGAAAACAGGCGTGCTGCATGGCGGCGTAATTACCATTTGTTTCTTCGCTTGCAACAGCAGCATTAATGTTTGCATCGGTTTCATTAAATATATTATTTATCAGTTCAGGCGAACAACTATCTGCTGCAATGTGCTTTAACAAATAATTCATTTGTTGAATTTGTTTTGCAGACAAATATAAATGCGCGTCATATTTGTTGGGAAGAGCGCGTTTGGATGATGTCAGTGATGGGTTATGCATGGCCACCAGTGTTGCAAGACCTGCTGCTTTGGCAGCTTGAAATGCCTGTGTAAACCAGGCGGCTTGATTCGGTGTCGCAGCAGTGCTGCTACTACCAGCGCTTGTTGCTGACCAGTGCTGAATACAGTCAAAAACAAAGGAGTTTGAATTCAGGCAAAAAAGCTGTGTATTGGCTTCAACAAAATGATAGGAGCAAAAGTAATATGGCATACCCCATTTAGGCAGCGTATCGATAGGCAGGGTGTCTTGCTGGTAAAGCTCGGGCGCCGCATGTAAATAAGTATGGCCAACTTCATATTTCTCGACAGCTTTGCCGGTTTTGTAGGCTGACATCACCAGATTGATTCCGGGCAGCGAGAAAAATCTGTTTGGGTGATAAGTAAAATTTTCCAGATTGGCATCGTGATTACCCAAAATAAGAATACCTGGCACGTCCCGCAAACGAGGCAAACAGTAAACGTCATGAAACCGGACGCTGAAGCGTGGATCTTGCAGCGATTCAACTGCGCCGCCGTAGATGTTGTCGCCTAAAAACAGTAAAAAGGCAGGCTGTTTCTTTGCTGCCTGTTCATTCATCAGTCTGGCGACAGAGCGTTGCCGCTCGCCTTCCTCACCCTGACAGCCAAGCACAAAAAAATACAACGGTTGGCCTGATGGCAGGCCGGTTACACGATAGTTGCGCGGACCAACGATTTCGATTGCTGCTAATGCATTTTCTTCTGCGGAGGGTGATGGTGGTGGTGATAGTGTATGAGAATGCATAAGCAGGCCTGTTTGTGTGTATTTATTTAATAAGTTTGTGCTTGATTTAAGTATGGATAGGCAAATCGCTCACGGTCACAATTTTGAGTGAGTTGGTTCTGCCATGTACACCAATCAAGTCGCCCTTGGTAATAATCACTAAATCGCCGTTATCCAGAATGCCGCGGTTTTTTAATTCTGCGATGGCGGACTGATTCAGTATGCGTCTGTCGATATGCGTCGCATCAAACGGGATAGGATAAACACCGCGATATAATGCCATGCGCCGTAAGGTACCTTCGTGCCGGCTCATGCCATAAATGGGAATGTTGGAATTGACCCGCGACATCAATAGCGGTGTGGTGCCTGATTCTGTTAAAGCGATGATGGCTTTTATATCAAGATGATTAGCTGTATACATCGTTGCGATAGCAATAGCTTCATCGACATATTTTAATTGCACATCTTTAATGTGACGCATGGACTTGCCGCTGCGATGTTTTTCAGCGCTGAAGCAGATCCTATCCATGGCGGCCACGGCTTTATCCGGATAAAGACCAACAGCGGTTTCACCTGACAGCATGACCGCGTCAGTGCCGTCTAATACAGCATTTGCCACATCGGAGACTTCCGCCCGGGTTGGAATAGTGTTCTGCGTCATGGTTTCCAGCATTTGTGTCGCTGTAATGACGGGCTTATTAAAAATACGCGCAATTTTGATAATCTTTTTTTGCATGCCGGGTAATTCAGCATCACCAATTTCAACACCCAAATCACCGCGCGCAACCATCACAGCATCAGCCGCCTGAATAATGCTTTCAATATTTGTAATTGCTTCAGCACGTTCAATTTTGGCGATAATATTCGGATTGCCGCCAGCGGCCTTCAGCAGAATACGTGCTTCTTTGATATCGTCTGCATCACGAGGAAAAGAAACGGCGATGTAATCTGCCTGCAGGCGGATCGCTTCTTTCATATCGATGCGGTCTTTTTCAGTCAAGGCTGACGCAGATAAACCACCGCCCAGCCGGTTGATACCTTTATTATCTGACAGCGTACCGCCAACCAGGACATTACATTCGATTTGAGTGGGTGTTACTTTAATGACCTTGAAGACAAGACGGCCATCGTCCAGCAATAGTGTATCGTTGACACTCACATCACGCGGCAGGTTTTTATACGCCAGCGAGACAGTTTCTACGGTGCCTGCGTTTTCATTTAATTCGGTGTCCAGAATAAATTTCTGGTTTTCAGTGAGTGTGATTTTTTTATCTTTAAAGCGGCCAATTCGAATTTTAGGCCCTTGCAAATCCACCATGATTGCAACTGTCTTTCCATGCCGTTTACCAATTTCCCTGACCTGATTAATGCGGTTTTCATGCATGCTGATATCGCCGTGTGAAAAATTGGCGCGGAATATAACCGCGCCGGCGAGTATGACTTTTTCGAGCATGACAGGATCATCAAGTGAGGGGCCGAGTGTCACAACGATTTTGGTTCGACGAAGATAGTTCATGCAACCTTTTCTTTTTTAGTTTGGCGCTCTTCAAGAGCAGCGATAATAGGTAAGGTTTTGCCTTCCAGTATCGTGAGAAAGGCACCGCCGCCTGTTGATATATAATCAATTTTGTCGCTAATGTTGTATTTTTCTATCGCTGCGAGTGTATCACCTCCACCAGCAACTTTAAATGCTTTACTTTCAGCAATCGCTTTGGCGACAGCCTGGGTTCCTTTGGAAAAAGCCTCGACCTCGAAAGCGCCAATGGGGCCATTCCACAAAATAGTTTTTGCTTTTTTGATAATGGCGGTGAGCTGTTTGATGGTGTCAGGTCCCATATCAAAAATTTTCTCATTGTCGTCAATTTGTGAGATCAGGCGTACCTGGGCATCTACTTCATCGGAAAAGCGTTCTGCTACCACGACATCGATGGGCAGGGGAATTTCGGCTTTACGCTGCTTTGCTTCGATGGTTAAACGTTCTGCTTCATCAATTAAATCAGGTTCATAGAGTGATTTACCGACTGTGTAACCCTCTGCGGCAAGAAAGGTATTGGCAATGCCGCCGCCGATAATGAGGGAGTCTACTTTTTTGGCGAGGGAGTCTAGCAGGGCAAGCTTGGTCGAGACTTTAGATCCGCCAATGATAGCGACTACCGGACGTGCAGGCTTATCCATGATTTTGCTCAGGGCTTCCAGTTCAGACATCAGCAACGGGCCGAAACAGACTTCTTTTGCATATTTCAGGACGCCGCAGGTAGAGGATTCTATCCGGTGGGAGGTTGCAAAGGCATCCATGACGAATACATCACAGAGAGAGGCCATTTTTTTTGCCAGTTCGACATTATTATTCGTTTCGCCATGATTGAAACGGACATTTTCCAGCATGACGATAGAGGCATCGCCTATATTGAACCCATCAACCCAGCGGTGGATGAGAGGCACTTCTACTTTCAAGAGCTCAGAAAGACGTCTGGCGACGGGCGCTAAAGAAAATGTTTCATCAAAAGAGCCTTCAGCCGGTCTGCCCAGATGTGACATGAGCATGACTTTGCCGCCAGCCTTCAGTGCCTGCCTGATCGTGGGCAATGCAGCACGAATACGTAAATCACTCGTGATAGCTCCATTTTTAAGAGGAACATTGAAATCTTCCCGAATTAAAATCCGTTTTCCTTCCAGGGCAATATCCGACATTTGTGGAATCTGCATTCACGAGCTCCTTAAGTGAGAGGCCAATCTCATACTATAAACCCAACGTGTTATACCATAACCAGTGTTGATGAATTTATTGCATAAAGGTCAGAAAGACAATAGTGTACGGAGGTAAAATTGGTTTATATTTGCTCTGACCAGCTTAACAGCTCGGCAATTTCGGTCAGGAAAAGCTACCCTATTATTGTAGCGCGACTGGATGGCATGGATGCCATCCTAAAGCACAAGAATGTGCTGTTTGGAGCGTGGAAATAATAGGGTAGCTTTTCCTGACCGAAATTGCTGCAAAAGCTATTTTTTTAGATGGGTTATTTAAAATACAGACAATCTCTTAGTTGACGGATCGCTTATGTCTATACGACGTGTACAACAATTTCTCAAGCTGGAATCATCCAGCGGCATCATTTTATTAGTGATGGCCGTTGTGTCGATGATCTGGGCTAATTCGCCGCTGGCCTACCTGCATCAGACATTCAAGGGGAATTTTTTATTTTTTATCAATAACGGGCTGATGGCGTTTTTCTTTCTGCTCGTTGGTCTTGAGCTCAAACGGGGTTTTTTTGACGGCCCATTATCCTCCTTGTCGCAAGTCATGCTGCCCGCTTTTGCGGCAGTAGGCGGTATGTTAGTGCCAGCCCTGATTTACGTATGGATAAACATAGATAATCCGGACACTATCCGCGGCTGGGCAACGCCGGTGGCAACAGATATAGCATTTGCAGTGGGTGTGTTGTCGCTATTTGGGCGCAGGGTGCCGTCAGGTCTCAAGTTGTTTCTGTTAGCGTTAGCGATCTTTGATGATATTGGCGCAATTATCATTATCGCGCTGTTTTATTCGCACGGTATCTCATGGGCATGGCTGGGGATGACACTGGTGCTGATTGGCGTACTGATTCTGATGCGCAAAAGTGCCACCTACAAGTTGCTGCCTAATTTAATGATAGGCGTTTTATTGTGGGTCAGTATTCTTCTTGCAGGGCTGCATCCTACGATAGCCGGCGTCATTTTGGCCTTGCTGGTGCCGATTAGCGCAGATCGCAGCAAATCGTATGTACACAAGCTGGAGGCACATTTGCATCCCTGGGTGGCGTATTTGATTATGCCCCTGTTTGCATTGGCAAATGCTGGTTTTTCGCTTACAGGCATACATGCGGGGCAGCTGCTGGATGGGGTAGTGCTGGGCATTATTCTGGGGCTCTTTTTTGGCAAGCAGATAGGTATAATTGGCGCTGTCTGCATTGCCAGGCTGTTTAACTGGGCAACGCTGCCGCAAAACACGTCCTGGTTTGCGTTATATGGCGTTTCATTGCTTTGCGGCATTGGTTTTACTATGAGTTTGTTTCTTGGTACGCTTTCGTTTAATCAGGAATTTTACCTGGCCGAGGTTCGCATGGGCGTGATGTTGGGCTCGGTATTGTCAGGATTAGCGGGGGCAGGATTGCCTTAAAACAAGAGAGGAGTGGTGGTATTGATAAATAACAGATTAAAAAAACAGATAACAGGCTGGGCAATTCACGCGTTTACAGCAAGTGGTGCGTTTGTCGGATTATTAGCGTTGTATGCCATACACCAGCATCATTTTATCGAAGCGCTCTGGCTGGTTTGCATCGCTATTATTATCGATGCAATTGACGGCATGTTTGCGCGGGCATGTGATGTCAAGACAGTGCTGCCGAGTGTTGACGGCGCGTTGCTGGATAACATTGTTGATTTCTTTACTTATACGCTGGTGCCCTGTTTTTTTCTGTTAGTGAGTGATGTGCTGCCGCCGCATTGGCGTGTACCGTGTGTTTTTGTGATAACGCTCGCATCTGCCTATCAATTTACACAAGTGGATGCCAAGACGTATGATCATTTTTTCAAAGGGTTTCCCAGCTACTGGAATATCGCTGTTTTTTATCTGTATTTCTGGCAGATGAGCAGCGCTGCTAACGTTGTTATGTTGCTGACGCTGGCTGTCTTGAGTTTTGT
Organism: uncultured Coxiellaceae bacterium; assembly: GCA_964583565.1. Lineage (GTDB taxonomy): Bacteria > Pseudomonadota > Gammaproteobacteria > DSM-16500 > DSM-16500 > Aquicella. The sequence goes on from CAZOVT010000008.1 coordinate 48,760, forward strand.
ACCGATTAAATATGTTTACCCTACCCGGCTGGATTATTTGTCGGCAAACCGCTATCTGCGTATCGGTATGGGTGCCAGCACTATTTTGTGGGGTGCGGTATCGATCTGGCTGCTGTGGCTATATCCTGCCACTAATTACTGGCTCGCGAGTATTTCGCTGGTGTATATCCTGTTTTATTTGATCATCAGTCTTTACCGCACCAGATTCCCACTGCCTATGGCTGGGGTTGTGACAGAATGAAGCGGCCTGAACGTATACTGATTACTGGCGGCGCTGGTTTTATTGGATCGCATACGGCAGATTTGTTGCTGCGGCAGGGGCGTCAGGTGATCGTACTGGATAACCTTAGTTCCGGGCGTCTGGAAAACCTCAACATGCGCCAGCCAGATCTGGATGTTATTGAAGGCGATGTACTGGAGTACCCCTTACTGGAAAGTCTGGTCAAGGGGGTCGATGCTGTCCTGCATTTAGCTGCCATTGCCTCTGTGCCTCTTTCCATTGAAAATCCGATTTATACGTTTCAGGTGAATACGCAAGGTTTATTGCATGTATTGGAAGCGGTGCGCAAAGCAGGCCGGCCTATCCGCCTTGTCTTTGCTTCCAGCGCGGCTGTTTATGGCGATGCGCAAGTGTTGCCGTGCCGTGATGATGAGCCGCTTAACAGCGTACCATTGTCTCCTTATGCGCAGCAGAAACTTGATACCGAGCAATACGCCGGTTTGTATGCCCGGCTGCATGCTATCCCCAGCCTCGCCTTGCGTTATTTCAATGTATACGGCCCGCGTCAGGACCCCAAATCGCCCTATTCCGGGGTGATCAGCCGCTATCTGGACCTTTATCAGCGTGGTGAGGCGTTGACCGTGTTTGGTGATGGGCAGCAGTCGCGTGACTTTATTCATGTATCTGACATCGCCAGAGCGAATGTCATGGCGCTCGACAGCGAGTATGCCGGGGTATTGAATGTGGCGACTGGCCAACCCGAAACACTATTGCAACTAATTGATTATATTAAAGAAGCTGGCGGCAAAGACATTCCCGTTACGATGCAGCCCGAACGCACGGGTGATATCCGGGTATCTTATGCCGCAACCGGGATGGCGG